>NZ_QXIR01000035.1 GCF_003581585.1 Bacillus salacetis
TTTGCTCTGGTTTTTTACTGTTAAATATCGTGCTATTTACAGCGTTATTTCTGCTGCTAATTGGTGTGTGATTTAAGGTTTTCCCTCCCTCAACGGAATCCGTTAGTAATTTTACTGCAGGTTCTTCTGAACGGGTATTTCGTTTATGGTAAAATAAGGATAGTGGATGGTTGTCGATTTTCGGGTGAAGGTGCATGATGCTTTGTCTGGAAGAAGGGGGTTAAAGCGTTTGGGATATCAACATTATAAAGAAATTTTGAGAACGACTGTTGGACAAGAATGTTCCCTTATTTACTGCAATACCCTTAGTTATAATATTTCTACTGGAATTTTTGAATTATACGAACCTGCAATCTTACGGATAGGAAGGAAGTATATTCGTTTCGAGTTTATTTTAGAGAATGCAGGCGCAGACGAAAAAGAACAACACATTTTGGACATTCAAGTGCAAGACAGACCTTTTCCTTTGCCGCACACTCAATCAGAGTTTGGTTCAATAATGTTTAAGGAGCCGATATCCTCTATTGGAGTTTGGGCTGTGATATCTGAAGTGATCATTCACTCGGACAGTATTCTTGAATCTGTTACTGGAGTGGAGATGATTCTGGGCAATTCAGGTTCGATAATGTTTACACCCAATAACTCATATAGCGGGTGCAGTATATTATTTAAAGACTCTGTTAGTTAATATTGTTGGAGATGAATTCCAATTAATGGCCTGAAGATCCTGGCTAATCAATCTTCGTGCCTTTTAACTACAGTATAAATCTCTCCAAATTATCGTGAGAAAAGTAGTTTCGTCTAGTTTGCAATGGATACTCATTTGCTTAGTCTATGTTGACTGGAGCGGAAGGTGTGAGATCTCCTGCGGGACTAGCGGGACAGGTGAGACCCCGGAAGCGAAGCTGAGGAGGCTCAACGCCCGCCCCGCGGAGTCCCACGCCTGGAGTGGAAGTCAACGTCCCTTTTTAAAACAACAATACTCTTTAAAAGAGCCTATTTGAAAAATATAATTTATGTAGGAACTATCAATTGGTGCACTTCAATTTCGCCAGCAGGCGATAGTTTCATAGAAAATCTCCAAGAGATACGGACTTTCTGGAATACTAGCCATTCAAACCGGAACATTAAGTACAGATTAATCTTCAGTCTCGTCAGTCTTTATTAATGATTGATTTTTAACAACCTGAAACCTTAACGAACTTTTTTCGTATATCTATAAAAGAAGTATTCTTAGATATGGGGAGGAAGGGCCATGGGAGCGGGAAGGATCATTATATTAGCCATAATGGCAGGGGTATACTCTGGTATTTTAGATGGGATCGAGGCTGAAACAGGGATGAATAGTATTGGAAGCGCACTTATATTAGTTTTAGTAACATTCCTGACAGGTTATCTTCTGTTTAAGTTTAAAAGGAAAGATGTAAGCACAAAGCATTAATAGTTTTATGAAAATAGAGAAAAGACCCGTCACCATGAGCGACGAGTCTTTTTTTACATTAAGCGTTCTTCACAACATCTTGTCCGCGGACATTCCATGTCACAGCGAATAGGATTGTAGCGAGTACACATGAGATAGTCAGCAGAATGAAACCTGCATCCCAGCTTACGCGTTCTACGATGAGTCCTAATAAGGCATTGGCCATTACGGCACCGCCTAAATAACCGAACAGGCCAGTCAAGCCTGCTGCAGTACCGGCAGCCTTTTTCGGAACAAAGTCAAGAGCTTGCAGTCCGATTAACATAACCGGCCCGTAGATCAGGAATCCAATCGCGATCAGTGCGAAGTTATCAATGAGTGGATTTCCTGCAGGGTTTAACCAGTAAACGACAACTGCTATCAATACACCAAGCATGAAGACGAATCCGGCAGGTCCGCGTCTTCCTTTGAACACCTTATCCGAGATATATCCGCATAGAAGAGTTCCTGGGATACCGGCCCATTCGTATAGGAAGTAGGCAACACTTGAAGACTCCATATCAAAGCCTTTTTCTTCGTTTAAGTATGTCGGTGCCCAGTCAAGTACACCGTATCTTACGAAATAGACAAATACATTCGCAATGGCAATTGCCCATACCCATTTATTATTTAGTACATATTTAAATAGAATTTCTTTTGTTGTCAGTTCTGTTTCATACATCTTTCTGGATTTGCTTGGATAATCATCACGGTACTCTTCAATCGGAGGAAGTCCGACTGATTGAGGTGTATCCCTCATAAGGAAGTAGGATATGACCGCTATGATGATAGCTACGATGGCCGGTAAGATGAAGACACCTTGATAGCTTGTGTACGCTTCTCCGAACCAGGCACCCATGATGGCGACACCGCCGATTGCCAATGGAGCCATCAAGCCGCCGCCGACATTATGGGCGACATTCCAGATGGCGGTCTTTCCACCGCGTTCACTGACACTGAACCAATGGACGAGGGTACGCCCGGAAGGTGGCCAGCCCATTCCCTGGAACCATCCGTTTAGAAATAACATGACAAACATAATAGCTACTGATGAAGTGAAAACCGGGATTGTACCGATTAACAAACTGATGATGGCAGATAAGATCAAACCTAAAGGTAAAAATATCCTGGCATTACTCCGGTCCGAGACCGTCCCCATGACAAATTTACTTATCCCATAAGAGATGGAGATGGCGGAAAGAGCCAATCCGAGTTCCGTTTTTGTGAACCCTTCTTCCTGCAAGTAAGGCATGGCAAGGGAGAAGTTCTTACGGATAAGGTAGTATGCAGCATACCCGATGAAGATTCCCATGAATACTTGAAAGCGGAGCTTCTTGTATTCAGGATCAATGCGATCCTCGGGCAGTCTTTCGACAGGGGGAGCTGGTTTTAGAAAGTTAAGCATATCAACATTCCTCCTCTGAAAATTTTTTGATGAACATGGTGATGATGGGATGTTGATTGATTGTTAATTCAATAGGATTACACGTCCAAAGCCTCCTTGATTGGGAATTCAGGAATTAAACAATTAATCACAAAACAGAAAAGAGACCCACACTGAATGGACAACTCCTTAGGGAAGTTGTCTGTCATGTGTAAGTCTCTTTTCTCCAACACCTTCTTAACTTGTACAATTAACTTACAATATTTTGATAGTTGTGTCAACGCTTTCAATCTATTTTTTTCTTCGAACGGCCTTCCACTAATTACCTATAAGGGGTAATCGCAGTAAACGTCAATCTTCCTGTATAATCTATCTGTCGAAATATGATGGAATTAGTACTTTTATAGTACGATCCTTCTTGATGATGGTATAATATTGGTAGATTACTTTATAAGAGGTGGAATTAAATGAATGAGTTGAAAAATCCCGAAGAGGAAATCCTTCAACTTAAAGAAAGAATCGAAGAATGCGAGAGATTGATCGATGAGCTTTCCGCACCGATCATTCCGTCCATCATTCCGGATACAATGCTTGTGCCTTTAACTGGGACGTTAAATGAAAAGCGTATAGATAATATCAAGAACAAGGTGTTGTTCAGCATCCAGAAACAAAAAGCCGATACGGTTGTGGTCGACTTTACTGGGATCAGCCAGCTGGAGGTTGAGGAACTGGGTATGCAGAACTTGATCTACCAAATCACTGAAATACAAACAGGGTTGAGGATGATGGGAGTCGAAACAATCTTTGTCGGCTTCTCGCCGAACTTCGCCCATGAAATCGTGATTTCAGGAGTGGATACCAGTCAATTCATCACCCATGCGACTTTCAGGGACGGCCTCAAATATCTGATGGGCAAAAAAGGACTGGAATTCAAGATAGTGGAAATCTAAAAAAGGGCCAGCTCCCCCGGTACACTAACGTGTCAGCGTACCGGGGGAGCTGGCTTTTGTTTTTGTGTTTACTGAAGAGTTTATTTTGCAAGGCGGAATAATGGTTATTTTACTTTTCTCCAAAGTGTACTCCGGCTGATTCCAAGCCTTTTGGCTGCTTTGCTGTGATTGTAGCCTTCCTCAGAGAGTACCAGCTCAATGATATCCTTATTGATTTCGTCCAATGTTTTGTTCAGATCGATGAAATTCGTCTCAATCTTTGCCTTTGGAAGGCTTTCATTAGCAAGAACTCTCTTCACGCTTTCAGGTTCAATATAATAGTCGTCCGTGAGTATGATCAATTCTTCAATCACTCTTCTCAGCTGGTCGATATTATAAGTCCAGTTAAATTCCTGCAGCAGATCCAATGCTTCTTTCTTCAATCCGAGAACCTGTTTGCCGTATTTCGGGATGAGGTCGCTTAGAAAAATACTGGCCAAGCTTGCGATATCCTCTTTTCGGTGGTTCAAATTCGGCAGGACCAATGGAAAGGCACCCATTTCGTTATTAATGAAATCAACAAGTGTACCATTATCGAACATGTTGGAATAGCCGCTGATGCAAGAGAATATAAAGCGGTTGCGTTTATGGACATAAGTATTTGATAAATACGATTCCAACAGGTTCTGGCTTTCTTCATTCAAAAAATGAATGTTCCGGATATAAATGGTGTAATCACTATTTAAAAAAGGAGAGTTTTCAGATTTGAAAATGGACGTCCAGCTTTTTTCGTTCATATACTTTGCATTGATGAGGATCATGGGATTCTTTCTGCTCTGACTATTTTGATAGATAGCATGGGCCAGAATGTTTTTTCCGCTTCCTTTTTCCCCGTATATCATAATAGGCGTATTCAATTTAGAATAGGCTTTGGCTTCGGTGATGATTTTGCTGTAAGTCGGGTTTGAGGTGGGGAACGCCTCAAAATTGATTTGGGGCCGGTCGGTAACATTTTTATAGGTAATGGATTTATCAAAGGGCTTGAGCGGCGGCCTTTGTTTTTCCAGGTAAAAAGTGGGATAGCACGACTTCTGGAAAGAAAGGATTTTTCCTTCTATCTTGTAGTGATCATCTCCTATGGTCTTGACCACGCGTATTTCGCTCTCTTTATTTAATACATCCAATAATTCTTCTGCCGCAATTGAGAGTGCCGTTTCATCTGTATTTGAATAGACAGGATTTGAAGCTTCATCAAAAGAGATAACGGTTACATTTAACTGTTGATTGATTTCATTGAAGAAAGCATTCTTCCGCTTTGCAGCTGACAAATATTCGAATAACTGTATCCCTTCAGAAAAAGCGTTGTTGACACTTTCCCTTCCGGAGGTAACCAATATAGTATTGAGGCCGAGCAGTTTAGCGTGGCTGGTAGTGATCACATCCCCGACAATCAAACTTACCCCTTGTTCTTTTAACTCTTGTAAAGAGTCGTCAATTTCCGAAATATGAGATAACGTACGGATAGTAAAGTCATATTCGTTCAGCTGGGAAATGATGGCCGCTGGCTCGGTGATGCTTTTGAACCCGACAATGGCAAATTTCCCAGTATAATTTTGAGTCAGTTTTATTGCACGCATCATATCAACGATGGAAAGTTTAATATCAATTACAGGAAGGTCGGTTACCTCTTTAATCATATCTGCAGTACCGGCCCTTGATATAATAAGGTCGAATTGTTCGCTGCTCTTCTCTTTCACGATCTCTAATCCCTCTAACATATTTCCTATGACGGTTTGGATTTCCAACTCGCTTCTTTCCTTTGCGACGTTATTTATCAGGTCTTTCAATCCTTCATAGGGTGCTATTGCAAGAGTTTTGATCTTTTTCTGCATTTTAAAAAACACCTCTTGTCATATATTCAAACATATATTACCACATCCTGCAGTTATAACAATAATTTGTTTTAAAATGACACATTAAGTTTCTGATTTTTTGAAGTTTGTTTTTAAAAAATTCTAAAAGTGTTTCAAAATAAAACATATTTGAGTATTGTGTTTATTGAAAGCGTTTTTATGTGTGCTAAAATGAAATTACACAAAACATAAAGACACACGCAATATGGAGGGGTAAAGTGAAATCAGCAGTTGTAGTTGAACCTAATAAAGTAGAAATACAAAATATCGATATTCCCAAAACAGGGGATAACGAAGTCTTGATTAAAGTTAAAACCGTTGGTGTATGTGGATCAGATCTTCACCTTTTTCACGGCACGCACGCATTCCGGAATCCTCCGGCCATCCTGGGCCATGAAATAGCCGGGGAGATCGTCGAAGTTGGCGAAGGAGTAACAAAATTCAAAGTCGGCGACCGTGTGACGGTCGAGCCTCATATCGGCTGCGGCGAATGTGAGTATTGTAAAAAGGATCTTTTGAACTTGTGTACCGGCAAGAAAGCTCCGGGTACTCCTGGCTGGATCGGAACGTTCAGTGAATATTTTAACGCTCCTGAACAAACAGTATATAAATTAGAAGATAATGTCCCTTATGAAATTGGTACATTGATCGAACCGCTCGCAGTGGGCATCCATGCGATCAGCAGAATTGCGGTACAAGAGAGAGATACTATCGCTATATTGGGATCGGGGACGATCGGCCTTCTGACGTTAGTTGCTGCAAGAGAAGCGGGCTTTAAGAATATCATTTGTACCGATACTCAACAATTTAACTTGGATATGGCTGAGAAGCAAGGCGCAACCCTTGTGCTGAATCCAATAAAAGATAATATCGAAGAAAAGGTTAAGGAATTCACGAACGGCAGAGGTGTTGACGTCGCAATTGTGGCAGCGGATGCACCAGTCATCGTTGACCAGGCTTCTTCTATAGTAAGAAAACGAGGCGAAGTAGGGATTGTGGCGATGATCACTGAACAAATTCCTGTAAACACTTATAATTTCGTCTTTAACGAAATTAACCTCTTCGGGGCAATGACTTACGAGACAAAGGACTTTGCGAAGGCGGCAGAATTGGTGAACAATGGCTTGGATTTGAGTGATTTCATTACACAAAGGCTTCCTTTGGAAGAGTCACAGGAAGCTTTGGATATATTGAGCAAGAAGAAAGAAAATGTTGTAAAAGTACTAGTTGAAGTTGAAAAATAAACAAACAAAGGGTGGGTAATATGAAGAAAATAATCAGCTTACTAACGTTTATGCTTTTGATCGGTACAGTGCTTGCCGGTTGTTCGGGTGATGACAGTGCATCAGGTGATGGAGGCAGTGATGATAAACTGGTCCTGAAACTGGGACATATCCAATCTGAAAATGACCTGTGGCATGATGGGGCATTGAAGTTCAAAGAAGAAGTTGAAAAGCTTTCCGATGGCAGTATTGAAGTTGAAATCCATCCGAACTCTACCCTTGGCGGAGATCGTGACATGGCGGAAGGAATGCAGATTGGCACAGTTGACTTTGCTCTGATTGCAGGCGTATTAGGGAACTTTGAAAAATCCATTCAACTATTGGAATTGCCTTATCTATTCAACAGCCAAGAAGAATACGACAAAGTCGTTCATGGCGAAGTTGGGCAGGAAATAGCAGATAAAGTGCTGGATGCTTCTGATATCCGCATTCTTAACTGGTGGGATCGTGGACCGAGACATGTAACTTCCAATAAACCGATCAATAGCTTAGAAGATATCCAAGGGTTGAAAATCAGGCTACCGGAAATCAAAGCGATGGAAGTGACTTGGAGTGAAATGGGCGCAGCACCTACCACAATGGCATGGAATGAAGTCTATACCGGCCTTGAGCAAAATGTTATTGAAGCTCAAGAAAATCCAATTCCATTCATCTATGGCGGAAGGATCCATGAAGTTCAAGATTACTTGGCATTGACGGCTCATAAATATGAGTATGTAACACTGGCAATGAGTGATATGACATGGTCGAAACTAAATGATGAACAGAAAGAAATCATTCAAAAAGCAGCAGATACTGCGACTGAATATGAAAACGGTTTAGTGGCAGAGCAGACAGATGAAATTCTGGAAAAAATGAAATCTGAAGGCCTGCAAGTTACAGAACCGGATACAACTGAGTTTGCTGAAGCGGCAAGAAAAGCTCATAAAGATTTTGCTGAGACAGTAGACATCGATCTTTATAACAAAATCATTCAAGAGCTTGAATAGCAATCTTGAATGACACAAGGAGAGGGAGTGGAGTCTTGATAGCTCTGCTTCCCTTTAATTTATTATGAGGTTGGGGGATACAAATGGAAAAGCTGGATAACATTCTGGTTAAGATTCTCTATTACATTTGCGCTTTTCTCATGTTACAAATGGCGGTGGTTGTAACGGCCCAGGTTATCTCTAGATACGTTTTCGGAAGTCCCTTCACCTGGACAGAAGAACTCGGCAGATACACATTCGTGTGGGTCTCATTCCTTGGTATGGCAGTTGCAATCAAGCATGGTTCACACATCGCTTTGGATATCCTGGTGAAAAAGTTAAATGGAGTAAGCAAAAAAGCTTTGATGCTTCTTAATAATGCATTGATCTTAGTGTTCGCGGGAGTATTGACTTTCAGCGGCTGGAAACTCGTGGAATTAGGTTCAAGGCAGGACAGTCCGTCATTGGGGCTGCCGATGGAATATGTTTATCTTGTCATGCCTGTTTCCGGGATACTCTTATTCTATTTCATGATAAGTGAAACCGTTCTATTATTTAAAGGAAAGGGGGAGAATGTGTAATGGGTGCCGTATTATTTGGTTTGTTTGCCATTCTATTGATATTAGGTATTCCGGTTGCGTTTGTGCTGGCATTATCCTCGATCGGTGCACTTGTTTTTGCAGATTATCCTCTGGTTGTCTTAGGCCAGCGTTTTTTTACAGCCCTGGATTCTTTCCCTTTCATGGCCATTCCATTATTCATGTTAGCTGGATCGATCATGGGCCATGGCGGTATTACCAGAAGAATTATAGATTTCGCCCTTTCCATCGTAGGTAACATCAGAGGGGCACTTTCTCATGTTGTTGCAACGAGTGGGATAATGATGGGTGGTATTTCAGGTTCCGGTGTAGCGGATACCGCCGCACTTGGTTCCATCATGGTACCGGAAATGAAAAGGAGAAAATATGACCCTGGTTTTTCTGCGGCATTAGTTGCTGCGTCAGGAAGCATCGGGTTGATCATTCCGCCTAGTATTGCCTTGATCATTTATGGAGTGGCGACACAATCCTCTATCGGGGACTTATTTATTGCAGGAATCATCCCTGGTGTATTAATTGGGTTGGGCTTCTTCATTTACTCTTACTTTGTTGCTAGAAAGAATAATTACCCTAAAGAAGGAAAAGTAAGCTTTCACGGAATTTGGACCAGCTTTAAAAAGGCGATTTGGGCTTTGTTGATGCCGATCATCATCATCTTCGGTATCCGGGGCGGTGTATTTACTGCGACAGAAGGCGGAGCGATCATCTCGGTCTATGCTTTCCTTATCAGCGCGTTTGTTTACAAGGAAATTAAGTTCAAGGATATTCCGAAGATTTTCTTTGATGCAGCGATAAGCACTGCGGTCATATCCACGATCATTGCCGCAACCACTCTATTCAGCTGGTTGTTATCAAGCGAACAGATACCGCAGCAGATCACAGCATCATTACTGGGAATCACAGAGAATCCGATTATTCTGCTGCTGCTGATCAACGTCATACTCCTTATTTGTGGAATGTTCTTGGACAGCGGACCTGCGATCTTGCTTTTGGCGCCAATTCTTGCACCGGTTTCAGCGAGTTTAGGGCTGGATCCAGTTCAATTTGGATTGATCATGGTCATCAACTTAACAATCGGATTATTGACACCGCCGGTTGGAACCTCCATGTATGTCGCGAGTAACATTTCCGGAGTTCCGGTTATGCAGTTATCAAAGAAGCTGATGCCATTCTGGTTCATCATGATAGCGGTCTTGCTCTTAGTGACCTTCATTCCGGGAATTACTACCTTCTTCATTGAAAACTAAGACCAACTATAACGTTCATCATTCTTATATAGAAAGGGTTTAATTATGGGACAGATAGTACTGGGCATTGTAGCAGATGACTTTTCAGGCGCAAGCGATGCCGCATCCTTTTTAGTGCAGCAAGGAATCAAGACGGTCTTGTTTAATGGCGTACCACAAGAACCGCTGCAAGATACAGAGGAAAAGATTGCGGTAGTAGTGGCTTTGAAAACACGGACGGAAGAAACGAATACAGCCGTTAAAGAATCGCTGAAGGCGTTCGGATGGCTGAAGGATAATGGTGCTGAACAACTATATAGTAAATACTGTTCAACGTTTGATTCCAGAAAGGAAGGCAATATCGGCCCCATCATTGATAGCGTGCTGGAAAAGTATAATATCAAATACACTGTGATTGCACCAGCTCTCCCTGTCAATGGCCGGGTGGTGAAAGAAGGACGTTTGATTGTGAACGGGGTCCCTCTGGATGAAACACATATGAAGCATCATCCGTTGACTCCTATGTGGGATTCGGACCTGGCTGAGTTGATGCGTCCGCAAGGCAAATATGAAAGCTTGAAGCTTACACATGAAATACTTGAACTCAGCAAGGAAGAAATTCTGAAGATGGTCGAGGAGTTCGGTGCGGATAAGGAGCATTTCTATGTAATCCCTGACTATGCTGAAGAAAAGCACGCTTTGAAAATTGTGGATCTGTTTGGAGATCTGGACCTGCTGACCGGCGGATCAGGCCTGATGACTTACCTTGGCCAAAAATATCGGAAGGAAAATGCTGCCTCGGAAATCAGTGACAGTTCAACTTCCGGTAAAGCGATTGTTTTGGCGGGCAGCTGCTCTGCAGCAACTCTTCAGCAGATTGAAGAATTCCAGAACAGCGGCGGTAAATCGATTAAAATCGACCCGGTCGATTTGGTTGAAGGAAAGCAGACAAAAGAAGAAATCTGGGAACAAATCGAATCAATGGATGAAGATGCTGTGCTGGTTTACAGCTCGGATAAGCCGGAGAATGTCAGGAAAGCACAACAGGCAGGAAGAGATAAAGTATCCGGGATGCTTGAAAGCACCACTGCCTTTATTGCGAAAAATGCAGAGAAGAGCGGTGTGAACCGGATTATCGTAGCGGGCGGTGAAACATCAGGCGCTGTTACACAAGTGCTTGGTTATGACTCCTATTTAGTGGGGGAGAGCATTGCACCTGGAGTGCCGGTCATGGTACCCCTGGAAAATAAAAATTTACGACTAGTATTGAAATCGGGAAATTTTGGTCAAAAGGATTTCTTCCTAAGATCCATTGACATCACAAAGGGTGATGTCAATGGCTAGCCTTGAACAAAAATTTCAAGAAGCGATTTGGATTGGGAAAGCTTTGTTTGACAGAGATAAAGCCACTGGATCATCAGCCAATATGAGTTTCCTTCATGAAGGGAAATTATATATTACGGGGAGTGGCACTTGTTTTGGGAACTTAACGAGAGAAGACTTTTCTGTAACGGATATGAAGGGAGAGCACCTCGGGGGGATCAAGCCGAGTAAGGAACTTCCCCTCCATAAGACGCTTTATGATAAAACCTCTTCCATTCAAGCGGTGATTCATACGCACAGCTTCTATTCGACATTATGGTCGTGCATGAATCATGAAAATGAACAGGATATCATACCGGAATATACTCCATATCTGAAGATGAAGATTGGAACCATCGGCTTGGTCCCATATGGAAAACCAGGTTCCCGGAAGCTGTTTGACTTTTTTGCTGAAAAGGTCAATGACAGTGATGGATATATTCTTAAAAACCATGGGCCGGTTGTCGGGGATAAAGATTTGATGTCTGCGTTTTATGCTTTGGAAGAGCTTGAAGAAAGCGCCAGGATTGCTTGGGAGCTGCGGAATGAGAATGCGAATTTAATAGAAGAATAATCATGATTCAAAAGCAAGTGGAGGGGTGCATTTCCACTTGCTTTTGTTTTGGGTGAACCAGCCGGAGAGAGCAGGATTTAGGAAGATATAACCTCCAGCCTTCTATTCTCATAATCAATGATCAGGCGCCCGTCTTTTGCTATATCGCTTCCGAAGACACCATCAGGCGTAAAGAAGGTGCCGAAGTCGGACAGCATCATCCGTACATTTTGAAGAGAGAGGGTCTGGCTGTCATTAAATTGGATGCTCAGGCTTTCTATGCTTTTGGTCTCTCTTTCTTTTATATCTCCAAGTCCTCCGCCGTGCAGGATCCTGGATTTGACAGTAAGGCCGTCCAGTTTTGTCAGGAGCGGCTGCCCGAAGTGGGTTTTGTTCGCGCCGGTGTCCAGGCCGAAATATAAACGGCGGCCATATGGTCCTTGGGCTTTTACAAAGGGTGCACCGCAGAAGAACAAGTTCTGCTCTTTCGCTTCCTTTTGTACAGGTTTTTGTATCATCACTTGGTTCTGCTTGTAGTCTATCTCTATATGCATGTGCTGGATAATGTCCCACCCAATGATCCCGTCAATGATCATCGTTTCGTTGAGGTGGGGGATCTCGATCTCTAACAGGTTATCTGCAAGGACCAGGGAAGGGTGTTTCGTAATCAGCACGCCTTCTATTTCAATAGACTCAATGAATGTGAGGCCTGTCTCCAGATCCTGATTTGTGGAGTTGCCCACCACCATTTCCTTCTCTTTTAAAAGGGTCATCCCGCATTCGTGGGCCAATGAATTCGATACCACGGTCATGCCTGCTCCAGTGTCCAGCCAGAAGAATTTCTTTTTTCCGTTAACTGTGATTTCGATGGTTGGACACCCTGAAAGGCTGGGTTTCATTGGGATATGTACAGGTGATTCCGGAAGTGAGTAAATGGCCGTTTCGGATTTGTGGCAGGCTTTAGCTATTAATCGGTTGCTGGTCTCGATACCAGGCTCATCTAGTAGTCCCAATGTTTCCATGTGCCCCCATGCCGAATTCGCAAAGTAGAGATCGAACAATAGTTTGGCTGCCTGTTGTTTTAAGGTGGAATCCCCGCCAGCGGTATAAAGCTGCTTTAATTGCTCTGCGGCAGTAAGGTCTTCACCTTTTGTAATAGAAACTAATGCTGCGGCAAATCCGTTGTAGCCAGGTTCATGTTCACTAAATTCGAACGTCTTCAATTCTTCCATACCCTTCAAAAAAATCCACCTCTCTGAAAATGGTCAATACCTATCCTGATTATAGCAATAAATGGGTGTATAACCTTGGGTTTCCTCTGATAAAATTTTCTTTTTTCCCAATAAACAGAAAAGGGCGGCTGACCTGACATCGCTGTTTTCTTAGGCTATAATTGTATGCGTCGTATTTTTACCCTTCATTAAAGAAAGGGGTTTATTTATGCTCTCGTTACAAGGTGTGACGAAAAGTTTTTCAGGATCTAAAGTCATTAAATCGGTTTCCTTGGATATAGATAAAGGCGAGATTCATGGGATCATCGGAGCCAGCGGTGCCGGGAAGTCGACACTGCTGAGGCTGATGAACTTGCTGGAGGTGCCGGATAAGGGTGCCGTCATGGTGAACGGGGAAGTTCTGACAGAGATGAACAGCCGGGGGCTTCGGGAAGCAAGAAAATCAATCGGGATGATTTTTCAGCATTTCAATCTGGCAGCCAATAAGACGGTTTATGAGAATGTCATGGTTTCGCTGGAGCTGGCGAATTTCCCAAAGAGAGAGCGCAAGAATCGTGTGTTGGAATGCCTGCGGTTTGTTGGTCTTGAGACGTTCAAGGAGAAATATCCTGCGCAGTTGAGCGGCGGACAGAAGCAGCGGGTGGCGATTGCCAGGGCGCTTGCGAATAAGCCTGGAGTGCTGTTGTGTGATGAACCGACCTCCTCCCTTGACCCCAACACAACCTCTGATATTCTCGGCGTTTTGGAAAATATCAATAGAAGCTTCGGTGTGACGATTGTCATTGTCAGCCATGAGATGGACGTGATCAAGAGCATTTGCAATCGGGTGACGGTCATGGCGGATGGAGAAATCTATGATACGGTGGATTCCACACCAAGAGGAATCCAAGCGAGAGATGACAGCCCGGATTATTTTGTAGAACAGCTGACGAAGGATGTGTGATGGACGATGCTGGATGTTTTAGTTCAATATGAAGCTGAAATTTGGCGGTCTATCGGGCAGACATTTGTGATGGTCGGGATTTCCATCCTGGCTGCCGTACTGGTCGGGCTTCCGGTCGGAACGCTGCTTTTTCTTTGCCGGAAGGGGAATCTGCTCCAAAATCAGGCTGTATTCTCGATCGTTAATTTATTGGTGAATATCATCCGCTCATTCCCGTTTTTGCTGCTCGTCGTATTCCTGATCCCTTTTACAAGGCTGATTGTCGGGACGGCGATTGGAACAGCAGCTGCGACGGTTCCGTTAGCGATCATCGCGATAGCCCATTACTCGCGGCTGGTCGAGCAGTCTTTGCTTGATGTGCCCAGAGGCGTGATGGAAGCAGCCATCTCGATGGGAGCTTCTGTGAAGGAAGTCGTTTTTATGTTTGTGTATGTCGAGGCGCGCTCAGGTCTTGTCCTTGGGCTGACAACATCGATCATCAGCTTCATCTCGTACTCCACGATCATGGGTGTCGTCGGGGGCGGAGGGATCGGTGACTTTGCCATCAGGTATGGATATCAGCAGTTCAAGACAGATTTAATGCTTTACATGATCGTCATCATGATCATCTTCGTGCAGCTCATCCAATTTCTTGGAACAACAGTTGCTCGGATAATCGATAAAAGATAAACCACAGGAGGAAATCATAATGAAAAAGATACTTTTACTTATGGCTGCGCTTTTGCTTATATTAGCGGGCTGCGGTCAGAATAATGAAGGAAATAATTCCGAAAAGGCTTCAGAGCCAAAGGATGAGAAACAGGAAGAAGTGACATTGAAGGTTGCTTCTTTAATCCCGCCAATGACTGAAATTCTTGAGTTGGTGAAGCCGAAGCTTGCTGAAGAAAACATCAATCTTGAAATGGTTGTCCTTGGAGATAATGTTCAGCCAAACACCGCTCTTGCCGCAAAAGAAGTGGACGCGAACTTCTTCCAGCATGTACCTTACATGGAGGAATTCAATAGAAGCAACGATGCGGATCTTGTCCCTGTAACACCGATCTATTTTGCCAATTATGGTGTGTATTCAAAGGAGTACGCGTCAATGGACGAGCTGCCTGAAGGTTCCGTGATCGCCATTGCCAATGATGTTTCCAACATCGACCGTTCTCTTTCTTTGCTTGCGCAGCATGGAGTGATCACATTGAAGGAAAAAGAAGATGTGTACTACACGCAGGCAGATATCGTGGAAAACCCTAAGAACTATGAATTTAAAGAAGTAGACCTGCTGATGCTGGCGAGGATGTACGATGACGCGGATGCCGTCGTCATGACACCGGCTTATGCAGCACCGCTTGGCTTGACGCCAAAGAGTGACGGCCTTTTAACAGAAGGTGTTGAAAATGACTTTGCCATCACACTGGTAGCCCGCGAAGACAATGCAGATTCCGAGCCGATCCAGAAACTGGCTGAAGCGATGACAAGCCCTGAAGTCCGTGCGTTTCTAGAAGAGAATTATGATGAAACGGCGATTCCGGCGTTTGAATAAGAATTGATGAGGACCCTTCTCTTTGTTTAGAGAGGGGTCTTTCGTATCTCATTGGATCATACAGCCTTTTTCCTCTCATTCCTCTGCTTTCTCATGTCCCGCCATACTTTCCGTACTCTGTATCCGTCTGTCGGGGTCCCGCCAAGGCCCTTTCTCCATTTAGGATATATATAAGGCAGGCTTGTCGAGAGGAAGGTAAAGACGTTGATGACGGTGAATGCCCTCATTAGAACAAATAATTCCCCAGAGAAATGAGGTGCAGCAGTCTGCGCAGCGACGGCAGCAATAAGCGACAGGGCTGGTCCTCCTGCATAGAAGGCCATACGCTGCTTATTGGACATTCTTTCGGTATACGGTTTTCCCTCCTTGTCCACTGAGGAACAGTATCCGAAGGTGGCGAAACGTAGATAAAAATTGATCCTGCCAATCTTGAATTTCGTTGAATTCTCAGTGTTGCTTGGACCGAGGAATACATTTGCACGGCTTTGTTTTGTGAACAGAATGGAACCCGCGGCGTGTCCGAGCTCATGGATCAAAACGGCCAGAGGCACCAGGAAGAGGTAGATGATCAACGCATTTACAAAAACCAATTTATCTACTCCTTTCGCTTTCCAAGTTCTAATTTTTAGATTATTCCACTTTATTTGGTATAATTTTACCATAGAATAGACCGGTACACTTAAGGGAGATGGACGTGCTGAAACGAAAATACGGAAATCGGCAGGGATGGAAGAGGATCATAGATAGCAGGTATGCTCAGTCTTTTTTGAAGAATGATGAGTTTAAGGGTTTCATCACCTTATTGCATACAGTGAAGGTCGCCCACCCATTGATGGTCAGGTATGCAGGTCACTCTTTCTGCATCGCGGATGATGGATATATGTGGCTTCACCAATTTCCTGAAGGGAAAAATCACTGTGTAACGACGATGTATAATGAAAAGGGCGAGATTGTTCAGTGGTATATCGATATCTGTGTGAAAAACCATCTGGAGGATGAGGTCCCCTGGATGGAGGACTTGTATCTGGACCTGGTCATACTGCCGACAGGCGAAATAATAGAAAAAGATGTGGATGAATTGGAAGAGGCGCTTTCGCTGGGAAAGGTTGATCGAAAACTGTATGATTTGGCGTGGAAGGAGCAGAGGGAAATCCTGCATCTGATAAAAGCGGGTGAGTTCCAGCTGCTGGAGGCCGCCTCTGCACATAAGGAACTTCTTATTAAAAAGCTCTTTTCGTAAACTTTGTTGCTTTTCAATACAAAATTTAAATAATATCCTGGTAAATCCCCGTAAAAACCCTGGTGAACAGGAAAGAAAAGAGCTGCTCGTTCTTTTCGAGAGTAAAACCTTTGAATACAGGGGGAAAATCCGGCACCCGGGATTTTTCCGAAAGCAACAATATATGCAAAAACAGCCTATTAAAAAGCTAAGCGAAGAAAGCCGGAGGTGATATCAATGAAAGAATTCACAGATCAAGAGGTGAATGAAATCCGTTCTTGCGAAATGCAGATGGATTCGAATGGAGATTTTCCTGGCGAGCTGCTTCACATCATTTATGAAAAACAGTTGTTCAAGTTGTTTGTGCCGGAAAATCTAGGCGGGAGGATGGTCTCCCTTCCCGAGAGTGTCCGGATTTTCGAAGAAGCCTCAGCTATAAACGGAAGCTTTGGGTGGCTTGTCACGATCGGATCCGGCGGTGGATTTTTTGCCGGGAATATGAAGGAAGAAGTTGTGGCTGATGTCTTCCAAGAACGGGAGGCAGTGATTGCCGGTAGCGGTGCTCCGACTGGAACTGCCGAAAAATGCGAAGGCGGGTACCGTGTCACCGGAGAGTGGAAATATTGTTCAGGTGCTGAGTTTGCAACCACTTTTACGGCAAGTGCCCTGATTTCAGGAGCGGGTGAGGAGCCTGAGATGAGAGCTTTTGCTTTTACACCGGAACAGGCAGAAGTGATTGAGGATTGGAACGCTTTCGGCTTAAAAGCTACCGGAAGCCATACGTTTCGGGTGAAGGATGTTTTCGTACCCGTAGAGCGGACATTTTCAGTGTTTGAATCCAATGGGCTTTTAGAGGCACCTGTTTTCACTTATCCATTCGAACCTTTCGCACAGGCTTCGTTTACGGCTGTTGTCCTTGGGCTGGGACGCCGTTTGATGGAAGAAGCCCGGTATTATGATGGCCTGCTTAATCCAGATTCTCCTAAAAAGTCAGTGCTGGCAGGCGTGCTGGAGGAACAGGAAGCCAGGATGGAAGAGCTGAGCAGTACTTTCTATAGCACAATTGAAGGAAATTGGGATCTTCATTTAAGGGGAGAGTCGGCTGATGACCAGTACAATGAAGTTGGTACAGTGTGTGCCCGGACAGCGCAGGGAGTCCGGGAAGCGGCTTTTTCCCTGTATCCTTACCTTGGGATGTATGCCTCAGATCAGGACACCCCATTTAACAGGGTGTGGCGGGATTTGCTGACGGCTTCGCAGCATGCGTTGATTTCGCCTTATAGATGAGGGAGAAAGTACCTCTGTCCAAATTCCTGAAAAAATAGTTGCATAGAGAATGAGTATATTGTAATATAATGAGTAAGCGCATACAGAACGGATTGTTACTGTTGAATCAGGCAAAACCGAGTCCCTTTATACAGGGGAAGGTTTTGCCTTTTTTGTTAATCAGGAGGTGGACGAAGTGAAGATTAATAAAATACTGAACAACAATGTGATTGTCTCCTTGAAGGATAAGCAGGAAGTCATCGTTATGGGGCGGGGAATCGCTTTTAATAAACGGGTTGGAGAAGACATTGATGAAGAAAAGGCAGAAAAAATCTTCACTTTGGAAGACCAGGACATTACAAAGAAGTTCAAGACCCTGATTGCGGATATTCCGATGGAGTATATGGAGTTGTCGGAGGAAATCATTCATTATGCGAAGCAAAAGCTTGGAAAGAAGCTGAATGACAGTATCTACATTTCATTGACGGATCACATCCATTTCGCGATTGAGCGTTTCCATAATAATCTCCCAATCAAGAATGGACTGCTTTGGGAAACGAAGAACCTCTATAAAGAGGAGTTTGAAATCGGTCTTGAAGCCTTGGACAAAATATGTGATCGTTTCGGGGTTCTTTTACCGGAAGATGAGGCGGGGTTCATCGCGCTGCATCTGGTGAATGCCCAGCTGAATGAGGATATGACGAACACGGTCGACATGACTAAGGTGATTCAGGATATCTTGACCATAGTAAAGTACAGCTTCAAGATCGAATTTGATGAAAGTGCCTTGAACTATCACCGCTTCATTACGCATCTGAAGTTCTTTGCCCACCGGTTGGTCAAAGGCGAGCACTATAAGGATGGAAAAGATGATCTTTTGAACGTCATCATCAATAAGTATCCAGAAGCCTATCAGTGTTCTTTGAAGATCAAAAAGTTCGTTGAAAAGCAATACCGATATGAATTGACAGAAGAAGAGATCCTCTATCTGACAATTCATATTGAAAGGGTAGTCAAAAAGTAAATAACGATTCCACATTAGGATTGTTACTCTGTGAGGCAAAACCTAAATTACGGGAATGACAGGTATTCTATGTCCGGTCATCACGTAGTTTAGGTTTTTTTCTTTATCAAAATCGAGTTGAAATTATTGGGGGTGCATGGTGATGAGCCATAAGGAGTTAGGTATAAAGATTTTAGAGCTTGTAGGCGGAGAGGATAATGTTCAAAGTGTTATCCATTGTATGACAAGGCTGCGATTCAACCTTCGTGATAATAAAAAGGTGAAAAGAAGCGAATTGGAAAACTTGGACGGCGTGATGGGGACGAACATAAGCGGTTCGCAATTCCAGATTATCATCGGGAATGATGTGCCGAAGGTTTATAAAGAAATCATTCATAATAGTAAATTAAGTGAAGATAGCAACGGTGAGAAAACAGGAAGCAAAAATGTGATCAGTGCCATCTTTGACGTTATTTCCGGAGTGTTCACTCCGATTCTTCCAGCTATTGCCGGTGCCGGTATGATCAAAGGGATACTGGCCATTTTATCAACTTTCGGATGGCTGGATGCAGCTTCACAGACATATATCATTTTAAATGCGATTGGTGACGGTGCGTTTTATTTCCTTCCGATCCTTTTAGCTGTCAGTGCAGCACGTAAGTTTGGGAGCAACCCTTACATTGCAGCAACGATAGCCGCGGCTATCCTGCATCCGACACTGACAGAATTATTTAATGCAGGTGAGCCGGTCAGTTTCATTGGGCTGCCAGTTATAGCGGCAGTATATTCTTCAACCGTTATTCCGATCATCCTGGCTATTTGGATTGCATCCTATGTTGAAACGTTCGTTGATAAATTCACACATAGTTCTTTGAAACTGATTGTTGTTCCAACATTGACTATTTTGTTTGTCGTCCCTGTCACATTAATGACAGTTGGTCCGCTTGGGGTTATTTTAGGTGACTATCTATCCAGCGGTCTAGGTTTCTTATTCGAAGATTATGGTTTTATAGCAATGGTCCTGCTGGCGGGTACCTTCTCGCTGATCATCATGACAGGTATGCATTATGCTTTAGTGCCAATCATGATCAACAATCTTACAGTCAAAGGCATTGATTACTTAATGCCGGCAATGTTCCTGGCGAATATGGGGCAAGCGGGGGCTGCATTTGCCGTATTCCTGAAGTCCCGAAATAAAAAGTTCAAATCCCTTTCATTGACTGTTTCCATAACAGCATTAATGGGGATCACAGAGCCCGCTATGTACGGGGTGAATGTCCGGCTTAAGAAACCATTTGTTGGAGCCTTATTAGGGGCTGCTGTCGGAGGCTTATATTATGCCATCACAGGAGTGGCTGCTTATATCTTGGGTGGAAGTGCAGGTCTGCCGGGTGTTACCTCATTTATCGGACCGACGTTTGTTCACGCATTAATCGGCCTTGCCGTTGCATTCATTGCAGCCACGATCATTTCATATTTATTGGGATTTGAAGATGTCCCTAGCGAGAATCAAGACGAAACAACACCTGAAGAGACTGTGGAAAAAACGGTGGCTGCCACGATAACAGACACTCAATTAGACACGGATTGCGTTTTAGTAAGCCCATTGAAAGGAGAAGTTGTAGAGCTTTCTGAAGTAAGCGACCCAACTTTCTCTTCCGAAGTGATGGGGGAAGGGATTGCGGTTAGGCCTGTGGATGGAAAGGTTGTGTCACCTGTAAATGGTGTAGTAACGACGCTTTTCAGAACCAAGCACGCAATTGGCATCACATCTGAGGAAGGCGCAGAAATCTTGATTCATGTAGGAATTGATACTGTGCAGCTTGATGGTAAATACTTCGAGGCTTTGATTGAGCAAGGTGACCGTGTGACGGCTGGTCAGCCGTTATTGGAAGTAGATCTTGAAGGCATCAAGAAAGAAGGCTTTGATACAGTCACACCTGTCATCATCACTAACACGACATCTTTCTCGAAGGTCAACCAAACGGATAAAACATCCGTTTCACACGGTGATGTTCTACTGAAGCTTGAAGCTTAAGGTTTGTTAAACGGAGTGTGATTCCTGAAGAAGCAATCACACTCCTCACTAAAATACAGGAGGTAATTATAATGAAATTTCCAGAAAACTTTTTATGGGGCGGCGCTACAGCAGCGAATCAGTTAGAAGGCGGATATCATGAAGGCGGGAAAGGGCCGAACCTGGCAGATGTTTTACCAGGCGGAAAAGTCCGTATGAAGCTTTTGTCCCAGTCAGGGTTTGACTATGAAATGGATACAGAAAAATACACGTATCCTAATCATGAAGCGATAGATTTTTACCACCGTTATAAAGAAGATATTGCCCTGTTTGCAGAAATGGGCTTCAAGGTATTCCGTATGAGTATTGCATGGAGCCGTATTTTCCCTAAGGGTGACGAGCTTGAACCAAACGAAGAAGGACTGGCTTTCTATGACCGGGTGTTCGATGAACTCCATAAACATGGAATCGAACCATTGGTGACCATCGCTCACTATGAAACTCCGTTACATTTGATCAAAGAATATGGCGGCTGGAAGAATCGTAAATTAGTAGAATTCTTCGAGCGCTATGTGACTGTCCTTTTCAACCGATACAAAGACAAAGTGAAATACTGGCTGACATTCAATGAAATCAATGGTGCCACTCACTTCCCGTTATTTGGCCTCGGCTTCTCAGCTACTAGTGATGAAACCCGTCTGCAGGAAAGCTTCCAAGGACTTCACCATCAATTTGTGGCGAGTGCCATTGCAGTGAAACTTGGACACCAGATCATCCCTGGATCCCAGATCGGCAATATGCTGATCTACGCACCAACGTATTCCTATGATTCAAACCCGGAAAACGTTATGCATGCATTAGAAGATGGAAGAATCTTTAACTTCTTTTGTGGTGACGTTCAGGTTCGCGGAGAATATCCGACATTCATTAATCGTTATTTCAAAGAAAACGATATCCAGATTGAAATGGAAGAAGGCGACTTGGACACAATCAAAGAAGGAACAGTCGACTTCATTTCATTCAGCTACTACATGTCCAGAACGGAGAAAAAGGAAAAGACTCCAGAAGAAGTCGGTGAAGGGAACCTTATCGGGGGAGTGAAAAATCCATTTTTGAAAGCGAGTGACTGGGGCTGGGAAATCGACCCGACCGGCCTTCGTATAGCTTTGAATGAGCTGTATGACCGTTACCAAAAACCGCTGATGGTTGTTGAAAATGGTCTTGGTGCTTACGATAAAGTCGAGGAAGACGGCACCATCAATGATGACTACCGTATCGACTATCTCCGTGATCATATTAAAGCAATGGGTGAAGCGGTTGAAGATGGTGTTGATCTCATCGGTTATACATCTTGGGGCTGCATCGACTTGGTCAGTGCATCTTCAGGAGAATACTCCAAACGCTATGGTTTCATCTATGTCGATAAGCATGATGATGGCAGCGGTACGTTGGAGAGAAGCAGGAAGAAATCTTTCTTCTGGTATAAGGATGTTATATCCAGTAATGGGGAGAAGCTGTAATTTTTTTGGGTGGAGGGTGTTCCTTCCATCTTTTTTGGTTTTCAATAGCAGCTTGAGTCGTATTTTACCAGAACTCAAGCATCACTTGATAGGAAAATCAGTCCCAGGCACCTACACTTGATTTATATTTGGAAAGAGGTGATTGGTTTGTTTGATATGAAGAAAGTTGGGAAGGTAATTGCGGGGTTAAGGAAGAAAAAGAAGATTACCCAGATGGCGCTTGCGGATCAAATGGGAGTCAGTTTTCAGGCGGTGAGTAATTGGGAGCGGGGAGAAACGATGCCGGATATCTCCAAGCTGCCTGACCTTGCCAGGATATTAAATGTGAGCATTGATGAGATTTTATCTAATGAAACAGGGACACAGCTGGTTAAAAACCTGGTGGAAGATGAAGAAAAAATGTCGTTCACATCTGTGGATAAAGATGAACTTTTACAAGCTGCTCCGATCATTACCCAGGATCAAGCCGATATGGTGTACCGGAATATGGATGGAGAACTGTCTTCGAAAGAGCTTACATTGATTATCCCATATATAGGGCAAGAGCTGATTGACCGTTTGGCAGAGAAGGAGTTTGATAAGTCCGGTTTGAAAGGACTGGCGGCTATTGCGCCTTATATTGGCCAGGAGAAAATCGATTCGCTGGCAGAACTGGAAGCGGGAAGGAATACGTTTTCAGCTCTGGCTGTCATTGCTCCTTTCATCAGTCAGGGGGTCATCGATAAATGTGCTGAGCGGGAATTTGACTCTAACGGGTTAAAAGGGTTAGCTGCATTGGCCCCGTTTATCA
Organism: Bacillus salacetis; assembly: GCF_003581585.1. GTDB lineage: Bacteria > Bacillota > Bacilli > Bacillales > Bacillaceae_B > Rossellomorea > Rossellomorea salacetis. Next base: position 23,195 of record NZ_QXIR01000035.1, read on the forward strand.
GCCAGGAAATTGTGGATGGATGCGCGAGGAAGGAATTTGAGCAATCTGGTGGAGAAGGTTTGTCTCCATTAGTTCCCTTCATCACCCAAGAGGTTATCGAGGAGATTGCGGTTGAGGAATTTGAAGGGAAAGGATTGGGGGCTTTGGCAGCCATGTCCCATTCGATAAGCGGGGAAATACTGTCTGATTGTGCGCGGAAAAGCTATGAAGAAAAGGGAATCCAATCACTTTTACCAGTGGCCCCTTTCATTGATGAAACGCTTTTGAATGAACTGGCTGTGGATGCTTTAAATAAGAAGGGTTTCACTGAGGTCAGCCCTGTCATGCCGTTTCTTGATTCGAAACTGCTTCAGGGGTCTTTAGGTAAATGATAAAGTCTATTGGAGCTTTCTCTTTTTAATGAGGAAGCTTCTTTTTTAGGTTCTTTTCGGAAATTTGATAGCTATTTTATATGAATCTGAAAAGCCCTGTTGAGGAAGAAAGAATTGTTCACAATGTCCAGGGAGAAAACGGCTGGCAGCAAGGGGATGGGGATTTTTTAATGAAAATCAGTCTATTGTTGAGAGGTTTTAGGAGAGGAGCATCCCCCTAAAACCTATGGATATTCGTAATCTGCGTGATCGGCACACCGGCCATTGGAAGCAGCTGCTGCAGCTCGTCCCCTATGACACTGATGTAATCGGCGCCTTCACGGAATCCGTACCGTTCCTTAATATTGATATCGAAGTTGCATTTGACCTGCAGGGCAATATCTCCTTCCCGGTCGAACGGTGGAGAGACGGTTTGGACGTCGAAACGATTGCCGTTTTTGCTGAAGGCATTGATGGTTTTGATCGCTTTGGGTTTATAGTTTTTGACGGCTTTTGGGGTATACGAAAAGGTCACCCAGCCGGTTGCGTTGATCATAGTAAGAACACCTCGGATTTTAGTGAAAGGTATTCTAGAAGTATAGCAGAAGAGAGGAAATGTGAATAGGGAGGGGAATGGTTGGATCCTTTAACGCATTAACGCAGCCGGGGACTGTCCCCGGCTGCGTTAATGCGTTAAAGCGTTTCTTATAGTATTCCTCTGTTATCTGCAGGTTCCGGTGATGGTTCTCTCTTTTTTATGGATTGGAACTTGCCATAGGTGAAGGATCTCCATAGCCATTCGAACGGACCGAACTGGAATTTTTTCAGCCAGAAATAGCTGAACAGGATCTGGGCGGCAAAGATGGCCAGTGCCAGTAGTGTACCTGCCCAGAGACTTACTTGTTCGTATAGGCCGAATCCGACGAAGATGGCAACGCAGATGATGGTCTGCGATAGGTAGTTGGTCAGCGCCATTTGCCCGGCGAAGCCCAGCGGCCGCAAACGCTTTTGCCACTGATTTTTTTTCAAGAGCAGGGTCAAACCCGAGATATAGAAGAAGCAAAGAGACACACCGCTGAGACTGGTAAAAAGCTGTACGTATGTTGAATTTTTGATTCCGGCACCCAGGATTTCCAGTTTATATAGGGCGAGCAGTGTGACAAGCGGAATGCTGATCAACAGGGTGATGTTCCTGATTTTGCGGATGAGCCCCAGGTGCGGGGTATCGGGCTTGAAAATTCCAGCTTTTCCTGCCGCAAGTCCGAAAAGGAACATGGCCAGTACGGGAATCATAGCCGGAATGGCGTTCAGAATGAGCGGAACTACCTCTGCATCAAGGCGGTAGGATATCAATTCACCGTAACTTGCCGTTGTGTAGGCATCGACATAGCCGCCGATCAGGTCATTGTACATGGAAACGTTCATTCCTTGCAATTCTTCAAGCAGGCCGCTTGGCAGCAGCAGTGACAGGGCGAATAGGACATTGATGGCAAACAGCAGGCTGAATGCCCAGATGATCATCGTCTTGATTTTTCTTTTATAGAAAGCTAACAGTAATAATCCGGTGAGGGCATAGGTGTGGAGGATGTCTCCGAACCAAAGCAGGATGATATGGGCGGCGCCGAACAGGAACAGGCCGAGGATCCTCCTTAGGTATAAGCTTTTTACTTTCAATCCTTTCTGCTCTGCGCGGCTCATGAATATATAGAATCCGAGCCCGAACAGGAAAGAGAAAATTGTGAAGAACTTCATATCGATGAACAGCGCGAAAAACAGGTCAATCCAATAGTCGGCTCCGGACCTCTCAACCTCGATTCCGTAATAGGAGGTTAAAAACTCCGCAGAATGAAATGCCGGCATGTTGACAAGGAATATGCCGAACAGTGCAAACCCCCGGATGATATCGATTGTCACGATACGATCCTTCCCTAAAACAGGTAATGAATTCATAGCTTCTCTCCTTTTCAAGTATGTACATTATCATTATATATGATAGGAGTTGGAAATAATGTAAATATTTTGGTGGAAGGTGCTTTAACGCATTAACGCGTCCGGGGACAGTCCCCGGACGCGTTAATGCGTTAAAGGATTTAGAGAGTTAATCAAACGTTTGATTAATAAGGAAAACGCCCACGGTTGAGGCTTTTGCTCAACTGTGGGCGTTTGTATGGTTACTCTACGACTTCCAATTCTACTTCGATATTTCCACGTGTTGCTTTGGAGTATGGGCAGAAGTCGTGGGCTTTGTGGACAAGGTCCTCAAGTGTGCCGCGCTCGACGCCTGTTCCTTTTACCTGCAGCTTAACCGCTAGCTTAAACCCTTGGTCTTCTTCATCTTTCAGGAGACTCACATTGGCTGTCACCTCGGAATCGAAGTTCACTTTTGCTTTTTTGGCGATCAATTGAAGAGCACCATCGAAACACGCGGCATATCCGGCAGCGAATAGCTGTTCAGGATTGGTTGCCTCAGGAAGCTCTTTTTTTCTTGGCGTTCCAGGCATCGCTAATTGAAGGTTGATGTTTCCTTCAGAGGATTCCACGCGTCCTTCACGGCCGCCTACTGCTGAAACGGATGTAGTGAATACTTTCTCTGACATATAAACATTCTCCTTTATAAGTGGTTTTTTGATGTTGTGACTTTAGTGCATTAACGCAGCGGGGGACTGTCCCCACTTGCGTTAGTGTGGTAAAGGTTCTCTTGGTTAGTTTAGACTCCTTTGGGAACTTTAAACCTTTTTGAGCATATTGGGGAGTCAGTTTGATAGTTATCAGTGAGTTCCGACTATTTTTTTCTGAGGGAAATCCATTGAAATATATCTGAGAGGTTATATAATTGTTTTTACTAGAAATACAATTGTGCGTGTGAAAAGGAATATCTGTGTGTAAAGAAAAAACAAATCTATTTTTTTAAATTGAAGGAGGGCTGTGAAATGAGTAGTATTCTGAAAATGTGGGGGAAGTTAAGCCTTGTGAAGCAGATTGTCATAGGCTTGATTGTTGGTATCCTCCTTGCTGTGACGATACCTGAGGCGGCAGAGCCGCTCTCGATTCTTGGTACGTTGTTTGTAGGTGCGTTGAAAGCCATCGCTCCTGTGCTGGTCCTTTTTTTAGTAATGTCAGCCATTGTTCAGCATAAAAGAGGCAGTCAGACGAATATGAAATCTATCATTCTTTTATACTTGCTGGGGACTTTCCTGGCAGGGGTGACAGCTGTCTTTGTCAGCTTCATTTTTCCTGTGAGTTTGACGCTGACTGAAGGGGCGGAAGACATGACGGCTCCAGGCGGTGTCGCCGAGGTCCTGGAATCGCTGCTGTTGAATATTGTTGATAATCCTTTTAATGCTGTGGCCGATGCAAACTATATCGGGATTCTGGCGTGGGCAGTCCTTCTTGGCCTGGTGTTGAAAAATGCAGCGGATTCCACTAAGGGAGTTATTGCTGACTTCTCAGAGGCGGTTTCCAAAATTGTGGATTGGATCATTAGGTTTGCTCCGCTGGGAATCATGGGACTGGTCATCGAGTCGGTTACTTCGACAGGGATCGAAGGGCTGTTAAGCTATGGAAAGCTGCTTGCTGTCTTGATCGGCTGCATGGTGCTGGTTGCCTTGGTGGTCAATCCGGTGATTGTGTTCTTGCTTATGAGAAAAAATCCATATCCGCTTGTGTTTAAATGTTTGAAGGAAAGCGGGATCACAGCCTTTTTCACACGGAGTTCAGCGGCCAATATCCCGGTCAACATGAGGGTATGTGAGGATTTGGGATTGAATAAGGACAGTTATTCCGTATCGATTCCTTTGGGGGCGACCATCAATATGACGGGTGCTGCTGTCACAATTACTGTGCTGACGCTTGCCGCTGTAAATACACTTGGTATCGCTGTAGATATTCCCACGGCAATCATCCTCAGTGTGGTGGCAGCCCTTTCTGCTTGCGGTGCTTCAGGGGTCGCGGGCGGTTCGTTGTTATTGATCCCGCTGGCGTGCAGCTTATTCGGGATACCAGGTGATGTGGCCATGCAGGTAGTCGGCGTGGGCTTTATCATCGGCGTACTTCAGGATTCTTTTGAAACAGCGCTCAATTCATCAACGGATGTGCTGTTCACTGCTGCCGGTGAATTCAGGGAGTGGAAGAAGGAAGGAAAAGCGATCAAGATTAATAATGAAGTAGCATAAAATCAGAAATACGAAATGAGAAGAAAGAAATGAGGATTGAGGGACAACGGCAGCCGCCGTTGTCTCTTTTTTGTGTAGCAGGAGCGAATGCTTTAGCACATTAACGCAAGTGGGGACTGTCCCCACTTGCGTTAATGCGCTAAAGCGTGGATTTAAGATTTATTTAAGAATTTCATAATAGTTCGTTTAGAAGTCCTTTGTAAGATGGCTTTAGAGTTTGAAACAAAGGAGGAAGCAAGGTGAAAGATAATAGATTGAGGTTTCGTGCTGGCAGGGGTGTTTTTCTTGGTTCATCGATATTGTTTGCTGCTTGTGTGCTGGCGCAGGTTTTTATTGCCGGGGCGGCGACTTTTGTAAATCCGGTGAATTGGGCGAAGCATACGCAGTTTGTGCACTATTTCGGGTTTTCCCTGCCGCTGTTGATGTTGTTATCAGCCTTTATCGGGAGGCTGCCAAGGAAAATCCTGATGCAGGTACTCATATTAATGGTGTTCATTTTCCTGATGTATTTTACAGCAAATATCACCAGGACACTGCCGTGGGCAGGTGCTATGCATCCGGTTTTCGCAATGGTGATACTGGGCCAGTCGGTCTGGCTTGTCACGCAGTCATGGAATTTAGGATTCAAAATGAAAAGAGGGGAGAAATCAAAATGAGATTATTTTTATCTATTCTTGTCGGTCTGTTTGGAGGGTTTGTCCTTGGAATTGCGTTATCCAGCGTGATTGGTATCATCAGTATGACGGTCTTTGGAGAACCGTTTGGCATTAAGTATCTGTCCTACTTTATGGCAGGAATCTGTGCCGTTGCGGTGCCGATTATGGATCAAAAGAGCATGGATAGAGGGGTGAAGTAAATGTTTTTAGCATTCAAGGAATTGGGACAATCGAAATTAAGATATACATTGATCAGTTTGATCATGATTGCGGTTTTATTTTTGGTGTTTTTTATAAGCGGCCTGGCGAATGGGCTTGGATTCGGGGATAGTGCAGCTGTAAGGAACCTTGCGGCAGATCATGTGGTCTTGAATGAAGAAGCAGAAGGGGCAATCATTGGTTCAAATCTGAGTGAAGATCAGTTTGACGAAATCGAGGCAAAATTGGACCGCGATTTTTCGCCGTTATCTGTTACGATGATGACGAGTTTTTCTAGCAATGAAGAAGAAGTGGATGTAACCTACTTTTCGGTTGATACTGAAAGTTATCCAGACATCGAAATAGCAGAAGGAAAAAACATCAACGAGTTAACTGGAAATGAAGTGATCATCGATGAAAGCATCAAGAATGATGGCTTTAGCTTGAAGGATACTGTCACGGATAAAAACACCGGGAAGGAATTGATCATTGCCGGTTTTTCCAAAGATCAGCTGTATTCCAATATCCCGGTTGCCTATGCCAGTCTGGAAGCGGGGCTGTCTATGAATCCAAATCAGGGAACGAGCTATAATGCCGTCCTGTATTCAGGGGAGAAAGTGGATGTTGATGGATTCGAAACCCTGACAATCGGTGAAGCGGTGAAGAGCATCCCAGGTTACACAGAAACCCAGGGATCACTGAAGATGATCGTGGTGTTCCTGTTCATCATCTCCGCATTCGTTTCGACTGTTTTCTTCTATGTGATCACGATTCATAAATTGAACCAGCTTGGCGTTTTGAAAGCTATCGGAGCGACAACAGGCTATATTGCCAGAAGTATCATGATCCAGGTTGGCCTCTTGACTATGATTGGACTTGTTTTCAGCGGTTCGCTCGTTTACGGAATGACACGGTTAATCCCGGAAGACATGCCGTTTCGGCTGACGCCGGAATTGATGCTTGGTACTGCCGGTTTGTTTTTGGCATTGAATTTACTAGGCGCACTCCTTTCTGTTTACCAGGTTGCCAAAACGGATGCGCTTGAAGCGATTGGGAGGGCTGAATGATGACTGACGCGATTTTAAAAATGGAAAATATCACGAAGTCTTTCGGAGATGGCGATACCACTGTGCAGGTGCTGAAGGATATTTCATTTAGTGTGAAAAGAGGGGAATTCGTAGCAGTCGTCGGTCCGTCGGGTTCAGGGAAGAGCACTTTGTTATCGATTATTGGTGCGCTGCTGACACCGAGTACAGGGAAGGTTACAATTGATGAAGAAATGATCTCGGAATATAAGTCTTCAAGGCTGACCTCAGTACGTCTTGAAAAAATTGGCTTTATCTTTCAATCAGCCAACCTGATTCCTTATCTGTCCGTGAGGGACCAGCTGCTCCTTGTGGGTGATATTGCAGGAGGGGGCAGGAATAAGAAGAGTGCGGTGGAAATGCTGGAACAACTGGGGCTCGGCAGCCGTTTGAAGAATTACCCGAAAGAGCTGTCCGGCGGTGAAAAGCAGAGGGTGGCCATCGCAAGGGCCTTCATGAATGATCCGGAGCTTATCCTGGCTGACGAACCGACGGCTAGCCTTGATTCCGACAGGGGGAAGCAGGTCGTCGAGATGATTGCCCGCGAGGTGAAGTCCCGGAATAAAGCGGCACTGATGGTTACGCATGATGAACGGGTGCTTCATCTGTGTGACAGGGTATTATATATAGAAGATGGACGAATAATGGAAAGATAGTGTTGCAGGCTGTCAGGAAAACTTGGCAGTCTATACCTTTTTTGAGAAATATTTCTTTTAGCTTTGATGTGATTTTTAAAAATTCTCCAGCAATCCGCTTGGTAAATCCGACTAACAAGATGAAACGCTTGGGACCCGGTTTTTTGGGGTTTTACCTAAAGCAGCAGTTGGAAAAAGAGAGAGGGGTGGAAGGATGTCCATAAAGAAAAAGTTGATTCTATCGAATATCGGAATGATCGTTATCCCGATTGCCTGTTTGCTGATAGTGGAAATCATTGCGGGTTACTTATTGTTCTATGTTTTTGGAGGAGAAGCAGAAGGAGAGAATCTAAAGTTCTTCCTCACTCTCCGATTTGCTGCAATGATCATCATCCTGCTGCTGACCAATGGCCTGCTGACTTACTTTGTTTCTAGAAGCATCCTGGTGCCGATTAAGAATTTGTCAGTGGCTGCCCGGAAAATCAGTGACGGTGATCTAGATTATAGTGTGAGAACGGAGAAGAAGGATGAATTAGGAGACTTATCCAACACTTTTGAAGATATGCGCCTGAAGCTGAAGGAAGCAGGTGCAGTCCAAAAGCAGTACGAACGAAATCGGCAGGAACTGGTGGCGAGTATTTCTCATGATCTGAAAACACCATTGACCTCCATTAAGGGGTATGTGAGCGGGGTACAGGATGGAGTGGCGAATACGCCTGATAAACTTCACCGTTATATGGAAAAGATTAAAAAGAATGCGCATGAGATGGACAGTATGATTGATGAATTGTTCCTGTACTCCAAGCTTGATTTAGAAGAGCTGGAGTTTCGGTTCGAAGAGGTCAATCTGGAAACTTTCTTTGCTGATTATATAGAAGAGCTTTCTTTTCAGCTTGAAAAAGGAAAGGGAAAGGCTGAATTGATTTTGGAAGGTGAAGGATTTTTAGTTGAAGGTGATCGGGAAAAACTTCACAGAGTCGTGATGAATATCACCCAGAACAGTCTGAAATATATGGATAAAACGCTGAAGGAGATCCGCATTACCCTGGTTTCCTCTGAGGATGAGGTGCAGGTGGAGATAAGGGATAATGGGTGCGGAGTTTCAGAGGGTGACCTTTCGCACATTTTTGAACGTTTTTACCGGACAGACGCGTCAAGGAATTCTGCCACGGGCGGGAGCGGGCTTGGCTTATCGATTGCAAAAAAGATCATTGAAGGTCATGGCGGCTGGATTTGGGCAGAAAGTGCTCCAGGGACGGGGACAAGTATTTATTTTGCATTGAAGAAGGTGAAATGATTGCAGAAGATATTGATCATTGAAGATGAAGTGGATATTGCCGAGCTTGAGAGGGACTATCTTGAGGTCAGCGGGTTTGAAAGCGAAATTGCCTTGACGGGTGATGAAGGGATGAGGCTTGCCAGGGAGAAATCGTACGATCTCATCCTGCTGGATTTGATGCTGCCGGGCATGGATGGCTTTCAGCTGTGCCGCGAGCTGAGAGAGTTCCTTGATATCCCGATTTTGATGGTGACTGCGAAGAAGGAAGACATTGATAAAATCAGGGGATTTGACCGCGGTGCCGATGATTATATCGTCAAGCCGTTTAATCCGAATGAACTAGTGGCAAGGGTGAAGGCGCATATGGCGAGATATCAACGGCTGGTCAATCGGGAAGCGGGCAGGAGCGAAATTGTTGTCAACGACCTCCTGATTGATACGGATTCGCGTCGTGTGCTTGTCGAGGAAGAAGAAAAAGTCTTTACAGCTAAGGAGTTTGACCTGCTTGTATTTCTGGCCTCCAATCCGAACCGGGTTTTCAGCAAAGAACACCTCTTTGAACGGATTTGGGGATACGATTCACTTGGGGATATCACAACCGTTACAGTGCATATCCGAAAGATCAGGGAGAAAATAGAAAGAGACCCTTCCAACCCGGAAATGATTGAAACCATTTGGGGAGTCGGGTATCGATTCAAGAAGTAAGAGAAGCGCTTTAACACATTAACGCAAGTGGGGACTGTCCCCACTTGCGTTAATGCGTTAAAGCGTGACTGCATCTTCCGCCTCATGGTGACAGGACCGGGAGGTATGGTAGTATAATGCAAAGAGTATTCAGAATTGAATAATAATATACGGATATATCTTAGGTTCCAGGATTTTTTCAATCATTATTCAAAAATGAATAAAGGGGCTGTGGATTTGATTATGGCAGAGTGGGATGAATATAAGAAGATTTTACATTCGCTGCAGGAAGATATATTAGTAACAAGAGTCGACGGGACCATTGTGAAGGTCAGTGAAGCAACCGGCGCTGTCTATGGTGTGGATGCCGAGGGGTTGATGGGAAGGTCGGTTTATGACCTGGAGAAGGAAGGGCTGTTCACGCCGCTTGCGACTCCTATGGTAGTAGAGAGCCGGGAGAGGGTCACGTTTGTCCAGACTCTTTCGGGCGGAAAGAAGCTGCTGGTGACGGGGCTGCCCGTTTTTGATGAAGAAGGGGTGCTGACCCGGGTGGTCAGTTATTCACATGACGTGACGGAACTGATGGAAATCAAGGCTGGCATGGAAGAGATGACAGCGGAGATTGAAAGGGTGCGGCAGGAGCTCAACCTTTTGAAAAAGCAGAATCAGAGAGAAGAAAAGATGGTGGCCAAGAGCGAGTCGATGCGCAAGGTCCTGGCAGCTGCGAACCAGGTTGCAGGGGTGGATGCGAATGTTCTTCTTCTCGGGGAATCGGGTGTGGGAAAGACAGAACTGGCAAAGATGATCCATGAGAAGAGCGAGCGTGCCGGGGGGCCATTTATAGAGGTGAACTGCGGGGCAATACCGGAGAGTTTGTTCGAAGCAGAGCTGTTCGGCTATGAAGGGGGTTCTTTTACAGGAGCCATCAAAGGCGGGAAGAAGGGATTTGCGGAGCTTGCAAGCGGAGGAACTCTTTTCCTTGATGAAGTCGGGGAGCTTTCCCTGCAGAATCAGGTGAAGGTGCTGAAATTGATCCAGAGTAAATCGTTCTACAGAATCGGGGGGAGGAAGGAAACCACCTCTGATTTCCGTCTGATCAGCGCCACAAACAGGAAGCTGAGCAGGTCGGTTGAGGATAAGCAGTTCAGGAGTGATCTATACTTCCGCCTTAACGTAGTCCCTATCACGATTCCTCCCCTGAGGGAAAGAAGGGATGATATTATTCCTCTGGTCCATCGCTTTCTCGAGCACTTTACCGCCTTCTATAACCGGAAAAGGATCTTCCACAACGAAGTGCTCAACAGGATGCACGAGCTGGAATGGAAGGGGAATGTGCGTGAGCTTCTGAATCTTGTTGAACGGCTGGTCGTCATCTCCCAGAAATCGGTCATCCCTCCTGAAGACCTGCCGGAGCCTTACCGGAAAGAGGAGGGCTCCTATTCAAAAATGAATAATAAATGGGATGAGCCGCTCGCAGTATCACTTGAGAGGGTGGAAAAAGAAAGGCTGATACAAGCGAGGAGAAAATATAAAACAACGACTAAGATGGCGTCTGTCCTGGGAATCAGCCAGCCTAGTGTAGTCAGAAAACTCAAAAAATATCAAATAGATTAATAACTTGGCATGGTTCTTGCGTGTGGATAGGTAAGAGATGAGAAAATCTTTTACCTTTTTATTTTACAAAATAATAGAAGGAGTGAGGAAAATGGTCGTTAAACAAGATGCCGCAATACGTGAAAGGCAATGGCAGGATCAGTCGGAGGCCAGCAGGTCGCTAAGCAATTATCTATGGTTCATCATCCCGTCATTGCTGGGGGTTCTATTGTTTTTGGTCCCGATCAGTTATGGAGGGAAAATCACCATTGGAGTCGGAGTGATGGCGGAGTCTGTACAAGCCTTCCTTGAACCGGTGCTTCCGTGGCTCATGACGGGGATCCTGGTCATTTCCGCAGTGCTCCCGCTGGTGGCAAAGGCTTTTCAGCCAGGCATGATAATGAAGTCTCCTTTTATGAAACAGCTATTCTATGTCAACACTTTTTGGATGATTACCAGAATAGCAGGGGCTGTGTTTGCCCTTATGACAATTTTGGGAATCGGCCCTTCGATTGTGACTTCTGAGGTTACCGGCGGAACCATGCTGTTTTCACTGGTGCCGGTTCTGGCTGCATGGTTTTTATTTGCTGGACTCTTGATGCCGCTTCTGATGGAGTTTGGATTGATGGACTTTATCGGAACAATGCTGAGGAATGTGATGAGGCCGCTTTTCAAACTGCCTGGAAGGTCTTCCGTGGATGCGCTGGCTTCCTGGATGGGAGCAGGCACGGTAGGCGTTCTGATTACAACCAAGCAGTATGAAGAAGGGTATTACACGAAACGTGAAGCGGCAATTATCGCTACGAACTTTTCTATCAATTCGATCGCATTCAGTCTGGTGGTTGTCAGTTTCATCGGGCTTGAAGAGTATTTTGTTCCGTTTTACGCCACGGTCGTCCTTGCCGGTCTGACTGCTGCCTTCATTTGTCCAAGGATTCCGCCTCTATCTAAAAAAGAAGATACATATGACGAAGAGGCGGGGATGAAAATTTCAGAAGAGACCCCCGAAGGAATCTCTAATATGAAGTGGGGATTGGAAAAAGCGTTGGCGAAGTCTTCCGAGGTAAAAGGGGTAAGGAATGTAGCAAAGCAAGGGGTCCATACAGTCCTTGATATCTACTTTGCTTTGATTCCGCTTGTTATGGCGCTTGGGACGCTGGCTTTGATCGTGGCGGAATTCACTCCGTTCTTCGAATACTTATCCATGCCGATCGTTCCTCTCCTGCAATTGATGCAGATTCCTGAAGCAGCACAGGCTGCACCGGCTATGCTGGTAGGATTTGCGGATATGTTTCTGCCTGCGGTGATCGGGGCCGGGATTGAAAGCGAGTTGACCCGCTTTGTCATTGCGGCTGTTTCTCTTACACAGCTGATTTATATGTCTGAAATTGGGATACTTTTAGTGAAATCAAAGATTCCGGTTACGGTTTGGGAGCTTGCTGTCATCTTTCTTCAAAGAACAGTGATCACCCTGCCGATCATCGTTATCATTGCGCATATCATTTTTTAGGAGGAGTAAATGTGACATCTTTTGAGAATTTATATAACCGTATGCCTGAACTTCTGGCTCCAAGTATGGCGAAGGATCATCCGAATCTTCCGGTGGTAAAAGAAGAGGGCTGTTACTATTACGGGGTGAAAGGTGAAAAGTACCTGGATTTCACCTCGGGAATAGCCGTGGCCAATACCGGGCACCGGCATCCAAAGGTTGTCCAAGCGATAAAAGACGGTGTCGATCAGTTGATGCACGGCCCTTCAGGAGTCATCATGTATGATTCGATTCTAAGGCTGGCTGACAAGCTTCAAGGGATCATGCCCGGGGGACTCGACTGCTTCTTCTTTGCTAACAGCGGAACGGAAGCTATAGAGGGCGCGCTTAAGCTTGCGAAGTATGTGACCGAGAGGCCGTATGTCATCTCGTTCACAGGGTGTTTCCACGGCCGGTCATTGGGAGCACTTGGCGTCAGTACTTCCAAAAGCAAATACCGTAAGTTCCTGCAGCCGAATGGCCTGACGTATCAGCTGCCTTATGCAGATATAGAAGGGTGTCCGGATGGGAAGGATCTAGCCGGGCATTGTGCGGAAAAATTGGAAAAGGATGTTGAATCGCTGTTCGACCACCAGGTGAGCCCGGAAGAAGTGGCGTGTATGATTGTCGAACCGGTTCTCGGGGAAGGAGGCTATATCATTCCGCCGAAAGCCTGGCTCCAGAAGGTCAGGGAAATTTGCGACCGCCATGACATCCTGTTGATATTCGATGAAGTGCAAACAGGATTTGGAAGGACAGGTGATTGGTTCGCTGCGCAGACTTTCGGCGTAACCCCGGATATTATGGCGGTTGCCAAGGGGATTGCATCGGGGATGCCCCTCAGCGCCACAGTGGCATCGAAGGAACTGATGAGTAAATGGCCGATGGGGACTCATGGAACGACATTTGGAGGAAACCCGATTTCGTGCTCGGCTGCCCTGGCAACGCTGGATGTCATCAAGGAAGAAAATTTGCTCCAGAACGCGAAGGTCCTGGGAGAGTATGCGATAAAGAGGCTGAAGGAAATCAAAGCAAGGCACAGGGTCATTGGTGATGTGCGCGGTGTCGGCCTGATGATCGGAATCGAAATAATAGATTCCGAAACAGGGGCTGCAGATGGAAAGGGGATGATGAGGGTCCTCGACCTGTCCCTCGAAAAAGGTGTACTGTTCTATCTATGCGGCAAGCACCAGGAAGTAATCCGGATGATCCCGCCTCTGATTGTTACCAAAGAGCAGATCGACGAGGGACTGGCTGTGTTTGAAGAGGCTGTCCGGGATTTTGAAAAGGAACTGGAGAAACGAAAAGAAGCATCTTAATGGTGGTGAGCCTTCCTGCAGTAGGTTTTCATGAAAGTGATTCGCTTGAATGCGCTTTATCAGTGGGTGCTGAAAAAAATATAGAGTGCTGAATAGAAACCGCTTGATGGCTTCATATCAGGCGGTTTCTATTTTGGGCGGAAGTAAATGGGAGTAGGGGCACTTTATCGCATTAACGCATGTGGGGACAGTCCCCACATGCGTTAATGTGGTAAAGTGTTTTATACTATTAAGAGAGAAAGCAGGTGATAAGGTGAAACCGGAACTGAAGGATATTGTATCGAAGACGATTTTGACACCGGGAAAGGGTGCCATCGACAATTTTACCCATTCGCTGAATCCGTATGCGGGCTGCGTGTTCGGCTGCAAGTATTGCTATGTAAGGCAGATGCCGATCTCGCTTTTCCGTGAACAGGAGTGGGGATCATGGGTCGATATCAAAACCAATGCGGCAGAAATTCTGCGCAAAGACCTCATCAAGGCGAAGAAAAAAGGACCGGTGACATTATTCATGTCTTCCTCCACCGATCCTTATCAGCCTATTGAACATGAAACAGGATTAACCCGGAGCCTTCTGGAAGTGATGCTGGAGATCCAGCCGGATTTCATTCATTTGCAGACGAGGTCTCCTTTGGTGAAGAGGGACATCGGCCTTTTTAAACAGTTTAAAGAAAAAATCCGGGTATCCATGACGATCGAAACGGATAAAGAAGAGGTAAGGAAGGCATTTTCCCCCGCTGCCCCGCCGATTCCGGCGAGGATGAAGGCATTAAAGGAAATCACGGAAGCGGGCATCACGACACAGGCGACCATCGCGCCGCTGCTGCCCTGCACAAGGGAGTTTCCGGCCAGGCTGAAAGAGATTGCGAACCGGATCACCATCGATGATTTCTGGATGGGCGATGGAACCGGCGGCAGAAGGACCAGCAAGCTTGGCGTGGAAGAAATCTACAAGCAGCTCGGCCTTGAAAAATGGTACAATCCAACAGCCTACAAGGTTGTCTTGAAAATGCTGAGGGAGGAGCTTGAAGGAAGCGGAATTCCTGTCGGTGTTTCTAAAAATGGATTCAGCCCAAGCTGAGGACAAGGAAGGAATATTCTATGCTGTATGAATTTATGATAAAGATCGACCAGAACCGGGTTAGTGAACTCGTTGAAAAATTGAGCGCCAAGGGGCTGTACAATTTCTACTATGAACAGCCGATCGACGTCATCACTTTTTCAAACGGATATGAATACAAGGAAGCGAAAGAAGAGCTCATTGAGTTTAAGATATATTTTGAAGATGGGGAAATGGCAAGCTTCCCTGAGGATGGACTTGCGGCTATCCACGAGGCTGCTGGCATACCGATGGAGATGATTACCTATTCCCCGGTAAAAGAAAATCTGCCGGAAGCGGTGTTTACAGATATTGCGCTGAATGATGAGTGGGTGATCGGGTATTCCGGAAATATGGAAGCCCATGACGGAAAAAAAGTGTTGAGGTTTGAGCCGCAGGCAGCATTTGGCACTGGACTGCATGAAACGACGCAGGACTGCCTGCGGATCATCCTTAAGCAAGATTTCACAGGTGAGAGGGTGCTTGATCTCGGAACAGGGTCCGGGATCCTGGCGATCGGGACTCTCTTGAAGGGAGCCTCCCGCGTAACGGCGGTCGATTTCGAGCCGGTGGCGAGAGAAGTCCTATACAACGCGGGATTGAATGGTGTTGAAGAAAAAGTGGAAGTGCTGCAGCAGGACTTGATTGATGGAGATGCCCGGATTCAAGGAGAATATGACTGGATTTTCATTAATATAGGTGGAGATGAAGCCCGGCAGATTCTCGAAAGACACGAGCTTTTGAACAAAAGCAGCCGATTCTTAGTGTCCGGGCTCGTTGAATGGCACACAGCTGGAGTAGAAAAAGCATTCGAGCAGGCTGGATTTGAAAAAGTGAACACCCTTCAGTCTAACGAATGGGTGACGATGGCATATAGGAAAAAATGAAGTGACGAAGGATATCAGGGGATGCTGTATTGGAGTTTCCGCGTTAATTTGAAAAAGCGGGTAATGGACGCATGTTCAAAGAAGTGCCGAAGCCGCGGTCTGGGTATTAATGGTCCGTTGAGATGGGCATTTCGTGAGGATGTTGGGCTGAAAAACAGTTAAATGGGCCGTTGAGATTTTCGTTTCGTGAGGATGTTGGGCTGAAAAGCGGTTAAATGGTCCGTTGAGTTGGGCATTTCGTGAGGATGTTGGGCTGAAAAGCGGTTAAATGGGCCGTTGAGATTGCCGTTTCGTGAGGATGTTGGGCCAAAAAGCAGTTAAATGGGCCGTTGAGATTTTCATTTCGTGAGGATGTTGGGCTGAAAAGCGGTTAAATGGGCCGTTGAGATTTTCGTTTCGTGAGGATGTTGGGCTGAAAAGCGGTTAAATGGGCCGTTGAGATTTTCATTTCGTGAGGATGTTGGGCTGAAAAGCGGTTAAATGGGCCGTTGAGATTTTCGTTTCGTGAGGATGATGGACCAAAAAGCAGTTAAATGGGCCGTTGAGCTTGACTTTCAGGAAGTTATTGGGTCGAATAGCAGTTTAATAAGCCGTTAAGAAACAAGATTCGTAAAGACAGTCCCCTGGAAAGAAGTTCACCACCGCCGAAGCCAGTTGAAACATACAAAATTTCATGCAGCACTGTCCGAATATAAGGTACCCTACATACATCAACACGTTAAAGCGCTGAGAGGGACAGTCCCTTTTAGTACTTTACCGCATTAACGCAGCCGGGGACTGTCCCTCACTGCGTTAATGCGGTAAAGTTTGACTGATCCACCTTTCTGGTAAAAAGTGAAAAGGTAATTGCTTTCGTGAAGATATTTATAGAAAAGGAGGAGCATAAGCCAATGTATGAACATTTTACTGTTGCCATGACGCCCTTGAACAGGGAGAGGATGATCCGTGTCTACCTTCCAAATGGTTATGAAGAGAATGGAGACAAGCATTATCCTGTTTTGTATATGCATGATGGCCAGAATCTGTATCGTGATGAAGATGCAGGCTATGGGATGGCTTGGAGAATAGGAGATTACTTGGACGGCAGTGAACTGGAGATGATTGTGGTCGGGGTCGACTGCAATGAAGGATTGAAGCGGCTTGATGAGTATGGCCCGTGGGAGAGCTCCAAGATGCCTGAGGTCTTTGATGCCAGCCGGAGCACTATCGGAGGAGAAGGGAAGGAATACATAGAGTATATGGTCCATGAACTGAAGCCCCTGATTGATGAGAAGTACAGGACCATTCCAGAAGAAACGAGCATGGCGGGAAGCTCGATGGGCGGCTTGATCTCCACTTATGCTGCCTGCAAATATCCTCATATCTTTAAAAGGATTGCTTCTCTGTCCACCGCTTATTGGTTTAATCAAGAAGAGATTGAAGACCTGATCCGAAAAAGTGATTTGTCTGCGATTGAGCGTTTCTATCTGGATGTCGGAACAGCGGAAGTAACGGAAACGATCGATGGAGAGACATACGAGCGGACGAGTGAGCGGGTCTACGAGATTTTAAAAGATAAGGTCCGGAATGTCCGTTTTGAAATCATTGAAGGCGGTGTCCATAATGAGATTGCCTGGAGAGAAAGAATGCCGCAGGTGTTGAAGTTTTTATTTGAATGAGCAAAAGGGACGGGCCTGGCAGCCTGTCCCTCTAAATGTTATGCAAAAATCGACCAGCTGTTCTTCTCTGCAACTTTCACCATTTCCTGCTTTGGATTGACCAGGATAGGATGGGTCACATATTGAAGCAATGGGATGTCGGCTTCGCTATCCGCATATGCCCAAATTTCCTTTGCCTGTTCGTCTGTCAAATGTTCCTGCTGCCCCATCCATTTCTGCAGGATTTTCACTTTGGCATCGCCGTTGATGATTTCCCCGATTTCCCCTGTGCAATGGCCTTTCTGATCAAATAGTAGATCTGTGCTGAGTACATGCACGTCCAGTGCAAGGTCATTGATAAAAGCCTTCAAAAATGGCTGGAGTGCACCGGACAATACGACGACCGTATCTCCGTTATTTTGGTGTTCCTGAATTTTGAGAACCAGGTCACGATGTACTTCGGCTTTTCCAAATTCAACAAGCTCCTGGAAGAAGAGGTCTAATTCTTCAGAGGTTTTTCCTCGGAACGTCTTCGCAAACGCCTTGAAAAATTCATGCTTGAATTTCGTTTTCCCTTTGAGTGCGCCGGCAGCTGAAGCTTTTCCCAAACCTGCAGCCACTGTGGCCCATTGCTTCGCAGTGAAGCGCCTTTGCCCCATTTGGAACATCGCTTTAAAGGAGTTTCCCTGATAGAGAGTCCCATCAAAATCTACCGTGACAATTGCCAAAACAGAACACCTCGCTTTTTTAGTAAGTATAGGACAGTTGGGATGAATTGTAAATGAACAGGAAGGATCAAATGGATGAGGGCAGGTTATGTATTCTGCAGAAAATCAGGTTCATATCTTCTAAGCTAGTATTTTATCATCAAGGGACTGTCCCATTAAACGAGCTGCTGCAGGAAAGTGAAAAAGAACCCATGTAAGGTGCTCATGGATTCTTTATCTTAAGGGTACTACAGGAAATGAGAGAGGTTTTGGAAAAGTATTACATATCAGCTAGCTTGGCGGCTGCAAACGAAGTAGTATTGCTGCCTGCCTCATTAGCAACTATAGTGCCTGGAACACTGCTTTCCATTAAGATCTCCACTTCGTCCCCGGCTTCAAGCTGCAGGATGGCAGATACCTGGACCACGTTCTCGATCTCTACATCCGTTCCCCAAAAATCATTATCAGCAGCCTCATAAGGGTTGCCGTTCACGCGGATTTCCACCCTCGCCCGGTAGTTCTCCTCAAAGCTGTCTGGAGCAAACGAAATGGTCCCTTGAATCAGGTAGACACCATCTCTCCTTGGAGTGAAAATGGATTGTCTGCGCTGATATTCACGTCCTAAATCAAACTCTTCCCTTTGGAAAAATACTTTAGTCTCCTCAGCAGCTTCCACTTCCTGATCCCTTAAAGAAACAGCACGGAATGCAGATGGCCTCCTTAGCAAATCCGAAATAAAACTTTCATGAATTGTCATCAAATCACCTTTCTTTCAGAAATATTGGAAGACTAGCAGAACCACTACAAAAGTATGCTGCCAGTTCAATCTATTCTATGTCTGCAAAGTAGAAAGGATAGGGGGGCTGTCCTCTATCAGCTGAAAATGAACAAAATGCGGAAGGGAAATGCTTTACCGCATCACCGCAAGCGGGGACAGTCCCCACTTGCGGTAAAGTGCTAAAGCGTCGGGGCATTTGTTTTTATATAGCAAATAAAGGGGTACCCCCCCTTAATCTGGAATAGTAATCAAAAAGGGAGAATTGATAGAGACAAGGGGGATAAATATGACGAGTAAAGAAAATAAAATCGCCGCTGCCCTGTATGTGGTTGGAGCTTTATCTATCATAGTCGGGGCCATCTCCGGGCTGTATTATGGATCGCAGGGTGATGCCGGAGGCTTTGGTGAATCGAATGCCAGAATTGCCTGGGGAGTTTTTATTGATGGACTGGTATGGGGGATTGTTTTCTTCGGCTTTGCTGAAGTGATCAAACTCCTTCAGGGGATTTATAACCAGGGGGAACAAGGGAGGGGGAAGCCGGCTGCCGGCGTTCCTTCTGATTCAGATCCTGACTCCAAAACGGGTGGCGGGGCTTATTCGGAATCGGTAAAAGAGGGGCCACAAAAAGAAATCTCTGAAATTGAGAGAGGACAGATAGAGGGATTTTACGCTGGCAAAGGGTTTACCGTAGAAAACATTGCCGTGACTGAGCGGGAAGACTGCTTCGTGGTAACCGTGAATGGGAAGAAAGAGGTCGTGGAACTGGGAGGCTTCAAACCAATTGTTCACCCATATAAAGTAAACTAAAGGGAAAGGGACAAACCGAGCGCCTTGCCCCTTTTAGCCTATTAACGCATTAACGCGGCCGGGGACTGTCCCCGGCCGCGTTAATGCGTTAAAGTATCTATGCTTCGTATTGGATCAGGAATTTGCAGTGATGGTTGCCTTCTGTCCTGCAGCTGACGCGTTTGACTTGCTCCGTTCCGAGGACACTTTTGAACATCTCGGTTTCACACGTGCAGGCTGTTTTGAAATTGTTGGCGATGGCCATGATCGGACAGTTGTATTCAATCAACTCAAAGGTATTGTCATCGATTTGATTGGCCTGGGCCATATAGCCTTTTTCATTTTGGATTTTCTCGATCTCTTGTATTTTCTCAAGCTTGCTGCATTTTTTCTCCACTTGTTCTTTATACTGTGAGGTCAGTCGCTGTTCCCTCTTTTTAAACAGTGCATCCACCGATTCCTCTCCGAAGGATTCTTTGATATCCTGCAGGAATTCCACGCTGATCCCCTCATAATTTTTCGGAAACAGACGGTCGCCTTTTTCGGTCAATGCATAGCGGTATAAGGGTCTGCCCTTGGACTGTTTGAACTCCACAGAATGGATGAGCCCGTCTTTTTCCATGACATTCAGATGCTTCCGGACCGCCATATGGGTGATTCCCAGCTCCTGTATCAAGTCATTGACACTCAGGGAGACTTCCTTTTTCAGCAAATCGAGTATTTTGTCTTTTGTTGTTTTCATTGCGGCAGTCAAAGCTGAACACCTCAATTCTATTAGAAAGTTCGATTCCGGTGTAAAGAGATTATTATACTATGAAGTATATTAAATAGAAAGGTATTGCAGAATCACTGAAACTTTTGAGCAGATAAATTGCTTTCAGCAGGACCATGGATTACTCTTGTATTATATTAATTATACTTTTTGGTATAAAAAGTTTCAAAACATACTTAGGAGGAATTTATTATGTCTACATTTACACTGCCTGAACTGCCTTATGGCTTTGGTGCACTGGAGCCTCATATCGATCAAAGAACGATGGAAATCCATCATGGGAAGCACCATCAAGCTTATGTCGACAAGCTGAATGCCGCTTTGGAAGGCAATGAGGACCTGCAGTCAAAATCCTTGGAAGAGCTTCTAAGCAATCTGGAAAGCGTACCGGAAAACATTCGTGCCGCAGTAAGAAATAATGGAGGCGGACACCTGAATCACAGCCTGTTCTGGAATGTGATTGCCCCTGCAAAAGAAAGCAATGAACCTGCCGGAAATTTGAAGGAAGCAATTGAGAAAGCCTTTGGCAGCCTTGATTCTTTCAAAAAAGAATTCGCTCAAGCAGCTGCAACCCGCTTCGGTTCCGGATGGGCTTGGCTGGTCGTCAATGCAAATGGAGAGCTTAAAGTGACAAGCACCTTGAATCAGGATAACCCGGTAATGGACGGCGGGACAGCGATCCTTGGCCTTGATGTCTGGGAACACGCTTACTATTTGAACTACCAAAACAGAAGACCGGATTATATCGAAAGCTTCTTTAACATCATCAACTGGGACGCGGTGGCGAAAAATTATGAAGCTGCTCAATCCAACTAAATAAGGCTGACGAATAAGGTGCCTTTTCATGGGTGCCTTATTCTATGGAGAAATTTAATGAGTCTTATTGTAAAAGGAATAAGGGGTTCTATAAGAATACATGAAGTCCCCGGAGACGAAAATGCCGTTAAAAAGCGGGTTTGGGTACATGGAACCCAGTGCCCCCCCCCCGTGATTGTCCGTCCGGACTGGACATTAGACCTGCATAAAACAAATAACAGACTTAAAAAAATGGAGACAGCAAAGATGGCCAGTTTTACAGGAAAAATGATATTAGTTGAAGAAAAAGGATCCACTGTTTTGACTATGGACCAAATCCCTGTTGCAAAATTGTTTTCCCGTTTCAATGGCAGGCAGATGTCCCTTTCCATTTATAAGCTGAATACTCAGGCAGGGAAGGAGCTCATAGGGAAATACGAAGGCTCTGCCGATGTATTTTACTTTGAAGGCGGGCAGCAGTTTTATGCAGGGACCAAGTATGTGAACGACTTTTATATAGATGATGAGGATATCATTGAAAAGTTGGAGAGCCTATTGGATGAAGATGTTAGGCTGACGGTTAATGAGGAATAAAGAAAGAAGGAGGGATCTTAGTGGAAAAATACCGTATTGATCAAAGTAAAGGTTTGGAATTCGGCATCTATACGCTCGGCGATCATCTCCCGGATCCGAATACAGGAGAAAGGATCCCTGTGCAGCAGCGTTTAAAGGAAATAATTGAATATGCAAAACTTGCCGACCAGGCGGGACTTGACTTCTTCAGTGTCGGGGAAAGCCATCAGGATTATTTCGCCACTCAGGCACACACGGTCGTTTTGTCTGCCATCGCACAGGCAACGAAGAATATTAAAATCGGGAGTTCTTCGACGATTATCAGTACATCCGATCCGGTAAGGGTCTACGAAGATTTTGCAACGATTGATCTCATTTCGGGAGGGCGTGCTGAAATAATCGCAGGACGCGCGTCCAGAGTGGGCCTCTTCGAATTGCTCGGATATGATTTGAGAAACTATGAGGAATTATATGAGGAGAAATTTGACCTTCTGATGAAAATCAATCAGGAAGAAGTGGTGAACTGGAGCGGGGAGTTCCGGGCGCCGCTGCGAAACGCAAAAGTGCTTCCGCGTCCGCAAGGCGGGTCCATGCCGGTTTGGCGGGCAGTCGGGGGAACACCTGCGAGCGCCATCAAGGCTGGATATGCAGGGGCACCGATGTTCATGGCTCACTTGGGGGGACCGGCTTCTGTCTTTAAACGGACGGTCGATGCCTATCGTGAGGCTGCACGCAGCAAAGGGTTCGACCCGGCTGAACTGCCGGTTGCCACAGCAGGGTTCTTCTATGCGGCTGAGACATCCCAGCAGGCTTTGAAGGATCTTTATCCTCATATTAATGAGGGCATGAAGAAGACAAATGGGGGCGGGTTCCCGAAACAGCATTTTGCGCAGGGGGTCGACCCTCACAACATCATGAATATCGGAAGCCCGCAGGAAATCATCGAAAAGATCCTTTATCAGCATGAAACGTTCAATCATCAA
This sequence comes from Bacillus salacetis, assembly GCF_003581585.1. Classification (GTDB taxonomy): domain Bacteria; phylum Bacillota; class Bacilli; order Bacillales; family Bacillaceae_B; genus Rossellomorea; species Rossellomorea salacetis. Next base: position 45,712 of record NZ_QXIR01000035.1, read on the forward strand.
CGGTATATTGCCCAAATTGATTTTGGCGGCATGCCTTTTGATAAGTTAATGAAAAACATCGAGATTATCGGTACAGAGATATTGCCGGCAATCCGAAAATATACAGCGAAAAAGTAGGAGGGAAGCCATATGAAGGTGGTTGGATTATCAGGATCGAAAGTCGGTTCGAAAACGAGGACGGCGATGAACTATACTGTGAAGTCTCTTAAAGAACAATACCCAGACACAGAGGTGGAATTGCTCGATCTTGCTGATTATGACATTCAATTCAGTGACGGCCGGAACTATCTGGAATATGCCGGTGACACAGGGTATGTGACCAAAACCCTGATGGAAGCAGATGCCATTATCATCGGGACGCCGGTGTTCCAGGCATCCATCCCGGCAACTCTGAAGAACATCTTTGACCTGCTTCCGCAGAATGCATTTCGGGATAAGGTCGTCAGCATGCTGGTGACCGCAGGTTCTTCTAAGCACTACCTGATTGCGGAACAGCAGATCAAGCCGATATTGGCGTATATGAAAGCGCAGATTGTCCAGACCTATGTATTTATAGAAGAAGCCGACTTCCATCTCAAAGAAATTACCAGTGATGATGTCAGGTTCAGGATTGACCGGCTGGTGGAAGATACCGTCATGTTAACGGAAACCTTCGCGGCAATCCGGGAGAAGAAAGAAGAGGAATACGATTTCTAAAATTATAAGAGTCAAAAAGGAAGCCGGGTGGCTTCCTTTTTTCTTTAGCGCTTTAAAGCAGCCGGGGACTGTCCCCGGCTGCTTTAAAGCGCTAAAGCGACCTGAATAATATTTCCTTTTTATCCATTTGTTTAAGTTAATATTATAAATTTTCAGTATATTTATACATTTTTGTCTTATTTGTAAAGATTCGCACATAGAGTAGTACTAATTATTTTGTCTCAAAAGAAAATATCAAAGCTGAGGTGACGCAGTTGGCTCAAAATGAATTACTGGATGTAAAAGGGTTGAAGACGTATTTTTACCTGGAGGATAAGAAGGTTGCTAAGGCTGTGGACGGTGTTGATCTTTCTATAAAGCCTGGAGAAACACTGGCGCTGGTGGGGGAATCCGGCAGCGGGAAAAGCATCACTTCTCTATCGATCATGAAGCTGGTCGGAAAGCCTGGGAAAATCCAGGAAGGGGAGATTGTCTTCGATGGCAGGAACCTCGTCCAATTGAATGATAAGCAGATGTCCAAAGTCCGGGGCAGGGAGATCGCCATGATATTCCAGGAGCCTATGACTGCTTTGAATCCTGTTTTCACTATTGGGAATCAGATAGTAGAAACACTTGTCAGGCATAAGAAGATCACAAAGGAACAGGCTCACCGGCATGCCGTTGAACTGCTGAGGGTGTGCGGGTTCCCGAGGGCAGAGGATACGATGCGAGAGTATCCCCATCAGCTTTCAGGCGGCATGCGCCAGAGAGCGATGATCGCGATAGCAATTTCCTGCGATCCGAAGCTTTTGATAGCGGATGAGCCTACGACCGCTTTGGATGTGACCATACAGGCACAGGTCCTCGATTTGCTTGATGAAATGAAAAAAAAGTTCAATATGGCGGTCCTCTTGATCACTCATGACTTGGGAGTTGTGGCGGAATATGCTGATAGAGTCATGGTCATGTACGGCGGCCAGATTGTGGAGGAAGCAGACGCGGAGACGATTTTCGAGGATCCGAAGCATCCTTATACGAGCGGCTTACTCGAAAGTCTGCCAAGCCTGGATAAAGAAGTTGACCGGCTCGGTGCGATAAAAGGCACGGTTCCCCCTGCGCATCTTTTCCCGGATGGCTGCCGATTTGCCGACCGCTGCCCGTTTGCAATGGATAAGTGCCGAATGGCGAATCCCGAACTGCGGCAGACGGAGCCTGGCCGTATGGTTCGCTGTTACTTATATGAATAAGGGGGGAAATGTGTGAATACCGATCAGGAATATATCTTGGAAGCTAAAAGAATCAAAAAATACTTTCCTATTAAAGGCGGCGTCCTCAAAAAAACGGTAGGGCAGGTCAAGGCGGTTGATGATGTCTCCCTATCTATTATCAAAGGTGAAACCCTGGGAGTGGTGGGAGAGTCCGGATCAGGCAAGTCGACTCTCGGACGTGTGATCCTCCGGCTGCTCCAGCCGACAGAGGGCAGGATCCTGTTCGAAGAAAACGACATCACCGGGCTTGGGCCCCGAAAACTGCGTCCGTATAGAAGGGATATGCAGATCGTCTTTCAGGACCCATTCGCCTCTCTCAATCCGAAGATGAGCGTGGAGGAGCTAATAGAGGAACCCCTGATTGTACAAACCTCATTGAAAAAGCCAGAGAGAAAAGAACGGATCATTTCGCTTCTTCAAAAAGTAGGGCTCCGTCCCGACGACAGATTGAAATATCCTCATGAATTCTCAGGAGGACAAAGACAGCGTATCAGCATCGCAAGGGCACTCGCCCTCAATCCAAAGTTCATCATCTGCGATGAGCCTGTATCCGCCCTTGATGTATCGATCCAGGCCCAGGTGCTGAATCTTATGGCGGACCTGCAGGAAGAGCTCGGTCTCACCTACCTGTTCATTGCCCATGACCTCAGCGTGGTGAAGCATATCAGCGACCGTGTTGCCGTCATGTACCTTGGACGGATCGCTGAAATTGCCCCTAAGAAAAACCTCTATGACACACCGCTGCATCCTTATACGCAGGCATTATTATCTTCGGTTCCTTCCGTTGAAAAGAGGAAGGACCGTGAAAAGATCATCTTGAAAGGGGATTTGCCGAGCCCGTCCGACCCGCCGTCCGGCTGCGCCTTCCGGACGAGATGCCCCAAAGCACACGAGAGGTGTTCAATTGACAGGCCGGAACTGATCCATGCCGGGGACGGCCATTACGTTGCCTGCCATTTGTATGACAAGAAGGGCTGATACAGCAGATTGAAAGGAGGTGATGCCCCTCTGATCTGGTTGGCCGAAGGTTCTTTTTCTAAAAAATACAAGGGGTGAAGAGATTGGTAAAAAAGAAAAGCTGGCTGCTTATGCTTGTGACTGTATTGATTATTGGAATGCTTGCTGCCTGCAGCGATTCATCGAATAATGAGGAAACCGATAATGAAGGCGAGGGAGATGCGAAGTCCGGCGGTACTGTCACAGGTGCAATGGATACTGCACCTACTGGCCTGTTTAACCCGATCTTCTATACAGAGGCATATGAATCGAATATTTTGTCTTTTACTCATGAAGGATTGGTGAGCCAGAATTCAGAACTCGAATTCATTCCCAATCTTGCCACTGAATGGGAGCCGAATGACGATAACACTGAATATACCTTTAAGTTAAAAGAGGGTGTAAAGTGGCATGACGGCGAAGACTTCACTGCGGATGACGTTGTGTTCACTTACAAAACCCTTTCAAGCCCGGGTTATATAGAGGCAGGCGGAGTACGTACAAACTACGTCGAAAGACTGGCAGGATATGAGGAGTTCTCCACTGGAAAGACGAAGGACTTCCAAGGCGTTGTCAAGGTAGATGATCATACAGTCAAGTTTGTTTTTGCCCAGCCGAACGTTCTTGCTTTACCTGACGCAAGTTTCTCCATAATCCCTGAACATAAATTTGCGGATGTTCCTGTTGCTGAAATCCCTGAACATGCCGCTTCCCGCGATCCTAATGAAGTGGTCGGAACCGGCCCATTCAAATTCACCGAGATGGTGGAAGGGGAGCAGTATATCCTGACAAAGAATGCCGATTACTGGCAAGGCGAGCCGAAGCTTGAGAGAGTTGTCTGGAAAGTGGTCGACCAGTCCATCATCCTTGGTCTGCTTGAAAAGGGCGAGATCGACTTTGTTGCCGATCCAAATGGTTTCCAGGCAGCCGATTATGAAACAGTCGATGCAATGGAACATGTGGAAATCATTGAACAGCCTGATTTCGGTTATCAAATCATGGGAATGATGCATAACCATCGGGCAAAAGGCGACACCACCATTTCACCTGACAAATGGACGGAAAATGAAAAGCTTTCTGACCCGAAAGTACGCCAGGCCATTGCCTATGCGATTAACCGCCAGGCGATCATTGACGGATTGCTGTTCGGGCGCGGAGCCATTCAAAACTCTCCAATTGCAACCCAATTCTGGGCGTACGATGACACGAATCCGAACCAGTATGAATTTGATGCGGAAAAAGCCAAGTCCCTTCTGGATGAGGCCGGATATGTAGATAAAGACGGTGATGGATTCCGTGAAGATCCACAGGGTAACGAATGGGTGCTCAACCTGAATTATCCTACAGGAAACCAAATCCGTGAGCGTTCAGCCCCGATCATCGAAGAGTTCCTTGAAGCGGTGGGCATCAACATCGACCTGCGCCAGCCGAAGGAAGCTGCCGCATACTTTGAAGACTTGGAATTGAACAGCCAGGATTGGGACCTGTACCTTCTCGGCTGGAGCCTGGGCAGTACCGATCCGGACCCAAGCGGATTATGGAATGCAATGGCAGGCTATAACTATTCACGCTGGAACAACCCTGAAGCTGACCAATTGCTGAAGGATGCCTTCACGCCGCCGGATGCCTTCGACCAGGAATACCGCAAGAAAGTGTACAGCGACTGGCAGGTTAAGTTCGCGGAAGATCTTCCGGCTGTCATCCTTTACGCGCAGAACAGCCTATGGGCACATAATAAACGTTTGCAGGGTATCGAAGTGCTTCCATACTCCTTCTTGAGCAATTCTCACAACTGGCAGGTAACCGAGTAAGAAGACATAAGGAAAGAGCGTTCGGTATGGCGCCGCGCTCTTTTCTTTTATTAAACCAGGCATGTGGCAGAAACCTGCTATATATCCTTCATGAGCGGACTCATTCTTCTTTTACTATAAGGCTGCTGCCTCATGAAATATTGCTTTCAGTCAATCCGAAAAGCAAGCTCAAGGGGATTTCACGGGAACAGCAGAAAATTCTACGAGAAGAGCCTGGTATAAAAAAAGCTTCAATGGATAAAAATGGCCAGCTGCCTAAATTGAAAGAATGGAGGGGGAACTATGTACCAGTACATCTTGCGGCGAATTCTTATTTTCATCCCGATGCTTATTGCCCTGACAATGATCGTGTTTCTCATGCTCAAAATGGCGCCCGGCGATCCGATTGCCGGCCGTTTGATGGATCCTAATATTGATCCCAAGGTCTTGGAACAGCAGCGGGAGGCACTGGGATTGAATGATCCGGTTCACATTCAATACTGGAATTGGGTAACGAAGGTTGCCCAGGGTGACTTCGGGGAGTCATTCATTTATAAAGGGCGGGAAGTCAGCGACCTGATTTCAGCACGTGTTGCCAATACGCTTCAGCTCGGGCTGTTTTCGTTATTCATCACCATTGCAGTGGGTATTCCGATCGGCATCTATTCTGCCAGAAATCCTTATTCTGTGCTGGATTATGGAGCCACCACCTTCGGCTTCCTGGGGCTTGCGATCCCAAACTTTTTCTTCGGGCTCGTAGCGATTTATATATTTTCAATCACGCTTGGCTGGTTTCCCTCGCAGGGGTCTGTCTCAACCCCCGGGATAACGGGGCTTGAGCTCTGGATCAACAAGCTGCATCATCTCGTGCTTCCGGGCATCACCCTCGGTCTGGCTGGAACGGCGACGTATATGAGGTACATGAGGTCGGAAGTGCTCGATGTCCTAGGCAGCGACTACATCAGGACGGCTAAAGCAAAAGGTATGACCGAAAACAGCGTGCTGTATAAGCATACATTGCGGAATGCGATGATTCCGATAATTACGCTTCTTGGGTTTGAGATCGGTGCGCTTCTGAGCGGCGCCATCATCACGGAGGGAGTATTCCAGTATCCTGGATTGGGGACGCTGTTCATCAATTCCATCAGCAACCGCGACTATCCTGTCATTATGGCCATCAACCTGATGCTCGGTGTGTTCATTTTGATAGGGAATCTCCTTGCAGACATATTCTACAGTATTGTTGACCCAAGAATCCGTTATGAATGAGGTGATGAAATGCAGATCAACCCGCAAGATGCAAGCATAGGAGCCGGCTCGGAAATGCAGCCGCAGAATAAACCGGCAAAAGGGAAGACGCCTTTCCAGATCGCCCTTGGCCGTTTCATGAAAAATAAACTGGCAGTAAGCGGTGTGGTCATCCTTGCTTTGATCGTATTAATGGTCGTGTTTGCCCCTTTATTCACGGACCACAGTCCGACAAAGTCCAATCTGATGCTGGTTGAACGTCCGCCGAGTGCAGAGAATCCGTTTGGAACCGACAGCTCCGGACGTGATGTACTTTCCCGCTTTTTGTATGGAGGAAGGATCTCGCTCATCGTCGGGTTCAGTGCGATGGTGTTCACCCTGCTGATCGGAGTGACGCTGGGATCGATCGCCGGATACTACGGAGGTAAAATCGATAATTTCATCATGCGTGCGACAGATATGATGCTTGTTCTGCCTTTTCTCGTCATCATATTGACGGTAATGGCGATTCTGGACAAAGTCACCATTGGAATCTTTGTCGCGATCATTGCTTTGACGTCCTGGCCCAACTTGACCAGGATCATAAGGGGGGCCTACCTTTCGCTGCGTGAACAGGAATTCATACAGGGAGCAAAGGCCATAGGGGCAAGTGATCTCAGGATCATCTTCAAACACTTCATCCCGAACGCCATCGGTCCGATCGTGGTGAATGCCTCGCTGATGATGGCCACCTATATCATTGTGGAATCCGCTTTGAGTTTCATCGGATTCGGGATTCCGCAGCCGACGCCGACATGGGGCAATATGATTTCCGAAGCACAGAGCCTGCGCATCCTGCGCAACAGCCCGGCTGCCTGGATCCCGCCCGGACTCGCAATCCTGACAACCGTCCTATGCATCAACTTCATAGGAGACGGCCTGCGTGACGCGTTCGACCCGAAAAGCAACAGACGCTAGAAAAGAACCTGCCCACCCGGCAGGTTCTTTTCTTTACCGCACTAACGCAGTGGGGGACAGTCCCCTGATGCGTTAACGCGGTGAAGTAACAGGGGACAGTCCCCTGGTACGCTGACGCGGTGAAGCGGTAAGGCAATTTTGTTCTGTGCCACTGTTTCCGTTTGTTATGCTATTATGAGAAATATACATAATCCCGACCCAACCGGATCCAACTAACAGCAACAGAAATTGCTTGAAATAATAACGAACCAGAGGTGGAAATATGGCAAAGCTTCTCTCGATAGGTGAAGTGTTGATTGACTTTATACCCCAGGAAAAGGGAGTCGCATTGAAAGATGTGGTATCCTTCGAAAGAGCTCCCGGCGGCGCACCGGCTAATGTGGCAGCCGCTGTGGCAAAGTACGGCCAGGAATCTGTGATGATTTCCAAACTTGGACAGGATGCATTCGGGGACTTCCTCATCGAAAAACTGGCTGATGCGGGGGTCAACACAGATTATATCCTCAGAACGAAGGAAGCCAACACGGCACTGGCTTTCGTTTCATTGAAAGAAAACGGCGAGCGGGATTTCTCTTTCTACCGAAACCCATCGGCCGACTTGCTGCTGCAAGCAGATGAACTGGACGAGAATATCTTTGGAGAAGGAGATTTCCTTCATTTCTGCTCCGTCGACCTGGTGGAATCTCCGATGAAATATGCTCATGAACAAGCCATCGACATAGTGAAATCGCAAAAAGGAATCATCAGCTTCGATCCCAATGTGCGTTTACCCTTATGGGATGATGAAGAGGACTGCCGAAGAACGATCCTCGAATTCCTGCCGAAAGCCAATATTGTAAAGGTCTCGGATGAAGAGCTGGAATTCATCACAGGCATTTCTGATGAAAAAGAAGCCTTAAGCTCGCTGTTCAGCGGCGATGTCGAAGTAGTGATCTATACACAGGGAGCTAAGGGAGCGATGGTTTTGACACATGAAACCTCTCTGTTCAAACAGGGATTTGCGGTCGATGCCGTCGATACAACAGGAGCTGGTGATGCCTTCATCGGCGGATTCCTGTCTGTCCTTCTGAAAAATCATGTACGAAGAGAAAAACTGAAAGAATTCGTTGAAGCAAAAGGTGATGAACTCCTGACGTTCGCGAATGCCAGCGGTGCTTTGACGACAACGAATAAAGGCGGGATCAGCGCACTGCCGACCCTTCAGGAAATAGAAGAGATAGGTGAATAAAGCGAGAACACCGGATGTCAGTATCATCCGGTGTTTTTTTTAAATGGTTTAGAAAACCCCTGGCTATGCCGGGGGTTCCAA
>NZ_QXIR01000036.1 GCF_003581585.1 Bacillus salacetis
TTTTGTTTGATATTTATAATTAAGTTTTAAAAATATGAAGATTTTCAGTGCCCTCATCTTGGTGAGGTACCCTTTTGTATTTGGTTTGGTGAAAAGGCTTTGTATGTTTGTTAGTCGATTTTTGTCGGATAGTCGATAAAAGATGAGAATCGCCGATATATTTCCGAAATCGCCGGTAAATTTGAAAAATCGCTGATATATCTCCCAAATCGCCGATAAACACTATCCCGTATACCCAGTAAAAGAGCAAGATTTCTCAATCCAGTTTCTTCAATGGCTTTTTAGCCGGACCTTCCAATACTTCCCCGTCGAATGAGAAGCGTGAACCGTGGCATGGACAATCCCATGTGCGCTCTCCATGATTCCAATGAACCTCGCAGCCCATATGGGTACATGTCGTATCAACGATGTGGAGGTTGCCTTCTTCATCCCTGAAGGCGCCGCCTTTCTGGCCGTTGACGGTTACATGGCCGGCTTCTCCTTCTTTTAGGTCCTCAGGTGAAGTGGAAGCCGGTGTCAACTTGCCCTTGATCAGGTGCTTGGCAACATCGCCATTCTGCTGAAGGAAATGTTTGATGCTCGGGTCGGCCGCAAACCGTGATGGGCTGAAAATTTCTTCGTATGGGCTTGCTTTTTTTACAATCAAGTCCGACAGGATCATACCAGCAGCAGTTCCCGATGTCATTCCCCATTTTTTAAAGCCTGTTGCGACAAAGATGTTTTTATGGCTGGAAGTCAGTTGGCCGATGTATGGGACCTTATCAACTGATATCAAATCCTGTGCTGACCACCGGTAAGGGTTTTCTTCAATGCCAAGGACTGATTCTGCATACTCTTCCAAGGCTTCATAATGCTTGACCGTATCTTTCCCTTGGCCGGTTTTGTGATCCTCTCCGCCGACCAGTATCAATTTCTCTCCGTTCGTATCGGTAAATCGCAGCGAGCGTGATGGACTTTCGGCATTCAGATACATACCGCCGGGGAAGTCCTTCTTTGCTTTGATACCAAGAATGTAGGAGCGGCTGGCATACATTTTGGCAAAATAAAAGCCCTTGCCATCGAAAAAAGGAAAGTGAGAGCAAATAAGGACATTGCTGCAGGTCACTTTACGGCCGTCCTTTGTCACTATGACTGGATTGCTCCCTTCCTGGATATCAACGGCTGTTGTTTTCTCGTAGATGGTACCGCCGCTTTTGGTAAACTCCTCAACGAGTGCTTTTAAATATTTCAATGGGTGGTATTGTGCTTGTTTCTTCATCACTACGGCGGATTTGATAGGGAGGTCGATCGGCAGTTGTTCAACCAGTTCCCCATCAATTCCAAGTTTATTGTAAGCAGTGAATTCTTTACGAACCTTTTGATCGTATTTCTCTGTGATGGCGTAGACATACGCATCTTCTTCAGTCAGGTCACAGTCGATTTGCAGGCTGCTGACATTCTTCTTTATGTATTGCAGTGCATCGTCATTTGCCTGGTAGTATGTCTTTGTGAGGTCGACGCCGAAATGCTGGATTAGTTCATCGTAAATAAGCCCATGCTGAGCGGTGATCTTGGCTGTCGTATGGCCGGTTGTGCCATTAAGGATATTGTCCGCTTCTATGATTGCTACATTCTTTCCTTGCTTGGCCAGTTCATAGCCTGCTGTAATCCCTGCGATTCCACCGCCGACAATGGCAATATCCACTTCTGTATCCTGGTCAAGTGCCGGGTAGCTGTCAAAGCTGGCTGTTTCCCTCCAATAGGGCTCTGGCGCTGCATTCAAAGCCTGTTTCTTCTCATCTGATGACATATTAATCCTCCTAAATATCCTGATAGAACTATAATTTCCATAAAGAGGGTAATTATGCCTTTGGCCATATACTTTAGCGCTTTAAAGCAGCCGGGGACAGTCCCCGGCTGCTTTAAAGCGCTAAAGGAATAATGCCAGCCATCAAAAAGACCCTGCAAAGATGCAGGGTCTAATGCATGTCAGATTAACTTTTCAGCTGCTTCGACGGTCTGCCTTAGAAGCATGGAGATGGTTACAGGGCCGACGCCGCCTGGAACGGGTGTGATGGCACTTGCAGGCTTGAGGCATTCCTCGTAGTCGACATCACCGATATTGCCTTTGTTGTAACCGGCATCGAGCACCATTGCACCCTCCTTGATCCAGGAGCCTTTAACGAAGTTCGGCTTGCCGACTGCAGCTACAACGATGTCGGCATTTCTCACGATATTTTCAAGATTTTCAGTATAGGAATGGCAGGTTGTGACCGTAGCATTGCGATTCAAAAGCATCATAGAGACAGGCTTTCCAAGGATAGGGCTCCTGCCGATTACGACAGCATGTTTCCCTTCAATTGGAAGTTCATAATAATCCATGATCTCCAGGATGGCTGCAGGAGTGCAGGATGGGTATGTGCCGAATCCGAGCGAAGTCTGCCCAAACCCCAATGAAGTGACTCCATCCACATCTTTTTCAATGGCTATGGCTTCAAAGGCTGCGCGTTCATCGATCTGGGAGGGAACCGGATGCTGAAGGAGAATTCCGTGAACCCCTTCGTCCTCATTTAATGATTGAATCGTTTTTAATAATTCTTCTGTCGTGGTGTTTTCTGCCAGTTCAATTTTCTTGGAGAGGATGCCTAGACGTTCACAGGCATTTCCTTTCATTTTGACATAAGTGGCCGAAGAAGGGTCATTTCCCACCAAGATAGTGGCAAGACAAGGTGTGATCCCACTTTCATTCAGTTTATCGACTCTTGGCTTCAAATCCTCTTTTACTGCAGATGCGACACGGCTGCCATCCAGAATCAGCTTTTCGTTTACAATCATTCTATTCCCTCCTGGTTACTGTTTGTAGGTTTGATTTCAGAACAAGAAAAGAGACTGACTTGCAGAACATGCTTCTCCCTAAAAGCGTGGTCCTGAAAATCAGCCTCAGCCCAGGCGAACGGCTATTAAGCTAAAAAAAGCAGCTCCCTTGTGGTTGGTTCCACAGTCTTCGCCAGTCACTGCTTTCATCGATTTAATTGTTGATTTCAGTATAACACGAATATAAAATTATTTTCTACCTTTAATGTTCGTTTTTTATGTATTTTTTTAAGCTGTAATTAGAGGGTTTTAACAATCAGTGATTGCTTGAAAGGTAAAGTTTGCGCCTTCCTGGGGGATTAGCAGGACAGATGAGACCACCAACCCAGCTCCCAGCCCCTCGGGGTCAATTAACCCGAAGAGAAAAAAAGGATAGAATGCCTTTTTTCTCTTCGAAACATTTGCCTGTCTTGCCTGGTCAGGGCTATTCCGCTTTTTATGCAAGCGAAGCTGAGGAGACCAATCCAGCTCCAGCGACTGGCAGATTTCGTTCTCCCTCCTTGCGATTAGTCAATATCAACTCACTTTGTTCGTTGTGTTTCCTCTATTCTCATGCGGGAGCCCTCCATCTGTACGTCGCTAAAGGCCGCTTTCGCTTTTTATTCACCGCCTGCTCAGCGGAGTCTTGGAGGCCTGCAGTGAAAAGCAATCAAAAGGTTCATCCAAAAGTCGTAGAAAGGAATCCGGCTAATTAGTGAAAGCGGTCTCTCCCTTATATCCGATTAGTTCAAGAGGTATCCTCAATATAATGAAAGTACTAGCAAAACGAAAGGGGATATTACAATGAGTAAAGACAAAGTGGTTATGATTACAGGGGCTTCCAAAGGACTGGGGAGAGAGCTGGCATTTGCTTTTGCCAAAGAGGGTGCCAAGCTTGCCATTTGTGCACGAGGTGAAGAAAAGTTGAAGGAAGTGCAGCAGGACTTGGAAGCAATGGGTGCAGAAGTGCTTGCGGTGGCTGCCGATGTATCAAATTCCAGGGATGCCGACAGGGTCGTTTCCATCACGGAAAAAGTCTATGGGCGTATTGATGTGTTAATCAATAATGCTTCCATATTCGGGAAAGGGCCATGCTTGCTGCTGGATTACACTGATGAGGAGTTTGAGAAAGTAATGAAGGTCAATACAATGAATCCGTTCATCATGACTAAACGTGTTCTACCCGGGATGGTTTCACGTGGAACAGGCTCAGTCATCAATTTGACGTCAGAAGCAGGCAAAATCGGGTTTGCGGAATGGGGAGCTTATGGAATAAGTAAATTCGCTGTTGAAGGGATGACCCAGACATGGGCAGACGAACTAAGCGGGACCGGGGTGCGGATGAATATGGTCGATCCTGGGGAGATGGATACAGAAATGCATGCCAAGGCTGTCCCTGATTGTGAGTATGAGCTTGCAGAGCCTGCGGATGCTGTGGGAATCTTCCTGTACCTTGCATCCGATCAGGCGTCAGATGTAAACGGGGAGAGGTTTGAAGCTCAGAAATTCGATGTGAATGAGGGGGTACTCTGATGGCTGCCATTGGAAATGCATTTAAAATACCGCAATCACTTAACGCCAAAGTTCCAGCAGAACGGCGGGGATCGGGCAGGGACGACGTCCGGTTGATGGTCATGGAGGGGGAGGACGTTCATCATGAACGATTTTCCTCTCTTCCGGACTTCCTTAATGAGAGGGATCTTCTCGTTTTCAATAATAGCCGGACCATCCCGGCGGTCTTAAAGGCTGCAGCTGGCAATCGCGAAGTGGAAGTAAGGTTATCCAGGCAGCTGGATGATCACAGGTGGGAAGCGTTGATATGGGGCGGACTTTTTTCAGCTGGGGATGAATTGATGTTGAATGAAGGTGTGAGCGCTGTGGTAACAGGCACAGGGAAAGAAAAGCCGCTGATTATCCTCGCCTTTTCAATAAGCGGAGTCGAATTGATGGACTATATATACAGGCTGGGGGAGCCGGTACGCTATGAATATATCGATTCAGCCTGGACGCTTGATGCCTATCAAACTGCCTATGCATCCGTTCCCGGCTCAGTCGAGATGGCTTCCGCCGGACGTGCTTTTTCCTGGAATCTGCTTGGGAAACTCAAGGAGAAAGGGGTCAAGACAGCCTTTTTGACACTGCATACGGGTTTGAGCTATTACGGGCATGACCGATGGCCGAATCCTGAAAAGCATCCTGAATCATACCATATTCCGAAAGAAACCGTTGACCTCATCCGTTCTGTTAAGAAAGCACATGGAAGAGTGATCGCAGTCGGAACAACTGTTGTCCGGGCTTTAGAGACAGCAGCTGATGAAAATGGAGATCTGACGGAGGCTGAGGGGATCACCAGCCTTTATATCCGAAAAGAATATAGACTGAAGACTGTTGATGGGTTGATCACAGGACTCCATGAACCGGAAGCGACCCACTTGGAAATGCTCACAGCGTTCACCCCGGAACATCAACTGTTTGAGGCTTACCGGCAAGCTCTGAAAAGGGGCTACCTCTGGCATGAGTTTGGCGACATGAACCTGATTTTAAGAAAGAATGTCCTGCAATGAAGTGGCACCACGGAGGAATTGAGGTAAGCAGCCTCAAGAAATCGTGCGGCTTTTATGAAGAGATCTTCCAATTCACTGTGAAGGAATGCCTCATACTGGAGGATGAAAAAATAATCTTCATGAAACGGGGATCCATTATCCTCGAGTTAGTTGAAACCGGAGAAGAATCTACAGGGTCATCGAATATGCATTTTGCCTGGGAAGTGGAGGATCTGCCATTGTGGAGGGAGCATCTGGGGAAATTCGGCCTGCATCCATCAGAAGGGCCGTATCATTTAGACTCCGGTGCGACTGTGATATTCTATGAAGGGCCTGACGGGGAAATGATTGAGCTCCTTTCCCGCGGGTGAGGTGTTTATTAAAATAGGAATCTATGATAAAGTATTCCGGGTGACAAACTAACAAGTAGGATGGGATATCATGAACAGAGAATATAGATTGCGCTGGTCGTTCTTCACCATCGGATTATTAGTCCTGGCATTCGGCATCACCTTGACTATCAAGGGTAAAGACCTGGGCATCGGACCCTGGGATGTTTTCCATTATGGTTTGTTCCTGAAGCTTGGCCTGACCATCGGAACATGGTCGATCATTGCCGGTTTTGTGCTATTATTGGTGACCGGACTTGCAACCAGGACCTTTCCTAAGATAGGCGCATTCCTTAACATGCTGTTGATCGGTTTATTCATAGATTTTTTCAATTTTATCATTCCGGACACCTCGTCCATCGTGATTCAAAGTATTTTATTCGCTGTTGGTACCATCATCGTTGGATACGGTATCGGATTGTATGTATCTGCTGACTTCGGTGCAGGCCCGCGGGACAGCTTGATGCTGCTGATTGTAGAAAAGACAGGCTGGAAGATTCAGTGGGTCAGGAACGGGATTGAAGTGACCGTATTCCTGCTGGGCTGGATGTTGGGCGGACCGGTCGGAATCGGTACAATCATCATAGCCTTCTTCCTTGGATCGGTTGTCGGAATCTCCCTTCCGCAATGCCAGCGTCTTATGCGCACGATGATTGCGAGAGGGGCAGAAGCGGCTTCTACAAAAATATAGCTTACTTCAAAAGGCATGTCACCGGGTGACAATGCCTTTTTAAATAGGGACTTTTCGAACACTCTGCTGTGGATCGGAAGTGAACTTTTTAGTATCCAGGGTAAAATACCATGATTATTAAAGGAAGGGTGCTTTACATATTCCTGCTTCCCGGGATTTTAACGGCGATATATCAACATATTATTTGAAATTCATCTTGAATAGCAACAAAGTTTACGAAAAGAGCCTGACGAAAGAAACCTAAAGGAAAGAAGGTGAAAGCCATCCGGGTGCAGAAGGAAGTAGTAAAACCTGTGAATTGGGGGATGAAGATGAAAAAATCAGGACAGCTGTTCCACTATCATGCCTGGGCTGTGGAAAAGCTGCTTTCATACATAGAAAAGGAGGTGCCTCAAGCCTTTTCAGCACAGATTGTAAGCGTGTTTCCATCGATAGAGGAGACATTTTTTCATCAATATGAAGTCGATCTTCTATGGTACGGCCGAATGAATAAAGAATTTCAAGGTGAGGTCAAAACGCTTTCTTCACCCGGTGAATACCGGCAGGCTTTTCAGGAATTACATATGGACATTCAGCGGTTTATTGCGGAAAGCCGGGATTTGACCAGCCTGGTACACTATCGCACCTCGTCTGGTGAAGAGTTCACCAACCAGCGTGGGGATTTGCTTCAGCACCTGGTCAATCATGGAACTTATCACCGGGGAAATATCAGTGCCATGCTCCGCCAGCAGGGATACATCGGGATTTCAACTGATTATATCTATTTCCTGAGGGAGATGGATCAATGAGAGAGTATGTGGGAGATTGTAAAACCTGCAGCAAGCCTGTATATTGTCTGGATGGTTTTTTCAATGGTATACACGACCCGGATTCAAAGGAGATTGTGTGTTTTGAGTGCGAAAAAAAACAAGAGGAGGATGAAAAATGACGTATGCACAGCAGTTGATCGGTCTTTTCCGGCAGCATGAAAATGAAGAAAATGCCGGTCCTATGAAAGCTTATATGCGGAATCAGTTTGAATTCCTGGGAATTAAAACGCCTGAAAGAAAGGAACTTCTTCGCGGTTTTATAAAAGAGAATGGCATTCCGCCGCTGGATGAACTGCCCGAAGCGGTCCGGGAACTTTGGGGTCAACCTGAACGGGAATTTCAATATCTGGCTCTTACTCTACTGGATAAGGAACGGAGAAAGCTCGGTCCTGAACATCTCGCCCTGCTGGAAGAGCTTGTTTTAAGGAAGTCCTGGTGGGATACGATCGATACGATTGCCTCAAGGATAGCCGGTTTTATTATCAGAAAATATCCGGAAGAGGGGGAAGCTTATTTGGTGAAATGGATTTCCTCCGATAACTTCTGGCTGAACAGGACAGCGATCCTTCATCAGCTGAGCTATAAAGGGGAAACAGATGAAGTAAAGCTGTTCACCTATATCCGGCAGCACTCTTCCTCCAGGGAATTCTTTATTGAAAAGGCGATCGGGTGGGCACTGAGGGAATATTCCAAGACGGCCCCGGAGCAGGTTAAAAGGTTCATTGAAAAAGAAGACCTGCGCCCGTTGAGCAAGAGGGAAGGCTTGAAGCACGTGAATAGCAGTAAAGCTAAATGAGCTGGAATTTGGAAGCAGACTAATACTCGGTGCCGGCGGGAAGTGGCTCCCCCGGTTCATCCTTCGAAAAAGTTAACATCGTCTTTGCTTGCCATTGTTCCTGAATCTCAAAATGGAAGCCATCAACCTGCACGCAGAGTCAACTTCCTGCTTATCCTTTTTCATTTGGGCATTCACCCAGGCGGATATGCTGCATAAGATAGAATGTGTTCTCCTATTTTATCAGTTTACGAAAAGGAGTGTTTGCAGTGAGCGGAAAAGTACGTAATTATTATGCCGGCGGAAATACAGCAAGGGGCTTTCACAGCTTATATGCTTCCAACTTGCATGGGCTCGACCGCCTTTTTATCTTGAAGGGCGGGCCTGGGACCGGAAAGTCATCGTTGATGAAATCGATCGGCAGTTACTGGAGCGGAGAGGGGTGGGATATCGAGTACCTGCACTGTTCATCCGATAATGAAAGTATTGACGGACTGATCATCCCGGCATTGAGTGTCGGCATTGTTGATGGAACAGCCCCCCATGTCATAGAGCCGAATCTCCCGGGAGTGGTGGAGGAATATATCAACCTCGGCTCTGCCTGGGATTCAAATATGCTGAGAAGCCATAAGGAAGAGATCGCAGCCCTGACAGGTGAAATTTCCTCGGCATTTCAAGCAGCCTACAGCACATTTGCACAGGCCTTGAAGATACACGATGA
This sequence comes from Bacillus salacetis, assembly GCF_003581585.1. GTDB lineage: Bacteria > Bacillota > Bacilli > Bacillales > Bacillaceae_B > Rossellomorea > Rossellomorea salacetis. The sequence goes on from NZ_QXIR01000036.1 coordinate 8,761, forward strand.
CTGGGAAAAAATTTATATCGAAAACATGAGCTTTGAAAAATGCGATGCATTGACTGCTGAGTTGATGGAAACCTTTTTCTCTCATATATACTTAAACAAAAAAGGTGAGGTAAGGCACCGCTTCCTGGGGGCCGCAACGCCAAAGGGCCCGCGTGATTTCATCGGCAACCTGACAGAAGACCTTCCAAAGCGGTACTTCATCAAAGGCAGGCCGGGGACAGGGAAATCCACAATGCTGAAAAAACTGGCACAGGCTGCAGAGGACAGGGGACTCGACGTTGAGATTTATCACTGCGGCTTCGACCCGAACAGCCTCGATATGGTGATTGTCCGCGAACTTGGCTTCGCAATTTTTGACAGCACTGCTCCTCATGAGTATTTCCCTGAACGCAGTGGGGATGAAATCATCGATGTGTATGAAAGGGCTGTGACGCCGGGAACTGACGAGAAATATGCCTATGAAATCAAGGAAATCAGCAAGAACTATGCGGGAAAAATGAAAGAAGCCACTTCTTGCCTGGCAAGAGCCAAGTCCCTTCATGACGAACTTGAAGCTTACTATATCAGCGCAATGAACTTTGATATTGTTGGTGAATTGAAGGATAAGATACAGTCCGAATTGGAACAGCTGGCTCAAAAAGACTAGAAGCAAAGGATGGACCGTTTCACCAGGCCCATCCTTTGCTTCTTTAGCACGTTAAACCACTAAGAGGGACTGTCCCTTTTAGCGGTTTAACGTGCTAAAGATAAGGGAATCCTTGACATAAGGTTCGAGGTTAACAGCCATTTGATTCATGGTATAGTGATACATAGGGGATTCAAAATCAGGGGGAAAAGGGGGAAATAGTGATGAATTGGAATAACTGTATAGAGCGGCATAATACCCATTCAGTCAAATGGTCTTTTTCAGACGAAGAGATCATCCCGATGTGCATTGCCGATATGGACTTTCAAGTATCAGAAGCTATCACAGAAGCCATGAAAGAGAAAGCGAAGCATGGCATCTATGGATATACGACGTTTAGCGAGCGGTACTTCCATGCAATACAAATGTGGTGGGAGAGACGCCATGGCCTTGAGGTGAAAAGGGAATGGATCGCTTTCAGCCCGGGGATCATCCCGGGGATGAATATCCTGCTGGGACTGCTGACGGAACCGGGTGATTCTGTCATTGTGCAGGATCCTGTATACTATCCGTTCTACAGTACAGTTGAAAATAATGGCTGTACAATTTTAAAAAACACCCTTACATATGAAAATGGACATTATGAAATGGATTTTGAAGATCTGGAGTCAAAAGCAGCGGATCCAAAGACGAAAGTGTTGATCCTCTGCAGCCCCCACAATCCTGTTGGCAGGGTCTGGACAAAGAGAGAGCTGGGGCAAGTCGCGGAAATCTGCCTGAAGCATGGTGTCTGGATCATTTCGGATGAGATGCATGGCGACCTTGTCTATGAAGGCGCTGTGCATCATCCTCTTTTCAGTATTCAAAAGGACCTTCAGCAGAACAGCATCCTTTGTGCGGCTCCAAGCAAAACCTTTAATATCGCAGGGCTGCAGACGTCGATAATGATGATTCCGAATAAAGAGCTGAAGGAGAAATATGAGCAGAAGCTGCTGAACCTTGGGATGTCCCGGCCGAATGCTTTCGGTGTGGAAGGAACGATAGCGGCTTACGAGCAGGGAGAACCGTGGCTTGATGAGCTGCTGATGTATCTTGAAGGAAATCGTCAGTTTACCGTGAATTATTTACAAGAAAACATCCCTTCAGTGAAAGCTGTCATACCAGAAGCGACTCATCTCATTTGGCTGGACTGTTCAGAGTTGGGCATGGAACATGAGGAGTTGTTTGAGTTCTTCCTGGTGGAAGCCAAAATCAAGTTTGACGAAGGGTACAAATTCGGGCCGGGCGGCGGAAAGTTTGTCAGGATGAATATTGCCTGCCCGCGTGAACGTCTCGAAATGGCCCTTCAGAGAATGGACGAGGCAGTATTGCGGAAACGTGTTGAGGACCGTGCTCAAATATCCTCTGCAAATGGAGGCAAATGCTAGTATTAGAAAGAGGCTGCTTAACAAGCAGCCTCTCAGCTTGTGGATAAGGTCCTGGATATGGACCATGTCTACAGGCTTTTTTTTATATAACAGTATTCCTCCCCAGATTCTTCAGGTGAACCTCCTCGCTGTGCTGCTCCCACCTTAGACCCTTGAATTACGCCCTTTTCTGCATCTCCATCAATACCTGCTGATAGGCTTTTGCTTCGTTTGCCATTCCTTTCTCCTTGTATAAGCGGGACAGCCACTTGACCGGGGCTGGATCATTGGGACGCAGCTCCATGTCCCAGCTGAAGCAGTCGATAGCCCGGTCGATGACATTGAATTGGTAGTAGAATTCACCCAATTGCGATTGGTGGTCAGGATCGTCCAGAAGTGTGTTCATTCTTTTAATCTTCTCTGCTATAGGCAGTGATAGATTCTTTGATTGAAGAGGCGACATCCAGTCAGCTACAAAAGAAACATCATGGCCTTTAAGAAGTGATTGGACACAGGATTTCAAAATTTTGTCCAGCTTTGCCGGTTCCTCTTGGAGGGCGGGGATCAAGATATTGTTCAGTTTTTCAATAGGAATGGATGCCTGCTGCCATTGTATTCTTTCAAAGAGGTCCGTCAGAATATCAGTGTGGATCCTGCTTGCGCTATCAGGTGCATTGCACAGCAGTTCAAGGGCTTTTTCGTGTTCGCCTGCATCCAGCAGTTCCTGGAGGAGCTGCTGCACAAGTTCATGATTAGCCGGGAGTGCTATCGCCAGCGTGTACAGAAGTTCACGATAGACGTCTTGTTTGAATTGGGTTCGTAACCATAAGGTCAAAGGTTGAAGGGTTTCATTGCCGGGATTTCTCTGCAAGCTTTCGATCATTAAGGCTGTGACAGTCAGCTTCTGATTCCTTTTGAGCACCAGTTGTTGAAGCGCTTCGCTGCTTTCTTGTTCATGCCTGTTTTTCCAAAACTCCGAGACTGCATAGAGAGGATCTTTTTCCAGCAGCTTGAGTGGATGCTGCATATAGATTTTTTCATAGGGGCGGAAGTTTAAGTCGGCTGAGGTTTGGCGTACCCAAGCGTTATCGGGGGCCATATCAGCAAGGATTTTCAAGATCTTGTATGCGTGAAGGAACTGTCCGTCACGGCGGTACTGATAATAGTGGCTTCGTATCAGCCGGAAAAGCTTTTCCGGTGCGATGAACGAATCCAGTGCACTGAATATATAAGATATTTCCTGAGGTGACATTCCGGCCTGCAATTTTTTATGAAGCTCATTGAAACTGATCACCTTTGATCGGGTGTTCTGTTCCAGCAGCTCGTCGGCCAGTGGATGAGGACATAAAAAAACAATTCCCTCTTTGAAAGCCTGTTCGATAAATGAGCTCCGTTTGAGCTTCAAGGCTTTTTTGTTAGTCAGGAATTGTTCTTTATAGAAAAAAAGATAATGAAGTTCTTGGCGGGAATTGACTGCTTCAACAAAAGCAATATCCCTGTAGAATGCGATTCGTTCCGGGGTGAACTCTCCGTGTTCCAGCAATACCTTATTGGTCGCCACAATGACCGCCTCCTTTTGATTTCAGTATAACATACTTCAATGGTAACAGTCACAACCCGGAATTTGTCGAATGGAGTAAATTCCCTATTTTTCAGCAATACTATGTAAAATCAAACGTCTAGCTGATAGAGGGTGAGAACATGTCATTACAGCTCATTGAAGCGTATATTCCCAAAAAACATTTCGAAAAAGTAGATGAAAAGCTTCGCAAGTTCTTTTCTACATCGTACGTGGTGCGTAATCATTCAAAGGAAAAATGTCTTGTCCGAATGATAGTCAAAACCAACGATTCAGAAGAAATCCTGAATTACCTTGAAAGCATCATAAATGTGGTGGATGGATTCGAAGCTACATTGTTTCCTGTTCAAAGCCATATCAGGCGCAAGACAGATGAGGAGATAGAGAACGAAAAAAAAGAGAAGGAAGAAGAACGTAATTCAATCCAGCGGGCAAGCAGGCATGAATTATATGTAAAGATCGAATCAATGAGCACTATTCATATGAATTATTTATTATTTGTCATCCTTTCGTCCATTGTGGTGGCCATCGGAATCATCAAGAATAGTTCAGCGATAGTGATCGGAGGAATGGTGATCGCCCCTCTGCTTGGACCGGTGATTTCCCTGGCTTTTGGCTCGATCCTCGGTGATTTCAAACTCGTCAGGCAGGCTCTGCTTACTGTCATGGCAGGAGTGGGTATTTCGCTGGTGATAGCGATATTGTCAGGATTGGTGCTGCCTGTTCCAGTGGAAAGTGAAGAATTTATATCTCGGATGAAGGTTGATTATTTAGATGGGATCCTGGCACTTGCTTCTGGAGCGGCAGGAGCACTGGCAATCTTGAGAGGTTCTCCAAGCTCACTGGTCGGTGTCATGGTTGCAGTGGCTTTGCTCCCTCCGGCCATTGTCCTTGGCGTAACAATCGGTGCAGCGCTATGGGAGCATGTTCTTCCTTCCTTTCTGCTGCTGTCAGTGAATATCAATAGCATTCTTCTATCAGCCGTAGTTGTCTTTAACCTGTCAGGGATCCGGCCTATCAAGTATGATGAAATTCAGCGGGCAAATAACTCCAGGAAATTCGCCTTGATCTTTGTCAGTATCATCTTCTTATTTCTGATCATCACAATATGGTACAACAATCATGCCTACACAGGGAATGTTTGACTGCAGCACAATAACTTTGTCCACCACACGTAAACATGTTAAAATAAATAGGTATGAAACATAGCATCCATCTATTGATTGTCTTGAAAGTGATGTCCGCCTGAGGTGAACATTTGTTTTTGAAGCGTTTACAATTCTCATAATTATATGGAGGGTTCAATAATATGACGAGCAAAAAATTAGATCAGTTCCTAAATGAAAACCTGAATGATTTAAGAGACCGCGGCCTTTATAATGAAATCGATCCCGTTGAAAGTGCTAACGGCCCAATCATCAAAATCGGCGGAAGAGATTTGATCAATCTTTCCTCCAATAACTACCTTGGCCTGGCAACGGATGAAAGGCTTAAGAAAGAAGCCGTTTCTGCAGTTGAAAAATATGGAGTCGGCGCTGGCGCTGTTCGTACAATCAACGGCACCCTTGATATCCATCTTAAGCTTGAAAGCAAAATCGCTGAGTTCAAAGGAACGGAAGCAGCGATTGCTTACCAATCGGGCTTCAACTGTAATATGGCAGCCATCTCCGCTGTTATGGATAAGAATGACGCCATCCTTTCAGATGAACTGAACCATGCTTCGATCATTGACGGCTGCCGTCTTTCCCGTGCCAAGGTCATCCGCTTTAATCACTCTGATATGGAGGACCTCCGCGCGAAAGCAAAAGAAGCAGTTGAATCAGGGCAGTACAATAAAGTGATGGTCATAACAGATGGTGTTTTCTCCATGGATGGTGATGTTGCGAAGCTTCCTGAAATCGTTGAGATAGCCGAAGAATTCGACATCATGACTTATGTTGATGACGCCCACGGTTCAGGAGTGCTTGGAAAAGGCTCCGGGACAGTTAAACACTTCGGGCTGTCCGATCGGGTCGATTTCCAGATCGGTACCCTTTCCAAAGCCATCGGTGTCATCGGCGGCTATGTAGCTGGTAAACAGAACCTTATTGACTGGCTGAAAGTAGCGTCAAGACCATTCTTGTTCTCGACAGCGCTGACTCCTGCCGATGTTGCCGCGACTACGAAGGCTATCGAGCTGATCCTGAACAGCACAGAACTTCAGGACAAAATGTGGGAAAACAGCAATTACCTGAAAGAGGGATTGCAGAAACTCGGCTATGATATCGGAAAAAGTGAAACGCCGATCACTCCTTGCATCATCGGGGATGAAAAAACAACACAGCAGTTCAGCAAGCGCTTGAACGAAGAAGGTGTCTATGCGAAATCGATCGTCTTCCCGACAGTGCCGCGCGGGACAGGCCGTGTAAGAAATATGCCGACGGCCGCTCACACTAAAGAGATGCTGGATGAGGCACTTGCCATTTATGAAAAAGTCGGCAAAGAAATGAATCTGATCTAAACAGTCAATCTATTTAACAGAAAACTATAAAAAGAGCAGTATTTATAAAGGGTAGGATAAAGCGGAAGCTGAGGAGCTGCAGGATTAACGGGACAGGTGAAACCCGGGTCATTTAGTTCTGCGATCCAGCGCCCAGCCCCTCGGGGTCATAAGCCAATCCGTCAGAAAGGCAAGGATCAGCCTTTCCGCCGGCTCGTCTTATGCCTGTCGGGGCTGAACAAGGCGCTTGCGCTTTATATCAATCCAGCTCCAGCGCCTAGCCCCTCGGGGTCAAATAACCCGAAGAGAATAAAAGGAAGAGCGCCTTTTTTTCTCTTCGGAACATTTGCCTGTCGGGGCTGGTCAAGGCGCTTCCGCTTTATATATAGGAGGTTGCAAAATGAAAAAGATTTTAGTAACGGGGGCTCTTGGACAGATCGGTTCAGAGCTTGTCATTAAAATGCGCGGCATCTATGGCACAGACAATGTCATCGCCACGGATATCCGTACAATAGATAGCGAAGTCATCACGGGAGGACCTTTTGAGATCCTGGATGTGACGGACGCTGAAAAAATGTTCGACATCGCCAAGAGGCATGAAGTGGATACCATCATTCACTTGGCAGCGCTGCTTTCAGCAACGGCAGAAGCCAAGCCGCTGCTTGCCTGGAACCTGAATATGGGCGGGCTAGTCAATGCGCTGGAAGTGGCGAGAGAGCTTAATTGCAAGTTCTTTACACCAAGTTCCATCGGTGCGTTCGGTCCGACTACACCAAAGGATCAAACCCCGCAGGATACCATCCAGCGTCCGACAACAATGTATGGGGTCAACAAAGTGTCTGGTGAGCTTCTTTGTGACTATTACTACAATAAGTTTGGCGTTGATACCCGCGGACTGAGGTTCCCCGGATTGATTTCCTATGCGACACCACCGGGCGGCGGCACGACAGATTATGCGGTCGATATCTATTATAAAGCCATTGAAAGCGGCTCTTATACCTCTTACATCGACAAAGGCACCTACATGGACATGATGTACATGCCTGACGCTTTGAATGCCATCATCAACCTGATGGAAGCGGATCCATCCAAGCTTAAACACAGAAATTCCTTCAACGTCACCGCCATGAGCGTTGAACCGGAAATGGTGGCGGAAGCAATCCGCAAGCACATCCCGGATTTCAAACTTGATTATGATGTAGACCCGGTCAGACAGCGAATTGCCGAGAGCTGGCCGAACTCGATCGACGCTTCTGCTGCAGCTGATGAGTGGGGCTTCAAGGCGGAGTATGATCTTGAACGCATGACGGAAGATATGCTTAAAAAATTAAAAAAGTAAAGATGTTTTGAGGAGCGGGTGCCTGGTGCATCCGCTTTTTTATATTCCTTTCTGAAAGAGAACTGCGTCAAACTCTGAATCCCCGGGACAAACCCAAAAACCCCCGCAGTCCTTCTGCAGGGGGGTGAAGACTAAAAAATAAGATGCCCGATTAAAACGATAATCGGCAATGTGATGATGGTTCTTTCAAGGAAGATGAATACCAGGTCTTTAAAATCGACTGGTATCTTTGAACCCAGCAGCAAGCCGCCGACTTCTGACAGGTAAATCAGCTGTGTCACAGAAAGGCTGGCAATGACAAAGCGTGTCAGTTCACTCTCGATTCCGGAACCGAAAATTGCCGGCAGGAACATATCTGCGAATCCAACAAGGATACTTTCGGATGCTGCAGCAGCCTCGGGAACCTGGAGCAATTCAAGAATCGGAATGAATGGCATTCCGATCCAGCTGAATACCGGTGTGTTTTCAGCGATGATCAATGCAGCAGTACCGATCGCCATGACGATGGGAGCAACCCCGAGCCACATGTCCAGCACGTTTTTGAATCCATCTGCGAAGAACTTGCCAATGTTATTATTTTTACGGGCCTGTATGAGCGCCTGCTCGAATCCATAGCCAAGCCGGGAATATCCTTCCGGGATCAGTTCCATCGTATCTTCGCCCTCCTGGCCGTTATAATAAGTGTTCGGCTTTCGCGAAAGCGGAGGGATACGGGGCATGATAAGGGCTGCGACAACCCCTGAAAGTACGACCGCACCGTAGAATGGCAGGAAATAATCTCCCAGACCAACCTCAGAAATGACAACAAGACTGAAAGTGATGGAGACAACAGAGAATGTCGTACCGATAATCGCTGCTTCTTTTTTGGTATAATAGCCATCTTCATATTGCTTATTGGTCAGCAGCACACCGATTGTTCCATCACCAAGCCAGGAAGCAAGGGCATCAATCGATGAACGCCCCGGCAGTCCGAAGAGGGGTCTCATGACCTTTGTCATCAGCGCACCCAGCAGTTCCAGTAAACCGAAGTTCAATAATAGCGGAAGGAAAAGCCCGGCAAAAAGAAACACTGAGAACAGGATCGTCAGTAATCCATCCACACTTAAAAGGGTGCCTCCGGTTGCAGACCCCCAAACCGCTTCCGGTCCGATCTGGAATAAAGTCATCACGGCGAAGATGCCACCGAAAAGACGGATAATGAGCCATAACATATTTACAGCAAATAAGTTATTTAAAAAAGGGTTATTCATAATGAAATCCGGTTTGAAAAATTTGGCGGCAAAAGAGCCCAAGACCGTCACGATGATTAAGCCGGTCATGATTGCAGGGACGTATTCCCCTATTGTATCCTGAACAAATCCGGAAAGGATTGCAATCGGGATCGTTACCGCCTCACCCTGCGGAATCGGGATCATGAACAGAATTATTCCTAAAAGAGACGGGATAAGAAATAGAAGTACATTTCCCGCGCTTGCATTTGCTTTGACATTCGATCGTCCATTGTCCATTTGACTTCACCTCAACAACGTAATAAAATACACGATAACTTATATTTATTCATCTGTCCAGACATACCTGAAAATACCAAGCTGCCGAGCAGGTTTCCCTCCCTTCCTTTCCCTTTTCTTCTATTATAGAAACAGAAGAAGATATATTCAAAATTTTATAACAAATCGAACAAATTCGACAGAGGCTTCCGGTGTAATTCTGATTCTTTTTAAAAAAGCTGTTTTTGCATTTATTGTTGCTTTCGGAAAAATCCCAGGTGCCGGATTTTTCCCCTGTTTTCAAAGGTATTACTCTCGAAAAAGAACGAGCAGCTCTTTTCTTCCCTGCTCACCGGTGTTTTTTACGGCTATTTACCAGGACATTAGTTGAAATATATAGTGAATAGCAACAAATTTACGAAAAGAGCCTAAAAAAAAGTAAAAAAAGTAGGAATAAAGGTTTACCCCTGGGTATAAGGGGGTAAAGATTCAATTATTGCAAATTAAAAACAATTGTAGGTGAGCAGGATGAACTCTCTTTTTGACCTTTCGGATAATGAAGTTCTGGAAATCTACCAGCGATCGGTAGAAGAGAAGGTCGTGGCAGAATTCACAGAGATGGTGAAAGACGAAATGAACAGACGCGGTCTGATATTAACGTTAGTGAAGCAGCCTTGAATAAGGGGCTTCTTTTTTTATTGGACCATTTTTAGATAAGGAATCCTGATAAGGGCAAACTAACTCAGAGTCTATCTTTACAAAAAATCAACATGGAGATGGTAGAATGCTGTTAGGCAGGTAAGGACTTGTCCTGCACCATTGGATTTAATCTCCTTTAGAAAGAAGGTAATAAGAAATGATTTCAATAATTGCTAGTGATATGGACGGAACCCTTTTGAATGGGAAACAAGAAATAAGCGAAGAGAACCGCAAAGCCATCCTGGAGGCTCAGGAAAGAGGAGTCCAGGTCGTTGTGGCGACAGGAAGGTCTTATGAAGAAGCAAGGTATGTCCTGGAGGAAGCGGAGATAAGCTGCCCGATTATTTGTGTGAATGGGGCAGAAGTCCGAAATGAGGAAGGACAAGTCGTGAAAACGAATGCCATCCAGGAAGAAAAGGCACTTGAAGTGATGCGGATATTGAAGGACCTTGGCATTTACTTTGAATTATATACAAACCAAGGTGTTTATACAGAGGATTACGAAAGAGGGATCCAGTCGATCATCGATATTTTCAAGACAGCCAACCCGGAAACTTCTGAGCAGGCGATAAGGGATGCAGCGAAGGAGCGTTTCGAGAAAGGCCATATCAGAGTTGTCGAGGATTACAGCGAGGCATTTGCAAGCGGTAATGTTGTCTATAAGTTCCTCGTATTCTCTTTTGATGATTCCCTGCTGAAAACAGCCAGGGACCAGCTTGAAAGTGCAGGCGGTCTCGCCATAAGTGCATCCGGAAGGGAAAATCTTGAGGTGACAAGTGTCGAAGCCCAAAAAGGAATCGCCTTGAAAAAGCTGATTGAAGAAAAAGGGCTCAAGGTTGAAGAAGCTCTGGCAGTCGGGGATAACCTAAATGATCTTTCAATGATGCAGGTTGTGGGCAGACCGGTGGCCATGGCCAATGCGGCGGAAGAAATCCTGGCATTTTGCAGCTATAAGACTTCCAGCAATGAAGAAGACGGTGTCGCGAGAGCGATTTACGAAGCTTTGGAAAATAAACCCGCAACTGTGGATTAATCCCGTTTTAACGGGTACATACTGAATATACCTGCACCTCCTGGATATTACCTGGGAGGTGTGTTTTTTGGAAAGCATTCCGCTGAGATTTTGTTTCTAAAAGATTGTTTTTGCATAAATTGCTGCTTTCGGAAAAATCTCTAAACCCGGACTTCCCCCTGGTACCAAAATTTCGTCTCTTATTAGGGAGAGGAAGCTTTTGTCTTACTTATTTACGGAGCTCCTCAGAGGATAGAGGAATTGCTCTTTTAAAACTCGCATGAACGAGCAGCAAACTTCACGAAAATAGCCTTTGTGAAAAAATAAAAAGGAGATGCTGTATGAAAAAACGGCTTAAATTCATTTTCATTCTTTTGATTCTACTGCTTGGTTCCTGTTCCAATGCACCATCTGAGCCTGAAGACCCAAAGGAAGGGATAGAAACGGCAGGAAGGGAAGCTCCAAAAGCTGAGGTCCTGGCTGATCGACTGGAAACTCCATGGTCCATCAATAAGTCAGGAAATACATTCTATATCAATGAGCGGACAGGGGGAATCGTCAAAATAACGAATGGTGAGACCACGAGAATGAAAGTGGAGTTAAGAGAGCCCTTGGCACAGGTTCCTGAGTCAGGCTTCCTGGGATTCATTCTGCATCCTGACTTTCCTGAGGAACCTAGTGCATTTGCTTATTACACTTACCAAAACAGCAGCCGCCCGCATAACCGCGTCGTGACGTTGAACTTGAATGGCGGGGTGTGGGAAGAAGAAACTGTCTTGCTGGATGACGTACCGAGCGGGCAGTATCATCATGGGGGCCGTCTTGACATCGGCCCTGATAAAAAGCTTTATATCACAACCGGGGATGCGACTGAAAAAGAAATAGCCCAGGACCTGGATTCCTTGGGCGGTAAAATCCTCAGGATGAACCTGGATGGCTCGGTCCCCGCGGATAATCCGTTCGAAAATTCTTATGTTTACAGTTATGGACACCGCAATCCCCAGGGACTTGCCTGGGATGAAAGCGGAGCGTTCTACAGCACAGAACATGGTCCTTCAGGTTTCGACGAGATCAACTTGATCCAAGCCGGAAAAAATTACGGCTGGCCAAAGATCACAGGGAGTGAAGAACAAGAGGGAATGCAGCCGCCTTTGGTTCATTCAGGGGAACCTTCCTGGGCGCCTTCCGGGGCAGCATTTCATGATGGAAGCTTATACTTTGCGACTCTTAGGGGCGAAGGGATCAAGCGCCTTTCCATCAATAAAGGTATGGTAGAGGACGTGCTGTCAGGGTATGGCAGGATAAGGGACGTCCATATCGAGAGAGATACGCTTTATTTCATCAGCAACAATACAGATGGCAGGGGAAATCCTGCAGAGGATGATGACAAATTATACAGACTTTCACTTTCAGAATTGGATGGCGGCGGGAGTGAAGAATGATTCCTTCTCTAGCATAGGGATATGCAAATCAAGGTATAATCATGCATGGTGAAATAAGAAAGGATGCCATACTTCTTATTTCACCGACTCTTCCCTCACCAATTCCATGAAGTCCTCTACGACCTTTTGGTTATTCTTATCACCCCCAAGCTTCAACATGGTCCGTCCGACAAAGTTGCGGCCTTTGTTATATCCTTGGTAGATAAACTTTGTGTGCGTTTCATCTATTCTTTCAAGGGTGAAAGAGAGATTGATTTCAAAAGCTTTGGCAATGATGAACCCAATTTGTTTATGCTTCTTGTTTTCTGTATTCTCATATCCCAAAGTCTCTACAATATAGGTTTCGATTCGTTTTCCCTCTTGGTACCTTTGCTGATACTTTGAGCCGGTCACTTCATCAGTCACCTGGAGAGGTTTATTTTCAATGACCTTTGGCATGATTCTGGGCATGTTTTCCTCAAGGAAAAGGTTCCATACCTTTTCAATATTGGCAGAGATGATTGTCTCTCCTTCCATTGGATCATTCTGAGGTCTCCCTTCCTGATTCTATAAAATCGTCAATTTCTGTCATTTTTTTCTGTAATGTGATTACCTGATCCTCAAGATTTTTTCTTTTTTCCAGCAGAAGTCCTTCCAGGTTAAAAAAGGACTCATCCTTCATGACCTTCTGCATTTCCTGGATGGTAAGCCCGAACTCCCGAAGCTTAACGAGCATTATTGCCAGAAAGTACGACCCGTCATCATAGTAGCGATAGTGATTTTTCGGATCAACATAAGCGGGTTCAAGTAACTTCACTTCTGCATAATACCGCAGCGTCTCTTTACTGAGACCGGTAATCCCGGCAAATTCACTGATTTTATACATTTCTCTCCTCCTGTATGTCTTTATCATAAACCATGGGGTGCACCACATGGTCAAAGTTTTTTTAGATGATGGCCATTTTCCTGAATTGAGTATCTCAAGTTTAAGAAAAGAGCAGATTAAGCACTTCTATTTTCTTCAAGTATAGCCTGTATTCCTTATTAATAAATGAAAGGGGTTACAAAATAAATTTTCAAATGAATTGCAAATTTTCTATTGACACTTTAGAAATGGCAATGTAAAGTGTAACTCAAGTTAAATAACAGAATAAATTTCCATACTTCTTATCAAGAGAGGCAGAGGGACTGGCCCTGTGAAGCCTCGGCAGCGGACTATTATTTAGTACCGTGCCAAATCCAGCAAGCATTGCTTGAGAGATGAGAAGAGGACGGATTACATAATCATGCCCTCTTCGCTTTCAAGAAGAGGGCATTTTATTTTGTATTAAATTAATTCGGCAAAAAGGAGGAATAAGAGGACTATTCGCTTTTTAATCTGAGTAAACTGATGAAATTAATAAAGTTTCTTATCGAGAGAGGCAGAGGGACTGGCCCTGTGAAGCCTCGGCAGCGGACTATAGATTAGTACTGTGCCAAATCCAGCAAGCTTGAAGCTTGGGAGATAAGAAGAGTCCTTTTTGCCTGCGTGCCAAAAACCTCTTCCATCTCCGGGAGAGGTTTTTCATTTTACAACAGCTAGGAAGGGAGTTATCAGAGATGATTGAATTCAAAGGACTGACCAAAACGTATCAGAGCGGAGACCAGCCGGTCAGGGCACTGGATGGCATTGACTTAGAGATAAATGAGGGGGAAATCTTCGGCGTCATCGGTTTCAGCGGGGCAGGAAAAAGCTCCTTGATCCGCTGTGTCAACTGGCTGGAAAAACCGACTTCAGGAAGTGTGGTTGTCGATGGAAAAGACCTGACACAGCTCACTCCAAAAGAAATCAGGGAAGTGAAACGGAACATCGGGATGATCTTTCAGCATTTCAACCTGTTGAACTCCAAGACCGTCTTTGCCAATGTCGCGATGCCGCTGAAGCTTGCCAAATTACCAAAAAGTGAAATCAAGGAACGGGTAACGGAGCTCCTCGAATTCGTCGGGCTGGATGATAAAGCGGACTACTTTCCGGATCAGCTTTCAGGAGGCCAGAAGCAGAGAGTCGGGATTGCAAGGGCGCTTGCCACACAGCCTTCCATCTTGTTGTGCGATGAGGCAACATCCGCTTTGGACCCGCAGACAACGAACTCGATCCTTCAGCTTTTGAAGAGGGTCAACAAAGAATATAACATCACCATACTCATCATTACCCATGAAATGGCGGTCATCCGGGAAATCTGTGACAGGGTGGCAGTCATTGAAGCAGGAAAGATCATTGAGGAAGGAACCGTCTTCAATGTATTCTCTGCACCGCAAACCACTACAGCAAAGAACTTTGTCGGCACGGTGATGAATGATTCATTACCGGACTCTATAAGGGAGATCGTCCGGTATAATGCCGGCCTGCAGAAAATTTTCAGAATCAATTTTGTCGGCGAGTCAGCCGGACAGCCGCTTCTTTCAAAGATTGCAAAGAAATTCGATATCGATACTAATGTATTATTTGGAAATATCACGGAACTTCAAGGCATACCATTCGGGAACTTGATTGTCGAATTCATCGGAAGTGATAGTGAGATCAAGCGTGCACTGATGTACATCAATCAGGAAAAAGTCCGAATCAAGGAGGTGGAAGCAAATGCTAGTTGATCAGGAGCAAATCATCGAGGCCCTTATCGAAACCATTCAAATGGTCGCATTTTCACTTTTATTTTCAGCGCTTCTCGGATTGCCGCTTGGGATCCTGCTGGTAGTGACAAGGAAAGGGCATCTCTTGGAGAACCTGCCGGTGTTCAACGTCCTTAATGGAATCATCAACGTATTCAGGTCGATACCGTTCATCATCCTGATGGTGGCCATCATCCCGGTAACGAGACTGATCGTCGGGACGTCCATCGGCACGGCGGCAGCAGTCGTTCCACTGGTCTTCTATGCAGGACCGTATATTGCAAGATTAATAGAAAACTCACTTCTGGAGGTAGAGCCTGGAGTCATAGAAGCAGCAGAGTCAATGGGGGCCACCCCTTGGCAGATCGTTTTCAAATTCTTGATCCCGGAAGCTCTCAGTTCACTGGTGCTGGCTTTCACCATAGCCACCGTCGGCCTTGTCGGGGCATCTGCAATGGCAGGGGCAGTCGGAGGCGGAGGCGGAGGGCTTGGCGACCTGGCCATCACATACGGATACCAGCGTTTTGATACCGCCGTCATGCTTATCACCGTCGGAATACTCGTCATCATAGTGCAAGGCCTGCAAACCCTGGGAAACATCACATCAAAAAAAATCAGAAGAAGATAACAGGAGGAATCATCTATGAAAAAATTATTATTGGCAGGACTAATTACAGCGCTGGCAGTCACGGGGGCTGCCTGCTCAAACTCAACAAGCGGAGAGGAAACAGCGAAAGTGAAGGTAGGGGTAAGCGGCTCCGATAACCGCATTTGGGATTATGTTTCAGACAAAGCTGAAAAAGAAGGCATCGAAGTGGAAATCGTCCGTTTCTCTGACTACGTCCAGCCGAACATCGCCCTTGCAGAAGGTGAACTGGATGCCAACGCATTCCAAACAATCTCTTACTTTAATGCATTCAAGAAAGAACATGACCTTGATTTGACGCCAATCGCCACAACTGTCATTGCTCCGATGGGAATCTACTCTGAAAAATACAAATCAGCAGATGAAATCCCGGAAGGCGGAAAAATCGCTGTGCCGAACGAAGCAACGAACATGGGCAGGGCATTGCTGCTGCTTCAGGAAGCCGGCCTGATCACACTCCCGGAAGATTTCGACGGAAACGGCTCAGTGGATAAAATTGTCGACAATCCCAAAAATCTTGAAATCGTACCTGTTGTGGCGGGACAGACACCGAGGGTTCTGCCTGACGTGGCAGCTTCCATAATCAATAACGGGATCGCCGTTGACGCCGGGTTTAATCCGACAGAGGATTCCATCTTCCATGAAAGTGAAACCGCAACGCCTTACATCAATATCATCGCGGTACGTACAGAAGACAAAGATAATGAGACACTTCAGAAATTGGCTGAACTTTACCAGCAGGACGACGTAAAAGAATTCATAGAAAAAGAATACAAAGGAAGCACAATCCCTACGTTTGTTCCTCTCAGTGAGATTGGAGAGTAGTAAGTTAGGGGCGGAGCTGGGGGTGATTTTAGCGAATCGCCGATAAAACTCAGCAATCGCCGATAAATTATGAAAATCGCCGATAAAATCTCAGAATCGCCGATAAATGTTGAAAACCGCTGATAAAAATCAAAAATCGCCGATAACCACTATCGCTGGTCAACGGAATGGTTCCGGATATTGGCTGGTTTGTGGCGGATATCGATCGGTATTTGTCGAATAACAATCATTCCATGTCGAATAACGGCACAAGGACGGCTGCCTGCCCAAAAAAGTAATCAGGAGGAATTAAAATGACTTCAGTAGCAGAAATCAATACGCATTTAAAAAGTGTGATTATCGAAAACGTTGAAAGCCAAAGAGAGAAATATATCTCCACAAGCCACCGCATCCATGAAAAACCGGAAATCGGAAACGAAGAATATTTTGCATCGAAGCTTCTTTCCGGCATTTTAGAAGAAGAGGGCTTCCAGGTAGAGAGAGCGGTTGCCGGTCATGAAACTTCCTTCCTGGCAAGAAAGAAATCGAAAACACCGGGACCGGCAGTTGCCTTTTTGGCAGAGTATGATGCCCTCCCCGGCCTGGGCCATGCCTGCGGGCACAACATCATCGGCACAACCAGCGTCGCGGCTGCCATCGCACTTAGCAAGGCCATTGAAACTACAGGCGGTGAAGTTGTAGTATTGGGCACACCTGCCGAAGAAGGCGGACCGAATGGCAGCGCCAAAGGAAGCTTCGTCAAGCATGGGCTGCTGAAAGGAATAGATGCTGCGTTGATGGTCCATCCCGCCAATTCAACTAGAGTGACATCTACTTCCCTCGCTGTCGATCCGCTTGATTTTGAATACCGGGGTGTCCCAGCCCATGCAGCAGCTTCCCCTCATGAAGGAGTGAACGCACTGGACGCTGTCATCCAGCTCTTCAACGGTATCAATGCTTTACGGCAGCAGCTGACAAGAGATGTCCGCATCCATGGCATCATCACCCATGGAGGAGACGCGCCAAACATCATTCCCGAGTACGCAAAAGCACGATTCTTCATCCGGGCAGGGACAAGAGCAACACTAAATGAGGTAACGAAAAAGGTAAAAGCCGTGGCTGAAGGAGCAGCATTGGCAACAGGGGCCAGGCTGAATGTCATTGCTTTTCAGAATGAAGTCGATAATCTTCTATTAAATAAAACCTTTGACGGGGTCTTCAAAAAAGCCATCGAAGAATTCGGTGAGACGGTTGATCTTAATGATAGAGAAGGACTCGGATCAACTGATGCAGGAAACATCAGCCAGGTGATCCCGACGATCCACCCCTATATAAAAATCGGATCGGATAACCTGGTCGCCCATACTGTTCCATTCAGAGAAGCGGCTGCCTCCCCTCAAGGAGATGAGGCATTGATTAAAGGAGCCAAAGCCCTTGCCTTGACAGGACTCCAATTGCTGACAGACCACCAATTGCTCTCCGCCATCAAAGAAGAATTTTTGGAAAGAAAACTTGAGCAGGAAGGACAATAGAATAATAGAGTCATAAAAAGCAGAATCCATCTGGGGTTCTGCTTTTTATGGAAAAAAATTCTAATCAATTATGCATAAACATTTAGGGATTTATGTCGATTCTATTAATATAAAAGCAATTAGAAGCGAAAAGATTTTTTTCGCTTCGACAAAATAGCTAAATTTTTTTAATAGTTATATATAATCAATATAAATTTTGTTATTCTATTTAATATATTGAAATATATAACATATTTTAGGGGGTTTAACGGAGGTTTGAAGATTGCGAGAAAAGTTTTTTTATTATTTGTCACCGCACTAGTCATGAGTATACCCTTTCTTACTAATGTTAGTATTAGTTATGCTCAAGAGGATTTAAACACAGACGTTCCTGACAAAGGATCTCCATATTACCTTATTCACTATAATGGAGAGGAACAAGAAGTAGCGATAAATGAAGAGGTTAAGTTGTCCCTGACTGGTTGGTTAGATGAGGGGAAATCTACTGTTTCGGCTGTAATCTCATACTCTAGCAATCAAGCAAAAGATATTACTCTGGAGGTTAGTAAAGAGTTAAAAGTACTGGAAGTAATAGATGAAAAGTTTTTCTATCGAATTATTGTTTCAGAAACATCCAGTGTAGAGAATGTAACACCTCTTGAATTAGAAGAACATTTAACTGTGATTGAAAAGAATGAGAATGGAACATCACTAGAAGAAAAAATAACAGTTGATGAATATGGTACTATGATTACCCCAAAAGAATCAGTTTACTTTTCAACAGATAAAGATAATCAAAAAGTAGAAATTACAGCAGAGGAATATAACACTTTAAATGCACCTGTAGAAAAAACTAACGAGGAAACGGTTGTTGTAAATCCTACTTCAACTGACCAAAAACCGCTTAGTTTACAATCATCTGAAGTGGAAACAGAAAAAAGTACAATCAAATCCGCTGCATTGCCTTCTGTTGAGTATTCAACCCACGTCCAAACATATGGTTGGATGCCCGCGGTGTCCAATGGAGAAATGTCTGGAACAGCTGGTGAAGCGAAACGTTTAGAAGGCATTAAAATATCATTGAAAAATGCCCCGAATTCAGGTATTTCATATTCAACCCATGTCCAAAGTTACGGTTGGTTAAATAATGTAAAGGATGGTGCTCTTTCTGGTACTGAAGGGGAGAGAAAACGATTAGAAGCTATCCGAATTAATTTAACGGGTGAGATGGCTAAACAATATGATATTTATTACCGCGTTCATGCAGAGACATATGGCTGGTTGGACTGGGCTAAAAATGGACAGTCAGCTGGAACTGAAGCTCTCGCGAAACGTTTGGAGGGAATCGAAATTGTGCTAGTCAAAAAAGGTGGAAATACACCGGGTCCTACTCAACGACCACTAGTAATTGACCCATCAGTTAATTACTCGACTCATGTACAAGGAGAAGGTTGGGTTACTTCAGTCTCAGATGGAGACATTTCTGGAGCAGCTGACGAAGCAAGCCGCTTGGAAGCCATTAAGATTTCTTTGAAGAACACTCCCTATTCCGGCGATATAATTTACAAAGCTCATGTGCAAAAATATGGTTGGTTAGATAATGTGAAAAACGGAGTTCTATCGGGTACATTAGGTGAAGCGAAGCGGTTAGAAGCCATTCAAATTAACTTAACCGGAGAAATGGCACAACATTACGATGTATATTATCGTGTACACGCCGAATCCTACGGTTGGTTGGGGTGGACAAAAAATGGTCAATCCGCTGGGACTTTGGGACTTGCCGAACGTTTGGTAGGGATTCAAATTAAGCTTGTTGAAAAGGGCGGAGATGCACCTGGTTCTACGAATCGTCCTCTCGTGATAAAGCCTGTTGTCAGTTATTCGTCTCATGTCCAGGGGAAAGGTTGGTTAACCTCGGTCTCAAATGGTGGAACGTCCGGAACATTAGGAGAAGCAAGACGCTTGGAAGCCTTTAAAGTGGAGTTGAAAAACACTCCCTATTCCGGTGATATCACGTATAAAACTCATGTTCAAAGTTATGGCTGGTTAGATAGCGTGATGAACGGAGCTATTTCTGGTACTGATGGGGAAGGTAAACGAATAGAAGCGATTCAAATAAACTTAACAGGGGAAATGGCTGCAAAATATGATATTTATTATCGTACTCACTCAGAGACTTATGGCTGGTTAGGTTGGGCAGCGAACGGCCAGTCAGCTGGTACAGAGGGACTTGCAAAGCGAGTAGAAGCGATTCAAGTGGTACTAGTAGAAAAAGGTGGAGATGCACCGGGCTCTAGAAGCCAGTCACTAGTGACAGGTCCAACTGTTAATTATATGACTCTTGTACAAGGAAAGGGTTGGTTAACCTCAGTTTCAGATGGGGAAATGTCAGGAACACTGGGCGAAGCGAGACGTTTGGAAGCCATTAAAATATCTTTAGAGAATGAACCGTTTTCTGGAAGTGTTTCTTATACAACACATGTGCAAAGCTATGGCTGGTTAGATACCGTAACTAATGGAGCTTTATCGGGTACCGATGTGGAAGGTAAACGAATAGAAGCGATTCAAATCAACTTAACAGGAGATATGGCAGAAAAATATGACATTTATTATCGTGTTCATGCAGAGACTTATGGCTGGTTAGGGTGGGCAAAAAATGGCCAGTCGGCTGGAACTGAATCCCTCGCGAAGCGTTTGGAAGCTATTGAAATTGTTTTAGTCAAAAAAGGTGGAACTGCACCTGGTTCTACAACGAATCCATTTATTAGACCTAAGGTAATTCAGACAAATAGCAACTATAATATAACCTTAAATGATGCACTGTACATGCAAATGAAATCTTCTGCACCGGCACAGACAGATAAATATAGAATGGATCCAGCGTATGTACTTGGTAGTGGTTTACAAATGTTTGATGGTGGTTCAATCGTTGGAACTAGTGTGAATTTAAGAACTTCTCCAGATTTAAAGACAACTGGAAACATCGCAGCCAATGTAGGGCAAGGCACAGCATTTCTTATTTTAGATAAGAATGTTACAGGAGATACCTTTGGAGGAAGTACGAAATGGTACAAGATTGAGTATGATGGTAAAGAACTTTATGTTCATAGTACTCTTGCAAGTGTAAATTCAAGAGTTGGCAGAGTAACTGCTGATCAATTAGTCATTTATTCTAATAAAACTGTTTCCAGCCATGTCTTTGGTACGGTGAAAAAGGGAACTTTGTTAACGGTGAGAGAAGAAGCTGACGGATGGAACAGCGTGGATATTGGAAACTGGCGGAACGCAAAAGCTATTGATATACAAGAGTACCTAAATCCTGTTAATTTCGTTAATGACGAAAAGCGCCGACTACAATTCATGAATTTAACAAAACAAAGTGATGTATCTATAGAAACACTGAATCTTTTCCTTAGCGGCAAAGGAATCTTAGTAAATCAAGGCAAGGCATTTATTGATGCCGGTAAGAAATACGGAATTAATGAAGTCTATTTAATTTCCCATACTTTGCTGGAAACTGGCCATGGAACTTCTACTCTTGCAAAGGGTGTTAAGTATAACGATAAAATTGTATATAATATGTATGGTATTGGTGCATACGACGATTGCGCTCTAATTTGTGGAGCGAAAAGAGCCTATGAAGAAGGCTGGTTTACTCCGTATGATGCAATTGTAGGAGGAGCAGCATATATTAGTGACAATTATTTATATGGTAATAACTCATCTAAAATTGTACAAAATACGTTATATGAGATGCGTTGGAACCCAGAGTATATGGCTACAAAAGGAGCGGCTGGACATCAATATGCTACTGATATTGGATGGGCTTATAAACAAGTTGAAATAATGTATCAAGTTTACCAGCTCGAACAGTATTTAATTTACTTAGAAATACCTGTGTATAAATAAGAAATACTACAAAAAGTACAGCCATTATGGTTGTGCTTTTTAATTTCTTTACCCAAATGAGCATGGAGAAAACAAAAAAATTCTTATAGTTAAATAATACTATTGAAATCGTTTTCAATTTGATATAAGATTCAACCAAGAGGAAATTTCCGAAACGTTTTGGAGGAGCTTAAGTGACTACTATCAAAGATATTGCAAAAGCGGCTGGGGTCTCTGTTACCACTGTTTCAAGGGCTTTGAACGGGTACTCGGACGTCAAAGAACTGACCAGGCAGAAAATCGCTGCCGTTGCCAAAGAATTGAATTACAGTCCCAATACGCTCGCCCGCAGTTTGGTGATGAATAAGTCCCAAACAATCGGACTTCTGGTTTCGGGCTTTACTAAAGAGAGTGTTAAGGATAATTTCACTGTCGAAGTGTTGGCGGGTGTGAATGAATGTGCATCCGAAATGAATTACGACTTAGTCTTATTCAATACCAATTCTTCCATGCAGCGGGAAAAAACGTATACACAGCTTTGCAAAGAAAGGCGTGTCGATGGAGTGATCATACAAGGTATCCGGACAGATGACCCCTATCTCAAAGAGGTTGTCGACAGTGATATCCCCTGTGTGCTGATTGATATTCCAGTCGCTTCAGAGAACGTCGGATATGTGACCACCGATAATGAACTGGGGGCAGATAAAGCTGTACAGCATCTGCTGGAACTGGGACATAGAAATATCGGAATGATAAATGGACATGAGTATGCTTTCGTCAGCCAAAAGCGCTTGAAAGGGTATAAGAGGGCCTTGGAAAAAGCGGGAATTTCTTTTAATCCCGGATACGTCGCAGATGGAAGTTTTAAAGAAGACGAAGCAAATGAAGCGACGAAAGACCTGTTATCGAGACATCCTGAAATCACCGCGATTTTCTGTGCCAGTGACCTTATGGCGATTGGCTCAATGAAGGCAGCCCATGCTCTGGGCAGGCAGGTGCCGTCAGATCTTTCCATCATCGGATATGATGATATTCTACTGGCTTCCTATGTAACACCGGCATTGACCACCGTAGCGCAAAACAAATTCCAGCTTGGTTTTGAAGCAGCCCAAATGCTGTTGAACCTTTTGAGCAAAGGCGACCAGCTGAAACAGGTTATTTTACAAACCGAATTGAAGAAACGGGGCAGTACTGCTCCTAACAAATAAAACGCAAGGGCAAAATATTTGTCCTTGTGCTGATCACTCGATATAAACATCTTTCACTCAAAAACCGAAACGTTTCGGAAATTGAAGTAAGCGCTTCCGGAAAATTGGTTTCTATTTTTACCTTTTTTCCGAAACGTTTTGGATAGCCATTCAGGAGGTCTCAACAATGAACTATCGTGTCATAAAAGAAAATAAGTTATTTTTCTTAACAGATGAAAATGGAAATATAGTGGAGAACCATTCCTACGGCCTCGGCCTGTACATGAATGATACCCGCTATCTCAGTAAATTCAACTTGAAAATCAATGGAGAAGAACCAATCCTGCTGCATTCGGATGGATCAGAGAATTATATGGCTAAAATCCTGATGACCAATCCCCACCAGGAAAAAGAAGGCAGCCTGATTCTATGGCGTGAATCTGTAGAAATAGAAAGAACGAGATTTAT
Source organism: Bacillus salacetis (assembly GCF_003581585.1). Taxonomy (GTDB): domain Bacteria; phylum Bacillota; class Bacilli; order Bacillales; family Bacillaceae_B; genus Rossellomorea; species Rossellomorea salacetis. The sequence continues at coordinate 31,961 of NZ_QXIR01000036.1, forward strand.
ATATGATGACATTCTCTATGAAACAGTGACAGCCAAAAACTATTACCCAAAGACGGTCTCATTTGAACTAAGTGCACACTTCGATGCTGATTTCAAAGACATGTTCATCGTCAGGGGCTTCCAGACGGGAAAGGTCGGACGAAGGACGGGGCAGGAGATAAACAAGAATCAGCTCGACTTCCTGTATGAAGGAGCAGATGAAGTGAAAAGAACAACATCTGTTAAGTGGGACACACCTCATGACAGGGCATCGGAAGAGGGGGATGTTCACTTCTCCATAACGCTGGGGCATGAGGAGTCAAAGGCGATTACGTTCATGATTGCTCCCAAAGAAGGGGAGGAAAAAAATCAGGTTCATCTTCCTGCGCATGAGGCTCTGGAAAAGCTAAAAGCTTCCTATACGGAATGGGAAAACAGCATGACTTCTGTCGAGACAGATTATCTGCCGCTGCAAAGACTTGTGGACAGAGGAACCGATGACTTAAGGGTCCTGCTGACTGATATCGGATACGGACGGTTCCCGGTTGCCGGTCTTCCATGGTTCGGTGTTCCATTCGGGCGCGATAGTTTGATAGCCGCTCTGCAAATGCTCGCTTTCCAGCCAGAGGTGGCAAAAGGAACGCTCCTTACTATGGCAAGCCTGCAAGGAACAAAGGTTGATCCTTGGCGGGATGAGCAGCCGGGGAAAATCATGCACGAGATCCGCTCTGGCGAGCTGGCAAATACGGGCCAGATCCCCTTCACGCCATATTACGGAACCATCGATGCCACACCGCTGTTTCTGGTCCTTCTGACAGAGTACGTAAGATGGACGAATGACCTTGATACATTCCACAGATTAGAAGAGAACGTGAAGAGAGCGCTGCAATGGATCGATGAATACGGCGACAGGGATGGAGACTTATTCGTCGAGTATCACCAGGAGGCGGAGAAAGGCATCGCCAACCAAGGATGGAAGGATTCCGGTGATTCCATTGTCCACCGAAATGGTGATTATGCTGAGACACCGATCGCCTTGTCTGAAGTTCAAGGATATGTCTATCAGGCAAAGAAAGGAATTGCGTCCATATATGAAAAGCTCGGCAAAACAGAGCAGGCCGAGGATTTGTCGAAGCAGGCTGACAGCTTAAAAGCCAAGTTTGAGAAGGAATTCTGGATGGATGACCAGCAATTTTACGCAATCGCGCTTGACCAGGATAAGAAACAGGTAGGCACGATCACGTCAAACCCGGGACATGTACTTTTCTCCGGGATGCTTAACGAAGAAAGAAGCCTTAAAGTCAGTGATATGCTCACATCCGAGAAGATGTTCTCTGGGTTCGGCATCCGGACGATGGGAGAGGGTGAAGCCGGCTATAACCCGATGAGTTACCATGATGGCAGTATCTGGCCGCATGATAACAGTATGATTTTGCTCGGAATGAGCAGGCTGGGATATCAGCAGCATGCCAAGAAAGTGATTGAAGGGCTTATCGACGCAGGTGCCCACTTCGAATATGACAGGCTTCCCGAGCTGTTCTGCGGATATGGAGATAAGATAGGCAAGGCCGTCAAGTACCCTGTGGCATGTTCTCCTCAGGCCTGGGCAGCAGGAACTCCGCTTGTGTTCATTCAAGGGCTGTTAGGAATAGTGCCGGACAGTACAGAGAAGAAAATCACCATCGATCCTTTCCTTCTGGATGGGATGAATGAACTTACTGTCCATTCAATGAGGATTGGCGAAGGTATCCTGTCCCTTAAAGTTACACGGGACTGCGGCAAAATCCAAACAGAGATTCTGGAAAATTCCTCTGGCTGTGAAATTGAACAAAGTTGATCTTGGTTTATAGGATGCATTTTTCCTTTAAATAATTTTTATAAACAAATGGAAGGGGTCTTAATATGAAGAAGAAATGGTTGGCTGGTTTAGGAATTACAACAATGCTGGTTGGTTCAGTCCTTGGGGGATGCAGCAACTCTGATAATGGCGATAGCAGCAGCGGTGAAGGGGATGGGGAAAAGGTCCAAGTCACACTTGCCGGCTGGGGAGGAAATCCTTCTGAACAAAAACTCCTTGAGCAGACACTGGATGATTTCGAGGCGTCACACCCGAATATAGATGTTAAGTTGGAAGTTATTTCTGAGCAGTATATGGATGTCATCAAAACACGCCTTATTGGCGGTGAGGGACCTGACGTATTCTATCTTGATGCCTTTGAAGCACCTGCATTGGTTGAAACAGGTGTAGTGGAGCCCCTTGATGAATACGTAACAGAGGAATTTGATGTCGAGGATTTTGAAAAACCAATGCTGGAAGCATTCCAAGTGGATGGCAAGACTTATGGATTCCCGAAGGACTACTCAACATTGGCATTGTTCTATAACAAAAAAATGCTTGAGGAAGCAGGCGTGGAAGTTCCAAAGACATGGGAAGAGTTCCAAGCGGCATCTGAAAAGCTCACAAATGGCGATGTCTATGGATTTGGTGTAGCGCCTGAACTTGCCCGCCTTTACTATATCGCTCAATCACTTGGCGGAAAAGTCGTGAAAGACGATAAAGCCAACTTCGCTTCTCCTGAAGTAGTGGATGCACTTCAGCCGATCATCGATCAGCATAACGAAGCCAAAACATCGGCACAGCCTTCTGAAGTGGGAGCTACTTGGGGAGCGGAAATGTTCGGCCAGGAAAAAGCGGCAATGGTCATTGAAGGAAACTGGGCGATTCCATTCATGGAAGATACCTTCCCAGGTGTGGATTACGGCACAGCAGAAGTTCCAACGATAAATGGCGAAAAAGGCACAATGGCTTACACAGTTGCCTATGTGATGAACGCGGCGTCTGAGAAAAAAGAAGCTTCCTGGAAACTGCTTTCTTACCTGACTGGGAAAGAAGGTATGGAAACTTGGACATCTAAAGGATTTGCGCTTCCAACTCGTAAATCTGTCGCTGAAAAACTTGGTTACGACCAGGATGAACTGCGCAGCGCACTTGTAGCGGGTGCTCCTTATGCGACAGTGTGGTCTGAAGGAACAAACTTGCCGATCATCGTGAACAACTTCAACAACCAGTTCGTAAGTGCCTTCCTTGGCGACCGTCCACTGGATGAAGCCCTTAAAGAAGCACAGGAACAGGCCAACAGTGAAATAGAAAGCAATTAATTCTCTTAAGGAGAGAAGGACTTCGATAAGTTCTTCTTTCCCTTCCTTTTTTTACTGTATTCTTTCTGTCGAAGTCCTGGATTTTCAGCTGACTTCGATAGAAAGAGTTCATGTAAACATACCAATCATTAAATCAATCGGGGGTTATAAGATGACCAGAAAAACTTCCAAGAAAGCGCTGAGAGAAGCAGGACAAGGATATTTCTTTATGTCCCCAGCCATATTCGTACTTACACTATTCATCATCGGTCCAATTCTATATGCTGTCTTCCTCGCATTCCATAAAGTAGAACTGCTCGGAGGCACGGCCTTGAACTTTGTGGCATGGGAAAACTTCACAAGGATCCTGGATGACCAGAGGGCGATCATTGCCTTGAAAAACACAGCTAAATATGTACTCATTGTAGTTCCTGTACAGACATTCCTGGCTCTTGTACTCGCAGCCACTCTGAATGCGGGGTTAAAAGGAGAGAAGTTCTTCCGTATCGTCTATTTCCTTCCCACCCTGACGTCTTCCGCGGTATTAACACTGATTTTCATGTGGATGTATAACAAAAACGGCCTGATCAACCATGCCCTGGATTTTCTCGGCCTGCCGACATACAACTTCCTGGGTGATCCGGATATAGCTTTAAATGCCATCATGATCATGAACATCTGGGCAACAGCACCATTCTTCATGGTCATCTATCTGGCAGCACTCCAGGATATTCCGGATTCCCTTTATGAAGCTGCTGATCTTGACGGGGCCAATGCAATCCAGAAATTCTTTTATGTAACGGTCCCGTTCCTGCGCCCGGTCACTTCATTCGTCGTGATTATGGGACTTATCGGTACCTTCCAGTTATTTGATCAATCTTACATCTTCTCAGGGGGTTCGGGGGGACCTGATAACTCGACGCTGACAGTCGTTCTACTAATCTATCAATATGCATTCAAGACATTGGGGACAATGGGATATGCAGCAGCGCTGGCATTTGCTCTTGCGATTATCATTCTAGTGGCAACCCTGCTTCAGCGTAAATTATCAAAAGAAGAATCGCTATATTAAGGAGGATCATATGAAACCGAAAAAAATGTCATTCAGCAAGCGCTTGTTATATATCATCCTTGTTGCGTATGCGGTCACGACCTTGATTCCGTTTTTCTGGGCACTCTCTTCTTCCTTCAAAACACTTGAAGAAATCGTGAGCGGAACCCTGAACTTTTTGCCAAAGAACTTCACACTCGACAACTATAAGCAAATTTTTATAGAACAGGATCTCTTTCCCCGCTGGATGCTGAACAGTCTGATCATCGCCGGTACGGGTACGTTCCTGAATATCATTTTTAACTCGATGGCCGGCTATGCCCTTGCCCGTTTAACATTTCCTGGGAAGAAGGCCCTGTTCATCATCATTCTTGCTGTACTTATGATTCCGGCGCAGGTAACAATGATACCGAACTACCTGATTCTTAAAGAACTTGGCTGGCTGAACTCCTACCAGGGGATGATCGTTCCAGCCATGATCAATGCCACATTCATCTTCATGATGCGCCAGTTCTTCGTCAACTTCCCGAAGGAGCTGGAGGAAGCGGCGCAGATCGATGGACTGAGCAGGCTCGGCATTTTCTTCAAAATCGTTCTGCCCCTTGCTAAGCCGGCTTTGGCGGCTCAGGCAATCTTCGTCTTCATGGGCTTCTGGAACGACTTCATGAGGCCGCTGATCATCATGACGGACACAGAAATGTATACGCTGCCGCTCGGCCTTAACACGTTCAAAGGCCAGTATGTCAGCTACTGGAACTATATCATGGCGGCCTCGATGGCCTTCACGTTACCTGTCCTGTTAATCTATGCCTTCTTTAATAAATACTTTATTAAAGGGGTATCGTTCACAGGCGGGAAATAGAAATCCCCTGCCTCCTATCCATTTCCGGTAGGGGGCATTCTTGTTTAGAGGGAAAGGGTTATTTATGATAGAGATAATCAGTCAACGTGATAATTCTTCATAGGGGAAAATGGCGTTTGATAAAATTACGTGGTTTAAGAAGAGGCATCTATAAAAGGTTTTAAAGAACCTCAAGGAGGATTCAATAGAACTTATTATGGGAACAGGAGGGTTAAGATTATGAACACTCATCAAAAAAAGATCAAAGAGGCAGCAGAATCAGTAAATGCCATGCGGGAAAAGGTGAGCGGAAGTCATTGGAAACCGGCTTATCATCCGGCTCCGCCGGCATATTGGATGAATGATCCGAATGGTTTTAGTTACTACAAGGGGGAATACCACCTGTTCTATCAGCATCACCCCTACTCTACAGAATGGGGGCCGATGTATTGGGGCCATTTCAAAAGCAGTGATCTGGCCAATTGGGAAGAAGCGCCATTAGCTTTGGCACCGGGGGAAGATTATGACCAGGGTGGTTGCTTTTCCGGCAGTGCCATTGAAAAGGAAGGCAAGCTTTACCTGATGTATACAGGCAACAGGTGGACAGGGCCCGATCATGACAAGGACCTCTATCAAGTCCAGGCGCTCGCTGTCAGTGAAGATGGAATCACATTTGAAAAGCTTGCTGAGAATCCGGTCATTGACGCCGCTCCCGAGGGGGATATTCATCCATATCATTTCAGGGACCCAAAGGTATGGAAAAAAGATGACCTGTATTACTGTGTGCTTGGTTCACGCACCAAAGACCATGTCGGCCAGGTTCTTTTATACCAATCAAAAGACATGATTCAGTGGGAGTTCCTCAATGTGGCAGCAAAAGGGGAAGGAAACTTTGGATACATGTGGGAGTGCCCCGACCTTTTTGAATTAAATGGACAAACCATCCTTATGATGTCTCCGCAAGGTATGAAGCCGGAGGGCAACAGATACCATAACCTTCACCAGGCCGGGTATGTAGCGGGCCAGCTTGATTATGAAACAGGTACATTATCTCATGGTGAATTTGAGGTGCTGGATCACGGCTTTGACTTCTACGCGCCGCAGACAATGCTCGATCCTTCCGGCAGAAGAATCATGATTGCCTGGATGAATATGTGGGAAAGCCATATGCCTGAACAGGAAGAAGGTTTTGCGGGGGCGATGACCATTCCAAGGGAGCTTGTGTTGGAAAACGGGAAATTGAAATCAAAGCCCGTTCCGGAGTTGGGGAAAAGGCGGCATAATCATAAATATTATCAGAATGTAAAAGTCGAAGGGGAAACATCTCTGACCGGGATTGAAGGGAGTGCAGTGGAACTGAAAGTGGCCATTGATGCGAAGGATGCCGGCCAATTCGGCTTGAAGCTGAGAGCTGGGCACAAGCAGGAAACAGAACTGCTTTATCTTAAGGAGGAGAGAAGCATCGTCCTTGACCGCAGTCTGGCAGGCGAGGGCCCCGGAGGAGTGAGAAAAGCGGAAACAGAGTTACAGGATAATGTTTTGAAGCTTCAAATCTTCATCGACCACTCTTCAGTTGAAGTGTTTATCAATGGAGGGGAAAAAGTGATGACAGCAAGGATCTATCCGGACCAAAGTTCTTCTGGCATCAGGTTCTTCAGTGACAAACCGATCGAATTGCTTGAAGTGGAGAAGTGGGATTTGTAAACATTAGTGAAATTTTTAGAGGTAAAACCGAAAAAGAAGCGCCCAGATCGCAAGGATTTGGGCGCTTCTTTTTTGTTTGCTGGTATTTGGACAGGAACTTTGAAACGGGGCCAAGTTAGTATGAATTGTGGCGGTATTCGGACAGAAATGCCGGAAAGGAAGCCGAGTTAGTCCGAATCCCACCGGTATTCGGACAGAAATCTCGGGAAGGAAGCCGAGTTAGTCCGAATCAGCCCGGTATTCGGACAGAAATGCCGGAAAGGAAGCCAAGTGAGTCCGAATCCCATCGGTATTCGGACAGAAATCCCGGGAAGGAAGCCAAGTTAGTCCGAATCAGCCCGGTATTCGGACAGAAATGCCGGAAAGGAAGCCGAGTGAGTCCGAATCCCCCCGGTATTTGGACAGAAATGCCGGGAAGGAAGCCAAGTGAGTCCGAATCACATCGGTATTCGGACAGAAATCCCGGGAAGGAAGCTGATTTTGTCCGAATCACATCGGTATTCGGACAGAAATCCCGGGAAGGAAGCCGAGTTAGTCCGAATCCCCCCGGTATTCGGACAGAAATGCCGGAAAGGAAGCCGAGTTAGTCCGAATCCCCCCGGTATTCGGACAGAAATGCCGGAAAGGGAGCCAAGTTAGTCCGAATCCCCCCGGTATTCGGACAAAGATCACAGAAAAAAACCAAGTTTGTCCTTTGCTATTAACAGAACATCCTTTTTCTTTTATTCCTCAACCCTGATTCCATTCATGACCATCCGGATGGTCATTTCAATTTCTTTTTCATCATCCCAGTCGGCTTCAGGCAGGAATAAATGACGGATGAGCAGGAAGCCGAATACGCTGGAAGCCGTAAAGCGGATGACAGCTTCTGTCGGCAGGTCGATGATCTGGCCTTTGTCTTTATAAAACTCGACCAAGTGCGTAAACCGTTCGTATACCTTACTGGCGACATGTTCTTTGAATTGCTCCTTCATTTCGGGGTGGAAGGGAATTTCCTGTATAAGGATCCGGAATGCCGCCATGTTTTCTTTCAGAAAAGCCTGGCGGTTCAGGATCATTGCTTTCAGGAAGTCTTCATACCTCTCATATTTCGTGTTAAGGACCTTATTGATGTCCCGGATGATAAAAGGAGCGATAAGCTTGGCCATCGTCGGCGCTACAATCGAGAGCAATAGGTCTTTTTTGGTTTTATAATGGCGGAAGATCGTGCCTTCAGCAACGCCTGCCTTTTTGGCGATTTCACTTGTCGAGGTCGCTGAGAAACCTTTTTCAGCAAAGATCTCTAATGCTGCTTCAAGGATTCTTTTTTGTTTTTCCGTCAGCTTTTCTTCACTGTTCAATAGAATATCGAGCATGTCATTTTGTTCAGTCATGGAAAACTCCTTATAAGAATGAGGTATCTTATATTTTACGGTATTTTCTCAATGCTGCAACATTCAGGAGAATGAACAGCAGGGAGAATCCAAATAAGTAGGACATATTTCCAATTAAATCACCGAAAGATGCACCTCTGATCATGATATCCCGCAGCCCATCCGCTGCATAATACAGCGGTGTGAAAGGAGCAATCCAGCTCAGCCAATCAGTGATCGTGTCCAGATTGAAGAGACCGGAAAAGAATATCTGAGGTATCACGACAATTGGAATGAATTGCATCATCTGCAGTTCATTCTGTGCAAAGGCAGATAAAAGGATGCCGAGCGTCAGTGCTGTCAGGGATAGTAACGCTATGATGATGAGTACATTGATGAAGCTTCCCATCATCAGCATGTCGAGTACATAAATGGCATACCAGGAAATGAAAGCTGCCTGCAGTACGGCGAAAATTCCGAATCCAAGTACATAACTCACGACCATTTCCCAAATCTTTAATGGACTTGCAAGCAGCCGTTCGAGGGTCCCGCTCGTTCTTTCCCGTAAAAAAGATACACCGCTGATCAGGAAGACAAAGAAAAAGATGAAGAATCCTAGAAGTACCGGGCCAAAGGAATCGAACATGCCCATATCCTTTTCTCCATGGATATATTCAACATTAAGGCTTGTTGTACCCTCCTGATTGGAGAAAACGGACTGAACTGCTTTCATGACACTTTGATTGATCGAAGGATCACTGCCCTCCAGCACAAGTGCCGGGGATGCGCCTTGCTTAATGGAAAGGTAGCCGTCAAGCTCTCCCTCATTGATGGATTCTTGAGCTTCTTTTTGGCTGTCGAATGAGATGAATTTATCTTCATCGATTGTTTGAACCATCTTCTCGTTCTCCGCCACAATACCGACCTCTGGGACGTATGGGTCTGAATCAAAGATGAGCCACATCATTGTTAAGATCAGGATCGGTGCAAGAAACATCAATGCCAATGTCCGTTTGTCCCTGAAAAGCTATTTGATGATTCTGATGACAAATCCAGTGATTCTTGACATATTAATGCACCTCCGTTGATAAGAAGACTTCTTCGAGTGAGGAGACACCATATTTTTCTTTAATTAAAGAGGGTTCCTCACTTCCAAGCAGAGTTCCATTCCTCAGCAGTCCAAGCCTGTCACATCGTTCAGCTTCATCCATGACATGGGTGGTGATCAGCAAGGTCCTGCCTTTTCCTTTCAACTCTTGGAACTGCTCCCAGATCTGCTTTCTTAACACAGGGTCGATTCCGACTGTCGGTTCATCCAGAATGAGCACTTCCGGGTCATGAAGAAGGGCTATGGCAAGTGAAAGCCTGCGTTTCATCCCGCCTGAATAAAGGGCTACAGGTTTATCGAGATGAGCAAGGAGATCGACCGTTTTCATGACGCTCCGGATCCTGTCCTCCCTGTCCTTCTTTTTCAGGCTGTAAAGGGAAGCGAAGAAATTTAGATTCTCCTTAGCTGTGAGTTCAGTGTATAAAGCATCTGACTGAGCCATATAACCCACAGATGTATAAACTGCTGCTGCCTTTAAAGGACTGCCTTTAAATTCAACAGTTCCTGAGTCAGGTGATTCCAAACCTATGAGCATCTTTACAAGGGTCGTCTTCCCAGATCCTGAAGGACCTATCAATCCGTAAATTTCGCCCCTCGGCACCTTCAATGAAATATCAGTGAGAACATCCTGCTTGCCGAAGGATTTGTGAATACTTTTCATATTGATGATGGATTCCAAAATGAACACCTCCACGTTAATGAGTGATTACTCACTTTTATAATAAATCACAAACAGTTTAATGTAAAGTGAGTAATCACTCATTTTATCCCTTAAATAAAAAGGAAGAAAAATTTCTTCCTAAAATGCATCCCTTATAGAGCGGATGACTTGAACATCATATTTATTGAGGGAAACCCCTGAGGTTACCATTTCCTGCGCTACTGCAGGGCGCATGCCTGTGATTGCCACAGAGACACCAAGGAGCCTGAGGGCATTGAGGAGCCCGCTGATGGAATGGAAAAATTGTTGGTTGGCTTCAATGATGGAGGAAAGATCAACAATCAGCGAAGAAAGCTTCTGTTTGGAAACACTGATTAACACCTTTTCAGTAATCAGTTCAATTTCCAAGTCATCAATGATCGTTTGATTGAGCGGAAGGACCCCTTTTCCTTCAGGGAGGAGGATGATATTGGCTGCCATCTGCTCCAGGTTAAACTTGAATTTTTCTTCTTTTTGGACAAACTCGGTTACATCAGAGAATTCAGCCAACGCTCCTATGATGCTTCCGTTTTCTTCCAATACATGGGTTTCCAGGTTGAAGTAGCTATTGAACTTTCCGAACTGGTAAGGCATTCTTCTGACCTTTACAGGCTTTCCGTATTTTACTGTGTTTTCTATATGGCGTACATCTTCCGGGGCATCCGGAAACAGGTCATATGCATTCATAAGAAGGACTTTTTCTTTTTTTACCTCTAACAATTGTTCGCACGCCGGATTCAAATAAATGATGCGATAGTCAGTATCAAGTATCAAGATTGCATTCTTTAAGAAATCCATGACGTTGGAGCTTTGTTCGCTTATAGGCAATATACTGTTATTCAAAGCTTGTCCTCCTGAAATAAGACTTTCATAAAGTATAGCATCATATTGGTTGAAATATCCAACGGTGCTGCAGGAATAACGTGAATAATAATAGTAGATATATAGTGGACATTTAATTGATAAAGGGGAAATCTAATGAAGGCAGCAGAAGAAATCCTGGAAGTGTGGAGTAGGTTTGACGGTTTTCCAATGGATACGCTGACACAAGTATGGCTTAACCGCAGGGAGAGGGCGAAAAGCAGCGTGATATAGAGGCATTCAAAAGACATAGAGTCCAATCTTGGGTTTCTCCAAAAATAACAATATATGCTAAAACAGCCATTTATAAAAACAGGAAGGGCTAAAAATAGAAAAAGGGCGGGAATGAAGGATTCCCGCCCTTTGTGATTCGGTCCGGCGCTATTTGACCTGGTCATTTTCCCAGTCATAAGTCCAAAAGTGTTCGATTGTCACCCATCTAAGGGCTTCAGGGTCCTGCGCGGCAATTCCCTGCTCGATCTGTGGAAGCATCCAGGCTGTCTGTGAGCTGTGTGCTTTCATAGTCTCGATCTTTTGGTCTTTTACATCCCGGATATCATTCGTGATGTCCGGCTGCCCCAAATGTTCTTTGCAGTCATTTGAAAATGCGAGGCAGTGAAGCTTTGGACGGGAAGCTTTAGGAAGGCGGCGGACGGCTCTTACCACTGCACGCGCTGTGGCTTCATGGTCTGGATGTACGGAGTACCCTGGGTAGAATGTGATGATCAGCGAAGGATCCAATTCTTCTATGAGCTCTGTCACCATGTTGGCCAGTTTTTCGTCATTTTCAAATTCCAGCGTCTTATCACGGTAGCCCATCATCCGCAAGTCAGTGATTCCCATGACTTCAGCCGCCTTCTTAAGCTCCTTTTTACGGATGAGCGGAAGGGATTCGCGGGTTGCAAATGGGGGATTTCCCAGGTTGCGGCCCATTTCTCCAAGTGTCAGGCAGGCATACGTAACAGGAGTGCCTTCTTTGATATGTTTTGAAATCGTCCCGGAAACACCGAATGCTTCATCATCGGGGTGAGGGAATATTACAAGAACTTGTTTTTCTTTTTCCATACTGTAACCTCCTAGAATTCAAAGGGAGTCCGTTTAAAAAGGTGTTGGACTGATCTGCAGTGCCACAGCGAGCTTGCCGCTATTGTCATGTCCTGCAAGCAGCAGCTGGTTTTTCTCTGTTTTCTCATAATGTGTCAGGCCTTCAGCATAAATCCAGCCGATATCGAGTTTCAGGCCGGCCCTGAAAGGCCCGTCTCCGATGATTTTCCCGTGTTCATAATTCACTCTGGCGTTGCGTATGTATGCGCCTGCAGAGAAGAAGTCTTCATTAAAGTGGGAAGCATAAGCCCCATTTGTTGTTTCCAAATGTATATAAACGTCTTTCCGGGCAAATTCATTGATCAATTCCTGAACCTTTGCCAGCGTAATAGGTTCCATACCATGGCCTCCTTATCCGGTTATAAATATGATTAGTTCCCATTTTACTAAAATCGCCAATGGATTGCGAAAACAACGTTTCGGGCAGCCGTTGAAATTGCAAGAGGAACCGGAAAGAACAGCCGCTGAACCGTGTGCTTACACGGTTCTTACTATAACCATAAAAAAAGGCCCCCATTCGGGAGCCAATCAAGGTTAAGATAAAAAGCTGTTAAAGGTTAAGATAAAAAGCAGTCAGCCAACAGGATTATTCGCTTTTGCTTCCGACAACGACTACTTTCCCTTTGTCCAATTCTTCTTCATAGTGGTCTGCTTCTGATTCGGTTAAGCCAAGGGAACTCATCTTGGAACGAAGCTCATCTCCGCGCTTCTTGAATGTGTTGCCCAGGGAATCGAACATACCTTGTTCGCTCATCCCGACGCTTTCCGTATGTGTTCCTTCAGTAAGGTCTTTTGAGCGCTCCTTGTCATGGGCAAAGATATAGATATGATCTTTGTCATAGCCAAGGGAATTCAATTCTTCAATTACCTTCGTTGCATGTACTCCATTTTCTACAGTGTGTACTTCATACATAGTAACTGCCTCCTCTAATTATTTACTGAAGCGTATATTCATATTTACCCGGTTTTCAAAGAGCTAAACAAGATTAATAGGTAGTGAAATTTAGAAGTTTTTGGATGCGGTAGCCAATGTACTTCAACCAGGTGATTTCATAATCTTTTTCCTTGAACTTTTCTGTGTACAGCCCATCCTTGTTATCCCACAGCCTGGTGAAATAATCCGCCACTTCCTTGTTCACTTCCTGGTCAAGGGGAGTTTCCACCCAAAGATTGGTTTCAAGGTTCAGATCTTCGAAGTTCCTTGTCGTGTAGTTCGTCGAACCGCCGAGGATGATGGCTTTATCTTTCTTCTCAATATAAAGGAGCTTTGTGTGATACTGCTCCATTTTCGTATTGTACCAGCGGATGTGGATGTTTTCCTCTCCTCTGCGATGGAGCTCGGAAGCGACCGGGATGTTGGGAAGCCCCATCTTTTGCTGGCCGAAAGCATTGGTATTCGGGTCGAGGATCATCCTCACTTCCGCCCCCCGCCGCGCTGCACCGATCAGGCTGTTAATGACTTTCCGCTCGGCGATATAGAACATTCCGAGCCAGACGGTATCACCTTTTCCGGCTCTATCCAGTTCTTCCAGGGCTCTTTCATGGATTTTCCCTTCCGTCAGCACCTGTGCTTTAATGCTGCCGCCACTTTCCCCGCTGCTGTTGTAATCCGGCAGCTTCGGCCCTTCCGAGTACCTGGCAGCGGCTTTTTCTGTCTTGAGGATATCCCCGATGATCGGGCCTTTGACTTCAAAGGCAATGTTAGAGTGCAGTCCGCTCGCGTTATGGGGATTTGCAGAGGTGATGAGGGCAGACTGGTCAGTAACCGCAACTTTGCGGTGATTGGCTTTCACGTTCAATAGCTCGAGGTAGGACCTCACTGTTACTTTAGGGGCGGTGGACGCCATTGGATTTGGCAGCCATCCTTTATCTTCTGGTTCCGATTGAAACCATTGAAAAAAAGTTCTCCAAACGGAACTGTAGACAAAGTTCGAATCTCTTAAAGGCAACAGATCAGTGTACATGACGTCTATACCGTTTTCCTTAAGGTCTTCCACTTCAGGAGCAGGGTGCGATCCGTATGTAGTGTTGACATGGTCGGTGATGAAAACCATTTCCATATCAGGGTCCTGCCGCTTTTTTTCAATCAAAGCCTTTGCAAGGTTTCCTGCTAAATCGGGCATTTCATATTCTCCATCATAATAGCTGTTGAAAAGAAACATATCGATGACGACAAAATCTTTTGCTTCTGCAATCATTTGATTGACCCGTTCGAATATCCTTGATTCATGAAAAAATTGTCCAGCGGGATCTTTATAGGAGAGGTCGTAAAGGAAGTCGATATCATTTGTCCTGAAGATTTCGCCCTCGTAGGAGATGCCCTCGGGGAGGGGTTTGTGAGTTTGATAGAACATGACCGATCCAAAATATACCAAAATAAGGAGTGTAATGAGAACAGATCTCTTTTTACCCCAATTCATCAAGGGTTTCATGGGTTTTTCCTCCATCTGAATAGTAATAAGTACTTTACCCTCTTTAGGAAATATGTATTCCAACTTTCGGCAATATTTTCTATAATATGAGGGAGGATGGTGAATGGATTGAAAAGTAATGAAGCTAGAATTAGAGAAATAGAGTCTCTTTTAGCAGAAATAAGGGATAGCAGCCAGCAGGCAAGCGCCACGGCCGTTTTAGATAGAGGGAAAATCAGAATGCCTTTCTTCAAGGCTGGAAAAGCACTATTCAGTGTTTGGAAGAGTAAGTTCCTCATTTTGCTGTTCATTGTGATTCTGGTTATATCGGGATTATCGATAGGGATATATTCCTGGCTTTCGGGAAGCACTTTCCAGCAGGAACAGGGGTCCTTTGTGGAACAGATCAAAGACATGAACTCACTGGCAACAGCACAGTCTTTCACAAAGGCAGTAATTGAGCAGGAAGACAATAAAGTTTTCGGGAAAGAAATTTCCGCGGACATTCCCGGAACGAAGCGGAAATTGTTACTGGTGGTCCCAGGGTCTGTTTTAGCCGGGGTCGACCTGGAAAAAGTGTCCGAAAATGATATTTTGATAGATGAAGAGGGAAAAGAAATGACGATTAAGCTGCCAAGAGCAGAAATCCTTCAATCGCCTTCAATCGATATGGAGAACGTTAAGACCTTTTCTGTGGAAGGAATCTTCAGGAATGAAGTCGATTGGGAAGAAGGTTTTGCTTTTGCTGAGGTAGCCAAGGACTTGATTCAGCAGGAAGCGATTGACCAGGGATTGCTTCAGACCGCAGAAAAGAATGCTGAAAAATCCCTGAAGGAGTTCTTCAGCCAGCTTGGCTACAACGTAACGATCGAATATAAGAATTAGCATGAAAGGGTGTAAATCATGGCAGGTATTCTTAGAAACGATTGGAACCATGTTTTGGAAAACGAAACAGAAAAAACTTATTTTCATGAATTGCAGGAGTTTCTTGAAAACGAGTATCGGACGGAAGAGGTATTTCCAGAGAAACAGAATATCTTCAATGCGTTAAATTCGACGCCCTATAATGAAGTGAAAGTGGTCCTGCTTGGCCAGGATCCTTATCACGGCCGGGGGCAGGCACAAGGCTTGAGTTTTTCAGTAGGGAAAGATGTGAGAATTCCCCCTTCGTTAAAAAACATTTATAGAGAGCTTCATGATGATATCGGCTGTGGCATCCCGGATCATGGAAACCTGAGTAAGTGGTCGGAGCAGGGAGTGCTTCTGTTGAACACCGTGTTGACAGTCAGGGAAGGGCAAGCGCATTCCCATAAAGGACAAGGGTGGGAAACCTTCACAGACAAGGTGATCGAGCTCCTGAATAATAGGGAGAATCCGCTTGTATTTATGTTGTGGGGGCGCCCCGCCCAGGAGAAGCTGAAGTTGATCGACAGCAGCAGGCACTTTGTCATCCAGTCTCCGCACCCCAGTCCATTCTCTGCCCGAAAAGGCTTCTTTGGAAGCAAACCTTTTTCCAGGGCAAATGAGTGGCTGAAGGAAAATGGAGGAGAAGAGATCGACTGGTGTATAGAGTAAATATGTCATGTTCCGACAAATAAACAGCTGTTTCACGTGAAACATTGGAGCTTGAAGCGAAGCAAGGCGGAAAACGCTTTGCTTTTTTCATTGATTCCAGGCTGTTTTTGCAATTAATGCCGTTTTTCAGATGCATTCCAGGATCTTTTTCCAAAGTGACGGAATAGCGCCGGTTTCCTTGCTATCCCGTTGGCGAATTCCTCCGGTTTAATTTGGAATGCATATTATATAGCAGCAAGGTTTACGGAAAGAGCTTCGTCATGTAGGTTCCTGGTACAAATAGTTTATTTGAGAGGTACCGGGAAGCCTTCAGTGCCTCATGCAAAAAGGGCAAATTGTACCAGGGACCAGAACGGTTTTCAGCAGGCAATTTTGATATAAGTTTGATAGAATAGGGAAGAATGACTGGATAGGGAGACGAGGAAATTGCCGGAGAAAAAGATCAATTGTTTTCAATGCCAACATTTTTATACAACATGGGAACCTGCCCATCCACGAGGATGCAAAGGCTATGGATTTAAGACCAAGGCGATGCCTTCCCTGATCGTTTTGCGTTCTTCGGGAGAAAGCTGCTTGAAATTCACATCGAAAGCTGGAAACGGAAAGTAGATTTCCTGTCATTGGCGGGCATTCTTTTTAAGAGTGCTGTTTGGTTAAAAGACGATGAAATGAGACAATTCGAGATGTTATAGGGAATTGGTTCATTACTAATAAAATTCTTTTGTGAAATTGGAGCGGGAACCTGAAGCAGAAATCAATCTGCAGACTACATAAAATAAAGACTGTTTTCACATATATTGTTGGTTTCGGATTACAAAGTTTTTATTCACGAAAAAGAACTAGAAGCTCTTTTCTTTCCTGCTCACCGGGATCTTACGGCGATTTAACAGGATATTATTTGAAATTTATATTGAATAACAATAAAGTTTCCGAAAAGGGCGAAAACAAAAGAGCAGAGGAGGGACACGATGAATATATCTCACGTCTCATTGATTAATAAAATGGAACAGGAACTGCTAAGAGCCAAGAAAGCAGAAAGGCCGCAAAACATCCGTGAACACATCAATTCAATCAAAGCGCTATGCGAAGTCATGCTGGAAAATGACAGTATCAGCTCAAGCCAGCCTGCTTACTCAAATCAAATGCCGGCCCAGCAAATGACAATGCCTGCCGGCAGCCAGCAGTCCCAGACAGTCAGAATCAGTGAAGAAAGCAAGTTGGAAACGGATGACGGAGCAAATGGAGACTCGCTGTTTGAATTTTAAATTTTACTGAACGGAGTGTTGGAAGATGAAAACATTTATCATTATTGGGGCCATCAATGCTTTTCTAGCGGTGGCACTGGGAGCTTTCGGAGCCCATGCATTGGAAGGGAAAATCTCACAGAAGTATATCGACACATGGAATACAGGGGTGCTGTACCAGATGTTCCATTCGATCGGGATCCTGATCATCGGGGTGCTGGCTGGGAATATTGCTGCGAGTTCACTGCTTAACTGGTCGGGCTGGTTAATGCTTATCGGAATTGTGTTATTCTCAGGAAGCTTATATGTCTTAAGCCTGTCAGGCGTCAAAGTCCTGGGGGCCATCACGCCTTTAGGCGGGGTCGCATTCCTGATTGCATGGGTTCTGTTAATCATCACAGCGGTAAAATCAATGTAAACGAAAGGCTGTTTTCGCATATATTGTTGCATTCGGATTTCAAAGGTTTTACTCTCGATAAAGAACGAGAAGCTCTTTTCTTTCCTGCTCACCGGGATTTTTACGGTGATTTACAGGATGTTATTTGTAATTATATTGAATAGCAACAAAGTTTACGAAAAAAAGCCAAACGAAAAGACTGCGTGCCTAATCAGCATGCAGTCTTTTGTTTAGCCTATTACCTTGGCGGATAAGAGGCTGCCGGTCCCGCCCCTGAACCAAATGGATATTCATATTCGATTTCTTCATCAAATGTAATGTAGTCGAGATAGATCATCGGCAGCAAGTAACGCATACCTGTTTGAGGGTCACTCAGGACCAGGTGATCACGGCCGGCAGCTTCAATGATCCCTTTGAATACTTTGGCATTCCACTCACGGTTGTTTTCAAAAGTCATATAGACAGTTGCGACTTTGCCTTTGTTAAGGCGGAGGATATTTTCGATATATGATTCTTCTAAAGGCAGCTGGCCGGGAAGGTTTTGTGAAGGGCTTTGAACACCGCCGACCTGTTGACCCTGCATGCCCTGGCCGCCGTAATACTGCCCTCCGGAATAGGTCGGGGGCTGGCCGTAATAGGGCTGGCTGTAACCATATCCATAAGGATTTGAACCGCTTGATTGTTTCACAATACAGACCTCCTTGATTAATGAAAATCCTTCTTAACGAAGGTGTTACACAGCTGAGTCAAAAAAACGCAGATACACGGCTGATACTCCCTTTCTTTAGGAATAAAGAAGATGATGATAAAAGAGAGTGTGCCTATTTTCACTATTTCATTTTTATGTGGAGGGAGGACGGATTATTCCAAAACAGAGATACAATTAAGGAGATTTTCATGAGTATCCATTAGTTGATATGCAGAGTCTCTGATGTCACAAACTAATTTCATCTGCAGAAGGTGGCCTGGGTGATTGAACGAAAGCCGGGCGTTCTCTTAAGGGCTGTTCCGGTATAAAAGGAACTTGTTGCTTATGGAAAAATTCCAAGTTTTTTTACTCTGGAACATGAAAGAGCAGCTCTTTTCTTTTGTGCTTACCCGGGGTTCTATGGGGTGAATATCAGGATATTATTTTAGATTTACATAGAATAGCATAAAAATTTACGAAAAGAGCCTGAAAAAAAAGACCAAACAGAAAATCACCTGTTTGGTCTTCAGTAGGTATTAAACTTCGAGGAATCGGCCGATATTGTCTTCTTCCAGAAGGTTTCCAACGAAGAATGTGCCGAAGTCGCCGTAACGTGCGCTGACTTCATCAAAGCGCATTTCATATACCAGCTTCTTGAATTGAAGGACATCATCAGCAAACAATGTAACGCCCCACTCATAATCATCAAAACCGACAGAACCAGTGATGATCTGTTTTACTTTGCCTGCATACTGGCGTCCGATCATACCATGGCTGCGCATAAGGCTGCGGCGTTCTTCCATCGGAAGCATATACCAGTTGTCGTTGCCTTGGCGGCGCTTGTCCATCGGATAGAAGCATACATGCTTCGCCTTGGGGAGGATCGGATATAGGCGGGCACGGACATGCGGATTTTCGTATGGATCTTCGCCGTCAGCAAGATAATTGCTCAATTCTACTACTGACACATAAGAGAATGTCGGAACAGTATACTGAGCAATTGTCAGTTTATTGAATTCAGTCTCAAGCTCATTCAACTCTTCCATCGTCGGGCGGACGATCATCAGCATGAAATCTGCCTTTTGGCCGACGATTGTATATAGAGCATGGCTTCCTTCTTCTTTGCTCTGTGTATTATTCAACTTTTCAAGGAATCCGTGAAACTCCTTGATTGCCGCTTGTCTTTCATCGCTTGAAACCATTTTCCAAGAAGTCCAGTCCATTGCACGGAAATCATGCAAAGAATACCAGCCATCTAACGTTTGAGCCGGTTCACTCATGTCAATCACTCCTTTTAAACTTATATGCACCCTTACTATATCATAGTTTGGCCCAATATCCCGAATTGGAATCTTGACTGAAAAACGACAATTCTTAAGGGGGTTTTTGAGCTGAATTGCATAACGGCACAACGGAAAGGGAACAATAAAGCAGGTTGAAAAGGAACAAATTTTCGAAAAACAAAAACATTTTAAATGGAAACGCTGCCACTGTCTGTTATTCTTGAAATCTTTCCGCAGAAGAGTATGCTAAAAGTGGATATATGAAGGAGGGCTTTTCATGAGCAATCTATTTGAATCACTAAAAGCGAAGGTTACTGGCAAAAATTTAAAAATTGTATTTCCTGAAGGACAGGATGAACGAATCCTGGCAGCCGCTTCCCGTCTGGCCAAAGATGGAATCCTTACACCGGTCATCATCGGAAATGCCGTCAGCGTACAGTCAAAGGCTCAAGAGGTCAATGCTTCTCTTGAAGGCTGTGAAATCCTTGACCCATCAGACAACGAGTTCATGGAGGAACTTGTGCAATCCTTTGTGGAAAGAAGAAAAGGCAAAGCGACTGAAGAAGATGCGAAAAAAATCCTGCTGGATGAAAACTACTTTGGTACAATGCTTGTCTATACAGGAAAAGCGCACGGGCTGGTAAGCGGTGCGGCCCATTCCACTGCAGACACCGTCCGTCCGGCACTGCAGATCATCAAGACAAAAGAAGGAGTCCGCAAAACATCGGGTGTATTCATCATGGTAAGGGAAGATGAAAAATATGTATTTGCAGACTGTGCGATCAACATTACACCGGACAGTCAGGATTTAGCTGAAATCGCAATTGAAAGTGCGAAAACAGCGGAAATGTTTGATATCGACCCGCGTGTCGCCATGCTGAGCTTCTCAACAAAAGGATCAGCGAAGTCTCCTGAAACGGAAAAGGTAACCGAAGCTGTAAACATCGCGAAGGAAAAGGCACCTCAATTGACATTGGACGGAGAGTTCCAGTTTGACGCCGCTTTCGTTCCTTCCGTTGCAAGCAAAAAAGCTCCGGATTCAGTAATTAAAGGTGATGCCAATGTTTTCGTTTTCCCAAGCCTTGAGGCGGGCAACATTGGATACAAAATCGCACAGCGCCTGGGGAACTTTGAAGCGGTAGGCCCGATCCTTCAAGGATTGAACGCACCGGTCAATGACTTGTCCCGCGGCTGTAATGAAGAAGACGTTTATAAACTGGCGCTGATCACAGCGGCACAGGCTATATAAATACAAGCAGCGGTCTCCTCCGGGGGCCGTTTTTGGGTTCAAGGGACGATATCTCCGGTTCAGCCCGGTTGTGGTATAATAATCCCCATGATAATTGAAGGAGAAAGATCGATGGAATTGCAAAAGAATCAATCATTGTTAATACAGCCAGAATGGCGAATCATAGACCAATCCAGTTTGGGCCCGATGTTTGATGCGCTTCAATCCTTTGCGATGGATGACACCCTTTGCACCTCGGTAGGTGCCGGGAATTCCCCATCTGCCGCGAGGTCATGGGTTCATCACGATACGATTGTCTTAGGGATACAGGATACAAAGCTTCCGGAGCTTGAAGCGGGTCTTAAGGTACTGGAAGACAGCGGATATCGATACATAGTCCGAAACTCCGGCGGGCTGGCGGTCGTCCTGGACGAAGGGGTCCTCAATCTGTCCCTGGTTTTCCCCGACTCGGAAAAAGGGATCGATATCAATCGCGGGTACGATGCAATGCTTCAGCTGACAAAGGAAATGTTCAAAGACTTCCCGGTTCACATCGAAGCAAAAGAAATCGTCAATTCCTACTGCCCTGGCAGTTATGACCTCAGCATCAATGGTAAGAAGTTCGCCGGCATTTCACAGAGGAGGATCCGGAACGGTGTGGCCGTGCAGATCTATCTTTGTGTGAATGGCAGCGGTTCGGACCGGGCGCAGGTCATAAGAGACTTTTATCACGCCGGAAAAAGGGAAGAAAGCAGGAAATTTATCTTTCCGGAAATCCACCCGGAAGTCATGGCATCACTGTCAGAGCTCCTCGGCACTGAACTGACGATTCAGGATACAATGCTGCGGTTTCTGCAGTCCCTGAAAGGATTCAGCGGGAAGATTTTTGCCAGCCAGCTCGAGGGTGAGGAACTCACATTATATGAAGGTTATTTGGACAGGGTTCATCAAAGAAATGAGAAAGTGCTGGAGAATCAGTCTAAATAGCAAAGAAAAACACTGGCCGTGGTTAGCCAGTGTTTTTTAGTGCTCTTTTCG
>NZ_QXIR01000037.1 GCF_003581585.1 Bacillus salacetis
GGATACGGGAGGAGAGGTTTTTTTCACAAGTTTCGGGCTGTACTCACTTCTAAGGTTTGAGCACGACTTTAATACAGTCATCTTCATGATCATTGAACATTTTATAGGCATCCGCAGCTTGGTCCATCGGCATGATGTGGGTGATGATTTCCGTTGGGTTAAGCTCGGCTGAGGTGATTTTTTCAAAGAGTTCCGGCATGTAGTGGACAACTGGAGCCTGTCCCATTTTCAAAGTAACATTCCGTTCAAAGAAATTTCCAAGCGGGAACATGTTGTACATCATTCCATAAACACCGGTAAGCTGCACGGTACCAAATTTACGGACGGCATCTTTGGCGATGTTGATGGCACTTAACGTTCCGCCCTGCAGCTTCAATTTTTGCTCGACTTTCTCAATCGCATTCTTTTCTCCGTCCATACCGACGCAGTCTATGACAATATCGGCGCCGCCTTTGGTCACTTCTTTCAAATGCTGGCCCATTTCCTTGAATTCATCAAAGTTGAAGACTTCGACATTGTTGTTTTGCTTCGCTTTTTGCAGGCGGTACGGCAGGTTATCGACCGCGATCACCCTTCCGGCCCCTTTCATCCAGGCGAATTTCTGCGCCATCAATCCGATGGGACCGCAGCCAAGGACGATGACCGTATCTCCCGGCTTCATACCGGAATGCTCGACGCTCCAATAGGCAGTCGGCAATACGTCAGACATGAACAACAGTGCTTCATCTGCTAAATCGCAGGATTCAGGCACCTTGAACGGCATGGCATTTCCAAAAGGAACACGTAAATATTCCGCCTGCCCTCCAGGATGATTTCCATATTGTTCAGTATAACCGAAGTAACCTCCTGTATCTTTATGAGGGTTGGAATTATCACATTGGCTTTCCATATCATGCTGGCAATAAAAGCAGTGTCCGCAGGAAACATTGAACGGCAGGACGACTCTGTCGCCTTTTTTTACTCTGGTAACATCCGGCCCGGTTTCCTCGACAATCCCCATCGGCTCATGTCCGATGATATACCCTGGTCTCAGCGGCAGGTTTCCTTGATACAAGTGAAGGTCAGATCCGCAAATTGCTGTTGAAGTGATCTTGACAATGATGTCATCTGGCTTCTGGATTTTCGGGTCTTCTACCTCTTTGACTTGAATGTCTTTCGATCCCTGGTAAGTTACAGCTCTCATTTTCAGCCTCCTAATATTGGAATATAAATCATATACCCATGACTGACAGAATTATTCTGACTATTGTAAATGTATAATTTTTCTATTTTTTATACCACTCCCTTTTTAAAATTTAAATGTGAAAGATCTGTGAAAACCGTTGCCAATATGGATTAACGGGAGTATATTATAAGTGTAGAGAGTAAGTGAAATACTTCACAAAATTAACACTCTCTAAGATAGTTAAAAAAGCTGGCCGGCTTTATCTCAAATTTTTTTAATTGCTTATGTGAAATACTTCACAATTATAAGGAGATGTTTAAAATGAGATGGTGGAAAACTCCCCAGGCTGCAACATTATGGACTGTATTAAGAATATGGCTCGGTATTCAATGGCTTGAAGCCGGCTTTCACAAACTGACTGATGGATTTGATACCACCGGATTCCTGCAAGGAGCAATTGCCAAAGCAGGCGGAGATCACCCGGCGGTTCAGGGCTGGTATGCAGGATTCCTTGAAAATGCCGCTCTCCCAAACGCAGAACTCTTCAATACCCTCATCCCTTGGGGCGAAGTATTGGTCGGTGTTGGATTGATCCTCGGAGCAGCGACAATCCCGGCACTGCTTGCAGGGGCATTCATGAACTTGAATTTCCTGATGGCAGGCACAGTAAGCACCAACCCTATCCTTTTCACAGCAGCCATCATCCTTCTGTTCACCGGTGCCGGAGCTTACTGCTTCGGGGTGGATAGATTCGCTATTCCATTCATTAAGAATGTTATGGCCGCTAAAAAAGCACGAAAACAAGATGAAATTAAACGCAAACATGCTGTGCTTCATTGATAAATATCAATCTAAGTGAAGATTAAATAAACAAACAGTATTCATATCGAGAAACAGCACACCTTCCTCTTAACCATGAAGATTGTGCTGTTTTTTTATATTCTATTCTAACCTTGAAAGTCGATACTGGAGTACCGGACTTCATTTCCTTTAATTACCTGCTGACTAATTTCCCTTCCCGGGTTTTCGTTCACGGACATTTGGGTATATATCCTTTGCTTTTATTAGAATTTTTTTACAGGAAAGGTGAAAAAAATGCCAGTTGGGGAACTGCTTATAATCGGAGGGAATGAAGAAAAGTACAAAGGGTTATCGATTTTGGGAACATTCGCTGAACTTGTAAAGAGGAAAACAGGCAAGGTGGGAATCCTGCCTGCTGCCTCAAGGATTCAGGAAGAAGTAGGAGGAAACTACAGTGATATTTTCGCTGATCTCGGCATTGAAGATTCCGTGGTGATTTCCATTACAGATAGAAAGGATGCCCACTTACCGGAGTTAAGAGACGCTTTGGAGGGAATGTCCGCCCTTTTCATTACCGGCGGTGATCAATCCTTGCTGGCTGAGAGAGTTGAAGGCACACCGTTCCATCAATCCCTTCTCCGGAAGTGGGAAGATGGAATGATTCTTGCCGGTACCAGTGCAGGTGCTTCGATCATGGGCAAGGAAATGATTGTTTCCTCCAAAATCAAACTCCATGATGACACACTGAAGGTTTTTATGGGCAGGGGATTCGGCATTTTGGAAGACCTGATCATCGACCAGCATTTTTCCCAGCGGGGAAGATTCGGAAGGTTGATAGGGGCAATGGCTGAAATGCCGGACAAAATCGGGATTGGTATTGACGAGAACACCGCCATACTGCTTAGAGGGGATGAATTCATTGTACTGGGAGAACATCAGGTGTTCGTCATAGATGGTCAGGACGGCAAGGTGTTCAAACCGGAAGTTCCAGAAGAAAGCAGTGAATTAACCGCTACAGACTTCAAGCTCCACACTTTAAAAGCCGGGTTCAGGTTCAGTCTGGAAACCAAATCTGTCATACATTCTAGCGAAGAGAGGAAATAATCGATGAAAATTAATCGTGTTAGATACTTGAATGGCCCCAATTACTTCAGCTATAAACCTACCCTGTGGATTGAGCTTGACCTGGAGGAGTATGAATACCAGCCCTCCAATGAAATACCGGGATTCGCCAAGTCACTGGAAGCCCTTATCCCTTCCCTCCAGACTCATACATGTTCACGCGGTTATGCAGGGGCCTTTATAGAACGGCTGCATGAAGGAACCTGGATGGGGCATATCCTGGAGCATATCGCCCTTGAACTGCAGCACCTTGCCGGCATTGAAGTTAAGCACGGAAAAACGATAACAAGCCGTAAGAAGGGCATCTACTTTGTCACTTTTGAATACCAGGAGAAAGAGTCCGGTTTCCACTCCTTTGAAGCAGCCATGGACATCGTTCAGCGGCTCATCAACGGGGAGGATGGGTTTTCCATTGAACCATACATAGAGAAAATCTCTTCCCTTTTCTATGAAAATAAACTCGGGCCGAGCACGGAGGCCATTTACAATGCCGCAAAGGAGATGAACATCCCTGTGGAAAGGATCGGCAGCCAAAGCATATTGCGGTTAGGTAATGGATACAGGCAAAAGTCTGTCCAGGCCACCATCACCAGCCAAACCTCCCATCTGGCTGTGGAAAATGCCTGTGATAAAGAAGCGGCCAAAATGATCCTTTCAGCAGCAGGACTGCCTGTGCCAAAAGGGGAAACGGCTCAGACCAAGGAAGAAATCTTCTCAGCTGCGGACAGAATCGGCTATCCCCTTGTGCTCAAGCCCCTTCGTGGACGGCAGGGAAGAGGGGTCATCACCAACATCAGGACAAGAGAAGAACTATTCAACGCCCTCTGCTGCCTGGAGCAGGAAGAAAATGAGTTGATCATTGAACGTTATTTTGAAGGAAGCGATTACCGCCTGCTCGTCATAGATAACGAATTGAAGGCAGCAAGCCTGCGTACCCCTCCTCTGCTCATCGGTAACGGGAAAGATACGATAGAAAAATTGATACAATCAGAGAATCAAAACTCACTGCGCGGGGCGGGACATGAAAAACCCATGACAAAGATACCGCTGAATGACACCGTGAGATGCTTCCTGGAAAGCCAGGGATTGTCATTCCAATCCGTCCTGGAAAAAGGACAGGTCATACAAGCTGTGGGAAGCGCCAATCTTTCTACAGGGGGACAGGCAGTCGATGTGACAGACGAGGTCCACCCGACCATAAAGGATATAGCTGAAGAGGCAGCGGCGGCAATCGGATTGGATATTGCGGGAATTGATATCATCTGCCCTGATATCACGAAACCTTTCAACCCGGAAACCACTGCCATATTGGAAGTGAATGCAGCGCCCGGAATCAGGATGCATCTTCACCCGGGCAGAGGACAAAAAAGGGATGTCGGGAAAGATATTGTCCGCTACTTATTCAAAGACCGGACCGAGGCAGCCATTCCGGTCATTTCCATTACAGGTACGAATGGAAAAACCACAACTACAAGGCTTGTAAAACATTTACTTGAAGGGAGCGGCCTGACTGTCGGAATGACAAACTCAGATGGTGTATACATCGGGGAAAAACAAATTGATAAAGGCGACTGCAGCGGCCCCATCAGTGCACGGAAAGTCCTTGGCAGCCCCAAGACAGATATAGCTGTCCTCGAAACGGCAAGGGGCGGTATCCTTCGGGAAGGCCTTGCTTTCCGCCATTGTGACGTGGGAATCGTCACAAACGTCAGCGAGGATCATTTAGGGCTTGATGGAATCGAGACATTTGAACAGTTGGTGAAGTTGAAAAGGCTGATTCCAGAAGTGGTCATTGAAGGCGGGTACTGCATCTTGAATGCCGATGACGAAGAAACGGCCAAAATGGCTGCTTATACAAAAGGGACGGTTATCTATACTTCCTTGGATGAATGGAATCACTATATACAAAGCGCCATTCTGAATGAAGAAACTGCCTGGTATGTAGATACTGAAGGAATGATCATTTACAGCTGCAAAGGAGTTCAACAGCCATTTCTCCCGGCAGCTGAGATACCTGTCACCCTTGCAGGAACAGCCAGACATAACATCTCCAACCTGCTGCAGGCGTTGGCGGCTGCCCACTCCCAAGGGGCAGGGTTTGAGGAATTAAAGGAGAGGGCACTGTCCTTCAAGCCGGATTCACTTCATTCCCGCGGCCGATTCAATCGGACCAGTATTCTCGGAAGGGAAATCCTGGTGGACTATGCTCATAATCAGGCCGGCCTCAGAGCCATTTATGAAGCGGTCGATCATATGAAACGCAGCCGGACCATCACTGTCATTTCAGCAGCCGGCGATAGACAGGATGATGCCATCCGGGCAATGGTCCAAATCGCCGCCGCTAATTCCTCCTTTCTGATCATCAAGGAAGATAAGGACTTACGGGGAAGGCTGCCTGAAGAAGTCCCCGCCATCATGCTCGAGGAGGCTGAAAATTATGGGACACCTTCATCCGTGGTCCTGGATGAAGCAGATGCCTATCAATTTGCTTGGGAGCAATCCCGTGGAGGGGATTTGCTGTTATTTCTTTATGAATCTATTGAAACAACTGAAAAATTCATTGATAGATTGCAAGATTCCAAACTTTTCAGTGATGCGACTGAATGATCTGCTGAGCTGGAAGACAGAACTGTACCTATTGTGGTAAAGCATTGAAAAAAAGCCATCCGCCTCCTCCATTAATGGCAGGGCAGATGGCTTTTTCACTTGCAAACTTCCAGGGTTATTTTGTTTCTCTATGCAGGGTCCGCCTTCTCAAACGCGGGCAGTACTTCATCAATTCAATGCGGTCCGGATTATTTCGCTTATTTTTCGTTGTAATGTAGTTTCTGTCTCCTGTTTCCGTGCATGCTAATGTGATCTTGACTCTCATTGTTTGTTCCTCCTGATATAGGCTATAGTATTTTAATGATTACCAGCTGGACTTCTTAACTCCCGGGATCTGCCCTTTATGTGCAAGCTCTCTGAAGGCAATCCGTGACATTTTGAATTTCCGCAGGTACCCGCGCGGGCGGCCTGTCACTTCACACCGGTTTTTCAATCGAGTCGGAGATGAGTCTCTTGGCAATTTTTTCAATGCTTCATAATCACCTTTTTCTTTTAATTCCCTCCGTAATTCTGCGTAACGTTCCACAATTTCCTGGCGTTTTCTTTCTTTTGCCACTTTTGATTTTTTAGCCATTTCTACCTTCCTCTCTATATACTTATTACGTAATCATTACGATTTAAAAATCAAATTTTTTAAATGAGTAAAAGGAAACTCATTTCCTTATGGCTGTCCAACTTGAATTGATCAGAGCAGTCGACCCATTCAACTTTTTTTATTTTTCTTTTCAGTTGCAGGTCTATCTCTGTTTCTATTTCCCGCATAATTTTCATGAGCTGCCCATAAGTCATATTGAAATGTGAAGCTGCCTGCTTGTGCGGTGTATGCTTTGCCAAAAGCGACATGAACTGTTCCGTTGTTTGCGATTGAGAGGCCAGTTCATCTTCGATTCCTACAACATACTGATAGACATCTCTCTTTTGTGATGGAAGGGCGGCAACTATATCCCTTGCCATCATCTCCATTAAATGCTCGTTCATATCCTTCTCTCCCGGATTGTATTTACTTTGGGCGTTCCATATTATATTTTTTCATGAATCGGTCTGCACGTCCCCCGCGGTCCGCGAATTTTTGGACTCCTGTGTAAAACGGGTGTGTATCAGAACTTACCTCGACTTTGATCAACGGATAGGTGCCTCCATCTTCCCATTCGATTGACTCGGAAGACCCCATGGTTGAACGTGTTAAGAATTGATAACCGCTGTTTGTATCCATGAATACTACTTTTTGATAATGTGGATGAATTCCTTTTTTCATGACTATACCTCCTAATTTAATTAAAACGTAAACGTTACGATTTAAATTATATTCATTATTAAACCAGAAACTTATCTGAAATGCAACATTTCAGGCCGATATCTTTAATAACCTTCTTTATGCCTTGTCCCCTGAAGCTTCCCGACTCTTCCTGGCATTAAAAAAGCGGCTATTAACCTTGTGGGGTTAATTGCCGCTTTCTACTTGGAATAATTAAATCGAAAAGTAGTTTATTAATTTTTTCAGTTCCCTGCTTGATTCATTGAGCTGCTCTGCAGTATGGGTAACGGATGAGAATGCCCTCACTTGTTCTTCTGTGGAGGCACTGGCTTCCTGACAGGCTGCTGCAGACTGTTTTGTCATATTCGTGATGCCGGTGATGGATTGAACCACTGTGTCTTTGCTGGAATTGATCTGATTGACTTCCCTGCTGATTGTGACTATCGAATCGGATACCTTTTCGAATACAGAGGCAATCGTTTCAAACGCCATCAGCGTTTCTGCCACAGACTTGCTTTGGGTAGTCTGGGAGTCTTTGGTCCTGTTCATTTCTTCAACAGCTTTCTTGGATTGAGACTGGATGGACAGAATCGTCCCCTTCACCCTGTCCGTTGCTTGAGCCGATTGTTCAGCCAGCTTCCTTACTTCATCAGCCACCACTGCAAATCCTTTTCCTTGTTCGCCTGCCCTTGCCGCTTCAATGCTTGCATTAAGAGCCAGAAGGTTGGTTTGTTCGGAGATGGCATTGATGGAAAGGATTACTTGTTCAATATCCTTGATTTTGTCATCCAGATCGACGACAACATCACGGACGGAAGAAAGTGATACTGACGACGCTTCAAATGATTCATTGAGATGCCGCATTTTCTCCAGCCCTGTTTCGCTTGCATTGTTCGCTTTAGTTGAAAAGCCGCTGATATTCTCTGCCTGTTTATGCACAAGTGCCAGTTGATCAGACAGTGACCCTACAAGTTGGCTTGCTTCATCTGCCTCTTGTGCAGATTGGGCAGAACCCCCGGCAATTTCCTGAACTGCATGGGAAACACCCTCGCTGGCTGCTGCTGTTTGTTCAGATACGGCCGTCAGGCTTTCAGCCGAAACAGCAAGCTCTGTTGATGCGGAATCGATTTTTTGAATCATCTCTTTAAAATTCGTGGTCATCCTGTTCAAACTTCTGGCCATGTCTCCAAGTTCATTTTTCTGCTTGATATCCATTGTTGTATTCAGGTCTCCGTCTGCAATCTTTTCCAAAGCCAACTTTGTCATACGCAGCGGTTTCGCAATCGATTTAATGACAAAATAGTTTTGTACACAGGCATAGATAAGGACAATTCCCAAAATAATGAACACAGTCCGAATTTCTTCCGGCGATAAATAATTGAAAGAATAGAAACCGAAAGTAAAAATCGGAATCAAGAAATTAATAGAAAGCACAATCAGCAATTTCATCTTGATGGACATAAGAAAACCTCTCTCTTTATTCGTTTTATGTCCTTTATATCGGCTGGAAAATAATATTTTCCTTCCTTTTTCATAAAGAATTCCTTTTGTTTTGATAAACTAAAACTTCCGTTTGATCCTCTTCATGAATTCTTTCACTGTCAAGGTAGGGATCCTGCCCTCTTTCCTGACGAGGGTAAAATAAACACGTTCATCCCTGATGCCGCTGATGG
This sequence comes from Bacillus salacetis, assembly GCF_003581585.1. Lineage (GTDB taxonomy): Bacteria > Bacillota > Bacilli > Bacillales > Bacillaceae_B > Rossellomorea > Rossellomorea salacetis. Next base: position 8,624 of record NZ_QXIR01000037.1, read on the forward strand.
GGACTGAAACGATATCACCGTTTTGGAAAGGCTGATGGCTGTTGAAGGAATAATCAAGGCCTATAGTGACTGCCAGCCCTTTTTGTACAGCCCGTTTGATGGCGTCAAGGTTGTTGCTGGTGAACATGATATCGATCTCCCCAAACCCGGAAAGGATATCTTCTGTGAATTTCTTAATGTAATCGTCATTATATAGGACGAGGGTATTGGAAATCAGATCCTCAGGAGAAATCATCTTCAGTTTTGCCAGGGAGGAATGTTTATGGACCCCCGCTACCATCTTGCCTTCCAAAAGTGTTTCACTCCGCAGGGAATGATCATCCTCCAATAAACTTTGCGATGTAAGAATCAACCCCATATCAAGGCGGTGATGATGGATATCATCCAGTATTTCCATGGGGCCTTTTTCATATATTTCAATTTTGACAGCAGGATAATCCGATTTGAATTCGGACACTATATCGATCAGGAAATTGGTCGGGCTCGGGATGATCCCGATTTTCAATTCACCTGAAAGTGTCTCTGAATATCGGTTGGCTTCTTCTTTCAGTTCATTGACCTTCACCATGGCTTCACTCGCTTTTTCAATGATCCGTTTCCCTTCAAAGGTAGGTGAAGCTCCATTCCGGTTCCGGATAAACAATTGAATCCCCAATTCCCTCTCCAGCTTGCTGATGGATTGGCTTATTGCCGATAGACTGACATGCAGATTTTCCGCTGCTTTCGTCAGTGATCCTGTATTGGCTACCTCAATCAAGTGTTCCAGCTGATCTATATTCATGTCCTGACCCCTTTAGTTTAGACGTCGATATGACGTTTAATTAAGTAATGCTTAAGCTTCCCTTATTATTATTAAATTTTATGAAAGCCGTTTCAATGGTAAAATAAGAATCGTCAAAATATCTACTAATTTCAGGGAGGTTTTTTTTATGACTAAGAGAGTAGCTGTCATCACAGGAGGAGCAAGCGGGATCGGAAAAGAAACATCCCTTAAATTCGCGAAAAAAGGTGACCGGGTTGTCATTGCAGATTTCAATGAATCGGCAGGTACTGAAACGGCGGAACAAATCAACGCTTCAGGCGGCGAAGCGATCTTTATTAAAACGGATGTTTCCAAGTATGAAGAAGTCGAGGCTTTGGTCGAGAAAACCGTTGAAGAGTATGGACGCATTGATGTCATGTTCAATAATGCAGGGATCGGCAGCCCGACACCTGTACCGGATATGAACCTTGAATCTTATCATAAAATCATCGATATCAACCAGCATGGTGTTGCGTATGGAATCATCACTGCAGGGAAAAAGATGAAGGAATTAAATATCAAAGGGGTCATTATCAATACAACTTCGGTATTCGGAGTCCTTGCATCCCCTGGAACATTTGCCTACCATGCAACAAAGGGTGCAGTGAACATGATGACAAAATCAGCAGCTTTGGAATTGGCGCCATTCGGAATCAGGGTTGTCGGTGTCGCTCCGGGAGTCGTGGACACACCAATCATCCAAGGGTATAAAGATAAAGGCATTATCGATGCTATGAAAGCAAAAGTCATGGGCAATAAATTGACACAGCCTGAACAACTGGCGGACACGGTCTATCTTCTTTCCCTTGAGGAAGCAAGTGCAATCAATGGAAGTGTCGTGATGGCCGATGAAGGCTATGCTTCTTTCAAATAGGCTCTTTTCATAAACTTTGTTGCTATTCAATATGAATTTCAAATAATATCCTGGTAAATCGCCGTTAAACCTCTGATAAGCAGGAAAGAAAAGAGCTGCTCATTCTTTTTCGAGAGTGAAACCTTTGAATTCAGGGGAAAAAATCCGGCACCTGGGATTTTTCCGAAAGCCACAATATATACAAAAACAGCATTCAAATAATAGGTGATATGAAACAGCGGACCCCCGTTCATGGGAATCCGCTGTTTTTTTACATTTAAATCAGCTGGTTGCTGTCAATCTTCTTCAGGACGCTTCATATTATATTTTTTCATGAAGCGGTCGGCACGGCCTCCGCGGTCCGCAAACTTTTGGACCCCTGTATAGAATGGGTGTGTGTCTGAACTGACTTCGACTTTGATAAGCGGATAGGTGTTTCCATCATCCCATTCAATCGTTTCTGAGGATTTCATGGTGGAGCTTGTCAGAAACTTATAGCCGCTGTTCGTATCCTGAAAGACTACTTTGTCATAGTTTGGATGGATTCCTTCTTTCAATGATAAAACCTCCTGTATGATTATGATCAAACCAGCTATGAGGATTTGAAAGGTGCATTTTTCGCACTGTCCTTTGTCCTGAGCGAAAGACCCTCCATATAGTCATTATTCACTTTTTCCGCTATGTTCAAACTATTTTTCAGCTGCTTGCTCTGGCGTTAAAATTCCCAACAGTGCTTAAAGTAATAGAAACCCTCACATCAGCCCTTGTTTCAAAGCCTTTGTGAGGGTTTCCTTATCAGGGAGGCCCGTATTCAATCGCGGGCCTCTTCCCTTTTTATTTGAAACTGACTTTCACCATTCCTTTAGGAAATCCTTCCATTCGGGATGTACATTTCCCTAATCCTGCAGCCCTTCTATATTCATTTCTCGTACTGGCAGCGAATTTTCCCCGGTATCGAGAAAGGTTACCGTTACTTTGTCATCCTTCTCAAGGTAGATGCTCATCGGACTGTTTTCCGAGGAAACGATGTAGCTATTTCCTCCCTCCAGAAGGAAGAAAACGGTCGTGTAATCGCCTGTCTTTTCTTTATAGACCCGGGTGACCGTCCCACTCACTTGTTTTTCTTCTGCCTCCCCGCTTCCATCGACACTTCCCCCGCCCCGCTGCAAAGCTGTTTTGTATAATTTCAGCGCCTGGTTCGGGGTGTTTGCATACACGGAGATCTCAGGATTTGCAGCCGAAACGATAAAGTAATTCTGCAGGAAGCCGTTAGGATCCAGCACCGGAGTCAGCCAGCTCGCTTCACCATAGAAATTATAGAGTATCGGCATTTCCCCGCTCCATTTTTTCTCTATGAATTTCTTCTCAATGATCTGGAGGTTTCCTTGTGAGTCCATATACGATTCTTCGAGATTGCCTGTGTAGAAGACCGCTTCACCTGTCCGGGAATTGGTGAGGGAATAGCCCAGCATGCTGTCCACTCCTTCTTTTGGCGAGGTAAAATCTGTAAAGTAGTACATATCTCCATTTTCATCGAAAATCGGGCTGACATTTGCCTCTGTACCCTCATCTGAAGGAAGCTTCACTTCGGACTTTCCAAACACGCTGTTCCAAAAGCCTTGTACATAGTTACCATAATAACTGTTTTGCAGGCTGACCGTTTCAGGTGATACTGCACCGTCAATGAAAGCAGGAACATCTGCCAGTTCATATGATTTCACTTTTCCGTTTTGCGGGTCGACAACTACGATGCCTTCCGCTTTAAAGCCGTTTCTGGCGGAAATGAATTCCCCATAGGTACGGACATAGAAAGGCTTGCCATTTTCATCCACTTCGAGCTGCACTTCTCCGTTAAAGATCCGCTTTGGAAAATGCATCCGGATATGGCGTTCAAGATTCTTATTAAAGTAAGAAGAAGGCGTATAAGCCATCTTTTCTTTTACAAACTTTGGATTAGCTGAAGAATCTGTTGCACTGATAGTGAAGTATCCCGGTGTTTCGTCTCCTTTTACCCATTTGAAGAATCCAGAGAATTCCACTGGGGCAATATAAACATAATCACCATTCACCTTTTGAATCTGCAGGTTACCAAGCTCATAATAACTGGTGTCAGGCACCTGTCCAAATGCCTTTTTCATTTTATTTCTGGCGAATTTCGGCGGGACGCTTGCCGGTGTCTTCTGCTCATCGAATGGTTCAATTTCCGTTTTCACATCCATTTTGGCTGATTCAAACTTCTCATCTGCATTAAAGAGAAACGCAGTCAGTATGAATGCCCCAATCAGCAGGGTTACAAGAAACACGGAGCCCTTGACCACCCGCTCTTTCCCTGCTGCCAAAATGGCGCCGGCACCTGAAGCGAGAATCAGCAGAAGCCACATGGACGAAAAGTTTCGATCAAGGTTACTGAAATAATAAAAACCAAAAGCGGCTGCGACAGTGAGGACCAAAACCGCTGCGACTCCGGCTGTATTGAAGCGGCTTGCCTCTTTTCCCTTCGTCCTTCTGCCGCTGAGCGGGACCAGCAGAACGGCCATCACCAAACCGACTATAACTGAAAATAAAAAAATGTTCCCCATATGTTTCCCCTTCCAGGAATTATTTTTGTCTAATATGTATACGGATGAAGGGGCACCGGGGATTCAATTATCTAGAAATTTATTATTCATGAAAATTACGGATAATAGGCATTATTAACTCATCGAAATCCTTCTGTCCCTGCATTTGCCGATTATACACCAAGGATTCAGGGATGTTCTCCCTATCAATTTGCAATGGATTTCCCTTCTGGTCCCTCTCAAATGTAGACATGGAGGCTTCCAATTCTTTCTCATTGGTTTCGATAGCAGCTTTCAATAGTGCTCTGAGCCTTGGAGCTTTGACTCTTCCTTTAGAAATCAACTGATAAATACGCTGATATCCCGGCTGCATTTCACGCTCTCTTAATCCAAAAGTGTACATATTGAAGCTGTACCTTCCGGCTTCTTCCTCCATCTTCTGCAAAAATTCCTGATCAAAAAATCCGCTTCCCCTGGTAATTTCCCTTTGAAGGCCGCCAACCGTGTAGACAATTTCCCTGACCTGGGAAGCCTCTTCTACAATTATTTTGTTCAAGGCGATGATTCTTTCGACAGTCCCTTCCAGTTCAGGGTCTGCCCGGACAATCTCTTTCTTATGCTCAGCAAGCAGCTTTACCATTTGCTGATAGGGAGCCATGTTCATATTCATCCTTGGAACCATGCCAGTAATGACATTATGGACAAGGGTGTTGTAACAAATCAGATAATAGGCAGCTTCTTTCACTTTTTCCACATCAGGCTCTTTTCCCGACTTATCCAATAATAAATAACCGGTGACTTTTCCAAATAAAGAATTGTAAACTGTCAAGAAGTAGTACTCTTTTCCGTCAAAATAGGCAAAATCCCACATATCCCATTTTTCAAAAATCTTCTTATGCTTTTTGATATTCACTTTGTGCTGCTTCGTCGGTTTGACGTTGATTTTTTTCCTGGGGCTCATTTCTGCCGGCACCAGGTTTATTTTGTCTTCCATGGAACCCCTCCTGCTCAAAAAGGTAAAGGATGAACTCTTTATAATTTGCGAACTGATGGTCACTTTGGATTCAGCAGCAGTTTATAAAGCTCCTCTTTATTTTCCAACTCGTCCACCGGTGTATCCTCTTTCACCATATCTATAAGTTCCGGCATATCTTTTGCAGTTTCAGAATCGCTGTTCAGGATATGAGGATCCTGTCTCTTTAACCATAAATAACTCCACAGGAGGGATGGCCTTTTGAACATTTCTTTGTTCAAATAAGCTATTAAATCCTTTCGATCTCTTTCAGTCCTTAACTGCACTTCATTCTTGCGGACAGCCGCCCTTACCATTTCCACTACACATGCCCTGACTTTCTTTTGTACATCTTCTGTGACCAATTCGGAAGTGTTAGCCTCCTCCACCAGGTCAACCCCTTCTTCAACACTCTTAAAGATGATATCCTGCTCTTCGTTCAATCGCCCCGCTGCATCCAGACAGCGGTTTATGCACCATAGTGGCATGAGGTGCTGTCCCTTCAAGCTTCTCCTTAATGGAAAGCAGGGTTCTCTCCCACTTCCTGTACAGTCTTGCCGAAGGAGAGAGTGCCCAAGCCCCTCCTGTTTTTACGATCGTCGCACCAGCTGTTTTATAGAAATGAACAACGAGTGTGGCCCTTTCCACTTCTTCATAAGGCGGAATAGAACCATCCTCCCTGATGAAAAGGTCTTGAAGCGAAGGATAATAGCTTATCACAAAATATTTTGTTCCATTGTAATAAAATTTAGAGGGAAGGCAGTCAATCCTTTTACTGGATGGATCATATTGCTCCGCTTTCCTTTTTATATGTTCAGGCAGTTTTTTAAACTCGAGCATGGCGTTTACTCCTTTACCTCATCTTTTTTTACTTAATATTCCATTTTTCATTACCATACCCATTTTACCGTACTTTTGAAGCAGAAATTATTATTTATTCTGTAAAAATTACGGAGCACCAAAAAAGCATATCGCACCAGCGATTATGCCTTTTTCATGGTGCTGACTCCCCCTCCTGCTAAAGACTGAAGAAAAAACCTCCTCACGCATGTTAAATGAAAAATGGATTCTGGCTACACTGAGGATAGAAAGGAGAGATGAAGATGAAACGCAGAATGATGGATATTTTCAAGCGTAAAGAAGATATTGAAGTCAAACGTCTATTGGATCAAATCACCGACAGGCGTGCCAGCTTATACAACCGTATATTTTAAAATGGAAAGTCCTTATAACCGGACTTCCCTCTATCCTCTTAGTACAGCCCTTTGCTACCTTATTCACAAAAGGTCCGAGGCAATAATCGGAATATGCTGTAACAAAGGTTACGGAAAGGGCCTTTATCATAAAGGCTGTTTTCGCATATATTGTTGCTTCCGGAAAAGAACGAGCAGCTCCTTTCTTCCCTGCTCACCGGGGTTTTTACGGTGATTTACCAGGACTTTATTTAAACTTTATAGTGAATAGCAACATAGTTTACGAAAAGAGCCTTAAAAAAACGAGTGCAAAACCGGTGGGGTTTCACACTCGTTGATTTCGACAATTTCCGGGTGGTGCCTGTCACTCTTCTGCCGGACTGGTCTTTCTCAAGAAGAATGCCAGGATGATTCCGACTCCGGCGACGGCTCCTGCTGCAATGAAGGATACATTGACACCGTGAACAAGGCCTTGCATTCCATGTTCTGCAGGATTCAATGCGGTATTTGTCATGATCGTCACAAGCAAAGCAGTCCCGACCGATCCTGAGACCTGCCTCATTGTATTGTTCATCGCTGTACCATGTGGAATGAGACTTGGCGGCAGCTGGTTAAGCCCCGCAGTCGTAACTGGCATCATCACCAGTGCGACACCGAACATTCTCACTGCATTGACAACGGCCATGTAGGTGAAGGACGTTTCCGTCGTGAGATTTGTAAAGAAAAAGGTAGAGACAGTCGTTATCGTCAGTCCTACTATGGCCAGCATTTTCGCTCCGAACTTATCGAAGATCCTTCCGCTGACCGGGTTCATGATTCCCATGATCAATGCACCCGGCAAGAGCATCAAGCCGGATTCGAATGCCGTGAACTCATGCATGTTCTGCATATAAATCGGCAGGATGGTCGCACCTCCGATCATCGCGATGAACATGATCACCCCAATGATGGTTGCCAATGTGAATATTCCATACTTGAATACCCTGAACTCCAGGATCGGCTGCTCCAGCTTGAACTGCCTTCTTATGAAAATAAACAAAGTCAGCGCCCCAAAGACCAATGACAGGATGACCTGCGCACTTGCCCATCCTGCTGTTCCTGCTGCACTGAAGCCATAAAGCATTCCGCCGAATCCCAGTGTGGACAGGATGATGGAAAGCACATCCAGCTTCGGATTCGTGAGCTTTGTAACATTTTTCAATACAAAGAAAGCGATGATGAAATCAATGATGGCAATTGGCAGTACGATATAAAAAAGAACGCGCCAAGGATACTGATCAACGAGGTATCCCGACAATGTAGGCCCGATGGCTGGCGCAAAGGAAATGACCAAACCGAACAACCCCATGGCAGACCCGCGTTTTTCAATGGGAAAAATAATGAAAAAGACCGTCTGCATTAACGGGATCATGATTCCAGCCCCTGATGCCTGAACAATCCTGCCGATCATCAAAAAGAAAAAGTTTGGGGCGATTGCACAAAACAGCGTCCCCAGCGCGAAAAGCCCCATCGCTGTAAGAAACAATGTCCTGGTCGTGTAGCGGCCGATCAGAAATGCCGTAATCGGGATCATCACCCCGTTCACCAGCATAAAGACAGTTGTCAGCCATTGTGCTGTATTGGCAGTCAAATCTAAATCTTTCATAATATGAGGCAAGGCTGTAGCCAGAAGGGTCTGATTCAGTATGGCTGCAAAAGCCCCGGAAATTAAGATCGCCACAATGGGCGCAATTTTGATGTTCTGTTCTTCTTTTGCTTCCGTTGTCTCCATTTTATTCCCCCTTACGATAACATGACTATTAGTTTGCTGTTCCTCCCTGCCTTCTATCCATTCAAGAAGGTTAACGGGTATATAATTCCCTCTTCAAAAAAAAAGAAACAGCATCAAAACTATTTCGGTTTCCGTAATAATTGTAGCCTTTCTCCCTCCCTTAGGACAATCAATATGCTCTTGAAATGTGCTCTTTTCGTTTGAGCATCATCACTGAATGGGAATCTGCTAATGTGATACTTTATAAGAGAAGATTTTAAAGGAGATGACATAAGTGAAAAACAAAGAGCAATTGAAGCAGGAGATCCTTGACGCCTTCCATTTCAGACACGCCACAAAGCAATTCGTCCCTGATAAAAAGATTCCGGAAGATGATTTCCGGTTCATCCTTGAAACCGGCCGCCTATCACCAAGCTCATTCGGCTTTGAACCTTGGCGTTTCCTTGTCATCCAAGACCCGGCAATCCAGGAAAAAATCAAAAATACTTCTTGGGGAGCATACACGAAACTTCCAGACGCAAGCCATTTTGTCATTTTTCTTGCCAGGACGAAGAAAGATACGAAGTATGATTCTGAATACCTCAAAGATCAGTTACTGAACATCTCAAAATTCCCTGAAGAGATGCTCGAGAAATTTCTTGGCAGAGTCGAAGAGTTCCAGAGGGAAGACTTCAAACTGCTGGATGGTGACCGGCCGCTTTATGACTGGGCATCTAAACAGACTTACATAGCGCTGGCTAACATGATGACAGCCGCCGCTCAAATTGGAATCGATTCCTGTCCGGTTGAAGGTTTCAATATAGAAAAGATGAATCAACTCTTAGACGAAGAAGGTTTGCTCGAAGACGGGCATTTCAGCATCTCGGTCATGGCAGCGTTTGGCTATCGTGCCGAGGAACCACGACCGAAAACACGCCGGCCATTTGATGATGTCGTTAAGTGGATATAATACTTTTTGCTCAGTGCTTTTAGTGCTGAGCATTTTTTTGCCGGGGCTGCCCGTTTGCGTTGCAGCTGCTGTCTGAAGGACTTAATGAACCATTAGAAAAATTGATCTTCCTCTACATCAGTTCTAGAAGATGTGTTATTTCTACTATTAATGCATTTTCCCTTCTATCCGGGTTGATGGTAGTTTCTTCCACCTTGTTTAAAGAAATGATGAAGGGGAAGACAAAGAGCAGAGACAGAAGTTAAAGCTTTTTGTCTTTTGTAATTGCTGGTGTAACTCGTCTTAGTGGAAAATCAAATTTCTAAACTTAAGGAGGATTTACAATGGCTAGAAACAACAATAACGACAACAATAACAACAAGAACATGACAGTAGAGGAAGCAGGACGCAAAGGCGGAGAAGCTACTTCCAAGAATCATGACAAGGAATTCTATCAGGAAATCGGCCAAAAGGGCGGAGAAGCGACATCTGAGAACCACGACAAGGAATTTTACCAGGAAATCGGTGAAAAAGGCGGAGAAGCCCGCAGCCGACAGAACAATAACAACAATAATAACAATAACAGCAACCGCTAATACTTTGAACCGCAAGAAGCCTGCACAATTGTGCAGGCTTTCTTTTGTTTCTTTTCTTTTGTAACTTCAAAAAACCTTATAACAGGCCCTGCACTGCTGGCCGTTCTTTTGCCGTTTGTTACTTTCACCGCAGCTGGGGCAGAGAACAAACGAGGTGCTTTGATCAAGCCCTTTTTTATGATGGAGGTGGTTCTGCAGCGCCTTGATTGCCATCACCAGAGTAAAAGCCAATGCGGAACCGGAAGCCAGTAAGATCAAGAGTAATACAAATCCACTCATCCGACTGCCCCCTAAGCCTCTTGCTCAAAGCACTGCAAACACAAGAATGCTGCTTCATTCTGAAGGTAAGCTTTGATTTCGGTCATTCCCTTGCGCTTGGGCCATTTCATCTTGATATACACTTCTTCTTCTCCTTCAATCTCTTTTCCGCATTTCATACATTTAGGCTTGTCTCCAAACATTCCTCTTCCCTCCATTTTTTATTCTTTGATTCCTTCATATGACTGTTGTATACGGGGCCGAATTGAATATAGTTTCAGATTCTGCAAAAAACTAAGCCTGCCGCTTGAGAATTTCATCTAAATGAAGGAATATAGATAAGTGTATTTGAAGTTTAAAAATGGAGGAGCTTATGGAAACAAAAATAAATTCTAAAGCAATACTTATTACATTCATGATCGGGGCTTTCTTTGCCATATTGAATGAAACTCTGTTGAATATCGCTCTTACAGAGTTAATGGTTGTCTTCAATATTGATGCCCCTACCGTCCAATGGATGGCGACAGGCTTTATGCTTGTGATGGGGGTGCTGATGCCGATTTCAGCTCTGCTCATACAGTGGTTCACAACCAGGCAGATGTTCATCGGTGTCATGTCGATTTTCCTGCTGGGGACGACGATTGCCGCTTCGGCTCTTAACTTTCCGATGCTGCTAACGGGGAGGATGATCCAGGCAGTGGGTACTGGGCTGCTGATCCCAGTCATCTTCAATGCCCTGCTTCTATTGTACCGTCCAGAAGTCCGAGGGAAAATCATGGGGACATTCGGCCTGGTGATCATGTTCGCTCCGGCAATCGGTCCTACTTTGTCCGGAGTGATAGTCGACCTTCTTGGATGGCGCTGGTTGTTCATCACGGTCATCCCCTTTGCCCTATTCTCGATTCTGTTCGCTTTTAAATACCTGCAGAACGTGGGGGAAGTTACCCGGCCAAAAGTGGACATCTTATCAATCATCCTTTCATCCATCGGGATCGGCGGGATTGTTTACGGCTTCAGCAGTGCAGGAGAAGAAGGGGAAGGCTTTACTTCAGCAAAGATCATCATCATCCTTGCCGTCAGCTTCATCAGTTTGATTGTATTTGTATTCAGGCAGCTCAAGCTTGATCAGCCATTGCTTGATGTACGGGTATTCAAATATAAAAGCTACGCCAGGGGAATCATCATCTTTATCATTGTCATCATGGCCATGTTCGCTTCCGAGATCGTCATGCCGATGTACCTTCAGGGACCACTTGGCTATTCAGCGAAAGTAGCGGGTCTTCTGCTGCTGCCCGGCGCCCTGTTGAATGGGCTGATGTCCCCGACAATGGGCGCGCTGTTTGATAAGTACGGCCCCAGGAAACTGATCATACCGGGAACGATTACCCTTGTTGGAGTGATGATCTTCTTCAGCAATATCAATCCTTCGGTACCGATCTGGGCTTTTATCATCGTCTATATGGTCCTGATGCTATCCATATCAGCCATTATGATGCCATCTCAAACGAATGCGCTCAATGAATTGCCTAAGAACCTTTATCCGCACGGCACGGCGATTGCCAACACGTTGCAGCCTGTTGCAGGTGCCCTGGGTGTTTCTATCTTTGTCAGCATCATGACCCAGGGACAGGCAGACTACCTGGAAGGCAGGTCCGCTGTTACCGAGGAGACTGCCAATCAAGCCATGACATATGGAGTCCACCATGCCTATTGGTTTGCACTGGCTCTGACTGTCATTGCGTTTATCGTTGCCCTCTTTATCAAGAAGGCTGTATCTCCGGATTTTGATGAGGAGAAGAAGCCGGCAGAAGGGGAAGCTTTATAAAGTTTGATTTTTGAGATAAGAAAAAACGAACCCGTGTCGGTGCTTCCCCCGAAAGTTAGCTTTTCAACTTTAACTTTCGGGGTTGCGATACCGTTTGAATGGGTTCGTTTTTTGTATTTTTGATCAATATGAGTCGGTGCCAGCCTTTTTAAGGACCATTTCTGTTTGAAATTGAATACTTATTGGACTCCAGGAACGCTCTATACGCCTTTGAGCTTTGGTTTCCGCTCGCTTTTGGACTCTTGGACCTCTCTACGCGCCTAATCCCTTTAATCCTTGCTCGCTTTTGGACTCTAGAACCTCTATACATGTCCTTGCGCTCTAATCACAGCTCCCTTTTAGAACCAGTCCAGTTCCTCCTCTTAACCTATCAGAGTACCACTTCCTCCTCAGCCAGCTGAATCTGTTTTCTCACTTGGGAAGGAGAAGTCCCGCCATAACTTTCCCGCGCCCCTACCACACGGTCCGGTGAAAGGACTGTATAGATGTCATTTTCAAACAGAGGGCTGAACTGCTTGAATTCTTCCATCTCTAGATCCAGTAAGAACTTCTTTTCCTGAAGAGCGTAAAGGACAATTTTCCCGATGATTTCATGGGCATCCCGGAATGCAACTCCCTTGGTGACAAGGTAGTCGGCGATATCCGTCGCATTGGAGAAGTCCTGATTAACAGCTTTTTGCATGGCATCCTTCCTGACAGTCATGGTTTCAATCATGGGGGCAAGCAGGTTCAGGCAGCCTTCCAGCGTATCAACGGTATCGAACATCCCCTCCTTGTCTTCCTGCATATCCTTGTTGTATGCAAGAGGCAGCCCTTTCAAAACGGTCAGCAGTCCGATCAAGCTTCCATATACCCTTCCAGTTTTTGCCCGGAGCAGCTCCGGTACATCCGGGTTTTTCTTTTGCGGCATGATGCTGGAACCCGTGCAGAAGGAATCATCCAGCTCGATGAATTGGAATTCCTGGCTCGACCAGATGACCAATTCTTCCGAGAGTCTGGAAATATGCGTCATGACCAATGAGCCAACCGATAAGAACTCAACGATAAAATCCCTGTCGCTGACTGCATCCATGCTGTTTGGGTAGACCGTATCAAACCCAAGCAGCTCTGCAGACCGTTCCCGATCAATGGGAAAAGTCGTCCCTGCCAGCGCTCCTGCACCAAGCGGTGACCAGTTCACCCTCTTCATGCTGTCCTTCAGACGCTCTTTATCACGCTGGAACATCCAAAAATAGGCCAGTAGATGATGAGCAAATGATACCGGCTGGGCTCTTTGCAAATGAGTATATCCCGGAATGATCGTTTCCACATTATCCTTTGCCTGTTCTAAAATGGCCTCCTGGACAGCTTTCACCAGTCCGATCAGTTCCTTGGTTTTTCTATTAAGGTAAAGATGCATATCCGTTGCAACCTGATCATTGCGACTTCTCCCTGTATGAAGTTTTCCGCCTGCAGGGCCGATCAGCTCAATCAATTGTTTCTCAATATTCATGTGGATATCTTCATGCTCAACAGAATACTCCATTTCACCCGACTCTATTTTACTTCTAAGCTTCAAAAGTCCTTCAATTATCAGCTTGACGTCTTCTATCGGTATGATCTCCGTCTCACCGAGCATTTTCACATGAGCCAGACTTCCTTCTATATCCTCGAGCGCAAGCTTCTGATCGAATGAAATCGAAGCTGTGAATTCCTCTACCAGTTTGTTTGTCTCTTTTGTAAAACGTCCGCCCCATAGTTTCGCCATTATCATTCCTCCAGACTTTTAAAACTAGACTCCGAGATTTTCTTCTGCAATTTCACTGACGTTCCCCTGACTCTCTTTATCTTCCAGATTCACCTGTGAATAGACTTTTGTCGTCAAACCCCAAAGCTTGATAAACCCGACTGCTGCATCATGGTCGAAGGCATCACCTTTTGAATAGGTGGCAAGCTCTTCATTATAGAGGCTGTTAGCTGACTGGCGGCCGGTGACAAAATGGGTGCCTTTGTGCAGCTTTATACGGATTTTTCCGGAAACCACTTTCTGTGTTTCATCAACGAATGCCTGGAGTGCTTCATTCAACGGAGAATACCAGAGTCCTTCATATATAAGCTTCGCCATCTGGGAATCGACTGTTGCTTTGAAGGCAGTGATTTCACGAGGCAGGGTCAGGAACTCCAGTTCTTTATGTGCGTTAATAAGGATCATCGCCCCTGGATTTTCATACACTTCGCGGGACTTGATCCCTACCAGGCGGTTTTCAATGTGATCGATCCTGCCGATTCCATGCTTACCGCCAATTTCATTAAGGGATTCAATAAGCGGGACAAGCTCCATCTTCTCTCCATTCAGGGCTGTCGGAGTTCCCTGTTCAAAATCAATTTCGAGAATCTCTGCTTCATCAGGCGTCTCTTCAATTGGATTGGTCCAGTCAAATGCCCCCTCTGGTGCCTCTGTCCATGGGTTTTCCAGCACGCCCGCTTCACAGGCACGGCCCCATATATTTGCATCAATCGAATAAGGATTGTCTAAATTGACCGGGATCGGAATCCCTTTTTTCCCGGCATAGTGTATTTCCTCATCACGGGTCATCCCCCACTCCCTTACCGGGGCAACAACTTTCATGCCGGGTGCAAGCGCGTTGATGGAAACCTCGAAACGGACCTGATCATTTCCTTTACCCGTACAGCCATGGGCGACAGCAACCGCTCCTTCTTTTCTCGCAACATCCACAAGCAGCTTGGAAATCAGCGGACGGGATAAAGCGGATGAAAGTGGATATTTCCCTTCGTATAAGCAATTCGCTTTCAAGGCAGGCACAATGTAGTCTTTTGCCAGCATTTCCTTGGCATCAATCATATACGCTTTGACAGCCCCCACCTGGAGAGCCTTCTCCCTAATAAAATCGAGATTTTTCCCTTCTCCGACATCAAGCCCCAAAGCAATGACTTCATACCCGTACTTTTCTTGGATCCACTTTATAGAAACCGATGTATCAAGACCACCGGAATATGCCAGAACAATCTTTTCCTTTGCCAAATCACAACGCATCCTTTCTTCAGTTAGAATGAATTAAAATTTATTATACTGTATTTTTATTCATTTACAACCCTTTTAAAAAATAATAGATAAAAAGATTCATTAATTTTATATACATTTGATTGTATATTTATTTCTCCATGCTTTTGTATATGCCGGCAGATGCCTAGTGTGAAAAAAACTGAAAAGCCCCTCTTTGCGGCTTACGAACTGAAGAGTTTATTATTTGTATGAAGGAAATGAAGAGGGGGAGGGAATTAACATCTGGTATTGTATGCAATCAGGCACTACTTCTTGGTCCATGCCAGGAGTCAGCGAAAATAAAAGATGGATTTGCCTAGAAAATCTCCAGACAAACAAAGAGCATCTGATATTTGGAATGCACGGTCCGCGTTCCAAATATCAGATGCCTTATAAGAATTTCAACAATATATTTTTATCTTCATACGCAGGCTGAGCACCAATTCATAGGTCAACTTGTGCAGTGATCGATAATCAAAACCTGATACCTAAGAGGATAATAGTATTTCTTGTTCTTTAACTAGTTACTGAATGCCTATAATTAAAACGATTGACGATATATTAGTTACTGTTGACGTTTTCCTTATATTTTTTCTCAATCTCAGTTTTGACCGTTTCGAAATTTTCATCGGCCAGGCTTCGCAGTTCCTCCCGGATTTCATCGTTTATCTCAAGATTTCGGCTAAAGCGTTCACTGGTCTTATCAGATAAAAGTTTATACGCTTCCCTGCTGATGTGACCTTGCTCTCTCAATTCATAAAGTGGTTCACGAATATTAAACTTTTCATACCTGTTAGCTTGACCCCAATCTATTCCAAAACTCGGAATGTTTTTTAATTTCTGGTCATATCTTTGGCCGGAAGCATCAGAAATAGAATCGTTTTTCCACTCCTCCCATTTCTTAGCGATATCCTTTGCTTTTTCAAGTTCTTCTTTTAACTCGCTCTGGCTGCGGGCATTGCTGTAAATACCATCTCCCGCTTGAGCAACCTCCTCCAACTGCTTCTGTCCTTCCGGATCCAAATCGAAACCGATTACATTTACAATTGGCTGGATATCTGAATCCGCAAGGCTCTTGGCCTGCGTTATTGGGTCACCGCCGCAAGTCTCTACGCCGTCACTGACCAGGTAGATGATATTGGTGTTGTTTTGGCCATTATATTTACCTAAATCTACTTTAGCTTCCTCAATGGTTTCCGCTAGCGGAGTCCATCCCGCAGGCTGGATGTTGTTTAATGCCGATTGCAGTTTACCAGAATCATAGACATTCATGTCGTATATCAGCTCATTGCTGCTGCAGGAAAGTTCTTTATCTTCATCGGCACCGCTTCCTTTATGCCCGTAGACACGAAGAGCAATATTGGCTCCTTCAGGCAGTTCCTCAGCAAAATCTTCAATGGACCCCTTGGCAATGTCCATCATGGATTTTCCGTCAATTTCCTTTGCCATACTCCCGCTGGCATCCAATAAAATCTCCACATTCAGATTTTCTTTAAATTCGTATCTTGGATCCTTATTCTCCGGGCCGCCAAATGAAGCGACCTCCAGTTCATCAAGTACTTCTGCAGGATTAGGGTAGTCCTCGTGGAATAACGATAGTGCCGTTCGCCAATATAACTCTATCTCATCCTCAGTCGGCGTTCCTTCAATTTTTGGAAGCTTGCCTAATTCGTCGACTGCTGCCTTTTGCTGTTCCGCTGTCAGTTCATCATACTCTTTTCCAGAAAAGGGTCCCGCTTTGGCATTGACGATTTCCACCGAAGTTTCGGAAGGTTTTGGAAGCGACTCAATTAGTTCTTTAATATCTTTCTCTCCCTGCTTCTCCTGCTTCGACTGCCCGGTTTCCGCATCTCCCTCAGCTTTAGTTTTACCCGCTGAAATAGGCTCATTTTCACTGCAAGCTGTGACAAGAAAGATTGATAGAAGAACTGCATAAAGAACAAAGCACTTTTTTTTCATCTGAATAACACTCCTAATCTATTTTTTTCGACACAATGCTGCCTGATTCATTTACTCATTTACCGGTTTTGACTCTGTCCATAGGGTATTGTGGAATACATCTGCCTAAATAAGAATTATGTACAGGGCTTTCCTTAAACCCCAGGTTTGTTATTTTTTATAGCAGCGTTTCATATGTAAAATAATGGAACTTGTGATAAATCCTCTACTATTTACCTCATTTTTCCCACCTCAAAACCTTTTATAGAAAGTTTTTCCTTTTACTAACTATTATTTACTGCCATTTTCTTGAATTGGCGTAAATCCAATTTTAATAATGTTGCATCCTAAATAGTATATTCCTACTGTATGGAACCTGCTTTTAACTTTTTTTTCTGCCGAAGGATACAATTCATTTTACTCTTCTATAATTTAAAATAATTTCTGGAACAAGAACTCCTCTGCTTTTTTCCATCATTATAAGAATCCAAACTTCTTGAGAAGAGGCTGGGAGTAATGCAGATTGAGAATTAGTTTACTTGTTGACTTTAAACTTAGCAAAAAAAAACAGAGACCCGCCTAAGGATCTCTGCTTCATTTAATGGTTTATATTTTTTTCATCAACAGGTACATGAAATATGGTGCCCCGATAAGAGCTGTCATGATTCCTGCCGGTATACCGTCCGGATCAGTAAGGTTCCGTCCGATCGTGTCGGCAAACATCAGCAGCCAGCCCCCTGCCAGGATGGCAACCGGTAAGAATAATTGATGCCTTGGTCCCACAAGGGCTTTTGCAATGTGCGGGGCCATCAGCCCGACAAAGGCGATCCCTCCTGTTACCGAAACTGCCGCCGCAGCCAGGGCAACTGCTGCAAGAAGCAGGGTGAATCTTTCTTTTTCAAGGGACACCCCAACTCCTACTGCAACCGGTTCATTTAATCCAAGCAAATTCAGTTTATTGGCCCGGTAGAGAGTGAATGGAATCAGGATGATCAGCCATGGAAGAATCGCCAGTATAAACGGCCAATCACTTCCCCATACATTCCCTGCAAGCCACCTTGCGATAAAGTCCACTTTTTCACGTTCTGCTGAAGAAATAAGGACGATCATCGTACCGGACAACGCCATGGAAAATCCGACACCGGTCAATACAAGCCGAACTGGCTGAAGACCAGTTGTCCTTTTATATGAAAACACATAGATAAGTATGGCGGTCAGAAGTGCGCCGGCAAAGGCAATCGCCGGGATGGCGTACACGAAGTTCCCTACATCTATCGGAAAGAATAAAAAGAATACAGCGATGGCGGCACCTGCACCCGAATTGATTCCGATGATGCCGGGATCAGCTAAATCGTTTCTGGTGATGCTTTGCAGGATGGCACCTGAAACAGCAAGAGCCATACCTGCAAGCAGGGTGATGACAATTCGCGGCAGCCTTACGGAAAACAGGACAAATTCTTCTTTAAAGCTTCCCTGTCCAAGTAAAGTAGGGATGATCCTGCTGTAGGATAGGCTTGAATACCCCATCCCCATTCCTACGACTGCGGTTAGTATGATGAGAGCCAGCAATAATAGCACGACTCTTCTTTGTTTTTTTATGACGGAAGGATGAATCATGAGAACGCTCTGCCTCCTTTATTGACGATAAAGATGAAGAATGGCAGACCCAAAATAGAAATGATCGCTGCTACCGGGGTTTCGTATGGCATATTGATCGTCCGGCCAAGCGTATCTGCCCAAAGCATGAAGGATGCTCCAAAAAGGGCCGACATCGGTAAAATATAGCGGTAATCCGTCCCGACAAACGCCCGTACAATATGAGGGATCATCAAGCCGATGAAGGCAAGATTTCCAACGAGTGCCACAGAAGCTCCCGCCAGCAATGTCGTTACCACAAAGAGGATTCCTTTGATCCTGCCAACATTCTGGCCAAGACCGACTGCCAATTCATCATTCAGGCTGAGAATCGTCAGCTGCTTTGATAACGCAAAGGAAATAATCAATCCCAAAGCGATGAATGGCACAATGACATTGAGCTGGGACCATGTTGTGCCGATGAGTCCCCCCGCCGTCCACATCGTTACATCCTTGGAAATTTTAAAATACAAACCGATCCCTTCTGCAACAGCATATAAAAACGCCGAGACTGCGGCACCTGCCAACACAATTCTTAGAGGCGAAAAACCTCCTTTTTTGGCTGCACTCATGCCAAAGACAAGGATGGCACCAACTGATGCACCGATAAAACAGGCAATCATGATCACAAAATAATTAGCCGAGGGCAGAAACGCCAGCGTGAAGGCAAGCGCTGCATTGGCTCCCGCGGTCAAACCAAGCAGACCAGGGTCCGCCAGCGGATTGCGGGTCAATCCTTGCATGACTGCACCCGATACTCCAAGGGCTGCTCCAACCGTGAGGGCGGCAGCTTCCCGGGGCAGCCGGATTTCCCGTATGATCGAATTGGAAGCATTTGTTTCCGAAGCGAAGATTGCGCCCCAAACATCCTTAATACTGATATCAGCTGCACCAAGAGCCATCGCAGCTGTAAAAGAAATCAACAGGAGTACAATCCCGATAATGAACTTATATAAAATTTTGAATGGCTGAGATACATTTTCCATGGATATCATCTCTTCTTATGTATTTATACTGCTTCTTACCGAAAAAAAGGAATTCTTCACGGAGAAGAATTCCTTCTAAAACCCTTTATCACTCTAACGCGTTACCACATCCGGGGACTGTCCCTTTTAGTGCTTTAAAGTGGTAAACTTTTTGTTTTAGAATGCTTCTTTGAAAGTCTCTAGTTGATGCTCAAGTGTGAGAGGATCGTTAAAGTAGAATTCCATCATATTGACTTCGATCACCTGGTTGTTTTTTACTGCCGGGATATTCTTGTACGTGTCCGTTTCCATGAATGAATTATCCTGGTCAGGATCCCTGCTCAAGACCACATAGTCACCTGCAAACTCAGGAAGGACTTCCAGTGAAACAGCATAGTAACCTGGTTCAAGGGCAGATTCTTTTACTTTTTCAGGCATCTTCAGGCCCATCTCCTGATAAAGGATTTCCGTTCCGCGGCCCCAATTATCTCCGTACACATAAATCTGCTTATTGAAGTTTTCCAGAACTGAAACAGTTGTGTCTTCGCCGATTTTTCCTTTGATCTCTTCTCCTGCAGCTTTGGCGCGGGATTTGAAATCATCCACCCATTTCTGTGCTTCTTCTTCTTTGTTCAGGAGTTTACCGATCTCAACATGCTGTGTGAGGTAGTCAACCTTACCGTATGTAAATGTCACTGTCGGCGCAATTTCTTTCAGCTTGTCAACATTCTTGATGTTAGAAAGGCCGATGATCAGGTCCGGATCAAGTTCAATGATTTTCTCAAGGCTTTCATCTGTTACTTCTTCGACGCCTTCCAATCTTTCTTCAAAGCGGGGGTTCATTTTGGACCATGAGTCGACTCCCACAAGGTCAACATCCAGTGCCATGACATTCCCTGCAAAAGAGGATAAGACGATTACACGCTGGGGATCGGCAGGCACCTCGACCGGCCCGTTTTCCGATTCATAGGTGATTGTTTCAGATTCCTTCTCCTTATTATCACTTTCCCCACTTGAGCTGTTGTTCTCTGTATTGTTTCCGCATGCACTAAGAAGTAGCGCGGCTAAGAGCAGAAACGGCAAAATTAGTTTTTTCATGGTGTTCTTCTCCTTTTAATAAATGATAAGTCATGCACATTGGTTTATTTGTGCGGGGATCACGCCCTATGACAGCATCGATCTGGAAAACCTGCTGAAGGACTTTATTTGTGACTACTTCCTCGCAATTGCCTGCTTTAATGATATTGCCTTCTTTCAGCGCGATGATATGGTCTGCAAACCGTGCAGCCTGATTGATATCGTGAAGGACCATCACAATCGTTCTTCCCTGTTCTTCATTCAACTTCCGCAGCAATTCCAGAACTTCAAGCTGGTGGGCCATATCCAGATAGGTGGTAGGCTCGTCGAGGAAAATCATTTCCGTCTCCTGGGCGATGGCCATTGCGATCCAGACCCTTTGGCGCTGCCCGCCAGATAAGGAATCGACAGGCAAGTATTTAAATTCGGCCGTTCCGGTCGTTTCGAGAGCCCAGTCGATGACTTCAATATCTTTTTTCGTCAACCGGCCAAAACCGCTTTGATAAGGGAATCTTCCGTAGGATACCAATTCCCCGACCGTCAAGCCCCCTGCACTCTCAGGGTTCTGCGGCAGGATTGCCATCTTTTTCGCCAGTTTTTTGGTATCCTCTTTGGTAATGCTTTTCCCATCCAGAATAACAGAGCCGCTCTGAAAGCGGATAATCCTGGTTAACGCTTTCAAAAGAGTCGATTTCCCACAGCCGTTAGATCCAATAATCGTTGTTATTTTTTTATCTGGAATTTCAATCGACATATCTTTCACAATCAATTTCTCACCGTAGCCAATATGTAATTGATCCGTGTGAAGGCGAACCATTTAGACCCTCCTGTAAATTTAGTATTCTTATTTGATATTTTCTCGTTGATAATGATTATCACTTTCGGTTACAATGTAACTATAAATCTTTTAAAAAAATCTGTCAATATTCTTTTTAGATTGTTTTATATAAAAAATGCGCAGATATAAGGAGCGGTCATTAATGAAGGAAATCGAATGCTTTGATGTCACCATCATTGGTGGAGGTCCGGCCGGCCTATACTCGGCTTTCTACAGCGGATTGAGGGAAATGAAAACAAAAATCATTGAGTTCCAGCCTCAGCTCGGCGGCAAGATCCACGTGTATCCGGAGAAAATGATTTGGGATGTCGGGGGATTAATGCCAACTCCTGGAGCAAAGCTGATTGATCAATTGGTCCATCAGGGACTGACTTTCAATCCGGAAGTTGTCTTGAATGAGAAGATTGTCTCCATTGCACGGAGCAGCAATGGACTCTTTATTTTGAAAGCGGCATCAGGGAACCTCCACTATACCAGGTCTGTCATTGTAGCGGTGGGCAGCGGCATCCTTCAGCCTCAAAAACTGAATATCGAAGGGGCGGACCGCTTTGAAATCTCCAATTTGCACTACACCGTCAAATCCTTAAAATATTTCAAAGACCGTACCGTCGTCATCTCAGGCGGCGGCAACTCCGCCATTGATTGGGCCAACGAGCTCGTACCCATTGCCAAAAAGGTGTATCTCACCTGCCGGAAGGATCAGCTGGGAGGGCATGAGGCACAGGTGACACAGCTGTCGAACAGTACTGCTGAATGTCTGATGAGCACTTCTATAACAAAGCTGATTGCAAAAGACGGGGAAGATGTGATCGACAGGGTTGAACTGACGAACAATGTCACCCATGAAACTTCCTTCCTTCCTGTGGATGATGTGATCATTAATCATGGATTTGATATGGACGCCTCGCTTCTTAAAGAAAGCGAACTGAATATCAGGATGCTCGAAGACTTCTATGTTGAAGGATCTGTCATGGGTGAGTCTTCCATCCCCGGCATCTTTGCTGCTGGTGACATTCTCAAACATGACGGCAAGCTGAATCTGATCGCTGGCGCTTTCCAGGATGCGGCCAATGCAGTCAACAAAGCAAAACAGTATATCCAGCCGGATGCCGGTGCTTTTGCAATGGTTTCCTCCCATAATGAGGTATTCAAGGACAGGAACAAAGAATTGGTCCGTCAGTTAGTGAAGTGACAGTGAAAAAGGCGTATTCCCTTTGATGGGGATACGCCTTCTTGATTTGTTGGTTGAGCCTGGCTCAGATCCGCGCTTTTGAGCCTGGCTCAGATCCGCCTTTTTGAGCCTGGCTCAGATCCACCTTTTTGAGCCTGGCTCAAATCCACCCTTTTGAGCCTGGCTCAGAACCGCCCTTTTGTGCCAGGCACCAATCATCCAAGCTCCTTTAAAGCTCATCAAACCCATTGGCATCCGAGGTTTTTGCATACTGCCTGGATTTCTGTTCAAAGAAATCCGTCTTGCCGAGGTCGACTTCCTGGTAGGCAACGATCCACCTTAATGGATTGGTCCTGTGTCCTTCAAACGGCGCATCAAAGCCCATCTGCTGTGACCGTCTATTGGCCATGAACTTGATGTAGGCTTCCAGATCGGACATCAACAGGCCGTCGATGTCATCCCCGATGATCTCCTCTGCCCATTCAATTTCGAGTACCGCCGCCTTCCGGAATGCCTCAACCCCGAATTTTTTGAGATCCGCTGTGTCATACTCTGGGTTTTCCAGCAGCACTTCCTTGAAGATTTTTTCAAACAGCCCGACATGCAGCTGTTCATCCCGGTTGATATAGTTGATCATCGTCGAAGTGGCGACCATCTTTTGATTGCGCGCCAGGTTATAGAAGAATGCAAATCCCGAGTAAAAGAACAGCCCTTCAAGGATGACATCATACACAATGGAACGAAGCAGGTTTTCTACGCTGGGATTTTCCGCAAACCCCTGGTAGCCGTTTGTGATAAAGTCATTGCGCTTCCGCAAGGTCGGTTCCGTTCTCCAGTAATCAAATACCTCGTCCTGCTGTTTTTTTGACACTATGCTTGACAATACATAGCTGTAGGAGTGATTATGGACAACTTCCTGCTGGGCAAGGATGATCATCAGTGCATTGAGGCTCGAGTCCGTCAAATAGTCGGCAACCTTTCCTGCATAATCCGTCTGGATGCTGTCCAGCAATGCAAGAAGTCCTATCACTTTCAAGAAGGTTTCCTGTTCACGATTCGTCAGATCAGGGAATTGCTTGATGTCCTTGGACATATTGATCTCAAAGGGTGTCCAGAAATTCCCCAGCATTCTTTTGTATTTGGGATAAGCCCACGGAAACCTCACATCATCCCAGTTTAGTATATTTGAGCTCCTGCCATTAATGATCGCAGTCGAAGCATTCGGAGCACCTGAATCAATCAATTTTCTTCTTTCTAAATCCAACATTCCTCATCCTTTCCTTTAGCTGTGGCAGCTCTCGCAATCTTCTATTTCGGCATTGGAGGTCGAGCGTACATAATAGGTCGTTTTCAATCCTGATTTCCATGCATCAAGATGAATATCCAGCAGGGCTTTTGCCTTGATATCATTCCGGACATACAGGTTGAAGGAAATCGACTGATCGATATGGCGCTGGCGCTTGGCATTTTGTTTGATGCTCCAATGCTGATCGATATTATAAGCAGTCTTGTAATACCATGTCGTATGCGGCGATAGATCCGGCGCCGTTACCGGAATCTTATAATCTTTCTTTTCCTCGGAATACTCGTGGCGGAAAACCGGGTCGATGCTTGCAGTCGATCCGGCTATCAAAGAGGTCGATGAATTGGGGGCTACAGCCATCAAGTAGCCATTTCGCACGCCGTTCCGGTGCACCTCTTCCTTAAGCTCCCGCCACCTCCGCGAATTGTATCCTCTCTTTTCAAAGTACTCTCCTGTCGACCACTCCGATCCGGTAAAATACGGATAAGCCCCTTTTTCCTCTGCTAAAGCCGAACTTGCCTTTATAGTATGATAAGCGATCTCTTCATACAGTGAGTCACAGTAATCCACGGCTTCTTCACTTTCCCACTTGATCCCTTCCAGAGCGAGAAGGTGGTGCCAGCCGTAAGTTCCAAGCCCGATTCCGCGGTATCTTTCATTCGTCAGCTGAGCCTGAAGCACCGGAATCTCATTAATATCTATAACATTATCGAGCATCCTGACAGCAATCGTGATGACTCTTTCAAGAACCCCGTCCTTAACAGCCTTTGCAAGCGAAAGGGACGACAGGTTGCAGACAACATAGTCCCCCGGTTTCTTATAGGTGATGATGGTCCCGTCTTCCACCCTTTCTTCCTCCATAACCGTCGCGCTCATGTTCTGGGTGATTTCTGTGCAGAGATTGCTGCAATAAATCATTCCTTTATGCTGATTCGAATTGAATCTGTTGACCGTATCCCTGTAAAACATGTAAGGTGTCCCCGTTTCAAGCTGTGAAATCATTATTGATTTAAACAGTTCGATTGCGGGAACGGTCGTGCGGGACAGGTCAAGATTAAATACACACTCCCAATATTTTTCCCGGAATGAGCCACGGCCCTGCTCCTCATCAAAATAGTCTTCCAGGGAAAATCCCATCACTTTCCTCACTTCATGGGGATCAAACAAATACCAGTCCCCCCTGTTTTCCACCTGCTCCATGAACAGGTCGGGAATGCAGACACCCGTAAATAGATCATGGGTCCGCTGGCGTTCATCTCCATTGTTCAGTTTTGAATCGAGGAACGGAAAAATGTCCTTGTGCCATACATCCAGATAAACCGCAATCGCTCCCTGCCTCTGCCCCAGCTGATCGACAGACACCGCTGTGTTATTCAGCTGCTTCATCCAGGGAATGACACCTGAACTGACTCCTTTAAAGCCTTTGATATCACTGCCGCGGCTTCTGATCTTACCGAGATAAATGCCGATTCCGCCGCCGTTTTTGCTCAATGTCGAGACGTCCGTATTGGAGTCATAAATGCTCCGAAGGTCATCTTCCACCGTATCGATGAAGCAGCTTGAAAGCTGTCCATAGCTTTTTCCGGCATTCGCCAAAGTGGGAGTCGCAACGGTCATATACAGATTTGACAATGCCCAGTAAGCCTCTTTAATTAATTCCAGGCGCTTCTCTTTTGGCTCATCGGCTAAAAGAGTCATCGCAATGACCATGAACCGTTCCTGCGGGAGCTCAATGAATTTTCCATCATGGGACTTGGCCAAATATCTTTCTGCCAGCGTGACGATTCCTATGTACGTAAATAATCGGTCCTTTTCCGGATCAATCATCTTTTCCAAGGTATGAATCTCTTCTTTGCTATAACTTTGAAAGAGGCTTCTGTCATAGATTCCCAGTCCAGCCAAGAGAGCGATCATGTCATAGAAGGACCCGTATCCTTTGGAGGACAGCGTCCCTCTGGAAATCGAGCTTGCGCGGTATAACTTTTTCAAATAGATATCCGCTGCCACATAGGTCCAGTCGGGTTCCAAACTGCTGATCCTCTCCACCGCTGCAAGGATAAGCAGATTATCCAGCTGCTCATCATCGGCATCCTTCTTCACTTCCAACGCTTTCAGCACCTTCTCCTCGTACTCTGTGAAAGACAGGGACTGATGCCTGTCCTTCATTTCTCCAAGCATCTGTACGGCCCCCTGTGTCCTAATTTCTGTCTTTAATTCCATATCAATTCCTCCTGTCTTTCTATTGATTTCTCATTTCAAGCCTGCGTTGTTTGCGGAGCTTGGCAGTTCTAAGCAGGCTTTCCTCTTCCTCCGTCTGCGGGATCACGCCGGGTACCGGTGTCGGCCGTCCTTCCTCATCCTTTGCCACCATTGACAAGATCGATGTCGTAGTAAGAGTTTTTTCTCCTGATTCAAGGTCTTCACTCTCCACTTTCACAAAGACTTCCATCGAGGTGCGTCCCGTTGAAATGACGCAGGCCTCCAGTGTCAATATGTCGCCGACTTCTGCCGAAGACAGGAAATTGACCGTATCGATGGATGCCGTCACCACAACTTTCCGGCTGTGTTTCATAGCGGCGATTGCGGCAATCTCATCGATATAAGACAAGACAGTCCCCCCAAAGATAGTGCCCATATGATTGGTATCAGGCGGGAGCACCAGCCGTGTCACCACTGTCCTTGATACATGGGAAGATAAAGCTTCCATTATTCATTTCTCCTTTTACTGAAAATGTTTTCCTCAAGGGAAAAGCGGGAAGGAATAAACGCCTTGGCCAGCCCCGACAGACGGCTCTTTTACCTTCGTGACGGATTGGATTATGACTCAGAGGGGCTGTGCACTGGTTGAAGAATCCACTTATTAACATCCAGCCACACCACAGGACTCTTAATTTTCCTAAAAGAAAAAAACCCATCACTAAGGATGGGTTCATCAAACGCTGATAGATTAATAGACAAATATTCAAGCCTACCAATGTATCCTCGTTCTACCTTCCCAATTCCCGAAGAAGATAAGACGCTATAAACATGGCAGGTCTCCTGACTTGTGCTTCACTCTACTTTAAGTCCTTCCCGTCTTCGGATGAAGACAGTGGCAGTTACTTATTTCGTCGGCACTTACAGTTGCGGGGACAGTTCCGGATTTTCACCGGATTCCCTATTAAGTCTATATAGACACCATTTTTATCGGCATTACACAATATGTAGTTATTAACTATAAAACCAGACACATAATATTGTGTTCTCTTTTTAGATGATAAAGGAATCTCTGAAGGATTACAATAGATTTGCTTGTAATATTTCCAATGTTTTTTTAGAATTCTTTTTCTTGGAATGTCATATCAGAACTTTAAAATGAAGGAATCGATTTGCAAGGAAAGAATGATCTACTTCATGAGATCTGAAGAAATGATTTATACTTGTATTGTTTGTATTGGCCAACGCTGGAACTACAAATAAAAATAGAAGGAGGGGCCGTCATTGGAGCCAAAGCTTTCTTCCTACCTGACTCAGATCCGTTCTTTATCTCTTCCCCTTACCAAAGAACAATTGCTTACACCCGGGTTTTTGGTGGAAAAGGAAGGGGATTTGGAAATGTATTACTCTCCTCATAACGAATCTGTCAATAGCGAGGCAAGGGTCATCATTGTTGGCATTACCCCCGGCTGGACACAGATGAAGACAGCTTATGAAGAGATATTAAACAGCGTGGAAATGGAGAAAAGCCAATCCCGGCTTTTACAGACAGCAAAAGCCGCCGGCTTCTCGGGGTCGATCAGAAGGAATCTCATTGGCATGCTTGATCAAATAGGGCTTGCCGAATGCCTCAATATCGAAAGTACTTTATCACTGTTTCATGAAAACCGGTCTTTACTGCACACCACTTCGGTTATAAAATACCCTGTGTTCATTGACCGGCAAAATTATACCGGCCACAAACCGGCACTAAGTCAATCGAATTTACTCTCTTGTTACGCATTCAAGATTTTCCCTGAAGAGCTTAACCAGATCGACCCCAGTGCAATAGTAATCCCGCTAGGAAGAACAGTCGAATCCGTTCTCCTTAAGCTCAAGGAAGAACACAGGATTTCTCAAACCCTGTTAACAGGATTTCCCCATCCTTCTGGAGCAAATGGGCACAGGCTTAAACAATTCCGCCAGAACAAGCATGAAATGACCTCCACCATCAGGGCGTGGGCAGATTCTGAGTAATAATCATAACCATCATTTCGAGTATAAAAAGCTTGAGGACGAAATCAAAAATGATTTCGTCCTCCGAGTATCTACATATGGCTCATTTCGTAAAATCTGTTGATATTCAATATAAATTTTTAATAATATCCTGGTAAATCGCGGTAAAAACCCCGGTAAGCAGGAAAGAAAGAGCTGCTCATTGTTTTTCGGGAGTGAAACCTTTGAATACAGGGAAAAAATCCTGCACTTAGGATTTTTCCGAAAGCAACAATATAGGCGAAACCAGCCCTACATATTGACTCTGCTTACTCCATTTCAGTTGATGAAGTCGCCACACCGATAATTTGGTCATTATCATCAAGAAGCGGCTGGGCAAAGACGTCATAATTGATGGCTCCAGTGGATAATGGAAAAAGGATCTTTCTGCGGATCGTCATTTTTGTATCGAGGACTTCCTGCTTCAGCTTTTCCATATCGCGGGTGCCTGGGTTGTCATCAATCTCTATATCCGTTTTTCCGATAACTGATTCGGCATCGAAATCTGCATGGGGATTATAGATCCAGGTATATTTCAAAGAGCGGTCACAGTGTGCTAATATCATAGGTGAATTGTGCAGGGAAATGAGGAATGGGTTTTCTTCCATTGAAAAGGCAGAGTAGTGGAACTCCAGTATCCGGGCGATCTTTTTGGCAACATCTTCGCTCGGTTTGCGTTCACCCTTCTCTATCTGGGCATAGTATGATCGATCGATATATGCCTTTTGTGCAATCTGCTGCTGAGTGTAGCTTCTATCTTTTCTAAGTTTTATCAACCATGATCGAATCGTCATAATAAGCAACCTTTCCTGCAAATTAAGAGAAGTGGCTAATTAGCCACGTACATTCCATTATCGTTTAAATCACCCCTTAAGTCACGTGGCAGAATTGCCACCACATCAATCCGAGTGTTTTTGACTCCTCATGGTAAAATATAGGCGGAGGAGATTTAATGATCAAGGACTTTGATTTTTCCCATTTAATTGATAATAGTCTTGATGCGAAAGCCATATTGAGATCGGGAATCATTTTATATGCGAACCAGAGATTTACAGACCTTCTTGGTTTTCCTCAAGGAGAAGTAATTATCGGCTGTGACATTTTCCACTACACCCATCCTGACTACCATGAAATAGGTCTGGTTCGCAGAACATGTGTAGTGAACGGGGATGTTGTGCCATTCATCGAGCAAAAATTGATTGGCTTTGATGGCAGGATGATCGATGTAGAGGTAATGGCTGCCCCTCTTCTTCACAGCAGCGGTGAAATTTTTGTTCATGCAATTTTCCGTGATTTATCTGGTATCAAAAAAAAGGAAGAGCTGCTCAGGCAATCGGAAAAGCTTTCACTCATCGGCGAGCTGGCGTCCGGGATTGTCCATGAGATCAGGAACCCTTTAACGGCAATGAAAGGCTTCCTGCAATTAATGAAAAGCTACCCGAATCCCGAATATGTTGATATTGTCCTCAAGGAATTAAATCAGATAGAAGAGATTGCCAACGAGCTACTTCAATTTTCAAAGCCCGGAGAGCGTCGATTGACAAGACAAAACATCCTGGAAATCGTCAGGGAAGCTGTTAATTTTTCCGGTGCCGAGTCCTTCAAACGTAAAATTAAAGTCGAACTGCATGACCATCCCCAAAGAGAAATAGAAATTCTCGGAAACAAAACACAGTTAAAACAAGTTTTGTTGAACATTATCAAGAATAGCATCGATGCTATTAAAAATGACGGAAAGATCAATATACATATAAGCAAGGATCAACAAAATGTCTATATACATATTAGTGACAATGGAGTTGGAATACCCAAAGAACAACTCAGCAAAATCGGACAGTCCTTTTTTACAAGCAAAGAAAAAGGAACCGGCCTTGGATTGATGGTCTCTTTCAATATTATTAAAAATCATAATGGCTCGATCCATATAGATAGTGAAGAGAACCACGGAACCACTTTCAAAATTTCATTGCCATTGGCAAATAAAGAAGCCCTTCCCCTTTCTTACTAAGGATGAGGGCTTTTTTTGGCAGTTTCACAATATCTTATGGAAGCGGATGAAATGGCGGTAGATCTTCATGCCTGCTGTAAAAAACATTTCCCAGCCCCTTCATCCCCCTCGCCGGCACGGGTAATTTCAGCGTGCCCTTCCGTGGACCTCTTACAAGGCTGTTTTCGCTTATGCACTACTATATACAGAAATGGTCATTTTCAGCGGCCAGTGCATATTGTAAAGTCTGATCATTTTTTTATACGATTCTTCAGCACCAATAGCTGCTTTGGAAAAGACAGTTTTCTCATCTGCTGCTGCTTTCTGAAAAGTCCCATAACACGGGTTGCTCCCTGGATACTGGAAATTTCATTTCCTCAACAGGAAGAGCAGATCCTTTCTTTCTAATTTACAAAGGTTATATGATGAAGGGGTTGGCCCTTTGAAATCAGCAAATAATAGCAGCAGAGGATACGAAAGAGCCTCTTTATATCAAGTAAAAACTAAAGCCATGAATCACCATTAGATTTTAGCGGATGAATTTGCTATAATTAGATGTTGTTATAATTATTAAGGGGGAACTTTTTTTGGCAATCGAAATAGGCAGCAAGGTTAAAGGTAAGGTAACTGGTATCACTAATTTCGGGGCATTCGTGGAATTACCCGAAGGCTCAACCGGTCTCGTGCATATCAGTGAGGTGGCGGACAGTTATGTGAAAGATGTTAACGACCATCTTAAAGTAGGCGATGAAGTTGAGGTTAAGGTAATTAGTGAGAATGCGGGCAAAATTGCCTTGTCAATCAAAAAAGCTGTAGACAAACCAGAGGGATCTGGGTTCACTAAGCGTCCTCCGCGCCAAGGAAGAGACAGCAGACCTAACAAAGACTTCCGTTCCAAAGGAAACTTCAAGCCTAAGGAAACGTTCGAGGATAAGATGGCTAAGTTCATGAAATCCAGCGAAGAGAACTTATCTTCTCTGAAGCGCAATACCGAAGGAAAACGCGGCGGCCGAGGCGGAAGACGCGGATAATCTTAAACCGGGATCATCAGAAAAAACGCAAGCTACCAGTTCAGCACCTTGCCGGTTGAGCCGGCTCCGCTCTGGAGTAAGTGCAGACACTGATGCCCTCAAGAATATATACTTTCCTATCATTTAACAAAGGCAAGCGGAACAGCTTGCCTTCTGTATTTCCATTCATTTCATACCTCAATTCCATGGCCATTACAGTTTACACCTCAGAAAGGGTGACAGTATGGGAAAATGTCAATTCAATGTCGGCGAAGAAGTCAGCATTAAGTCATCCAGTGAAAATGTAAAAATCATCAAATCGCAATACATCAAGAACATGAAAAGATACTCTTACATTGTGAAGGAATATCCAAATACATTCTTCTTTGAAGAAGAATTACAGAAAAGATAAAACACCCTGAAGATGATCAGGGTGTTTTTTCTTTACATTATGTACTGCCGATTCTTGCAAGTGTACATGGTATATCAGCAGAAAAGCCGAAAGTGCAAATGGGACATCGAGGAAGTTAATATACATTCAGCCATGGTAGAGATTGTCTAGATTGCAAAAGGAATTGCTATCAATGAGGCATCATTCCTCAGTGACATCCATGGAGACAGTTGCCGCACCTACGATTTCCCCACTCTCATCCATCAGTGGTTCCCCAAAGACTACATAGGTTTTTTCACCTGCATGCTGCTGAAAAACGATGAATTTCTTCATTGGCATCCCTTTTTCAATGATAAGTTTCTTCATCCCGATTAACTCGGGAATACCCTTATATATCCCAAGTTCTTCATCTGTTTTTCCAATTACTTCTTCAGGGGTGAAAACTCCATGCGGATGATGGAACCATGTATATTTCAGTTCGAGGTCACAGTGAGCGACCACAATGGGCGCATTCTTTAGAGCAAGGGTAAAAGGTTCACTGATCTTACCAGCAAAAAATCTTGCGGGGTTGATATCGAATGTTTCAGCGATCTTTGCTGCCACTTCATAGCTGGGATTACGGACACCATTTTCTATCTGAGAGTAATAAGCTCTGTTAATGAATGAACCCGCTGCCACGCTCTCCTGGGTCAGCCCCTTTTCTTCCCTTAATTGCTTGAGCCATTCTCTCATTTCTTCTCCCTCCTGTAGTGACTTTCTCAAAAAACAGCACATTTGGAAAGTGGCTGCTTGCTACAATAGGTTTAAAACACGACCCTGTATGTTAGTCTTAGTGTAATACACAATCCCCAGGCAGACAATAAGTCTCAAATCACCGTTTTCAGCCAGATAATCCCTTTATACTTTTCTTTCCAAACGCCGGTAATTCAAGTCTTTAATGAAGGACGTCTTCGGATATATTGCTGCTTTTGGAAAAATCCCATGTGCCGGATTTCCCCCTGTATTTCAAGGTTTTACTCTCGGAAGAAAAGAGCCTTAAAGAATCATTTTCAGTAGATGAACGGAGGGATAAAAAATGGAAATGTCAGCACCATTATTAATCGTCAGAATGGAAGATATTGCAGCAGCGAGAAACAAGGCAAGGAATCTGTCAAAGGCTCTTGGCTTTGGGACTCTTGATCAAACCAGAATTATTATCGCCGTTAGTGAGCTCGCCAGAAATTTATATCTATATGCCGACCAGGGACAGATAACCATTTATAAACAACAAATCTCTGGATGTGTGGGAATCAGGATCTTGTCTGTGGACTCAGGCCCTGGAATTGTTGATGTCCCTACAGTAATGGGGTCCGGCTACTCTACTTCCGGCGGATTGGGAGCAGGCCTTCCCGGTGTGAAAAAATTAATGGACGAATTTTCCATACTCTCTTCAGCAGAAGAAGGAACAAGAATAAATACAGTAAAATGGCTCCGAACACCCCAAATTCCCTCTACACAAAATCCTTTACATCCTGACACTGCATCCTCTTCACCTCAATTATTGAAAGGATAAAGAAAAACTTTCTTTATACCCAATGTGCTAAACTTGAAAAGTATCTTATATTCTATAACATATCATCTGGAAGGTAACTCAGTCAGATGATCCCTGTCATAACTCAAGGGGGATATTAAATGGACTCAAGATTAGAGACTCTTGCAAAAACGGTGGTTCAGTACTCCCTGAACATCCAGCAAGGGGAAAAAGTGCTGATCGAGGCTCTGGATGTACATGATTACGGCTTTCTAGCTCCGTTCATGGATGAAGTATTTAAAGCAGGCGGGCATGTTTTTGTTGAACGGACAGATTATAGGATCAACCGGAAAATGATGATTTCCGGCTCCAAAGAACAGTTTGAAGCGGACGCAAGGCTGAAGCTTGATCAGATGAAGGAAATGGACGCCGTCATCCTCATCTTAGGAGAAAATAACATATCAGAGTTTGCCGACATCCCTTCTGACAAAAAGAACACTTACCGCCAGGCGTACAAGCCTGTCAGCGATGAACAGCTTAAGAAGAAATGGGTCCTCTTCAATGTTCCGACCAAAGCTTATGCCCAGCTCGCTGAAATGAGCACAGATGCTTATTCCGACTTCCTTTACGAAACCTGCACAATGGATTATAGCAAAATGTCCGCTGCCATGGATTCACTTGTCGATTTAATGAATCAAACGGATAAGGTCCGTATCCTGGCACCAGGGACTGACCTTCGGTTCTCGATTAAAGATTTGCCTGCCATAAAGTGCGACGGCAGGATAAACCTTCCGGACGGGGAGGTTTTCACTGCGCCCGTCAAAGATTCAGTCAATGGGATCATCACTTTCAACACGAAGTCACTTTATGCCGGACAGACCTACAACAACATCCAACTTACTTTTGAAGAGGGCAGAATCATAAACTGTCAAAGTGACAATAATGAAAGCCTCAATGAGCTGCTGGATTCCGATGAAGGCGCAAGGTATATCGGTGAGTTCGCACTTGGTGTCAACCCTTATATCAACACCATCATGAACGATATCGGCTTTGACGAAAAGATAAACGGAAGCCTGCACCTTGCTTTGGGGGAGGCCTACGAAGTTGCGGATAATGGCAACAAATCCTCCATCCACTGGGATATCGTTTTGATGCTGAAGCCGGAATTCGGCGGCGGTGAAATCTTCTTCGATGACGTCTTGATCAGCAAAGATGGAAGGTTTGTTGCGGAATCACTCGCTGGATTGAATCCTGAGAATCTAATTGATTAGAATTCCTTTATTTAAGCCTGGCTCAGCTTGCAATATTTTCAAATGACCCAACAACAGACAAATAAGCCTGGAGGAATAGCACTCCTCCAGGCTTATTTCCCATTGTAATCTAAACAACTTCCCCAATAAGATCCTTTCTCCTGTACACACTGAGCACGATACCGACAACAATTGAATTCAACAGGGTCGGCATCAAGCCGTAACTGATGAATGGAAGCGAAATCCCCGTCAACGGCAGGAGCCCCAGGAGCATCCCCACGTTATATAGGAATTGAACTGAAAATAGAGTCACACTGCCAAGAATCAACATTTTACCGAAGGGATCTTTCACTTTTGAGATGACGATCACCATCCTGCCCATCAGTGACAGCAGTACAATGAATAGAATCAGTCCTGTAATCCATCCAAACTGATAGGTGATGCTGGCAAAAACGAAGTCCGTATGCCCCGCCGGGATGAATTCCTGCTTACCGAACTGGCCGAACCAGCCGGCTTGAGAGAATGTCTCCTTTAATCTGAGGTACATATAGCCGCCTGAATCGGCAAATCGAGCTGGATTCAAGTAGGCAAGCAGCCGGGCTTGTTGATATTCCTGTGTGGCAGTTACAAACAAAAATCCATATACAGCCGCCACAAGAAATGCACTGGCCGAAACGGCTGTTTTTTTCTTCAGTTCCATCCGGCTTCCCCACATCATCACAAAGACCATGATGGAATAGATGAATACAACCGAAAGATTCACAGACATCAAGAATAGAAATGCCGTCCCGATAAACAAAATTGCTGCCTTCCACATCTTGAATCCCTCTCTTGAGAAAAGAATGGACCAGCCTAAATATAAGAAAGGCAATGCCATGATACTCTCAATCGATAATGGGCCAACGTAAACACTAGGTGCTCCATTAATATATTGAACCGGCCAGAGGATCAACCAAAGTAATATTAATACCCCCAGCCCCAAAAATAGCCACTGGTATCTGAAAATTTTTCGATAATCCAGCATCATTAAGCCGAACGCAACGAATAATCCCAGAAAGATTGTTATAACTTTTTTCATTAGCCAAGGAGAGCCATCTACATTCCATGTAAACATCGGAAGCAAACTAAAACTGACGGTTATGAGCAGAAGCCCCGCCAGCCACCAATCAACCTTGGGACGGTGGATGTTATTGAAATCCATCCCCAGCTTAGCTGGATTTCCCATTTGTTTTACCGCTTCCTCTTCTGCTTCCAATTCTGTCTTTCCGCTTTTCATGATCCTCTCTTTGGCAGAATCTATATGATCATTCAGTTCACAGGCGACAAAATCTCTTGCTTCAGAGGACTTGATATGGGATTGGACCCCTTCCAAAAAGGTTTTTCGTTTATCAGCCATTGCTTCTTACCTCCATCAGGGTTTTCAGGACAGCCCTGGATTCAGCGCTCCTTTTTTCCTGCTTTTTCAAGAGTCTGCTTCCTTTTCGGCTGAGCTTGTATACCTTTCCATTTCCTTTGGTCCAATGTGCTTCCAGATATTCTTTTCCCTCCATACGGTGAAGGATGGTATACAGCATCCCTTCCTGATCTTCAAATTTTTTTATCCCCCTGCTTCTCAATTGCTTTGCCAATTCAAACCCGTTCTTTTCAAAGGTGAGGAGCTGAAGGATTGCCAGCAGAATTTGATCTTCATTTTCCTCATCCTTTATTCTGTTATGGATTTCTTTCCGATGTGCTTCATTGAATTCCAATCCGCTGAAGGTGGTAGTTTTCATTGTCTTTTTTAAATTTTTCAGGCGGTTATCCATTACAAATCTCCTCCCAGTTGCTCTTTCAAAATTGATTTCGCACGTCTGAGCCTTGTTTTCACTGTGTTGGGCTTTTGTTCAGTCGCCTTTGCGATATCTTTGATCTGCATCTCTTCAAAATAATGAAGATAGATGACCTCCCGATACTGAACAGGAAGATTCAATACGGCATTTGCAAGTTCAGTGTCTTCTTCTCTTTGGATGACCGATTCCTCTACGCTTTTATCCTGTCTTCCTGGTTGGCTTAAATCTGTTTCAGCAATGATGACTTTATTGTTATACCAGCTTTTGAGATGATCCTTACTGTGATTGATCGCAATTCTCCATAACCATGTTTTCAGTTTGGCTTTTCTATTATAGGTATGTAAACTCTTATAGCATTTCACAAAGATCTCTTGTGTCAGATCTTCAGCAACCGCTTTATTATGGACATACGAAAAGACAAGCTGGAGGATATCCTGGCCATATACCCGCATGATTTCATCAAGCGTCCCCTCTTTGTCTTCCATGTCATATATATCTGTTATGATGTCTTCCACGTTTTTTCCCTCCCATACATTAGACGAGGCTGCTTCTTCAGAGGTTTTTCCGGAATAAAATTATATTTTTGGCGGCTGAGTTCGTGCAAATCATTACTCTTACTATATATTAACGCCTTTTTTTGTGCAGGTGGCGTTTTGGGAGACCCTAAGCTTTGAAAAAAGCGCACTTGGTAGGTCCTCTAAGGATTTTGTGTTATTTTTGAACAGTGGCAGGAACAAATGGAAACAGAATAGGCTTTTTGAAATATACTACATATAGTTAGAAAGAGGAGTGTATGCTGATGAAAATTTTAGCTTTGCTGGGGAGCACCAGGAAGAACGGGAATTCGGAGTACTTGGCGAACAAGATTCTTGAAGGCACTGACCACACAATCGTTTCTCTGGCGGATAAGCACATTGAGGCAATTACGGATTTAAGACATACGGAGGAAGGCTTCTCGCCGGTGAATGATGACTATGAAGAATTGGTTCACCTCATGCTGGAGCATGATGTCCTGTTGTTCGCGACACCCCTTTATTGGTATGGCATGAGCGGCCCGATGAAGAATTTCTTCGATCGCTGGTCCCAGTACCTGCGTGATGAGCGTTTCAACCTCAAGGAAGAGCTGACAAAGAAAAAGGCCTATGTAGTCATTACAGGCGGAAGGACGGCTAACGTCAAGGGCCTGCCGCTGGTGCAGCAGTTCAATTATATTTTTGAATTTGTAAATATGGAATTCACAGACTACATGATCGGATCAGGCGTGAAGCCGGGAGAAATCTTGAACGACCTTCCTTCTCTTGAAAAAGCCGAACGATGGAATACCCATTTCAGGAACAAGAACTTTTAAATGATCAGAAAAGGCGCAGCTCCCGCAATGGGATGCGCCTTTTCTCTTTCCAAATGGCTGTTTTCGCATATATTGCTGCTTTCGGAAAAATTTCAGGTGCCGGATTTTCCCCCTGTATACAAAGGTTTTACTCTCGAAAAAGAACGAGCAGCTCTTTTCTTTCCTTCTCACCGGGGTTTTTACGACGAAATACCAGAATATTAGTTGAAAGTTATATTGAATAGCAACAAAGTTTACGAAAAGAGAATTCCAAATAGTTCAACATGGGTTTATTTCACAGTAATCATGGTATTTACTTTGTAACTTCAGAAAAAGATAATACCGATGAATTTTGGATAAAATGGAAAGACATAGTTCAAGGAGGTTACAATGAAACATTCCTTTTTATCAAGAAACCTTGTATCAGGGATATTCTTCGGTCTCGGGCTTGCCGCCTTTGTTGATGAGACTATATTTCACCAGCTTCTTCACTGGCACCATTTTTATGATAAATCCACAACGGCAATCGGACTCGTCTCAGATGGCCTGTTCCACGCTTTCAGCTGGTTTGCCACGATTGCAGGGTTGTTCATGCTGGCCGATCTCCGCCGGAGGAGAGCATTCTGGCTGAAAAGATGGTGGGGCGGGATGCTTCTGGGAAGCGGCGGCTTTCAGCTCTACGATGGCACGATCCAGCACAAAGCCATGAGGATCCATCAAATCCGCTATGTGGATAATTTGTGGGTATATGATTGGGTCTGGAATATCAGTGCCGCCATTCTGCTGATGATCGGAATCATACTGACCATTAAAACTGGAAAAAGAGCAAGGGAGAATACATATGACAGCTGACCATGCCCATATGGAAGCAGCAGGAACAGGAAGCTTGTGGATGCAGGCGGGGGCTGCATCCGCTATTTTGATCTATGTTTCGGCAGTCATGATTTCAAACCGAAGTTACCGTCAATGGCCAGTATACCGGACCTCGCTTTGGATAGCCGGTATCTGCTGTATTTTTTTCTCGGTATCGGGCCCGGTTGCTGAAAGAGCCCATTCCAGTTTCACCTTTCATATGGCAGCTCATCTCCTGCTGGGAATGCTTGCTCCCCTCCTGATTGCTCTGTCCGCTCCTGTCACACTGGTATTGAGGTCAATGAATGTGAAAATGGCCAGGCAGGTTTCTTCTCTTTTAAAAAGCACGCCTGCCAAGATACTGGCCGATCCGTTTGCGGCTTCGCTTCTGAATATGGGAGGACTATGGGTCCTTTATACAACCGGCCTTTATCACGCTATGCACCAGCACTTGCTGCTATTTGTCTTCATTCATATCCACATTTTCCTGGCAGGTTTACTTTTTACGGAATCCATGCTTGCCATCGGCCCCTCTCCGCATAAGACGTCATTTGTTTATCGTTCCACAGCATTGGTCCTCGCTTTGGCGAGCCATAGCATTTTAGCAAAATATCTTTACGGCAATCCCCCTTCAGGAGTTTTTTCCGCAGAAGCTGAGGCAGGAGCCCTTTTAATGTATTACGGCGGTGATGCCATCGACTTGTTCATTGTTTTTCTTTTATGTTCGCAATGGTACAGAACTCAGCGGAGCCAGCAAACTTCAGAACAGGTTTAATAAATTGAAATTTTATGTATAGTTTTTTTCCAGTCGGCAAATTCTATCTTTGAACCTAAATATGATTTGGAGGTAAAAGATATGAAGAACCTTAAAATGATCTTCACTGTTTTGACTGGATTATCTTTACTTGCCGGCTGCGGTATGGCTGACAGCGGAAATGGAGCAGATGATAATAATCTCCAGACACGGAATGTAGGCTATAATAACGGGAATGACGGAAATTACATGAACAACGGCGACAACGGAATGCTGGACGGCAATGGCGACAACAATGGACAGCAGACAATGGAGGAAGCTGAAAAAGCCGCCAGCAAGGTCAATGAATTAAAAGAAGTCCGGGACGCAAATGTCATCGTGACAGAGAATAATGCTTTTGTTGCTGTTGTGATGGAGGATAATGCAAAAGGGGAAGTAACAAAGGATATTGAACAAAAAGTCGCCAAAGCTGTGAAAGATACAGACAAGGATATCAATAATGTGTACGTCTCTTCCAACCCCGATTTCGTAAAGAGAATGAAGGATTATGGAAATGACCTTCAGAACGGAAAGCCTGTAAAAGGATTGTTTGAAGAGTTCAGTGAAATGACAAGAAGAGTATTCCCTAACGCACGTTAACAGGAAAGGCTGTTTTCTCATATATTGTTGCTTTTGGAAAAATCCCAGGCGAGGGATTTTTCCCCTGTATACAAGGGTTTCACCCCCGAAAAAGAACGAGCAGCTCTTTTCTTTCCTTCTCACCGGGGTTTTTATGACGAAATATCAGGATAATAGTTGAAATTTATATTGAATAGCAACAAAGTTTACGAAAAGAGCCATAGGAAATGACTCCCGGAGGATAGGATTTCGCGTGGCTGGCACATCTCCACATGCCTGTACAAAGTCCACAAACCTCTGCCAAAAAGTCCCGCAGGACCACCTGCGGGACTTTTTCTATAACTGCATACCTTTGAACGTGTCGCCGCCTTCGATTGTGCCGTTTTCAAAGCCTTTATAGAACCATGTCTTTCTTTGCTCCGAGGTTCCATGGGTGAAGCTCTCCGGGACCGCATATCCTCCAGCTCTTTTCTGGATGGTGTCATCTCCCACCGCACTTGCTGCCGTCAAGGCTTCCTCCAGGTCCCCTTCCTCAAGCAGGTCCAGCCCTTGTGCATGATTCGCCCAGACCCCTGCATAGTAATCTGCCTGCAGTTCAAACCGGACAAGGTATTTATTGAATTCCTCCTCACTCAATCGATTTCGGAGCGGCATGACTTCATCACTGGTGCCCAGCAATGTCTGTACATGGTGACCGACCTCATGGGCAATCACATAAGCCATCGCAAAGTCACCCGGTGCCTTGAATTTTTGCTGTAGTTCATTATAAAAACTCAAGTCAATATAAAGCTTCTGATCTCCCGGACAGTAGAACGGGCCCACTGCCGAGCTGGACGTGCCGCATGCTGATTGGACACTATCAGTATATAGGACAAGGGCCGGCTCCTTGTATGTCTTTCCCTGCTCTTCAAATATCCCCGACCACACTTCCTCCGTATCTGCAAGAACGACCGATACAAAATCAGCAAGTTCTTCTTCCTGCTGTGTTGCCTGATAAGGCTCGCTGGTTTCTGTACCCGTCCCTCCAAAACCGTTCAGCAGGGCTCCGGGATCTCCGCCAAGAAACGTGAATAGAAGGACAAGGATGATCCCTCCTATACCCCCGCCTGCCGCAATGGCCTTGCCCC
This sequence comes from Bacillus salacetis, assembly GCF_003581585.1. Taxonomy (GTDB): domain Bacteria; phylum Bacillota; class Bacilli; order Bacillales; family Bacillaceae_B; genus Rossellomorea; species Rossellomorea salacetis. Next base: position 49,275 of record NZ_QXIR01000037.1, read on the forward strand.
CCATCCCGCGGCGGTCCTCCACATTAGAACTTCCTCTTCTGCCTTTCCATTTCATTATGTGTCCTCCCGTGTATGTTGGTGTATACCTTTTATACCCGGGATTGCAAAAAAATATTATTGTAATCTTAAAAAAGGGATTGGATTTCCATAAATAGTATACTATTGTTATAGGTTTTTAATATAAGGCTCTTTTCTTGTACTTTTTGCTGTATGATACAAATTCGAAAATATTCCGGCATGAGGTACACAGGAAAGAAAAGAGCTGTTTCCTGTGCATAGATAAACCCCAAGCTCGAAGGGGAAAATCCTGCATAGAGGATTTTTTCGAAAGCAGTAATCCAACCAAAACAGCCTTAATTAAAGAAAGGAACCAACACCATGCTGAATCCAAAACTGGAAGGACTAAAGAAAGACTGGCTTATCGAAGCAGGTATCGGCGATATCCAGAAAAAGTTACATAACAATGAGATCACATCACAGGACCTTGTCTTGATGTATTTCGACAGGATTGCGGAGCTTGATCAGTCGGGCCCTGCCATCAATTCAATCATTGAAACCAATCCCGATGCACTTCATATTGCTGCAAGCCTTGATTACGAAAGAAGAACAAAAGGGAGCCGTGGCCCGCTCCACGGGATTCCTGTGCTACTGAAAGACAATATTGACACAGGGGACAGCATGCATACAAGTGCTGGTTCGATGGTGCTTTCGGAACACTATGCTGAGGATGATGCTTTTCTTGTAAAAAAACTTCGGGAAGCTGGAGCGGTCATTCTTGGAAAAACCAACTTGACCGAGTGGGCCAACTTCATGGGAGAAGAAATGCCGACAGGATACAGTTCCAGAGGCGGGCAGGTATTGAATCCCTATGATGCAGATTTCATGGTCGGCGGCTCAAGTGCCGGTTCAGCTGCGGCCATCGCCGCCAACCTCGCAGTTGTATCGGTGGGTACAGAAACGTCCGGCTCCATTCTGAGCCCGGCAAGCCAAAATTCGCTGGTCGGAATCAAACCGACCGTCGGATTAATCAGCCGGACGGGGGTCATCCCGATTTCCCACACTCAGGACACCGCCGGCCCTATAGCCCGGACTGTAACAGACGCGGTTCACCTGCTTCAGGCACTGCAGGGTGTGGATGGAAAAGACGCGGTAACCGCAGCGAATGAGCTAGTGGAAACGGACTTCACTGACCACCTGCTGGCAAACGGACTTTCTGGAAAGAAAATCGGCATTGCCCGCAGCACGTATTTCGATTACCTGGATGAGTCCAAGCTGGAGATCATGAATGCTGCTGTGGAGAAATTGGGGGAATTGGGAGCCGAAGTGATCGATTCTGTCGAAATTCCATCCACAGAGGCAGATTGGGATATCAATGTGCTTCTGTACGAATTCAAATCAGGGGTTAATGCTTATTTAAAAACGGTGGATCCATCTGTGGGCGTCCGGACCCTCAGCGATATCATCCGTTCGAATAATGAAATCGGCGAAGACGCCTTGAAGTATGGCCAGAGGGTATTGGAGGAATCAGAAGAAACCAGTGGCCTGACAGACCCGGTCTATCTGAAGAGTCTGGAAAAGGATCAATACCTTTCCAAGACCAATGGGATAGATGCTGTGATGAAAGAACATGGACTCGATGCCATCGTATTCCCGAACAACTTCGGCGCCATGATCCCTGCCAAAGCCGGATACCCGTCCATCACAGTGCCAGCCGGCTTCACACCAGAAGGAGAACCGATAGAAATCACCTTTACCGGAGGAGCATTCAGTGAACCGGCCTTGATTGAAATCGCTTATGGATTTGAGCAGGGAACGGAACACCGCAGGGCCCCGAAGATTTTGTGACAATCACTACCCGGGTTCTCGTGGCGTGCCTGTCACAACCCGGTTTTTGTCGAATAACAAGGCCCGCTATCCTCATTGGGATAGCGGGCTTCTTTTTAATGCTGATGGGCATGCAGTTTTGCAAATATCCCATTTTCGTGTGACAATAATTCGGCATGTGAACCGTCTTCTGCAATCCCGTTTTCGGTGATGACCATGATCCTGTCGGCTTTTTTGATCGTTGCCAGACGGTGGGCGATGATCAGCGTCGTTCGGTCTTTGGACAGGTCATTCAACGCCTCCTGGATGATGGATTCTGTTTCGGTATCAAGTGCCGAGGTTGCTTCATCCAGAATCAGGATCGCCGGGTCCTTCAGGAACATCCGGGCAATCGCCAGCCTCTGCTTCTGTCCTCCGGAAAGCTTGAGTCCCCTTTCCCCGATCTGTGTGTCATACCCGTCAGGCAGTGATGCAATCAATTCCGTCAGGTGCGCTTTCCGCACTGCTTCTTCAATCTCTTCCTGGCCGGCCCCCAGCTTTCCATAAGCAATGTTCTCGCGGAGTGTACCGGTGAATAAAAACACATCCTGCTGAACAATTCCGATATTGGCCCTCAGCGACTCTTTGGTCATATCGCGGATATCCATCCCGTCTACGGTGACAGCCCCTGCTTCCACATCATAAAAACGGGGGATCAATGAACAAATTGTTGTTTTTCCGGCTCCTGATGGCCCTACAAACGCAACAGTTGTGCCAGCTTGGATAGAAAAGGACATGTCATTCAGGATCGTACGGTTGTTTTCATAGCCGAAGCTGACATCCTTGAAGCGGATATCCCCTCTTAAAGCCGGCACTTCTATGGCATCCGGCCTGTTCTCGATGTCCGGCTCCATTTCCATCAATTCAGAGAATCTCTTGAATCCTGCCATTCCTTTTGGATACAGCTCCAGGAGGGCACTGATTTTATCAATCGGCTTGAATAAAGCATTTAGGTACAGAATGAAGGCGACAAGTTCGCCATACGATAACTCCCCTGTAAAGCTGAGCCACGCTCCGTACACGAGGATGGCCAGTGTCATCAGCCTTGTCGTGATATAGATTCCCGACAAGTTCCAGCTCATCACCTTGTAAGCCTGCAGCTTCGATTTACGGAAGAACATGTTGTTGACGTTGAAACGCTTTTTTTCATATTCTTCATTTGTAAAAGATTGGACAACGCGTGCTCCCGATACGCTGTCTTCGACACGGGCATTGACATCGGCGATATTTCCGTACATCTTCGTCCAGGCTGCATTCATCTTAATGTTGGAATAGGAAATCAGCCAGATCAGGAACGGAACGATGATGATGGCGACAAGTGCCAGCTTCACATTGATGGTGAGCATGATCCAGAACGCACCGATGAAGGTCATGATGGCAATGAAGAAGTCTTCCGGCCCATGGTGGGCAAGCTCCCCGATATCCATCAAGTCATTCGTGATGCGGCTCATGATATGGCCGGTTTTCGTATTATCAAAGAAACGGAAAGACTGCCGCTGGACATGGTTGAACAGTTCACGGCGCATATCGGTTTCAATGTTGATTCCCAGTTTATGCCCCCAGTAGTTCACGACAAACTGCATTCCCGAGCTCATCACATACAGCGTCAAGAGCCCCGCGCTCACTGCCGTAATGGTGGCCCAGTTTCCTTTCGGCAGAAGTTCATCAATGAACCATGATACCGCCAGCGGAAAGCCGAGTTCCAGAAGCCCGACAAGCATGGCACAGAAAAAGTCTATGTAAAACAGCTTTTTATGAGGACGGTAATAGCTGAAAAAACGCTTGATCATAGGTGGACACCTCATTTCGATAGTTTAAAAGTTAAAGTACATTACGATTATACTTAATTTCGGGTGTCTAAGGAATTATTTTTTTGTTTTGGAGTGAGGTGGGTCAGTATTTTTGGCTAACGACGATTTCGGGTTGTTTATCGGCGGTTTTTAAAATTTATCAGCGATTCTGCGGATATATC
>NZ_QXIR01000038.1 GCF_003581585.1 Bacillus salacetis
GAGCACATATGTCTATTCCCAAGGGTACCTTCCTTGGCTAATCATTCCCCTTCAGGCTGCTAGACCAGACTCTAAGGGCATGTTTATCCTCTATTCGTGCCTCTTGAGCAAACTTTCCCTATTTCCAAGGGTTCATTTATTTGTCAATCCTATCTTTACTTCATGCGGGACCTGTCTCCAAGAGCACAATCCCTCATTTATCTTACCCTTTCAAACTGCCATTCTTGTCTTTAAGGGTATATTTACCTTCTATTCGTACCACTTACGACCGCTCCCCTTCCTCTGGTGATCCCCATACCAGATATCATTCACTCCACCTCGAAACATCATGCTCATTTAGCCCTCTTCTCAAGATCCTTGACGGTTTGACTGGTTTCAACTTCTGTCTGTTCCTTCAGTGTCCCAAAGATTGCATCGACAAAAGGAGTTGAAACACCGTACCAATAGTTTTCATTTTTGAAGTGGTGAAGGGTATGAGTCCTTTTCACCCATTTCCCGAACCTGGTCTTAGGCTTTATCGGCCGGTGAGCGATGAAATGTCTCCACTCATAGACGAGCAGCAACGTGATCAACCCCGCACCGAAAGCCACTGTACCTTCCACTGTTCTGGTAATCAGATAGAATATCACCGACAGGGCTGCAAAATTAGGGAGGCTGTACCATACTGGTAAAAACAGCAGCTTTAAATCATTAGGATACTTATGATGATCATAATGTAAGCGCTTTAAAAATTTCAGAAGATAAGGATTATCAGGAGCTTTTAAATGGAAGAGAAAACGATGTGTGAGGTATTCACTGAACATGAATATCAACAAACCAATTCCGAAATATAATATTTCATAATAACCGGGAACCATGAAAATGGACAAAACGGCCATCACACCCAAAATGGACAGCATAATCAAAATATCGATATGAAAAAAGAAATCACGAAATTGACCTTTATTCTTCAAGGTTTTCACCCTCCACTTGTTTTTCATCCCATAAATCAAGACTTCTTTTCATCACATCCTTTGTAAGACGATCCGCTTCCTCTACCTTTCTGTTCAGCAGCGCTTCTAGAAAAGAATGATAATAATTCAGGGAAACCTGGCGATGGTTCTCATGACTGAAATATCTTTCTCCTACTTTCAAGTAAACGTCTCTAAAACTATTCAGAATCAATAGATAAATAGGGTTTGGGGACATACCTGCCATGCTGTGCTGAAGGTTCCAGTCAAATGCTGCAAATGATTTGGGGTCGTCCTGCAAATCCTCCCATTCGGAAAATAAGGAGATCACTTTTAGAAGGTGATGCGATACAGCATCTGAAATATACGCTGGGGCAAGAGTGATGCGCAATTCCAACAGGTTTCGGATAAAAGTGTCCGGAATATCTTCATAGAACGAGAGGATTTTTGCAATCGTCATTAGATTACCGTTTTTCCAATAATCATTGATGATAGCCGGCATTCCCTTCCGGACCGTGATCCAGCCATCCCTTTCTAATCGCTGCAAAACTTCTCTTATCGTCGGCCTTCCGACGTCATAAGCATCTGCCAACTCTCTTTCTGGCAGCAAAGAGGTATTGGCGGCGTATTCCCCTTGGAGAATATTTGTAATCATTTGTTTCTCAATTCTGTCGGTAGAACGTTCTTTCACAGAGGTTTTTCAGCCCCTTCCTAATTTGGTATTACCAATTTTATTCATGGTAATACCAATATATGATTTTATCATCCTATTTGTCAAATTTTTCAGTAAATTTATTATACTTTTAAATTTATTCCTTGCTTTCCTCATAAAAAAGCCGTTTTCAGAAAAATCCCATGTGCAGGATTTTTCCCCTGTTTTCAAAATTTTCACTATCAAATAGAACGAGCAACTCTTTTCTTTCCTGCTCACCAGGGTTTTTTACGGCGATTTACCAGGATATTATTTGAAATTTATAAGAAATAGCAGCAAAGTTTAAGAAAAAAGCCAAAAAAAAAGAGCCATCAGTAGAAAGCTCTTCACTCATGTACCTCTTCCAGTACCGTACTCAGGTAGTTGCCGTATCCTTCCTGGATATGCAGTCCCTGCTTGATTAATTCCGTCCATATCTTATGGTCTAGTTTGAACAATCCGGTGCTATGCAGCACATGCACTTCCTGATCGGTCATCTTCACCTGGAATTCCTGATCAAGATTTTTGATGACCAGTTCATAATCCCTGAGCTTCATCACCAGGACCTTATAGCTTACATCCCACTCATTAAGCTGCCGTTCAACAGTTTCAGCCACATGTTTCAAGAAGTCCTCGCTGTTCATGATCTGCACCATATAGCTTCTGACCATTCGATTGATCTGCATGAAATTTCCTCCCGGTTATAGCCTAAGGTACTATTATATATCCTATATTCCCTCCCGAGCTTAGGTGAAACTTTTCAGCTCTTAGTTTTGCCGGGTAACTGTCCCACTATCCAGTAAAAGGTTTCCTTTTGGCATTTGCTTTCCTTAAGTTTTATAGTCTTTCATATCTCAATTAGTTCTTTTTTAGAGTAAAAAATCTTTTGCTAGTATCCATAACTTCTTTGTTAATGCGGGAAAAAAAGCAGGTTATGAACGGTGTCTTCCACTTTTCCGAAGATGCTTTTGACTCCGTTCTTGATGAAGGTCCTTATTTTGGCGGTGGTCATGACATTGTAAGGAACGTCCGGTTAGGAATTCATTTTGCCGGCTTTGCTCAGTTTGCTGACTTTGTCTACGCCCTTGATTCCGAAAATGGATGCGGCGATATAGGTCACCGAATAGGTGAAGTACCTCGATCTGCTTCGAATATCCCCCATTAACGACATCCTCTTCAAAGGATTGCTTCAGGCCTTTCCAAATATATTTGGAGGTGTCTATCGGATGCAGGACGGTATCTTCTTGCGTAAAAAATGAAATCCAAAAAGCACTTGTTTCCTTATTGGAAATCAAGTGCTTTATAAGTTTCAATTATAAATCTGCTTTACAATCAAAGTTTATAGTTTATTATTTTGCACCTCTTCAAACCACTCATCAGCAATCTGGCGAGCGGTTTTAGTTTCGTGATTTGTATAAAGTAAATCATACTTGTATTCAGCTTTGAGTTTATTATTCTTAACATCATATGTTAACTTCATTTCAGTTGGCATGTCTTTTTCATAATCCATACATAGTTCTTTAACTTTTTCAATATCTTCATTTAAGACTTCTAAAACCATAAACTGTCGTTCAGAAGATACATTGTATCTTTCAGCACCGTTCGCCAAAGCATCATTCACTTTATGAGGCTTTACATACTTATTATTAATTAAATAAAAAAACTTGCTCGAAATTATACTTTCCTCACATGAAGCATAAACATATACTTTATCCGCTTTATCTTCAATATATTCCATACAAATGTCTATCATATCAACTTGCAATTCACTAAATCTATCTTCAAAAGTATTCACCTAGTTTTCACTCCTTGGTTTAGTTTAAAAGGACTTCAGAGAACGACTCACCATCAATTGTGTATTTAACTAGGAATTTTTCCGGTCTCACATTATTACCAGAATAAATTACTTCTAGATTGATTTTTACTTCTTTTGGTGGGATTTCCTTTAAGGCTGCAGCCCATTCATCTTCAATCTTCTGAGGGACGAAGGGACAGGTTCCATGTCCCATGCTGGTTCAATTTATTATATTCAGAAAAAAGACATGTGGCGATGACATGTCTCTTTGGCATGCCCAAGGGATCAATAGGTAATTCACACCTCAAGCACCTAGATCAAAGCTAAGAATATTCAAAGTTAAAGAATTTTTACTGGGAATATATGGAGGGATGAGGAATCTGTCCCTATGTCCCACAGTGTACCAAGAAACTGGGAAAATTTTTGCGACATCCAAACAGAAGCATCTATTTTCAATAAATAAATTGCCTTAATTGTATATACATCATGAACTCTCGATTCTTTTTCTCCACAAATGTCAGTTTTCCTATTAGTAAAACTAAGAAGCCCTGAAAGAAACCTTTCAAGGCTTGTTTTATTATTGGTCATAAATCATCTAATAGTTCCAAATAATATTTATCATTTTCTTTTATTTTCCTTAAAAATTCTTCAAGAGAAGTCGCAATTTGAATATCGTAATAATAAACTGCACTTCTATCATTTTCATTTAATTCTATAGACAATAAAGCAGATTCGCTGCCTTCAAAAAATATTAGTTTGTTATCCTCAAACTCATCATAGATTTCTATATCGGGATAAAACTCAAAATCATTAACTCTTAATCGAAAATCTCTTACAGAGGATGGGTCCATTATACGATTAATACAAAACTCTGATCCTTTAATAAATCCGTAGCCGACTTCTTTATAAAAATCAACTAATTCCTTGGGGAAACTTAACTCGAGTTCCTTCTCAACCTCTGATAATTCGTTCTCAGTCACAGGGTAAAAACTATTTTCTGGGTTTGCCTTTATAAATTCATAGTTCATTATTTTTTACCTCCTTTAAATAGTCTATTTGCTGGTGAACCAGTTCCATGAATACCAGCTTGATGCTCATTTGGAAATTTTGCAGGATGAATATTCCACCATACATGTTCTCCTCCAAAAGTATTCTCAATTATATGATGGGCATCATACTTATCTCCTTGTTTCCTAACAATTCTACCTGTTTTTTCTGAAATAACATTTGTATTATATACAGGCCAAATTTGTCCAGTATTTTTTTCCCATTCTTTAATTACTTTAATTCTTACTTTATCAAATTCTACCCTATGCCTAGCTGTTTCTATAGGTGGCATTTTTTTATTCTCTTTATTTCTTAATGCTTCCTTCAACTTCTCTATTTGGTTTTTAGGTAACTCTCTACCTGTTCGGCTCTTTATATCTCTTAAATATTTTTTTATTGAATCAGAATCAATTTTTTTACTCGAACCGTTATGTCCACCATCAACCCTCTCACCCTGCGAAACCTTCCCAGGAATCACCACATGCCCCTGTTCATTCAACAAAACTCTGCCCATCCTGGAGAAGACATCAGATTGAACAGCCTTGGAGATCGGTCCCGCTACCACTTTTTGATAGGTTTTGTCGATGGCGGTTTTGATTTTGTCCGGGTTGAGGACGTTTCTGGTTTTTCTAAATAAGTCTTGGAGGTGCGTGGAAAGTCTGTTTAGTTCCATTGCTCTGATTCCGCTTCGGGAAGAAAGCAGATTATGAATGGTGTCTTCTACTTTTCCGAAGGTGCTTTTGACACCTTTCTTGATGAAGGTCTTTATTTTGGCGGTAGTCATGACGTTGTAAGGAACGTCCGGTTTGGAGTTCATTTTGCCGGCTTTGCTCAGTTTGCTGACTTTGTCTATAACAGTAACAAATCAAAAAAAGAAAAACCTTTAAGAAAATATTTCCATTCAAGGTTTTAAGTATCTACGAATTATCTTTTATAAAACTATAATTAACAATTAAAATATGCCTTCAACAAATCAAAAAACGATGACCAACTTTCATGTAACTCACCTTTAATAAGCAGTTCATCTCCACCCTCAAAATTAACTATATAAACTTTATCTGTTACAGTATCCAGTACTAATACAGCATTTGCTGACATTTCACTTAAAACCAGATATTGCTTCGGTAAACCATGTTCTTTTCTAGAAATGAGTGTGTATGATTCAATATTGTTTTCTTCATCTGCTATATCAAGTAATTCAAAAGGTACATGCTCTTCCCAAAAAGGCCCTGCATACTGGGTATAAAATTCTTGGAAAGTATCCGATGCGTTTACACATAGCCTTATTAAAGCATCCTGTACTAAATTGCTATCTTCACGTTTATATATTTCCTCTCCTAGAACTTCATCAAGTCTCTCAGGCAATATGCTCATATTATCTTCCTACTTTAATCTTTGACCCTGTGGTAGAGACCAAACCCCACCCTCTAATCTATAATTAGCCCAGTTATTAAGTCGTCTAACAAAGGTATTATAGTCCCTATAAGTATCTATTATTGCTAACAATTCATTATGTGCCTAGTTGAGACTAATCCTCCATGAACACGATTTGAAAATCCTTTATTTCACAATCAAGGCTTTAAGTTCATATGTTTTTAACTAGTACAAATTTGTAAGATTTTATTTTAACAGTATGACACGATTGACATCACTACTACTGTATCAAACTTAATAATTTGTATTGGTACGTAATTTCTGCATAAGTATCCCCTGCATAACCTAATAGTATTTTACAAGTTATCAATTCCTTCTTGAAAAATGTCTATTACATAGTCATCAAATGTTTTATATCTTGGATGTAAATCTGTTCCCCCCCTTTCCCAACTAAAAACTCTGTCATCATCAATTTCTGCACTATATATACATCTAGCAAACTCTCCTGAGTCCTCTACCACAATTAAGTTCATAGCCAACCCTAATTTTCTCCATCTCTCTGTTGCATCAACTACAGATGCTCCTAACTTGTCCTGAACACCTTCAAGCTCAACCCCACAAATCCCCCCCGAACCATATTTTTTTATAAAATCGCGATATCTTTGAGGAAATTTAACTCTAAGTTTTTCTTCAGCCTTATTAACATATTCTTCTGATACTTCTCCAAAAAAATCATCTTCTTCACCATAATTTTCGACCATCTTAATAATTCTTTCATCCATAAATTATACTCACTCCTATTATTCATTAGCACGCATTTTCCAATAGTTACTTCTAAAGTTATTATACGTTTTTTCAAGTTCTGGATTATTTCTAAAACTCTTCCCATTTTCAACCAAACCATGTAACGTCATATCGTATTTATCATGAGTTAGCTCCGCAATTTCAATCATTCCACCTGGCTCTTTTTGAATTAAATGGTGTAATTCAATTTTACTTTCAACCCCATCTTTTACAATATAAGGTGATTTGCCCTTTTTCATTAATTCTCCATTTGATTTTCCTAGTGCTTTTGGATTATTAGGTATATAATTTTTATCAATCTCAATTTGGTAGACTCTTCTGGAAACATCTACTTCCGTTCCACCAACTTTAACTGTTCCTTTCACTTCTACAGCAGTATATTTGTCAGCCAGCCAATCTAATTCAATTTGTTCAGAGGATAATTTTCTGGATTTAAGCCCTGCAACTTTACCCATACCCTTAGCCCCGTTAAAATCCTTCCCCTTCCCAGGAATCACCACATGCCCCTGTTCATTCAACAAAACCCTTCCTATCCTGGAAAAAACACCAGATTGAACAGCCTTGGAGATTGGTCCATCTGCTACTTTTTGATAGGTTTTGTCGATGGCAGTTTTTATTTTGTCCGGGTTGAGGACGTTTCTGGTTTTTCTAAATAAGTCTTGGAGGTGCGTGGAAAGTCTGTTTAGTTCCATTGCTCGTTTTCCTTCGGGATGAAAGCAGATTATGAACGGTGTCTTCTACTTTTCCGAAGGTGCTTTTGACACCGTTCTTGATGAAGGTCTTTATTTTGGCAGTGGTCATGACGTTGTAAGGAACGTCCGGTTTGGAGTTCATTTTGCCGGCGTTGATCAGTTTGCTGACTTTGTCTACGCCCTTGGATCCGAAAATGGATGCGGCGATATAGGTCACCGCATAGGAAAAGTATCTCGATCCGCTTCGGACATCCCCATTGACGACTTCCTCTTCATAGGATTGATTCAGTTCATTTCAAATGTTAGGGTTTTGATTTCGATAAATACATATTTTCTGATGATATCTAAATGTATAATAAAAAGAAAACACTGGATGCCTAAAAGAAGACTATCAAGTGTTTAAAATTAAATTAATAAAATTCGTGAACTGAACTGCCTACTGAATTGGTCCCCTTAATTCAGTAATTAAGAAGATATATTCCTTTAGTATACAATTTTATGGCTTTTCTAGTGACTGAAAAAATAGCTAATACCTAAGTAAGTTCCTCGAACACTGCACAATCCAATTTAACATCAACCAATTTCTTTAACATTTAATATTGTTTTTCAAGTAAGGACTTCCTTTACTTAAGGAATCTATCCAAAAACCGTTTTAATCTTCATTAAACATTTGCTCATCAACTTCTTCTAAATATCTTTCTGTATCTAAATATGATTCTATAAGATTATCTAAAAATTCAATACTAACCTCTCTGTTATCTTCATAAATCTGAACATTAGCACCAGCCTCTAATAATAAGCTTATTATTTTTCTCATTTCTAGCAATTCATCAGTTTCTAAAAGATCATACGATAAAATGAAATCATTATTATTAATTAATTCTTTAATTTCAGATATACTCTTATTAGTATTTTTTCTTAAAATAGAAATGTATTTAACCTCATTAGCATCTTTTTCTATTTGAACATTCATTTTGGCCATTTAAATACCTCCTCAATAAGATTAATTGGTCTACCTGGTAGGCTATTTTTCCAATTACCGCCATGCCAACCTTTTAAATGCTCATTAGGTGTTGCTGGATATATAATTTCCCCTTTATCCGCTAAGTGAGGATATTGTGAAGCGCTATAGGAATGATGTCCTTGTACGATTTCTCCATTTACCTTAGGTTTCTTACCCTTCAAAATATCATTTATTTGTTCTTGATTCCAGTTTCTTGTTGGAGTTTCGTTATTTAATATTCTTTGACGTTCTTGATACCAAAAATCGAAAACACCAGAATTCCTATGTTTAGTAAATTTTTTATTCCAGGTATATTGTTGATATTCAGCTTTGGTAATAGTCCTATTCTCTATTTTTCCTTTCAATTCTTTCATCTTTTTAGCACTTAATTGTTTCTGCTGAATAGGATGTGGGTTTAAATCTAATCCCTTAGTTCTATCAGCTATAATTAGCTCTGCTGGTTTAGTTTGGCTGGTTTGCTTAATTCCAATATCCGTACCCTTAGCCCCGTTAAAATCCTTCCCCTTCCCAGGAATCACCACATGTCCCTGTTCATTCAACAAAACCCTTCCTATCCTGGAAAAAACACCAGATTGAACAGCCTTGGAGATAGGTCCAGCTGCTACTTTTTGATAGGTTTTGTCGATGGCGGTTTTGATTTTGTCCGGGTTCAGGACGTTTCTGGTTTTTCTGAATAAGTCTTGGAGGTGCGTGGAAAGTCTGTTTAGTTCCATTGCTCTGATTCCGCTTCGGGATGAAAGCAGATTATGAACGGTGTCTTCTACTTTTCCGAAGGTGCTTTTGACACCGTTCTTGATGAAGGTCTTTATTTTGGCGGTGGTCATGACGTTGTAAGGAACGTCCGGTTTGGAATTCATTTTCCCGGCTTTGCTCAGTTTGCTGACTTTGTCAACGCCCTTGGCACCGAATATGGATGCGGCGATATAAGTCACTGCATAGGAAAAGTACCTCGATCCGCTTCGGACATCCCCATTGACGACTTCCTCTTCATAGGATTGCTCCAGGCCTTTCCAAATGTATTTGGCGGTGTCTATCGGATGCAGGACGGTATTGAGAGTGCCCTTGAAGAAGCCGATGGGATCCGTGAACAGGGCGATGAGTGAGTCGGCCAGACCGCTCACGATATCGACGATCGCAAAGAAACCCCCTTCCAGTGTACCAAGGAACTGGGAAAATTTTTGCGACATCCATGCAGAGGCAAACTCTGATAATGTTGATTGAAACGATAATTCCTCAATACTGATCTTATTATCCTTCTCTATTATACCAAGCTTTCCTTTTTGAAAAACAGTTTGAAGCTGCGTGATTTCCTGCATCATGGAGTGGACTTGCTTTTCTAAAGAAGAGAGGGATCCGGTTTGAATATGGTCGAATTCGAGCAGCCTTTCTATGCTGCGTTCTTTTTCCCGCTGGGCGATGGCTGCCTGTTGAAGAAAGGGCCTGTCCTGTATCCGTGGCACTGACACGATATCTGATACCCTCCGTAGTGCGGCGTTTGCCTCACTGGTCAGATCCATGGTCGTCTGCCGTGCACGCTGAATGCCTTGCTCGACATCGCTTTCCAGGAAACTCTGCCTGATGTACCCGGCAGGGGATGGTTCAAGGGAATAAAGGGCTTCTTTCATTTGCCTCAGGACGGATTGGTAGTCTGATAGAAACAGCTGGTACTTTTCCAGCATGGGAAGATGCTTGCTGCGGTAAAAATCGCGGATCGCACCCCCTCCTTCTCCCTTGAAAGCATCATCCAGATTGACTACCTCAGTGACGGCTTTTTCAACCTGCTCTACCTGATCTTTCTGTGAGGACAAGGTTTCCTCCATTTCTCTCAATCCACTATGAAAGGCTTCCACATCTAGTATTTTCATAGAGTGCCTCCCTACCGGCTTAAGGTGATCATGGAAGAAAGGGAATGATCGGTTTCTTCCATGGTTTCTACGGAATATTGTGCAGCCGCTTGATTTTCCAAGAGAAGCTGTTTATAGCTCTCAAGCATTTCCTGACATTGTTCGTTGAGCTCATTCAGCTTGTTGATGACCTGCAGTTCATTATCTCCGCCAACCTGCCTTGGATAAGCGGAGTTCCAGGCATGTACTGCCTGCCTAAGCATCGAAAGGGCTCTTTCCGTCTCTTTGTACTGAATTTTGATTTCAGTGGCCATTTAATCGGTCCTTTCTAATTGTTTTTAATTTAGATATCATTATTTAAAAAACACCTATAAAATTCCAATTCATAAATATAGTACCATCGTTTACCAGAGCATTCTATTTTTAACCTGATTTTTAGCAAAAACAGGAAAATGCTCCTCGTACTTTAGTATTGTTAGTGAACTGTTAATTAGGTTGTATTTTATAAAAAATCATCCAATAAACCCAATTCCCACCCATTTTTATGTTAGCATTACATTTGTTGGTTAATTTCCAATTCATTTGTAATTACAGAGGGGGAGATAAAGATGAATAAGCGATATTTAGTAGTAATGACTTTATCGTTGATGTTACTGTTACTCGCTGCCTGCGGAAATTCTTCTGAAGAGTCGAATGCGGGTGCTGATAACCAGGAATCCACTCAAAATGAAAAATCCTCGGATACAGAGACGGACGATAAGAAAGCAGAAGAAACGGCAGCTGAGTCAGATGATGAACCATCTGAGCAGGATAGCACGTCCTCTGATTCAGACTCAAATGATACAGCACAAGCCACTGATGAGACTGATTCGGATGCAAAAACCAAATCAGAATATCTGGAAAAACTGAACAAAATGGAAGAAGAAGATAAAAATGCAGAGGCCAAAGAGACAACGGTTGAAATGGAAGAACAAGAGCAGGAAAGATATGCGAAATGGGATAAAGCGTTGAATGAAATTTATGGAACGCTGGAGGATCAGCTAAGCAAAGAAGAGATGGACAAGCTGCG
This sequence comes from Bacillus salacetis, assembly GCF_003581585.1. Classification (GTDB taxonomy): domain Bacteria; phylum Bacillota; class Bacilli; order Bacillales; family Bacillaceae_B; genus Rossellomorea; species Rossellomorea salacetis. The sequence continues at coordinate 11,291 of NZ_QXIR01000038.1, forward strand.
TGTTGAGCAGCGGGAGTGGGTCCAGCAAAGAGATGAAGAAGCAAAGAAAGCCTCCCTAAAGTATGAAGGCGGCACGACAGAATCATTGGAATATGTAGCGACACAGGCCACGCTTACTAAAGAGAGAGCGTATTATCTTGTATCCCACTATATGGAGTAAATCGAATTCACTTTATCGCTTTAAAGCGCGAAGAGGGACTGTCCCTTTTCGCGCTTTAAAGCATTAAACTATCTTGTGGAATTTTCAGGACGGAGAAATGGAACTTCCTGCCTGCTTATTGCTATTGGTCAATTGAAAAGATAAAAAAAGATCCAGGCAGCGGTAATTGCCTGGATCTTTTTTAGTAATGACAAGTCAAAACTTTTCTGAGAAGAAAATTAGTTTGCCTATTAAACTTTAAATGGCCATCTCACTCAAAATGCGCCAGATGAACTACATTTGTTCAAACTCCAGAGTCACTTTTTCTGTTCCTTCATTTGGCAGGATGTTTATATGGGCAATGTATCCTTTTATTTCCGACCTGCCATCCCATACAGCAGCCTCCTGGTATTCAATTGTCTTGATTCCCTCTAATTCATCTATGCTTTCTTCATCATCCAGAAGCAATTCCTGTATTTCCGGACTGGCGTCATAGGGAATATAATACATATCCAACCGATACCTTTGGTCCGGCTCGGGTAACTCAAACACAGCAGCCCTTGCTGTGCCTCCTGTTCCAATCTCCCTTGCATCCCTTTCTATTTCCTTTGCCTTGGGTTCCGCTTTATATTGCTCAAATTCCTCTAAATCCGCGTCAGGATAATATTGTTTGAGTTCATATCTGACTACTGCACCAGCTGGAAGGTTGGTCTGGCCCGTAACTACAATACTATTGCCTTCTAATTCCGCTCTGCCTCCAAGGGTAATCTTCCTCTCACCTTTTGGAGCCTCGCCCACCTCTTCCTGCTCCTGAACCTTAACTACTTTACGGTGGTCCTTCTGGGTTTCTATTTGTTCTTCCTTTTGGGCCGTGGGGTCAAAAACAATCCGGCAGCCAGTCAGAATTAAGAGAGAGAGTACTAATGGTACAAAAAACATTGCTTTTTTTCCTGACATTCAATCACCTGTAACTTTCTAGTTTATTTACATCATCTTACATAATTGTAACATGACTGCAAAAACATTTGTATTATCCGGCTGGAAAGGCAGGTTCGTGTATCTGATCTGAAGACCGTGTCTAACAATAGACTAAACCCTGTCATTTTATCTTAAAAGCTTCATTTATCCTATAACATCTCTTCAAATAAAAAAACGCCTGTGAGCACAGGCGCGTCTACAATTCTTTTCATTTACTGTCTTATCCCTAAGGCATAAACCAGATGTTCATCCGTATCCCATTCTGGCTGCCTTTCCAGCCCGCATTTCTCCGCAACCTGGATGGACGGGATATTGGCCTCACGGATTTGGGCGGCCACCGGAATGTCAGGCAAATGGGTCCTCCCCATTTCAACAGCATACCTGGCAAGCTCGGATGCATATCCCTTTCCCCATGCTTTAGGGGAAAACCGGTAGTATAGGTTTAACACTTCCTTCTCATCCCAGCGGTTGGGTCTCAGACCGCCGATCCCGATAATTTTCTTTGTTTCGGGCAGGCTCACCAACCAATAGCCGAAGCCATGGGTGTCCCAGTCCAATTGCCATGTTCTCAGGTTTTCCTGCGCTTCCTTGATATCCTTCATCGGTCCTGCAGGTCTGAACAGATTGGTCTTCGGATCGCTCTCGATTCGAAATACTTCCTCTGCATCATCCATCTTTGGCCGAAGCAATAATAGCCTCTCTGTTTTTGCATTTTCAAATTGTTTTTTTATCCTTTCTATTGAGAAAACATGAGCCATTCAAAGCTCTCCCCTTTTCAGTCTATTATTATTAAACCTGTAAACTCTTACTCTCAGCTTCCTTTTCTTCCTCAGGAGATGCGGGTTTTAACAGGATAGTTGTAATTGTTCCCCATCCAACTTTACTAAAGACCCTCATGACCCCTGAATAATCATTGATCAATTTGAAGCAAATGGTCAAGCCGATTCCCGTTCCTTTTTCTTTATTCGTATAGTACGGCTCCCCGATCCTCATTAGTCTGTCTTTTGAAATCCCTTTCCCGTTATCAATGATCCGGATCCGGATGTTTCCGTCTGTTTCATCCAGCTTTATTTTTATCTTACCCTTATCAGCCGTTGCCTCAAAACTATTTTTTAAGATATTCAACATGACTTGTTTGAAGTGGGAAGGATTGAATACAGCCAGCCGGTCATTGTCCAGTCGGTTAACAAGGATCAATTCTTTATTCTGTTCAGCTGCCACGGCATTAAAGAGGATTTTGATGTTGCAGAGCTCCTTGTGGACATCAATCTTCATTATGCCTTTTTCAGCTTGGGGCTGTGCCTCCGGCCTTGCCAAAAGCAGCATCTCTTTCAGCACCTCATCGATTCGGTCGATTTCTTCTAAAATGATTTTTTCATATTGAGGTTCATTGTTTCTCTCTTTCAAAACCTGGATGAATCCGCGGATGGTCGTCAAAGGATTGCGGATTTCATGGGCGATACTTGCTGACAGCTCGCCAATCACTTTAGATTTTTCCGAAGAAAGCTGCAGCTGCTCATTCATTTTTTGATTGGTCAAGTCGACCCCGAAGTATAGAGTATATGACTCTTCGTCAAATTGATTCAACACTTTGGAGCCCCACTGAACATACTTGTTCTCTCCGTCCCGGCAGTTGATGCGCACCGTCTCCCCTTCCTGTATTTCAAGGTTGAAGGGGGCCATTTTCATCCTATCAAAATCCTGTCCCACTACCTCTTCCTTCCCGCAGGCGAGCAGGGACTCCATTGCATCATTCATTTTAATGATCCGATTATCCTTGTTGAGAACGGTTATGAAGTTCGGATTGTTTTTCATGATTTCTTCGAGCAAACTGCTCTGCTTGGCCAGGCTTTGATTGGCTTGGTTCAAATTTTGGGCTTGCATTTGGAAGAAACCCAGAAACAAAACAACGGCCACAAGAATGGAATTGAAACTGGAGATGTATAAAGGGAGCGTTCCAAAACCGCTTATTACGCCATTCACAAAAATGAAAACGGCTCCGATCACAAGCTTTTGATAAAAGGCCCTGTAGTAACGATCCCCCAGTTTCAAGGAAATCACCAGCAGGAAAGCCGTATGGACAAAGACTAAGATAATATTGATGATATAGGTAATATGAAATGAACCATATACCGGTAAAAGATGCGGGTGTGAGAGCATCCTCGACGGCATCCATGTATAGGATTGAACACCGGAAGAGGTAAAGTTGATTGCATAGACAAGCACACTGTAAGAAATCATTGTCCAAAACAGCTTCCGGTTAAAGAACTTTTTATAATATGTCATTCCAGGATTATTTCTCACCAAATAATAGGTGAAGAAATAGATGATCGGCATAATCATAATCGGTCCTGCCCTGAAGATCCTGAATAAACTATCTATGGTGTCCAGTGATAAAATTTGATGAGAATATAGCAGGGCAATTTCCACCTGCCAAAAGCTCAACATGAGCAAAAATAGTGATAAGCCGATGGATAAAGGCGATCTGGATTGGAGCATTAGTGATAATGAGATAATCAATGGTATTATGGCAATCGACAATAATAAAGCAAAATCCATGGTCTGTCCCTCCTCCTTCTTGGCATCTACTCTTTCATTCTACAAGTATCGACAAAGAAAATCCCCGCTTTAGTGAAATTCATCCGAAAAGAAGGTCCTTTATCCTATTGAAGACAACCCCAACGGTTCCTATTTCCTTAAATTTAGTCCTTTTACCTAAATTAAAAGGTTTTATCCAATGAGTCACGAAGTAGTAGGGTAAGAGAAGGAAGGTGTCCCAATGTCAAAACATGTATGTAAGCATGTGAATAGCAACACTTGCACTCACATTCTTTATTGTTACAAAGAAATAGACTCTTATATGAAGAATGTCATGGATTACTTGGTTGATGGAGTGGAATCTGGAGAATCTGTCCTTTTAATTGAAAGTGAAAGAAATCTAATGGTATTAGAGGTTTTGTTAAAAGAGAGGTTGACTGACAAGCAAATGCAGAAAGTCAACAGGATAAACAATTATGAGTTCTACCAATCCAGCGGCAGCTATCATCCTCCGGCAATTTATGAACAGATGAATATAGCTTTAACCCCTTATTTTAAGAATGATATACCTTTTCGGACCTGGACTAATGTGGAATGGGGTACATTGGAAAACCCATCCCACATTGTCGACTTTTTCGAAGAGGCAGTTGATCACGTGGTACTTGAAAAAGACCTGACTCTAGTCTGTGCTTATGACGGCAGAAAAATGCCCGAGGGTTTGCATGAGACATTAGCTTTATCCCACCCTCACATCATGACAGATGAAGATTTAGTAAGGTCGGTCATGTACAAATACAGGGGAAGTGACGCCGTTAGTCTGCTTAATGAAGACCCTGGCCGTAAACTTTCCTTCTAATGATATTAGAGCCCTTTGAAGGCCAGTCATAACGAAAGCAGGGGTGTTGCCTGGTCTTCTGAAATTGCAGTGAAATTTCCCTATCCAGTTTAATAGGGATTTACTTAAAAAAACGCCTGCATAGACAAGCGTTTCACCTTCCGTTATCCGGACAATCAACAGGTTCCCATCCCCGTCTTGTTATCCTACGTTTAATAGAGGCAATGCTGCCACTGTTTTATTAATAACCAGCTCAATTCATGATGTCAATTTCAATCCCAATACGGCAGTCAGGATGAATCCGATGAACAAGATTCGTTTCCAGTCTTTTGATTCTTCATAAAACAGCATGCCGATCACTACCCCGCCCACAGTGCCGATCCCGGTCCACACTGCATAGGCCATTCCCATAGGCAGAGTCTCCATGCCCATACTAAGAAAGCCAAAGCTCAAAAGGAATCCTAAGAACAATATAATATAGGATTGCATGTCTTTGTGCCTGCTGACTTTATTCATCCCAGTTACGCCAACGACTTCAAAAGCACCAGCCAGAATTAAATACACCCAGGCCATTTACACAGCACCCTCTTTCTCTTTGGAGTCATCAGTAACCAATTTCAGGCCCAGGACACCTGTCAAAAGCAGAAGAATGAATAATACTTTTGACCAGCTGAATGGTTCCCCGAATATCAGGATTTCCACCAGGGCTGTGCCCGCCGTCCCTATTCCTGTAAAAACCGCGTAAACAGTGGCAACCGGCAATTTAGTGGTCGCTTTTATAAGGATGACAAAAGACAGGTAGATCAGAAAAAGCGTTGCTGCCCATGTGATGAAATTATAGGAATACTTCAACCCTGCCGCCCACATCACCTCAATAACACCCGCTGCAATAACATAAGCCCAATTCCGGCTCATCGCAAACCCTCCTGTTCCATCTTAATGAATCGATAATCCCCGCCAAAAAAGGTACCATGAAGCATCCAGCCGCTTCTTCAATCGCTCGGGACCACCATACAACATTTCAACATATATGCCGTCCAGCACACCAAGGAATGCAGACGTTGCCTGATATACTTCTATCTCAGAGCTGATTTCTCCATTTTCTGCCGCCTCTTTGATAACCGGGAAGAATATTTCTTCTAACCTGTCCAAGTAACCATATACATCCTTCATTATCTCAGCATTAAGGTGCTGCGGTGGAAAAAAGGCAGTCCTGATCATGAATCTGGTAGAATCATACTTCTCATATCTTTCAATGCCGAGTTTGAGAAAACCGTACAATAGATCCTTAATAGGCTGAGCAGAATGACGGTTGATGAATTCCATTACATCTGCAAGCTCCTGCTGGAATGAATCCTTGCAAAGCTCCAGGAAAATCTCATCCTTTCCCTTGAAATGAGTATAGATGGATTGTTTTTTGATCCCCACATCATTCGCTATATGTGACAGGGATGCCCCTTCATATCCATTTTGAGCAAAATGCTTCAGAGAAACAGCTTTAATTTGATTGGCAGTTAACATTCATGCATCTCCCTTCCGAACGGTCGTAAGGTAACTTTAGCATCTACTCTTTACTAAGTCAAACCTTGGTGTCGCGAGTGCTGCATTAGGCACTAGGTCGATATTATTGCAGCAGCCATTGTATCTCTAAAGTCGTATATAAAAAATGGCCGATCACCAGCCACAACACCCTTTCCATTTGCGATCAAGCTTCACCAAATAAATAAACGCCTGTATAAACAAGCGTTTACAATTCAAACAGCAGCCCTGAATATCGCTGCTGTTTCATCTCCTGTACAGTTGTTTCCTATCCATTAAGGAATGAACCAATAGAGTCATAGATTTCTTGTATATCTTCCTTGGAATCCATCAGGCTGAAGAAGTTAAAGAATCCATGAATCTGGCCTTCTTCCCTTCGCAGTGTTACAGGCACGCCTGCTTCCCTCATACGTCCTGCGTAAGCTTCACCTTCGTCCCTGAGAGGATCATATTCAGCTGTTATCACTAAGGCAGACGGCAACCCACTTAGATCTTCTGCATTCATCGGGGCAGCATGCGGATGAAGGGCGAACTCTTCATTTTGAACATAAAGTTTGCTGAACAGACCGATGTTCTCCAAGGTCAGGAAATACCCCCTGCCATTTTCCCTGTAAGATTCATATTTTTCCGGATTGAAGGAATCCGTGACTGGGTAAATCAGGACCTGCTTATTAATCGATAGTCCCCCTTTTTCTTTTGCCAGCATAGAGACAACGGTTGCCAGGTTGGCCCCTGCACTGTCTCCCGCCACCGAAAGCCTGGAAGGATCACCATTCAATTCATCCGCGTTTTCATATACCCATTTTGCTGCAGCATGGCAGTCATGCACCGCTGCCGGGAAGGGATTCTCGGGAGCCAGACGATACTCAATGGCCACTACGATTTGCTGTGATGCATTGACTATTCCTCTGCACAAGGCATCATGACTCTCTAAATCTCCATAAACAAAACCCCCGCCATGGAAGAAGACGACCAAAGGAAAGGGACCGTCTCCTTCCGGGGTATAAATTCTGATCGGAAGCTGGCTTTCCGGTCCTTGTAGGGTCCTATCTTCCACTTTATGGACATGCTCCGCTGCTCCGAAGCTCACTCGAGCCCTTGAACGAATATCCTCCAGTGATGGTGTGTAGCCTGCCGGATAGTCAGGCAGGAAATTCTTTAAAAAATAGTTCATTTTCGGATTTAACTCAGCCATTTATTTCCCTCCATTAAGACTTTCAATTTGTTCGTTTCCAAGCCAATACCTATTGGTCTTACTTTACATTGATTCCTTTGCTGCCTGCATAATCATTACGTTTCAGCTTAGCTGCTTTTCTTTTAAATGAAAAGGTGTAGCTTGGCCAAAGTGTCGAGTTCCTGCCGGTTTCATCAAGATACCAGCTGTTGCACCCTCCCGATGTCCAGACCGTCCCTTCCATCAACTGATTAGTCTCCTTGATGAATCGTTCCTGGGCATCCGGTCTGGGTTCAATGGTTTTCAGCTTCTGTTTTTTCATATGTTTCAGGGTTTTAAGGATATGCTCCACCTGGGCCTCGATCATCACAATCACAGAAGAATGGCCAAGGCCTGTGTTGGGGCCCTGAAGCAGGAACAAGTTCGGGAATCCGGAAACGGTGGTGCCCATATACGCCTTGGGACTGCCCTGCCATTCTTCCTTGAGGGTCCGCCCTTCCCTGCCATAGATGTACTTTGAAAAAGGCAGCTCCGTCACTTGAAAGCCAGTTCCGAAAATGATGCTGTCAACGGCTATGGTCCTGCCGGATGAATCTATGACTGCATCTTCAGTGACCTTTGCAATCCCTGATGTGTTCACTTCCACGTTTGCCTGGGCCAATGCGGGATAATAGGAATTGGAAAGCAGGATCCGTTTACAACCGATCCGGTAATCAGGTGTAAGCTGTTCCCTCAAGTCAGGATCTTTTACCGCTTTATGAAGGTGGTGCCTCGCGATGCTTTCCATGGTTTTCATCCATTTGGGATTCCTGAAGGCTATGACCCTCACTTCCCGCTGCACATAAATTTTCAGCCTTTCCATCTTTTGAAGGAGCTGCGACCGGTTAAAGGATTCCTTTTTTTCCTCAGGAATCGGTCCGTCGAGCCTCGGGACCACCCAAGGAGGCGTCCGCTGAAAAACATGCAGTGCATCAGCTTCAGGCTGGATTTCCGGAATGAATTGAATGGCGGAAGCCCCCGTGCCGATTACAGCAATCCTTTTTCCTTGTGCCTGGAAGTCTTTCGGCCACTCTGCTGAATGAAATATTTCCCCCCTGAAGCTTTCCATCCCTTCCAATTTGGGAATGGAGGGGTTGCTGAGCGCGCCAAATGCACCTATGACAATCTGGGCGAAGAATATACTCTGGTTCGTTTCGATCCGCCATTCTCCCAGGTCCTCCTGCCAGTCCATCCTCTTGACTTCATGATGAAAGCGGATGTGTTGCTTCAGACCGAATTTCTCCGAACAGTCCTGCAAGTAGCTGTGGATTTCCGGCTGGGGAGAAAACACCCTGCTCCACTGGGGATTCGGGGCGAACGAAAAGGAATAGAGATGTGATTCCACATCACAGGCACAGCCTGGATAATGGTTATCACGCCATACCCCTCCTACATCTCCCTTCCGTTCGAGTATAATGAGGTCCTGTTCGCCTTCCTGCTTCAGCCTCACCGCAGCCGCTATTCCCGCAAAACCCGTTCCGATAATGATAATTCTGGCTTTTGTCATTGATTGCTCAATAATATTCTGATCCAACTCATCATCTCCTCTTCTTTGATGAACAGGTAAACGCTTACAGTTCTTTACAAATTTATTGAGGTCTGTCCCATATTCAGACCTTCAATGGAGAAATTTCTTTTTTAAAGGAGTTTATCAGTTATTATCGAAATTTTCAATATTTTTACATCTGTTATGGTAATCATTTGGTAAAATAAATATATTGAACTATATGTACAACAGAAAGGGGATTTAGACCTGACGCTGATCACTCATGATAAAAAGCGGTCGCTTCACAGCTATCTTTTCGAAAAATTCTTAGCCCTCCGCAACACAAAACGAGGGTTTTCAACCGTTGAACATACTACCCGCTACGTCCAGCGGACAGGATTGGAAAACAATAAGCCCTACTCCCTCGGAAAAGTGAAGCTGGCAAGTGAAGTTAAAGAAGAAATTATCGAAGAAATCAAGGTGTTCACCTTGAATGATCATGAGGCGCCGAATCAAAGAGTGATTTTCTACATCCATGGCGGCGCGTGGGTCAACCAGCCGTTGAGTCTTCATTGGAAGTTCATGGATCGATTGGCACAGTCTCTGGATGCCAAAGTCGTCGCCCCTATCTACCCGAAGGTCCCTCATTTCAACTACCAGCACACCTACCCGAAATTGTTGAACATCTACAAAGATATCATTGCAAAGGTGGAAAATGCGGCACAAGTGACACTGATGGGAGACTCAGCTGGTGGAAACATCGCCCTCGGTCTCGCTCAGCTATTGAAAATAGAAGGAATTAAGCAGCCAAAGGACATCATCCTTCTTTCCGCATGCGTGGATATGCGCCTTGATAATCCCGGTATTCCCGAGTATGAAAGCAAGGACCCCATGCTGTCTGCAGGAGGGATGGAAGTCATCACCAAAAAATGGGCAGCGGATAAACGTCTGGATGACCCTATCATCAGCCCCATCTACGGTGATCTTACCGGCTTGGGTAAAATCACTCATTTTGTCGGGACTCATGAAGGGCTATATCCAGATGCCCTTAAGTTTGCTGCAAAATTGACCAATGACGGAATTGAACACCAAACATTCATATATCCAAAAATGAATCATGTATTTGTCGTGATGCCCTTTCCGGAAGCCAAGGATGCACGGGAGAAAATTGTAAGTATCATAAATAGCTGATGAGTGACGTGGACAGGTGATGTAAAAAAAGATGCGGTGCTGCTTCCAAACTCCTTCGTGCTAACCACCTTTCGTCATTACTCTGAGTGGTGCAGGATTTTGTCGCCAGGAAGATAAATCGCCATAATTGCAGATAAAATACCAGCAGCCGCTGCCTGTCCATGAGCAAGATCCCGGCATCGCGGACGTCAATCCAGTAAAATACAATTCAAAAGGAGTGATGAATAAATGTCCATACAAGTTCCGGAAATTACATTGAATGATGGAAACCGCATCCCTGTTATGGGTCTCGGTACATACAAATTGAAAGGGAACCAAGGTGCAGCGTCCATCCAGCACGCCATCAATAACGGTTACCGTTTGATTGATTCAGCCTACAATTATGAAAATGAAGGGACAGTGGGAGAAGCGGTCCGCCGCACCTCCGTCCCGCGTGAACAGTTGAAGATCACTTCCAAGCTCCCAGGCAGATACCATGGATATGATGACGCGGTCACCACCATCCAGGAATCACTTTACAGGGCAAACCTTGATTATTATGATTTATATATCATTCACTGGCCAAACCCTAAGAGGGAGCAATACGTAGATGCCTGGCAGGCGTTAATCGATGCGAAGAAATGGGGTCTGGTCCGCTCAATCGGCGTCAGCAACTTCCTGCCGGAGCACCTTAAACGCCTGGAAGAAGAAACCGGGGTCATGCCAAGCATCAATCAGATTGAACTTCATCCTTTCTTCAATCAGGAGGAACAGCGAAAGTGGCACGAGGAAAATGGTATCGTGACAGAGTCATGGAGCCCCCTTTATCGTGCTTCAGAGGTATTCCAAAACGAAACTTTAAAAGAACTCGCTTTGAAATATGATAAAAGTATTTCCCAGGTGGTTCTGCGGTGGCACTATCAACTGGGAGCCGTATCGATTCCCAAGTCATCCTCCCCTGCACGGCAGCTGGAGAACCTGTCCATCTTCGACTTTTCATTAGAAAAAGAAGACATGGAGACAATTGCGGGGCTTTCCAGGGAAGATGGCCGGCTCAACGACCAGGATCCTGCTGTTTATGAAGAATTTTAAGAGGTAACTACGAAAAGACTTGCCAGATTTGGTGAGTCTTTAGTTTATTTTGAAGAGACTTTTTACTGCAGTGTATCTCATTTTGACTGCTTCTGGTTCTTGCATGTTTTTCTTCAAGAGCTAATAGAATGACTCTTTTTGGAACAGAATAGATTATAGAAGTAAAGGGGAGTGATATTCATGGGTTACCCAACAAAGGAAGATATTAATAAAGTTGATAACCTTCTGACCGATATGAGGCTGGAAAACTTTGTTCATGAAGATTTCCTAACTCCCCAATGGTGGTTCTTATTAAGCTTGTTGGTATTGCCCTGGATTGTCTGGTGGTTCCTTGTAGATAAATCAAGGATTAAACAAATTTGGCTTTTTGGTGTATTATTATCAATCCTTATCATTTATTTGGATGATATCGGCAGTGAATTGGATTTGTGGAATTACCCAATTAAACTAGTTAACATTGTTCCCCGGCTTAACCCGATAGATATAAGCGTCCTTCCAGTTATGCACATGCTGATATATCAATATTTCACAAGATGGAAACCGTTCATTGCTGCTAATTTGATTATGTCACTTTTTAATTCCTACATAGCTGAACCATTCTTTGTCAAAATCAATATTTACGAACTGACCAACTGGGAATATTCCTATTCAGTACCAATCTATATTCTCAAAGCAATTCTCATAAAGGCACTACTTGAAAAGGTTTTGCAAAAAAGCAAAAGATAAATGCTTATAGATAACAATTTCTGAAGTGTTCCATCTCTGACTTGAATACAAAAAGGCTCGTCAACTTGACGAGTCTTCTTGTTCTATAATCATCATTCCAACCGGAAATCCAACATGCTTCTTCCCTTCAATTCATTACCTTTTTTCCACAGGAACTCAACGGCAAATTGCTGATCAATCGTTTCTTCATCAACTTCCATATCAAAAGGAGTATTCTCCCTATCCAGCCTTTTCGTTTTTATCACTTCATAGTTTTCTGTATTGATTTGAAGTAAATTTATTTCGTCAGGTTTCGGATTCATCGTATGCCAATCGATCGATATCTTGTCACCTATTTCAACATCGGCTGAATGCATTTCAGGGTGGTTATACAGATTGTTGTTTTCACAATTGTTCCAGCAGACTTCGGTATAACTAAAGTCAATATTCATACCATTAAGTCCTGTATCTCCCTTTTGTATCGAGGGCATTTCCATAATGGTGAAATCAGGGAGATCACCAGACTCATCAAAGGTTTGCTCGGGTCTTTCTTTGATTAATATGTTCCCGGCATACTGCGCTTCGTTCGTGGAATCAATGAAATTAACTTCCAGTACAAAATTCCCCTCCATGTCCGGGAATTGAAATTCTCTGCTATCATTCAATTCGAGGTCGATCTGCTCACCGTTATTCCAAAGGGCAGCCGTTATCGTTGGATCCGTCCAGATATCTCCTCCATTTTCCTCATTCTCTTCAAAGTCCAAAAAACCTTTTTGGTTAGTAAACACTGTAATGGTCTTTTCCTGTGATAAACCATATTCTTCTAAATGATCTTCTTCAATTTCCTTCTTTACATCGCCGCTGGAAGAACTCCAATCAACAGCCGCTTCCGCTAATTGTGTCCGCTGGCTCTGCATCCCCACTTCCACTTGTAAAAATGCAGTGGGAACACCAACATCGTAATCTTCCCCAAAGCACCCGGCCAAGGCTGTAATTAAAAGAATGGCCGCAGCCAGATTGAATAATTTTTTCAAAATAAGACACTCCCTGCTTTATATATCCGAACTTCTCGCAACAACTAATAAATCTTGAGGCTTCATCAGCCTAATCAGCGAGAACCATCATCATTCGTTTATATCCCGAATATATCCGGGAGCTGTACACCCATATCAAACAGCATACTCATAATAAAGAGAAAGAAAAATAAAACTACACATATCAATACGATGATGGATCCCCATGTTCCAACCTTATATTCTTTCTCTTTATAATGGTACTTATTCTTTCTATACAAGCTCTGTACTTTCCTAAGTTTTTGTTTTCTTTCTTGTTTGTCAGGATTCATCCGCATTACCCCTTTCCTGAAGGAGGGTTTCTTCTAGTGAATATTTACTTGCCTAAGCAAATCTCAAATTCAACCCCCGTAGGTTTTTGGAATGGTAATTTGAGTTCTTGAAAGATGAACGTAATGTCTGAAAGATTCTCGGGCAAAGCCGGAGATACAGTATATGTAAAGGAATGATGCGTTCCAGACCCCCCGCCAAAATTATTCCGGCAATCATAGTCAGTCTTTCCACCACTGATGGAGAGGTCAAAATAAGAATGATCCTCAAAATCACGGTGACCTTGTTCTGAGTCTTCTTTGTCCATGGTAAAATGGACAATACTTGCATTTCGGTACTGCCTGACAAAGGTGACGGTATAAAATGTCCCATCTGTTTCAAATGATTTCAAAACAGGGACATTCTTCTGGAAACCTCTAGGTTCAACAACTGGCTTATATACCTCTTCATGAAAAAAATGAGAAAATGTACTATTCAAAAAGTCTTCATAAAAGTTATATTTCTTGGACCACTTCAATATGAGCTCTTTCGTCGGAAAGCCAGAATTGTTATTGGAAATTTCCTTTCGCTTATGAATTAACTGGCAAATCTGCTCATCCACTGCTTCTAATTTATGATCGTAATGATTAGTTGGTGGTTCAAATCGCATCCTTTTCATTGTATCACCCCCTGTATGTTTTGCTGGTCCTATTTTAACATATATTGGTTTTATATCTCCTTCCAGTTTCGCAGAATATACACTTTTGGGTGCTCTGTAAACTGATTAAAAGAGAGGGAAAACAGCTGATGATTTCCCTTTAATTATTTGGAGCTGTATTACACACTAACCCTCCAGATGCTTGGACCAAATCAACTTTGTCTCATTTTCGACGTTGGTTTGGCTGTACCCCTGTTGATCAATGGTTCCTAAAACAAATCCATTGGCAGAGTAGAATCTACATGCAGGTGTATTCACGTTTTGAGTTTCCACCGACAAAGTTTTACAGCCACGTTCCTTGGACCAATGGATTATTGCTTCCAGCAGTTTCCTTCCGATTCCCTTTTTTCTGGCGTCAGGATGAACACGCAAATCCCATAACACGGCCGAGTCTTTTTTGAAGCCTTCCATTTCAGGCGCAGCGGCAGCCCCGCCAACAAGCATACCGTTCTCAACTGCGATGAAAATCCCCCAGGTATCCAGTTCAAACTGGTCTTTCCAATTAAGAGGGTGGCAATCAGGCAATAGATCATAGTCTTTTACGTAAGGAGTGCATGTTTTCTCAACCTGCTGAAGCCCCCCCAACCCATTATCTATGGGGCAAATCTCCAGTACGGTTTTTATTTCATAGGCTATAGAGACTCTTGCGTATTCATTAAGCTTAGAATGACTGACTTGTTCAATATGCATAAAGCCTTCTCCCCCATATCCTTCCCTTTTTCATTATATACTTGTAATTCTTCGTTTCAGTGCTCTGCTTACCATTCAATAATGGATTCTAGTTCATCAATTTTCTATTTATATAAATATACGTAATGGCTAACAAACTCAACATAGCAACAAGAAGAACTGTGCTTTCATAAGCATAATCAATGAAACTATGGATAACCAATCAATCCTAAAGGCAGAAAAAATAATCCTCCTGCCACGTTTCCCAATAATGATTTGTTCTTGATGTTTTTTTCATTGAATCCAGCTAACAACCATGTTTGCTTCTTCACGGCTACCAGGTACGAAACAAGCAAAAGAGCGACGCCAATAGCTAATAAACCGTAATCCACGATCAAAACCTCCCATTACATGATGTAAATAATAATATTTACGAAAATGGATAAAAAAGGTTTCATTATTTAAAGATTAATGAGAATAAACTTGAAAGATACCAGTTCTGAATGGTTGAAAATGTGAGAGAGGCTCTTTGTCGTGGTGGATTCCGGGAACTAGAGAACCTATGGGGTTATTGAGGATTTTTGAGGTTGTCGTTTCTAAAATAAAGACAATCGGTGTCGTCATAGGGGTTCAATGAGGGGGGCGATTATGAAAATTAGACAATCGGTGTGGGCATAGACACTCAATGATGGGGGCGATTCCGAAAAATAGACAATCGATGTGGGTATAGACGCTCAATGACGGGGTCGATTTCGTAAATTAGACGATCGGCGTGGGCATAGACACTCAATGACGGGGGCGATTCCAAAAATTATACAATCGATGTCGTCATAGGGGTTCAATGACGGGGTCGATTCCGTAAATTAGACAATCGGTGTGGGCATAGACGCTCAATGACGGGGTCGATTCCGTAAATTAGACAATCGGTGTGGGCATAGACGCTCAATGATGGGGGCGATTTCGAAAAATAGACAATCGATGTGGGTATAGACGCTCAATGACGGGGTCGATTTCGTAAATTAGACAATCGGTGTGGGCATAGACACTCAATGACGGGGTCGATTCCAAAAATTATACAATCGATGTCGTCATAGGGGTTCAATGACGGGGTCGATTCCGTAAATTAGACAATCGGTGTGGGCATACACGCTCAATGACGGGGGCGATTCAGAAATTAAAACAATCGATTTCGTCATAGAGGTTCAATGAGGTCGATTCCGTAAATTTAACAATCGGTGTGGGCATAGACGCTCAATGACGGGGTCGATTCCGTAAATTAGACAATCGGTGTGGGCATAGACGCTCAATGGTGTAATTGTACTTAGAAGAAAGAGAATCAGGTTTTTTCCTCAAATTCTTAAGAACCCTGCTATGATGATGAATGGAAGAGGGATAATCGGCACTATAACTAAGAAGGCAATGAAAATCCCGCTTTTCTTTCTATTTTTAATGAGATAAATGATGTTTGGAATGAGGAGAACCACAGTAATTTGCGCTATTACCGCTGCCATATCCTGTGTATATGTTTCCTTATCGGCAGTTAAGACTATACCTGATATGAAAACTAGAGTTAAAAATACATACGCTGGCAATAACTTTAAATTGAATTTCAGAAATTTCATTATCATGCTTTCACCTCTCTCTACAAACAGATCAATAACAGGACTTGCCCTTTCCAGGACAAGCCCTTTCAAAATTCCTTATTTCCAATCAACCACCGGTTTATCCAGTTGCGGCGGAATCTTTAATTCTTCAAATGCAGCAACAATAAATTCCCGGCAGAAGTAGTAACTGCGATGAAGAACAATCTTCTCGTTCTCAACCTCTTGATACTGGATGTCATGAATCGCCGGCCCGTTTTCTCCATCATGGAAAACCACGATGACCTTTTTCCCCCATAGCAAATGTTCCTCAGCACGGAAGCCGGGAAGGCCATAACGCATAGAACCCGATTGCATTTCTTCTTTTGAAAATTCCTGAAAGCCCATCGACGCCTCATTATGCGCAGGTTCGCTCATGAGTTCGAGAACCTTATTTACATTGCCCTCATTCAGCGCTTTCAGATAGGACTGGATGACTTTGTTTGTTGTCGTGTTTTCCACAGCGGCACGATCCGATTTTTCCTTCATCGGATTGTCAGATAATCGGGTGTGCATCCTCCTTACGGTAGCATAGACGGCGCCGGGTGTTGTGCGGACCATATCCGCCACTTCCTTTGCTGTAAAAGTAAAGACCTCTTTCAGCAGGAATACAGCTATTTGCCTCGGATTGAATAGTTCCATAAGATATTCTAATGCTTCTTCTGCATCGAAGCTATGCGAGAAATCTTCGACTGGAATATTCTCTTCTTCCAGAGTACCGACAAACCGCTTTTGTTTACGGCAGTGATCAATCCAGGTTGTGGTCGCGATCCTGTAGAGATAAGACTTAGGGTTTGTGGGATGCCAGCGCTGATAAATGCTGCCAAACGCTTTGATGATCGTTTCCTGAAAAAGATCCTCGCCATCCCAAGGAGATCCTGTTAAATACCTGCAATACCTCCATAACTCTCCCTTATATTCATTGATGATCTGATTGAACTCTCCCATTAATTCACGATTCTTTTCTGATAGTGAGACCATATCATTTCCTTGTAATTTATCCATATTTTCCTCCTTTAGTTCACTCACTATGTATAACGAATAAGAAGGGAAGAATTATACCTTTTACTAAAAAAAGATTAATATAATTCCATATGTGATTGTCCTGCAACTTGAAAATGACTTATAAATCAATTTCCATCCGTCTGCTCTTCGTTCTTAAATTCATGGATTCATAGAATTTTATGGCACCCTCATTAAATTCCCACACGCTCAATTCCAAGGAGTCTGCCTTTTCCTTTTGTGCGAACTCGACTATTTTTTCAAAAAAAAGTTTACCCAGACCCCTTCCTCTATAGTTGATGTCCACCCCAAAATCGTCCATATAGATGACCTTCCTATGAACAAGAATCGGTCTCTTTTCTGTGTTTTTAATCGTCAGGATGGTATATGCAACCGTCTGATCTTCCTCAAGTAAGAATACCTTCGTACTTTCGCCATCTATCAAGTTATTAAAATAATTTTTGTCCAACGTGATATCGGCCATTTTATAATGATCTGGCCTTTCCATTGTATGCATTTCATGCACTTGCTTTTGTATTCTATGTACCGCCTCATAATCGTTCTTTACAGCTTCCCTGATGTGTAATTCCACTTTCCTTCCCCCTTGATAACGTATACTGACCATTTTAACATCCATTTCCTTTTTATGGACATAGAAAAAGGTGTCTCATGGATACTCCATATGACACCCTGCTCTCGTTTTACTTTGAAACACTCATTGACGATAGAGGAAAAAGCCATTTTAATAAACAAAACCATTTCTGATTCAAGAAACGGCAGAATCAAGTGATTCACTTCTTTTCCATCACCGCAAAGTAGTTTTCTTCATTGTCTGCGAAGTTAAATACCTGGCCGGACGGCATATTTACGATTTCTCCGACTGTAACATTTTTGGATGATAGGTCTTTGCGCAATTGCTCGAGATTTTCAGTGAAAAACATTAAAGAAGGAGTTCCCAGATTTAACTCAGGTGACATTTTGGAAATAAAGTCCCTGTCGTGGAGGATGATGCTGGTTTCTGCGCTTCCTGATGGAGCGATTTCAATCCATCTCATTCCATGGCTGTTACTCTCTTCAGCTATCACCGTAAAACCTAATTTCTCTGTCCAGAATTTCACTGTTTCATCCTGATCATTGACATACAGCATGATTTGACCGACTTGACTAAACATGCCCTGCTCACTCCTTTAGGAAAACTCACTTCTTTCTATTAGTTCTCTTTTTGAATGGCAAAATCCTTTAGGCACAAACCTATTTAATGGCTGCTTGAACACTGGAATATAATTCCCACTCCAGCATCGTCTTGTTCAGGAGGCCTTTGATATCCCGCAAGCGAACCTCTCCACAATCACTTTTGTTAACCAGATCCAATAGTGCTATGCTGTCCAATAATTTTGCTTTCTGCAGCCACTTCTCAGGTAAGACACCTCCATTAGCAAGATAGCTTACGATAAAGGGTTCTATGAATGAGGACTCTTGGATATTCTCATACCGAAGCATATTCCCGATATCAATCAACGGCGAATTACTGAACGAAAACTCCCAGTCCAATATCCCCGTAATGTTAATGCTGCTTCCTTCTTTTTGAATAAGTATATTCAATGGATTAAAATCGCTATGTATTAAAGAAGATTGATTTCCTATGTCGTCCACTAAATGAGCTTGGCCGGATGTGAATTTCTTAATGCTGCTGATCATCTCTGTCCCTAAATTATCATGCACTGGCCTTTCATTGATAATTTCATTGATAAGATTGAGGAATGCCGGGGACCCTGTTATCTCAAACTTCTGGATATTGAGGTGTTCATCAAAGAAACCTGGAGAGGTAAATCGGATGGAATGCATTTTGGCTAAATGTTTTCCAATTTCACTTCCTGCATTTGATATTGATGATTCATCTCCAGTTAAAAACAGCTCTGATAACTGAAAACCTTTCACCCAATTCAAAATTATAAAAGGATACTGAATATGCGACAGTGTAAAATCATGATAAAGGACGCGGGGCACTGGCAAAATGTTTGCAGCACGTTCCAATACATTCTTTTCGATTTTTGCTTTTGATCCAACGTCATTATAGATACGCAGAACAACCGTCTCTTCATTTTCGAGGATGATTTTTAAATTAGAATTACTGAGGCCGCCGCCAAGAATCTCAATCTTTGCGATCTTTGTTCCTTTAAGAAAATCCTGCAGCATTTTAGTAATTGTATGATAGTCCGGATGAATAAGCGGTTTGCTTCTTTCCCACCCTGTCTTCAATCAGTATCACTCCTTCTTCAGCAGTAAATTATTTCTTAAGGTTTATATAATTTTAAAGCTTCAATAATGGAGGCAGTTAACAGCAATGGCAATTCTCCAGCACTGCCATCAATAAATATCCTTCTTGGCGGTAATTTACCGATGACTGAGACCTTTGCTTCTTCTATATCTCCCTTGAAAAAATGGTAAGCATTCTCTCCATATTGCTTCGTCACCTTTATTGGGGCTCCTTGGAAAGTGAAGGAAGCAACCGAATCTTTGAAGCTCTTGCTCTCTCCATCAATGACAAATTGGTCGTTGCATCCAGGTGAACTAATCCGTACATTCCAGCTGCTCCCAGTCAATCCTTTTCTTCCTCTATCTTTTTCTACTAGTACAACCATCCTGCCCTGGCTGTCCGTTCCCTTAATTCTAACAAAGTAGTCTGGCAGAATCAGAGAAACCATTTTTTGAAAAACTGAATCAAATTCCCTTTTCAGCTCTCCAATATAATTCGTCTTTATATCGATAACTTCAACAGGTCTTGTCATGATCTTGACTGGGTTTTCAGAATAAAACCCTTTTCTCTCCAGACGATCAGATATTCGTGGTGTCATCTCTACCTTCCCGCTGCTCATCCTATAAATGACTACCGCAAATATGATGACTGCGCACAGCACTCCGATCAGGAACCAGCCTGGCATATATCCGCCTCCGTACACACCATCACCCTCCTCTTTTGTATGTGAGTTGACCCAGGAACACCCACTCTCCTGCCAATCCACATCTCCGGCTTCACCCGAATACTATTTCATAAATAAGATAGAACCGGTACAATGCTCCCGCAAATACAATGGCCAAGACAGTAATGAATATGTATCTGAATTTGTAGACCCAATAGTACTTATACTCTTCTGGATTCCGCCACTTCTTCATATCGCTTCTCAGGTGATAGAACAGGATGAATAACAGAGGAGAAACAACAAAGATGATAATGAACAAAAAGAGTGTTTGATTAAAATGAACCATTGCCTCACTGGAAAGAATCGACCTCAGAACCTCTCCTACCGATACCAGAAACAATACAAACAACATGATATTGGAAGTGAATATGTCCGCAGGCTTCTTCCCGTTTTTCATATCTCTCAGTACAAAAAATGGTAGAAGAAATAATAAAAGAAATGCACCTATTAAAAAAAATGTCGTATTACCTGTCATGGAATTCCCTCCTTTCCTTTCTTACGAAAACCCATACAAAAGGTTTCAATTCACTTCCTAAGTAAGGCTGTCATTGAATTTCTGCATCCCCATCATCAAAATGCTTTCACAACGACAGGCTTTCGATCCGTAGAAAAGAGGGAATTAATCTCCCTGCTGTATCGTTCATCCGAGATTTCCATCAGTCCCCATCTTAGAAAGAATTCAGCATTTTCCACTCCCATCACCATTGAAGAAAATTCAGATATATCCATTTTTATTTCCACATCATAAGAACCGTTTTCATTTAACTCGACTATTTTCCCATTTTCAAAGACGGCTGTAAATGGAAAAGAATTCGACGGATAGAAACGATCTTGAATGGAAAATTTCACGGATAGTGCAGCTCGAAAATTGAATTGATGATTCTTCTCTTGAAGGTCTTTGAAGAAGTTGACACTATTGATGATCCTGTACATGACCCCGATGCCTGCATTTGCTGCATGTTTATTATCAGTGGCGGAAGGAAAGTCAACCATGCCCGTTTCGCCGCTTTCTGGAGAGTTTACAAAATGTAAAAGCTCTTCGGAATTAGAGTTTATAATCACACGTTTGATTTGGTCTGACTGGCTGTTCAGAAAGGTTGAAATTTCTCTTATTACCTTTGGGGATTCAAAGAAAAGTTCATGAATATATAAATCTTTTTCTTCGATGCTGTACACAAAATAGCCTTTCACTTCTCCCTCGTCAACATAACCAATCACCCTCCCAAACCAAAATGGCCTGTTCAATTCCCTTTCAAAAGGGAATCTTTTCGTCATTCCATGTGTTCGGGAGTAGACCCTATTGTAACAATCCAGAACCCTTTCTCTGTCTTCAACACCTAATTCAACCAAGTGGCGCTTTTCTTTGTAATCAGGAAATTCACCTGGATTTATGTAAAATTGATAATTCCTAGTCCCGATCCCAAACCCCATTTTCTTATAAAAACCCACTTTAAATGGGTACAGCATGGCAAGATTGGTATCTGCTTCTTCATTCATCCGAAGAAAATGCTGCAGCAGTTGATAAGCACTTCTTTCTCTTTTATGCAGCATATCAACGGCCAGCATACCGACTCCGCCGGCATTGATCGGGGTAGAATGATAATTCACTTCAAAATCAAACGTTCTCATTCCCGCTATCACTTCTTCGCCTTTGAACACACCAAATAAATGCTCCCTGGTTGTTTCTTCAATGTGTTTTTCCAGCCATTTTTCAGCATTCAAACCTTGAAATGCTGAATTGGCTAGCTTGCTAAACTTCTCGTAATCGTTCCCGGCTATCTTTCTGATTTGTTTCTCCATCCAATTCCCCCTATACCAAAACTGCTTACTGATAACTTTTTTAAGTTTTCTTCATCTAATCACATTAACATAATTTTCCGTGGATTTCTTTATTTACAGAATAAAAAAGCCGCCTTATATGGCAGCCTAATCAGGATTTTCCTCGTAACATCTCCGCTAGTCATTTTTCATAACCGCAAAATACCCTACGCAATTATCTGTATATTTAAAACACTTGTCCAGATGGCCTATGTACACTCTCTTCTTTGGTTAGATGACTAGTTGATACTCAGTAATTTAACGTTTAGATAAATTCCAAAATCTTAATATCCACCATATCAATTGTGCCGATTATCTCTTTTAGATCCCATAACATTATTTTGGAAGTCTCATTATTCTCTATAAACGGCTGGAGCTTACTTGTTATTGAAGAGTATACGGGGTTATATCTAATTTCTTCATCCTCAGTTTTCTTGGTCTTTAATAGCCCTCTGAATTTCAGGTCTGTTACAATTTGTCCCGTTTCTTCATAGAGTTCCCTGATTGCACATTCCTTCGGGGTTTCATTGTTTTCTCTGCCTCCAGCTGGTAATTCCCATTGTTTTCGCCACACGTTATAACACATTAAATACTTGCCATCACACTTTAGCACAGCAAATGAACCCGCGAGTGGATGGTAACTTAGCAGTTCTTCTTCTTGTATACTAATAAACTCAATGAATTCTGATCCATTACTCTTAAGTATATTCAATTTACTCCCTCACCTTAAAATTATGGCATCAATTGACTCACCCAATGAATATTTTAAATAAGATTAATTTTTTTCTATCCTGGAAGAATTGAAACATTGATCAAACTGATATCCTGCCTGTAAGCCAGCCCTCAATATAATCTTGTAAAGAGGATGCTACCCAAATTCGACTATCATCCTCGTGATTCCAAACGTATATATCGGTTTTTTCAATCGTTCCATTTTTGGTTATAGCATAACAAAATAAATCACCATTGCCTGCATCTGAGAAAAACAAGAGGTTATCAAAAGGCATATAGAGGTCCTGGTATTCTTCAAAGTTCCTAAAAAACAGATTATCTTCTAACACTTGCTTCGCTGACCAGATCAAAGGACAATGATAATAATCGAAAATCCCATTTGTTTCACTAAATAAACCAACTAGTTCCTTTGTCAATTCAACATTTAACTCTACTTGCAATTGAGTAACATCTGTTTTTGAAGCTGGATTTCCAAAGTGATATTCATTTGAAATGGCAGTGACAAATTCTTTCCACATCGTTCATTTCTCCATTTTATTTTTTGTAAGGCTTTTTATAAATTTTGTTGCTATTTAATATGGTTTCAAATAATAACTTGGTAAATCTCTTTAAATATTCCGGTAAGCAGGTAAGAAAAGAACTGCTCTTTCTTTTCGAGAGGAACACCTTGCAATCAGGGGAAAAATCCGGCACTTGGGCTTTTTCCAAAAGCAACTATATGCGAAAACAGCTTTTTGTAAAATAAGTTTGAAATATAATTTTTTACATTTTCTTAAGTTCACGATTCTTAGCGCGGTTGAAGGCCAGGATGAATGCAGATACAACACTCCACAATATATATTTCACTAATCCGTCCACAAAGAAATCAATGGCTGCCAAACAAATGATTAAAGCAAGGACGCTTGCTGAAACACGAAACACTACTTTCATATATGTAACCCACTTTCCGGGATTTTCAAAATAGGCTATCTGGTTATGTATTTTTGATGTATTAACAGTCCCAGGAAACTAAAAGTTCCCGCATTTATCAGTTGGATAAAGGGAATGATCTCCCCATTGCCCGCAAGTATGCCCCAGGAAAATGACAGCAAAAAATAAAAGCTTGTCAAAATCAATACATTCCTTAGCTTATTCAATGATTTGTTCATTCTTCCAAACCACGATATTTAATAATAATGAAGTCGTTTAAACTGGTCCATCACCGAAGAAATCATAAGCGATTTTGTTCATTTCTATGGGTTTTTCAATAACTGTCCAATGACCGCAATTTTCTATTTTCATTAAACGTGCATCAGGAACAAGATCTGTCAGCAGTTCCTTTATTTTCGCCGGAGTTAAAATATCATGGTCTCCCTGCACTGTTAAAATAGGGATCGAGGATAACCTTTGTAATGCAGGAGTTAAATCATAATGATTGTTGATATCCGTTCCAATTCGATCGTTGACAACTTTATTTACAGGTGTTTGAACTTTATTCTGCAAAGCATCTTTTGAATAAACATAATAAGGATCTAGGATTTTCAGCATTGCTTCCATACTTGCTTTTCCTTTTTTTATTTTTTCATCGACGAGGAAAAGCTTTATTTTGTCCACCAGCTTCATTCTGGAAAGTAACTGCTTTTGAAATTCTATATATCCTTTGGAATCCACTCCTATTGCAGCAGTTAACAATAGTTTATTTACATTTTTCGGGTGGGCAGCGGCATAAAGTAAGGCAAGTATTGAACCCCAGGACTCCCCAAACAGGTTCAGCTTTTCTAACTGAAGCTCTTGCCTGAGCATTTCCAAAGTGGCGACTTCATCCTGCATGGAATACGCGTTGTCTCTTAAACTTCCTGACCTGCCGCACCCATTCTGGTCATATAAAACAAGTTTATAATGTTGTGATAATGGCAGGACATGGGGCAGGAAGAACTGATGGCTGCTGCCAGGTCCCCCGTGAAGAAAGATGATTGCTTCTCCTTCTCCTATTGTTTTTACAAATATTCTTCTATCCTTCAACTGAAGAATAACCTCGCTGCCTTTATCCAATGTGATTCTTCCTCATCCCTTTCTTGTTTCCCATTAAAATAAACCCCATCAAATACATAATACTCGTTACACCAAACAGAGCAAACACACCAGGTGTTAAGACTAAATAAAGACTGAGTGGCAATGACCATATAAACGACAGGAACAGCCACTTTGGTTTCCTTTTGATTGAAGCCGCGATGGCTAGAGCGCCTGGAAGACACAGCATAAAGAAAGTGATGAACATTGGTCCAATATCCGTGACAGTTGAATAGGGGTTATGAAAGCTGAAGAGCAGCCATAAAGCTAAGCTGGCAATTCCGCTGCTCATTCCAAGAATCATCGCTGTCCTTTTAATTGTAATCCCCCCTCCTTGTTTCGAGTGCCAGCTGGATCACTTTTTCAAACCAGAACTTATTTAACCGCCGCCTCCATTTGTATAGTTGTTATCCCCCATCGTGTAGTTCGAACTGTCACCAGGTTTGTTGTTGGGGTCGGTTGGAATAGGAGGATTATTGTTATTTTTCCTTCGTCTCCAATCAATGAATAAAGAGAATAATATTATCCCTCCAATTAATACCACAAACCACCACATAAGCGAATCCCTCCTAATATTGGTGTTGGTCATCCCTTTTTCCATTCATTTACTTTATACCAATTATTCCAAAATTCACTGATCCTTACAATATATATATGTAAAAAAAGCGCGGTGAGTAATCAGCGCGCTCCTTTTGTATGGCTATGATTTAGTAAAATAGTGTATGGGGAAACATAATCAGCTTAAGCAGCCAATCCCTCTACCTAACCTCTTGCCTTTCGGAAAACCTCGTATACGTTGAGTGCAGCACTTGCCATAAACGCAATGATCACCCCACTGGTAATCCACGTTTCCATTTGTTTAGCAGATGTGGAAAACAAATCACTCATATACACTAGGAAGTCCTGGTTAAATAAATCAGGATTGAGTAAGATGATAATGAAAACCAGGGTGGAGAGAAGCTCGAAAGCCGCATTAGCGGCCGCCATTTGTTTGGTCCATTGCCCTTTGATCAATTTGTACAGAGCGAATCCTGCTTCCAGGGCAATGATTGCGATAACGATCGGCCAATATCCCATTAGGATGTCCTGATTCAAGGCGGGAATCACAAATTCCAGGCCATCTCTGCCACCTTCATATACACCTGCCAGGTGGTCCGCATTGAAATAAAGTGTTGCCCAAATGGCTGTCCATAGGAGACTTCCAAATACGTCGAACTTGCTGATTGCTTTTTTCTTTGGGATATAGGGGATGCTTTTCAGATCATCAGGTGTCCATTTTGTCAGGCTTGCTGATAATGGCAGCGGTTCTTTTTCTTTATCCATTCTTTCAATTATAGCGAACACAATGGTTAACCAGAAGAATACCTGGATTCCGACTTCAATGACGTTCCATATTCCTTTACCCATGATCGTCAAAACAACATTAATTACAGCTTCATCCCCGCTGTATCCAATAAAGTACTCAGCCGCCATAGAGATCACGGCAATAACAGCCGCAATCGGCAATATCATTTTTAATAACGACACATATACATCGAAGTAGCGCGGACCGATGAGATGCATCGGCTGATCACGGTACCCATTCGCTAGTGCTGCCGGGCTTCCCAGCTTTGCAAGGACTTCTTTAACATCCTGCTCGCTGTAATCTTCAGGAAGCGCGTCCTCAATGGTAGAACGAAGCTCGAGCGCTATATCCGCGCGGCTTTTTTCCGGAAGCCTCCGGGTGACTTCTTGAATATATACCTCAATCAAGTTCATCTTCTTCATCCCCTTTTAACAAACCATAAAGTTCCTTCGAATTCTTGATCCATTCCTGTTTCAATTGTACAAACACTTCCATCCCATAATCACTTAGAACATAATACTTGCGCGGCCGGCTTTCAGTGGTATCCCAGCTGCTCGTAACCAATTCTTGTTTTTCCAGACGGCGGAGCAGCGGATACAAAGTGCTTTGATCGATGGTTATACCCGAGTGCTCCAGTAACTGGACGAGGGAATATCCATACTGTGGGGATCTCAATTGGCTCAAGACCGCCAATGTCAATGTTCCTCTCCTCAGCTCTGTCGTTAATGAATTCATTAAATTACTCATTCAGCCACCTCAACTTTATACACTATATGTCATACACTATATGGTTTATACTATGTATCATACACTATTGTTGATACACTAACAATAGCCTCTTTTTATAAGGCTCTTTCGTAAACTCCTTGCTATTCTATATGAATTCAAGTGATGTCAATGTAAATCGCCGTATCAATGCCAGGTAAGCAGGTACGAAAAAAGCTTTATTGAGAGTAAAACCTTGGAATAAAAGGGGTAAATCCGGTACTTGGGATTTTTCCGAAAGCAAAATATTCGAAAACAAACTTTAATAATCATAATTGGCTGGGACCTCTATTTTCTTTGGACAACAAAAAGCCCGATTTCTCTATGTCATTAATAGAGAAATCAGGCTGAATACCCCAAATAATGGGTTGATAAATATGTATTTCAAATCGAAAATTATTCCCTCTATATTCATTTTACTACGAATATAGAGGGAATTACAGACTACTCTTTCTGGCTTTCCTGCCCTATACTGTTACATATAATCCCAAAGAATCAGAGGTGTATCAGGATGAATGACAAGAAAGATGTATTGGATAACGGACCATTCTTCCATGGAACTAAAGCAGAACTGAAAATCGGCGACCTGTTAGACCCGCAGCGCCTTTCCAATTACCAGGACAAAAAATCGAACTACATCTATTTCACTGCCACACTGGAAGCTGCCAAATGGGGCGCTGAATTGGCAAGGTCTTCAGCAGAAGAAAGAATTTACATTGTAGAACCATCAGGCACCTTTGAAAATGATCCCAATTTAACGGATAAAAGGTTTCCTGGAAATCCAACAAGGTCTTACAGATCAAAATCTCCTTTGAAAATCATTGCCGAACTGGGATCTTGGGAAAGACATTCCGATGAAGAAATCAAGCATATGCTGACCTCTTTACAAACGCTTCGTGATCAGGGCAAAAATGTCATTTACGATTGATCTGATAGACAAATTCATGTTGCTGTCTGGACGCAATTTTCCCTTAGGGTGAATTGCGTTCATTTACCATTAATCTACCGTAGCAGCCCTGTATTTCCTTCCTTAAAGCCACCATTTTTCCTGCGGGATCAACACAGGCTGAACTTGAAACTCTCTTTCAATCCATTCTTTGATCAACGTCTTCTTAACGAGATACTCCGATGCGGAGTGCGATACACCGATAAGCGACATGGATGTGTGTTTCGCAAATTCCAGCATTTTTTTATATTTCATTTTTCCGTAATCGTTATCAATGTGACAATGAATTTCTCCAGTTATATACGCCTGGACGCCTCTCTGTTCTGCTTGCTGCATCCAGTCCACTTTGTCTCCGCACCCTGCTACGATGGCAATTTTCTCAATACCCTCTGCGTCTTTTCCCTCGAAATCAACATATGGAAGGTCAAAGATATCCTTTGCTTTCTGTATAAGTGATGAGGTGTCTGTCTGGCTGATCGCACAAATCAGCACCAGAGGATTCCCGTTTTCATCCGGCAGAAAGCCATCTACAATTTCGGCATTTAATGCTTCAGCGATTGCAGCACTTGTGCCTAATTGTTTATGGTAATCCATAGGTACATGACAAGTGTATATAGACAATTGTTTCTCCATAACCTTTTCAAGGTATTCTTCTTTGATCGGTACAAATCCACGGCCCCACTTCCCTTGGGGATCACCGCATTCCATAAGCAGAGGATGATGCATGAAGAGTAAATCTCCCGGGACACTTTCATTGATGAACCTTTCCAAAACATGATCAGTTGGAAAGACAGCCAGGAAAATATTTTTCACCTCAGGAGCACCCTTCACCATAAGTCCATTGAACAATTGGGTGAAACCATCCTCAAAGATACTTGGCCAATCGACTTTGGATGCTGAATACACCTCGGGGATGAATCGGCTGAAAGCTGGATCTTTCCCAAAGGATTCTATATCAAACTCTGTATCTAATTTATTTACAAGCACGTTTAATTGCATACTTTCTCCCCTTCCACTGTAATCCGGTGCGAAAATCCTGTTAAATCGGCACATGACCCATCAAATGATTTTGTTTAAAACTGGTGAAGAAAGGTTCATCATTGTATACGGTTCGCCGTATTCCATTGATAAGTCGATAAATTCTTCCAGCATTTTATAGGTCTCTGTAACAATCTTGACTAAATAACTGTATTCCCCTGTTAATCTATGGCACTCGATTACCAATGGATTTTCCTTGCAAAACTCCCTGAATGCTTGGCACCGGTGAGTTTTCATTAGTATAAATGCCTGGACCGGCTTTTCAATCTTCGAATTGTCGATCACTGCCCTGTATCCTGTAATGACTCCTTGATCCTCGAGCTTCCTCACCCGCTCTGTAACCGCAGGAACAGACATAGAAATTTTCTTCCCTAACTCTGTCATTGAAAGCCTGCCTTCCAATTGTAATGCATTTATGATTTGCCGATTAATGGGATCCACTATTCCACCTTCATTTTTTAAGAATTTTTTTAAAAAATACATTTTTTATTAAGTGTACCAAGTTAAATACCTTAAGAAAAGGATGTTCGTGGTTTTCCTTTTTAACTAAACTGAGTGTATACCAAGTGAAGGGGGTTTGGAGATGGGATTAGAAATGAAGATCCATTGTGAGAGAT
This sequence comes from Bacillus salacetis, assembly GCF_003581585.1. Lineage (GTDB taxonomy): Bacteria > Bacillota > Bacilli > Bacillales > Bacillaceae_B > Rossellomorea > Rossellomorea salacetis. The sequence goes on from NZ_QXIR01000038.1 coordinate 40,628, forward strand.
GTGAAAACGGATTGTCTGGCAATGCCTTTATATGTGTTCATGAATGTACGTTTTGTGAAGACTGCACAATTGCTATGGCGGGTGTATGCCCGAACTGTTCAGGAGAACTTGTAAGACGGCCAAAGGGACCCGATATTGCTCGGTGGGCTAAATACTTGAAGAAAGAGGTGGGTCAATGAAAATGGCATTGTTAATCATCGATGTCCAGAATGCATTTAACGATCCCAGTTGGGGACATAGAAATAACCTCCAAGCTGAAGAGAATATCAAGGCGTTATTAGACCAGTGGAGGAGCCAGGGAGATGAAGTCATCTTCATTCAGCATATTTCCGAAAACCCTCATTCCCTTTTTTACCATTCAGGGGCTGGCAGCAAGATTAAAGACATCGTAAAACCGCAGGAAAACGAGAAAATCATTAAGAAACAGGTAAATAGCGCCTTTATTGGGACTGATCTCGAAAAGCACCTGCATGATTGCCACGTCGAAAAAGTTATTGTTACAGGGCTGACAACCCCTCATTGTGTTTCTACCAGCGTCCGGATGAGCTCGAACCTTGGCTTTGAAACCATCCTTATTTCTGATGCGTCGGCTGCCTTTGGATTATATGATCACAATGGTCAATATATTGACGCCACAACCGTTCATGATATTACAATCGGCACTATCCATAAGGAGTTTGCAGCGGTATTTTCCACAGACCAATTTCTTACTGAGCTGAAGCATGGCCTGTAAAAATACTGCGCTTCCAAAGAAAACAACCAGCTTTCACTTTTGCCTCCATTCTTGTAGAGGACATTGCATACTATCAATTTACCGCATCTGACGAATTCCCACTATGTAAATCTTAATGGACATCTCAGTTAGACGCATGCAACCTAAGGAAATATTTGTTAAAATGAAGATAACTCAAAAAACGAGGTGTAAAATGAGGTCTTCATACTTGGTTCTATTAAGTATTCTTTGTCTGCTTTTGGGAGGCTGCAGAGTAATCCTGGTTGATGATTCGATCGAAAATCCTGATTCGAAATACAAACTGGATGCCAAAGTCTATATTAAGAGGGCAACTATTCTTATAAGGAGTGAAACCACTCTCCCTCCTGAGACAGAGTTGGAAATTTCAATCCTCCCCTACTCCGACCAACAACCCAGAGGGAAAATACAGGGATACCAAGTTGAGCCGGAGGACAAAAGTGTGATCAGTACAACTGCTACTGTGGGCAATAAAGGAAAAGTGGATCCTATTGTCCTTAATAGACCTGATCCCTCAAAGAGGTACAGGATAGAAATAGCTGTAAGCAAAGAAAACGGCACGGAAGAATTTGCAGAAGCCTCTTTTGCCAGATACATTAATTTAATGAAGATAGAAGACCCAGATGGAATTGGGGCTAACCTGGCCTTTTTATCAATGTCAGAGATCAAAGAGCTTTTTCAAACACCGCTTCGATCTGCCCAAAGCAACTAACTCAAAAGCCGAAGGGGAGCAGCGATAAACTGCATGCTCCCTTTCAGGTAAGGCTTCATATTTCAACTAGCCTTCCACCTGCTTCATATAAGCAATTTCTTTACCGTCAACAACAGCAATGGTGATCGGACTGTCAGTCTCATAAATCTTTGTGCCAACCGGCAGTATATTAGCGTCACCATCATCAAAGCCAAAAGAATTAGTTGTCTGTTTTGTGATTTCCCCTATTTGTTCTCCCAGGGAATACTCAGTCTCTTTCACCCATTCCAGACGTTGAACATTTGAATAAACATAGCCATCCAGCATGAAAATGTCTGCACCCTCACTTTTTAGATAATCAGAAGGTGCCGGGCTGCCATTATGATTACAGCCGACCAAAATTCCTGCCGTTAATACCAAACTTAGAATCTTGTAAATCACTTATGCCTCCCTCCCCATCATCCATTTAAAAAAACCTAACGAATTGACAAGAAAGAGCTAATTTCCAATTACGATTTCTCCTTCACCATTTGGAATCTCAAAATCTTCCAAGTACGATGTTAAGAGCTCCTCTGAAATCGGGAATGAATTGGCATCAAAACGCTTGTTTCGTAACTTCAGTCGTTTTCGAAGCTCATCATGATGTACCTTAAGGTATATCAATTTCCAGCTGCCACCAGAATCCTCAATCATTTGCTTATAAGCATTCCTTCTTTTGCGGTCCCAGAAACTGAAATCAATCACTGTATCCTGTTTGTCACGCAGCAACTTCAGCAATCGGACTTGCAGTCTTCTTTCAGCAGCTTTCCTGTACTCTTCAAACTTTTCCATTGGAAAATCGACCCCCCAGCGGCCATTCACTGCCCATATTTCTTCATCAATCGACAGCCGGACAAACCCTTCCTGCTCCAATATTTTTGAAAAGGTTGTTTTCCCGGAACCCGCTATCCCACACATCATCACGCCCAAAGGAGCTGCCTTAGTTCTTTCCCGGTAAATCAAGTCAAAATCAAATTCTTCAAACATCCCTTTCTCCCCCATCAATGCGCTCAGTCTTATGAACCGCTCATGAGTTAACTTTATCGTGTTACTCCTGCTTTTGTTCTTCCATAACAACACTAAAAGTGATATTCAGTTTATCGCACAACCATGCGTGAAATACTTGATCAATATTTTTCTTCAACTCTCCATCTGCCAATTCCCCATCAATACCTAATTCTTCAAGGGTGAAGGTTTCAGAAGCCTCTGTTCCATCAAAATTCATACTTTGAAAAGCAAAAGTGACAGTTCTACCCATGGTATTTCCTCCAATCCGGCAAATTACATGCCCTGAGCTTTTTTATGTTTCTTTTTTTCAGTTGATTAATAGTCGGCAGCAAGGGATGGAGGAATACTCCGAATGAGATAATCCCGGTGGCCAGTCAACAATGTAAATGAAGAGAAAAAGAATTGGAAAACCTATGAACACGAGAATAAAAACAAAAGCACAAAATGATTGCGATTCATAATTACCCGCCAGATTCTATCGTTAGTACTCAATAAAGAATTCCATATTCATCCATGCACATATATTACCATACCCCAAAATTTATGAGTGGAAAATAGGACTCCTTATCCACCACCATGGTAAGATAGATTGAAGCGAACATATATTCTGCCGGAAAGGATGATTTGAATGAATAAAGAAAGAAGCCTGACCGTTTTCATTGCTGCCAGCCTCGATGGATACATAGCGACAAAAGATGAATCGTTGGAATGGTTATTCAAGGTTGAAGGCGAAGGGGATAACGGATACTCCGAGTTTTACGAAACGGTGGATACCATCTTGATGGGAAAGCGGACATATGACTGGGTGATGGAACAGGAAGGCGGCGAATTTCCTTATAAAAATAAAGATTGCTACGTTTTCACAAGATCAGCAGCAGAAGATACTGCAAACGTAAAGTTTATAAATGGTGATGATATCAAAGGTTTTACCAACACCCTTAAAAACCAGGAAGGAAAGCGGATATGGATGGTAGGCGGCGGCGATGTTTTGCAGCATTTCTTCACAGAAAAACTGGTGGATGAATTGATTATCACCGTTGCACCAGTCGTGCTCGGCAATGGAATCCCTTTGTTCAAAGAAGGCGATTACCAGCTGGACTTGCGATTGAAAGGCACAAGGACATTCAACCAGTTTGTCGAGCTGCATTATATTTCAGAAAGATAATAAAACGGCTCTTTTTCCCATTGAAAGAGCCGTCCCTGATATAGCTATAATGCTCTTTCCGTAAACATTGTTGCTGCTTAATAGTTTTACAAATAAAATCCGGGTATCCAAGAAAGAAAAAAGCTGTTTTCCATCTTTCGAGTGAAAATCTCTGGATCACAGGGTAAAAATCCGGCTGATTGAATGTTTCCAAAAGAAAAAAATGAATGTGGAGGTGCTTGATGTGAGACCCAGCCTGACCAAGGAGCTCGCTGTAGATCTATTTAAGGATTACTATTGGTTGAAACAAGAATTGGAATCATTTTGCAGAGAGAATGGATTGAGTGCTTCGGGTTCTAAAGGTGAGCTTTCTGATAGAATTGAAATTTTTCTGAGAACAGGGAAGATCAAACGTCCCGCAAAGAGAGCTAAAAGAAATCCAGCCTCTCATACACCATTAAACCTGGATACCGTAATTTCTGAAAGTCACCGCTGCAGCCAAACTGTAAGAGCTTTTTTTCAGACTCAGATCCCAAATTTTCAATTTTCCACCCACATCCAAGACTTTTTTAAAAGCAATGCAGGGAAAACCTACGGGGATGCTGTTAATGCCTGGTATGAGGAAGAAGAACGAAAGAAAGACCCTTCTTACAAAAGAAGCATTGCTCCCCAATTCGAATATAACCAATTCATCCGGGATTTTTTTGCTGACAGTAATAATAAAGGAAAGAGCCGTGAAGAAGCCATTAATGCCTGGAAGAGCATTAAAAAACTTCCTGGAAGCAATACCTATTCACCAATCTAACAGGTTAATGGCGCTCACAGGTTCACTATTTTTTCAGAATGCAGGATAATGGTCTTTACCTTTAATTCATGGCTCCTGAAGCTCATCGACCATTTTGGTGACTTCTTCCTTCGATAGCTTTTCGGGGGTCACGCCTTCGGTTTCCAGGTAGTTGATACGCAGTAAATAACTTTTATCTCCCTCAATCCATGTGACATCCTGGGATTGCCCTCCTTCCCCGAACAAGGCGATCCTGCCTTTGTCTATATGAATTTCCTCATATTTAATTGAAGAGTCTTCCTTGAATTCCACACTGTTTTCAGCTATAAAAACCAACTCGTGCTCTGGCCCCGTATAGTTGAATTCGATCATTTGGCTGTTGTCCTTGGTTTGGGTCACACGAACCGTTTTTTCCTCGACTTTGAATGGCAGTTTCGCTACATTTATTTGCTTTGGCTCAAATGCAAGCTCTTTCAATGCATCTGAAATAGGCATTTCCTTTGCATCCCGCAGCTCTTTAAAAGTGTCTTCTACACGGGTTTCTTCTATATAATCTGTTAGTTCACCATATGAATCTGATTGACTGCAGCCTGAGAGAAATCCAGCGATTAAAATGGGAAGGATGATTTTTTCAATTGACAGCACTCCATATCTTCATTTGTCAGAGGAAATTAATTATTGGTGAAGAACTTCAGAGAAAGTTTGTTCGTAAAATATAATCTCATTTATGTAATTCCCATCTTATAGCTTCCCTAAAACCCAATAAGTTTCCTGCTGCAACTGGAAACATTATTGAATAGAGAAAAGCGGCAAACGCCTTTATTCCCAATGCAAATATTTAAAAAAGAAGACCCGTCGATTGACGAGTCTCAATAATTATCACTTACTTCCCTGTCTCGGCAAATGTATGAATGCGTTCTCCGATTTCATCTCTTACACGCTGAAAAAACACCCATTTCTCTTCGTCTGTTCCCTGGGCCTTGGCTGGATCATCGAATCCCCAGTGTTCCCTTTTTACATGCGGAGGCGTCATAGGGCATTTATCCGCTGCATCACCGCAAAGTGTCACTACCAAGTCAGCATTATTCAGGATTTCTGGATCGATGATATCCGACGTTTGGCTGGAAATGTCAATCACTGCTTCTTTCATGGCTCTAACCGCATTAGGATTCAATCCATGTGCTTCGATTCCTGCACTGTAGACGTTCCATTCATCTCCGAGATGTTTTTTGGCCCAGCCTTCTGCCATTTGGCTCCGGCATGAGTTTCCTGTGCATAGGAAGTAGATTGTCTTTTTTGTCATGTTGAATTCTCCTTTAGGGTTCGTTTTTTAGATGATCAGTAACCAAATATATAGGCCAACGAGTGTAATGAACAATGTTGGAATGGTTAAAATAATTCCTGTTTTGAAGTAGGTTCCCCACGAAATTTTCACTCCTTTGAGTGACAGGACATGCAGCCAAAGAAGGGTTGCCAGGGAACCGATCGGTGTGATTTTCGGACCTAAATCCGACCCGATTACATTCGCATAAATGAGCGCTTCGCGAATGACACCGCTCGTATCTGTATCAGCGATGGCAAGGGCATCAATCATGACAGTAGGCATATTGTTCATCACTGATGAGAGGATGGCGGCAATGAAGCCCATTCCGATTGTGGCAGCGAATAAGCCTTGATCTGCCGTCACTTGGATAAGGTCAGCCAATACATCCGTCAGGCCAACGTTCCTCAAGCCGTATACCACGACATACATTCCGATTGAAAAGAAAACAATTGCCCACGGCGCTCCCTTGACGACCGTCCGGGTATCAACGGCAGCACTTCTCCTTGCCATGAGGAGGAAGAAAACCGCGACAATCCCGGCTATGAAGGAAACAGGAACACCGATGAATTCACTCGCTAAGTAGCCCGCTAACAGGATGGCCAATACGAGCCATGATAAGTGGAACATTTTATGATCACGGATGGCGTCATGAGGCTTTTTCAAGTCAGCCATGTCATAATTCTTAGGAATACTTTTTCTAAAGAATAGGTATAAGACAATGATACTCGCTATCAAGGAAAAGAAATTCGGAATGATCATCCTCGTTGCGAACTCAACAAATCCTATATCGAAAAAGTCTGCCGAAACGATGTTAACCAGGTTGCTGACAACAAGCGGCAAGGAAGTTGTGTCCGCTATGAACCCGCTTGCCATAATGAAAGGAAACACCATTTTTTCATTGAAATTCAAGTTCCTCACCATTGCCAGTACAATGGGCGTCAAAATCAGTGCAGCTCCGTCGTTGGCAAAGAAGGCCGCTACAATTGCCCCCAAAATCGAGACATACACGAACATCCTGACTCCATTACCTTTTGCAGCTCTAGCCATATGAAGGGCCGCCCACTCGAAGAAGCCGATTTCATCCAGGATAAGAGAGATGATAATAATTGCGATGAATGCCAATGTAGCATTCCATACGATGGATGTCACATCGATGACGTCACTGAAATCTACGACTCCAACGATAAGGGCAAGTACTGCCCCTCCGCAGGCGGACCATCCAATCGATAATCCTTTAGGCTGCCAGATGACTAATACAAGGGTGATTAAAAAGATCACCGATGCCAAAATGATTTGCGTCAAAACTCTTCCTCCTTCTACTCACAGGAAATTCTCAAGCCCTGTGCTTCCAATTCTTTTAGTCTGAATCCCTGGTCTGGAATCTGCTCCAGCAAACTCTTTATCAAGGGGTAAAACTCACTGGTTGTATTGAGGGAATAAATAATCCACTGCCCTCTTCTCGACTCCTTCACCAAGCCGACATCCTTCAACTTCCGGACATGCTGGCTGATGGCCGGCTGGCTTGTATTGAAGATGGCAACAAACTCACATACACAACAATCATTCTGTTCCAGGATCTTCATCATCGTCAGCCTGGTTTTATCTCCAAGGAGTTTTAATATTACGGCAGCTTTTTCAATCTCCATACTTACTGCAGTCATATGCAACACCCTCCATTCTTCGGATAATTAAAATATGATTTACTAATAAGAGCTCACAATGGTAGTATGAACAGTGTCTGCTCAGGCGCTTGAATTATGCTGACCACATATAAGAGTATGCTTATATAATAAATTGCTTATATAAAATTAGCAAGTGTGAAAATGTTAAGTTTTTGTTAAGCTGATGAAGCAAGCTGGTTAAGTTAGCTTTGAATTGAGCAGTCATTCTCAAATGCGGGTTAAGGAGAGCGGAATAGTTGACTGAATATGTTTTAGATTTTCTGAAAGCATTTGGCGGCCTTGCCTTTACAATAAGCATACTATTAAATATCATCATCAGTATCCTGGGGGTGGTGCCCAGCGTTTTTATCACTGCCGCAAATATAAAATTTTTTGGATTCGAACAAGGCTTGATGATATCCATCGCGGGAGAGGCACTTGGTGCAATTGTCAGCTTCTATCTGTACCGGAAAGGTATCAAAAAATTTACAGATCCAAAGAAAATCAGGAATAGCTATCTCATAGCATTACATAACTCCAAAGGGATTAAAGCAACTCTTTTGATTATTGCCCTTCGAATATTTCCGTTTGTACCCTCCGGCTTTGTAACCCTTGCCGGAGCCATCAGTAAGGTAGGAATCATCAATTTTTCCTTAGCCAGCACAATAGGAAAAATCCCTTCCCTCCTTATCGAAGCCTATTCTGTCCAGCAAGTCCTGATATGGAATTGGCAAGGAAAAGTAATCTTTAGCATGTTTTCATTGGTGACTGTATGGCTGCTGCTAAAGAAAAGCGGAAAAAAGTCTTTCAACAATAAAAAATGATAAAACCCGGTACTTTGATTCCGGGTTTTATCTTAATATGCTGTAAGGAAACAATCGGGTCTTATCTTCAGCAGCAAGTTGACCCTTCTTCATTAGCCGAATTACAGCAAGTTATTCCCGGTTTCTTTTCTTCTTCCACAATTTTAATTTTGCAGCAATCAGAAGAGCCTTTATTCTTGCCCATAAATATCTTTAAAAAATTCATTTCAACCATCTCCTTCGGTTTTTTAAATCAAATTTTCTTGATTTATCGTTATTATATTCATACTTCTTTCTGATCGCAACCCTTTAAATCAAAAAAAATTGATTTAATATTGACACTAGAAAAATTTGGTCATATGATGTAAGTATCAAGAAAATTTGATTTTAGGGGAGGTGCAGAAAATGACCCAAAATAATAACATCCCATTAAAAGATATTTCTCAAGAATCGTTCTTTGAAAAGTATGAGCAGAGGTTCAAAGCGCTGGCAGACAAAAAGAGACTGCAGATCATGAATATCCTGACTCAGAGGGGATCGATGTGTGTCTGCGATTTGGCACCAGTGGTTGGAATGACACAATCAAAATTATCCTATCATTTAAAAATCCTTCTGGACGCCAATATCCTTACCAAGGAAACAAAAGGAACATGGAGTTATTATGACTTGAATCAACAGGAACTAAATAATCTTCTATCATCCGAATTATGCTGTATCTTCAAACCAAACTGATTTCTTTTTTTAGATTGTATATCAATTTTTTTTGATTAAACAATGCTGAATTATATATCAAATTTTCTTGATTTAGGAGGATGTATTATGTGGATTCAAACGCTTAAGGATTTTATTTATATCGCTTTGGAACTAACTATCTTATTCATTTTCATTTCTTTTTTAATCAGCCTTCTTCAAGGATATATTCCTTACGGAAAAATAGAGAAAAAATTTAAAGGCAAAAACAAATTGATAGCCGGATTGGCGGCCATTATCTTTGCTTTCATTACTCCTTTTTGCTCCTGCTCAACCATCCCCATGGTGGTGAATATGCTTAAAAAGAAACTCCCCTTTGGGATTATCATGATTTTCCTGTTTGCCTCTCCTCTTCTGGATCCGACGATTCTGACCATCATGGGAGTAGTGATGGGATGGAAAGTGACCATTTTATACATTCTGGCTACAATGATTTTCTCACTGGTAATAGGATTCACTCTTGAAGCACTCGGTTTTGAAAAGTATGTAAAAAATGTGGTGATTACGGGGTATGAAGAATCAAGCAGTAAATTTGATTTCAAACGGGCTATTCAAGAAACACTTTCTTTGATAAAAAGCGTGTTCCCTTACCTCATGATTGGTGCGGCAGTGGGAGCAATCATCCATGGACTTGTGCCGACAGAATGGATATCATCCATATTCGGGGAAGAGAATTGGTGGCTGATCCCGATCGCTGCTCTCATAGGTATCCCTCTCTATATCCGCCTATCAAGCATGATTCCGATTTCTCAGATTTTGATAATGAAAGGGATGGCACTTGGACCCGTCATGGCGATGATGATCAGCTCAGCTGGAGCCAGCCTGCCTGAAATCATCCTGCTAAAATCGATTTTCAGAAAAGAACTGGTTGTTATATTTGTCCTTTCAGTGATCACGATGTCTACGGTTTCTGGATATATCTTCTATCTTCTTTGAATATGGTAATAGAAAGGCTTGAAGTGTTGACTTCAAGCTTTTTTCAGCTTCCATGCAGGAATCAAAGAATGAAATTTAAAGAAGTAACTCATAGGAATATGTATGACAGTGTAGATGGCAAGGGTGATTCCATAAGTTAAAAACCAATGTGCCAGTGTCTCGTCCAAAAAGGTATAAAGCAGGAACATCCCCACCGGAAACGGCACCAGGACGATCAGCCACATCGGACTTCCTGCAGCCTCTGTCAAAGCACCGAGCGTAACCACTGAAAAACCGATCAATAATGCTTGCCAAAAAGCCAATTCATTATCGAGAAAAAAGCTGGCAATATAGTAGGAAAACCCATTCAGCGTTATAGCTAAAAGATAATCGAATAAATACTTCATCCAGGCACCTCTGTCCGATCTTTAAAGTTAGACGAAAACGAAGAGTAACATGTTTCAATTTTAATAGATGAATCATTGATTATATAGCTTTTTTGTTTGGCTCCATTGCAGTTTGGGGCTCTTTTTGACTTGTGTGTTCGTTTGTGGGGGGATTCGGACTTTTTTTAGGATTATTTGCTGATTTTTTGTCCAAATCCTTCGGTGATTCGGACAGTTTTCCGCTGTCTTGCTTGATTTCTGTCCGAATTCTGCCCTGATTCGGACAGTTTTCAGCTGCGTTGCACGGTTCTGTCCGAATCCCGCCCAGATTCGGACACTTTCCGGCTG
>NZ_QXIR01000039.1 GCF_003581585.1 Bacillus salacetis
CAATTTGTTTTCTACTTTTGCCCCAGCCTCAATTTTTTTGTTGGAAAAATGCTGATACGGATGTCCGCTTTCAATTAGTGAGATTTTAGTATCTCGCTTACACTATTCAACATAGGCCCAGCAAATTTAATGATAATATCCAGCAATCCTTTTTTTACAATTTGTCGAAAGTAGTTTATAATTATCAGATAATAGTATTTTTATAATTTGAAAAAATTATTATAATAGAATAAGAATAAATTTTATAAATTGAAGTATTGTTGTGTGCCACGGCGGCGCTAATGCAAAAAATAAGTAAGCACGAGCGTCACAATCATTTTTCGAATATAGGGGATGTGTAAGGTATCATGAGCAGCGTACAGCAGAAATCAGACGTTATTTTAATCGGTGCCGGAGTCATGAGTGCAACATTAGGGGCATTATTGAAGGAAGTAGCTCCGGAGTGGGAAATCAAAGTCTTTGAGAAGCTTTCCAGTGCAGGAGAAGAAAGCTCGAACGAATGGAACAATGCCGGAACGGGACATGCCGCATTATGCGAGCTTAACTATACTTCTGAAAAGGCTGATGGGACGATCGACATTACAAAGGCTGTCAAGATCAATGAACAGTTCCAGGTATCAAGGCAGTTTTGGTCTTATCTTGTGAACAGCAGCCTGATCCAGAACCCGCAGGATTTCATCATGCCGATTCCTCATATGAGTATGGTCCAGGGAGAAAGCAACGTCAACTTTTTAAGAAAGAGATTTAAAGCGCTTTCAAATAATCCGTTGTTTCAAGGAATGGAGTTTTCCGATGAACCTGAAAAACTCAAAGAGTGGATTCCGCTTATCATGAATGGCCGTATATCGGCTGAGCCGATAGCGGCAACAAAAATCGACTCTGGAACTGATGTTAACTTTGGTGCATTGACGCGTATGCTGTTTGATCATCTCAAGAATCAAAATGTTGAAATCAATTATAAGCATAGTGTGGAAGACCTTAAACGGACAAATGACGGCTCATGGGAAGTGAAAATCCATAATATCGAGAGCAATCGAATCGAATACCATACGGCAAAATTCGTCTTTATCGGCGGCGGAGGCGGGAGTCTGCACCTGCTGCAAAAAACGGGGATCCCAGAGTCAAAACGAATTGGCGGTTTTCCTGTAAGCGGGCTTTTCCTTGTGTGCAACAAACCTGAAATAGCCGCCCTGCATCATGGGAAAGTTTACGGAAAAGCAAAGGTGGGAGCACCTCCTATGTCTGTTCCGCATCTGGATACCAGGTATATTGATAACAAGAAATCACTGCTATTCGGACCGTTCGCAGGCTTTTCACCTAAATTCTTGAAAACGGGTTCCAATATGGACCTGATCAGTTCTGTAAAACCGAATAACCTTTTTACAATGCTGGCGGCAGGTGCTAAAGAAATGTCACTGACGAAATATCTGATCCAGCAGGTAATGCTATCACATGAAAAACGTATGGATGAACTCAGGGAGTTCATTCCGGATGCCAAAAGCGAGGACTGGGATATTGTCGTAGCTGGTCAGCGTGTACAAGTGATTAAGGACACTGAGGCAGGCGGAAAAGGGACGCTTCAGTTCGGTACAGAGGTAGTCAGTGCGGCTGACGGCTCAATTGCTGCACTGCTGGGAGCATCCCCTGGCGCTTCTACTGCAGTCAATGTCATGCTGGAGTTATTCCAAAGATGTTTCCCAGACCAGCTTAAGAGCTGGGAACCGAAATTGAAAGAAATGATTCCATCTTATGGTTTATCCCTGTCTGACAATCCGGAGCTTTTCCGTGAAATCAGTGAGGCTACTGCTGAGACTCTGCAGTTGAATGAAAACAGGGTTTCATTAGTGGAGTCTTTGGAAAAAGAAGAAATTGATGAAAAGGTGACCAGTTAAATATATAACGGAATCCCTGATCTAATAAAATGGATCGGGGGTTTCTTTTTTTTTACTTTGAATTCAAGAGAGTAAGACAAACAATTTGTAATATGCTACATTAAAATAAAAGGTTGCTTTCACCTGTATTGTTGTTTTTGGGAAAATCCCAGGAGCCGGATTTTCCCTTGTATTGCAAGGTTTTACTCTTGAAAAAGAAAGAGCAGCTCTTTTCTTTCCTGCTAACTGTTACTTTTTTCTGCGATTTACCAGGATGTTTTATGAAATTTATATCGGATAGCAACAAATTTTACAAAAAGAGCCAAATAAAAAGATAGTAAAAGAGGTCTACGCTAGTGAACTCAGACTTAACAGCTTATATCACTCTGATTTGCACTTCCTGTGTTTTTAGTTTGTACCTGTGTATTTATGTTTTTGCGAAGAGACACCACTACAAGAATATTGCTCCACTGTTTATACTTCATACTCTTTTTACCTCCATCTATTGCTTAGGCGCAGCCTTTGGCTTGATGTCCACTACACTTGCAGAGATTAAATTCTGGACTGTTATCCAGTATCTTGGAATGCCGTTTTCCGCCACCATGGGCTTGATTTTTATCATGCGGTACCTCGGAATGAATCTGTCATCCAAAAAGCTGATGGCACTTCTGGCGGTTCCTTTTACAAGCTTGATCTTGGTCGCTTCGAATGATTTTCACCAATTGTATTATAGAGCATATGAGATACACCCCGAATTGGGGGCTCCTTTTGTATACCAGGAGATCGGCATTTGGTATGTTGTACAAGGCATCTATACATTCGCCAGTCTGTTTGTCGCATTTATATTCGTCTTTTCCCGCTGGAGGGAAACCGACAAAGACTACCGTCCCCAGCTTCTCTCTCTTCTGTGGGGCCAGCTTGTGCCGATGATTACCGCTTTTGTTTATTTACTGGGACTGACACCCCAAGGGATTGACCCTGTTCCTATGGTTCTATGGCTTACTTCGCTCTTCTACTTTTGGGCGATACGTTCTTCCAGGATGTTCAGCATTATGCCTATCGCCAAAGACGCCATTTTCAACAGTATAAATGATGGGGTCATAGTATTGGATGAAGCAGGTAGATTGATAGAATTTAACCAGGCAGGAAAGAGCATGTTTCCCCAGTTATACAGAAATATGTTTGGCTGGGAATTCAGCAAAGTTTGGACATCGATCTCGGCTTCTGCCTTTCCACTTCAGCTGAAGAATGCCCCATTCCATCAGGAAGTAAGTCCAGGCAATGGACGCGGAGAACAGGAGAATACGTATCAGGTCCATGTCACACGCCTGCAAGACGGGCAGAGGCATAATGGGTTCTTAATGATCTTCAATGATATTACGGAAGTGAAGAAGCTTCAGGGGCAGTTGGAGAAGCTTGCCTACTATGATGAGTTAACCGGGATTTTTAATCGCCGGGCGTTCTTTCAGCAATGCCAGCAGAACTTTGAAGACGCTAAAAGGGAATCGGTTCCGTATACCGTTTTGCTGATGGATATCGACTTTTTCAAACGGGTGAATGACACATATGGGCATTTTACAGGAGACCAATTATTGGTTCATGTTGTGAAGGCGTGTCAGGCTCAATTGGATGACGAAGCGATATTTGCCCGTTATGGCGGAGAGGAATTCGTAATTGCCATGAAAGGGTCAACGGGGTCAGAAGGTAAGAACACCGCAGATTTAATCCGCAGCTACCTCAGGTTACATCCTGTGGTGATAGAAGGGACAAGTCTATCTGTAACTGTAAGCTTTGGTATAGCAGAAACGACAGAAGGAAAAAATGAGACATTGCATGACCTTCTTAACCGGGCAGACAAAGCTCTCTATTCAGCGAAGGATGAGGGAAGGGACAGGGCTTGCGTTTACCGGGAAAAGGCCAGATCCGTATAGAATTAAAAGGCTTTTTTCGCATATATTGCTGCTTTCGGAAAAATCCCAGGCGCCGGATTTTCCCCCTGTATCCAAAGGTTTTACTCTTGAAAAAGAACGAGCCGCTCTTTTCTTTCCTGCTCCCGGGGTTTTTAAGGCGAATTACCAGGATATTATTTGAAATTTATATTGAGTAGCAACAAAGTTTATGAAAAGAGCCAAAAAAACCGCTTCCTCAAAAAAGGGAAGCGGTTTTTTAAAAGGTATTAATTACGAATCAGGTAATCAAACGCACCCAAGGCTGCAGTGGCACCTGAGCCCATGGAGATGATGATCTGTTTGTAAGCACTGTCTGTACAATCGCCGGCAGCAAATACGCCAGGCATGCTTGTAGCACCTTGCTTATCGATCACAATCTCACCCATACGGTTGCGGTCAAGTGCATTGCCGAGCCAGTCTGTGTTTGGAACAAGACCGATTTGGACGAAGACACCTTCAAGATTGATGTGCTGTTCCGTTTCAGTATCACGCTCAACATATGTGAGACCATTAACTTTATCAGTACCTGTAATCTCTTTTGTTTGAGCATTTTTGATCACTGTAACATTTGGAAGGCTGTAGAGGCGGTCCTGCAATACAGCGTCCGCTTTCAGATCAGCATTGAATTCAATCACGGTCACGTGCTTGACGATCCCCGCAAGATCAATCGCTGCTTCGACACCGGAGTTCCCGCCGCCTATGACTGCAACGTGTTTTCCTTCGAATAAAGGACCGTCACAGTGCGGGCAGTAGGCTACCCCTTTATTCTTGAATTCATCCTCGCCTGGTACGCCGACTTTGCGCCAGCGTGCACCTGTTGATAGGATAAGAGATTTACTCTTAAGGACTGCACCATTTTCCAGCTCAAGCTCGATCATATCCTTCTTCTCAAGGCGGCTTGCGCGCTGGAGGTTCATGACATCGATCCCATAATCTTTGACATGTTCCTCAAGGCTCGCAACAAGTTTAGGGCCTTCTGTGTGTTTGACACTGATGAAGTTCTCAATGCCTAACGTGTCCATCACTTGTCCGCCGAAGCGCTCGGCAACAATCCCTGTGCGGATCCCTTTACGTGCTGCGTAGATGGCAGCACTTGCACCTGCAGGGCCGCCGCCGACGACAAGGACATCATAAGGGTCTTTGCCGGAAAGTTCAGAGGCATCCGGTCCGCCGCCCAGCTTGCCGAGGATCTCTTCAATGGACATGCGTCCGCTGCCGAATTCTTCCCCGTTAAGGAAAACAGTCGGTACGGCCATGATCTCTTTGCTTTCCACTTCCTCTTTAAAAGAAGCGCCGTCAATCATCGTATGAGTGACACCCTCGTTGAAGATACTCATCAGGTTAAGTGCCTGTACCACATCTGGGCAGTTGTGGCAGCTTAAGCTGATGTAGGATTCAAAGTGGTATTCACCATCAAGGTTTTTAACTTGCTCAAGGACGCTGTCATCTACTTTTGGAGCTCTTCCGCTTACCTGCAGAAGGGCCAGGATCAAAGAAGTGAATTCATGTCCAAGGGGAATACCGGCGAAGGTAACACCTGTATCTTCGCCGATACGGTTCACACTAAAGCTCGGTGTGCGTTTTAAATCAGCATGCTCCACTTTGATGTGAGAAGACATGGTAGCCAGTTCATCCACAAGAAGAAGCATGTCACGGGAAGTCTCATCTTCACCCGCGCTTACTTTCAGCAGGATGTCGCCCTCCAGCAATTCAAGATATTGGGCCAACTGTGCTTTTACATCTGCATCGAGTAACATTTAAACCAACTCCTTAGATTTTACCTACAAGGTCAAAGCTTGGCTTAAGTGTTTCAGAACCTTCTTTCCATTTAGCAGGGCAAACTTCGCCCGGGTTCTTTCTAACATATTGAGCCGCCTTGATTTTGCTTACCAGGATGTCTGCGTCACGGCCGATTCCGCCAGCATTGATTTCAACTGTTTGGATAACACCATCCGGATCGATGATGAATGTACCGCGGTCAGCAAGTCCATCTTCTTCGTTCAGTACTTCAAAGTTGCGGGTGATTCTTTGAGAAGGATCACCGATCATTGCATATTTGATTTTTCCGATTGTTTCGGAGCTGTCATGCCAGCCTTTATGAGTAAAGTGTGTATCAGTAGAAACAGAGTATACTTCCACACCAAGTGATTTAAGTTCTTCGTAGTTGTTTTGAAGGTCTTCAAGCTCAGTCGGGCACACAAATGTGAAGTCTGCAGGGTAGAAGCAGAACACACTCCATTGACCTTTTAGGCTTTCTTCAGTTACTTCGATGAATTCTCCATCTTTATAAGCCTGTGCTTTAAATGGTAATACTTCAGTTCCGATTAATGACATATTGAATGGCCTCCTAATGTTTTTTTAATCCCATTTTGAGATTAGAATAATTCTAATTCGATATTCATTATCATATTATCTTTCGAACTTGTCAAAGGGTAAGCCTTGTATTTTCAAAAAAAGTTCTCATTGAGTCCTGAAATTCAAGGAATTCCCTTTTGAAATTTTTTTTGATATTCATTCACCCCTCACTATTGTGGACAATATGGCAGAATCTATTCATTTTATAATCAACAATTAATAAAGCCGTTTTTATCAATAGAGTAAGAGAATTGAGAAGGATTTCAAAAGTACAGCGAGTCACTCGATAGGCGGATTCGGCTTTCAGGGGACAGGATTTGTCCCTGTATTTATTGACAAATTCTGCATGATTCACTATTCTAATAGTAACTGAATACGAAAAGAACAGGTTGATTTGCTAATCTAGTAAATCATTAAAAGGGAAGTCCGGTGAAATTCCGGCGCGGTCCCGCCACTGTAAATGTGAGTTTTCTATCAAATACCACTGTCAAACTGATGGGAAGGTGATAGAAGATGCTGATCATGAGTCAGGAGACCTGCCTGTTTTTGACGCCATTCGACCTACGCGGATAGGGAGGTGTACGATGATTCTGATGATATGTATTTTTTACATAATTCTATCCGGAACCATGACTATGTACACATCTCTTGAAATAGGGGTGTATTTTTTTTGGACAAATATAATTACAGGGGGAGAATTTACGATGAACAAAGCAATTGCACAGCGCCTCACCGCAATATTTGCCGTCATCTTACTTGCAGCCGGCAATCTGTCATTTGTGCAGCCGGCTGTCCAGGCGGCCGCAATAGATAATGCGGTGACGATTAAAGCCATTGATGAAGATGGCGATGTGGTATTACCGCTGACAGCAGTAGAATTTGAAGAAGGGGATAATGCCTTTGATGTATTACTGGAAGCCGGGGAAACCCGTGATTTAGAGATCAGCTATAAAGAGTATGACTTTGGAAATATGGTAACAGGTATAGGTGAAGCCATTGAGCATGCACCATTCTATTGGTCTTTTAATGTGAATGGTCTTGCACCTGGGATAATGGGGGTATCTGACTATGAGGTTACAGATACAGACAATCTTTTATTTGTATTAACGGATACATTTGAACCATCTGTCCCAACAATTGTTTCCGTCATCGGAAAAAATGGAGAGGAAATTCTCCCTGAAACAGTCGTCACGCTAACGAACGGTGCTAGCGCATACGACGCATTGACCCAGGCAGCTGCACAGCATGAAGTGGCTGTTGATGCTTCTGTGGATGGGACCTATTTCACCTTCATTAATAATGTTGGAAATGTAGAACTTGGTACAAATGATTATTGGAGCGTTGGTGTGAATGACGAGTCACTAAATACTAGTATCGCAGATTACACTGTTCAGCCAAATGATCATGTCCAGTTAACATTTGAAACCTACGTGCCTCCAACAGATCCGGACCCAGAGGAACCGGGTGAGCCAGAGGAGCCAGGTGAACCAGAAGAACCACAGCCAGAGCCGGAAGAGCCTGCTGAAGAAGCAGATCCTGTCACGGATGAAGTGATCAATGCCGGCGTTGAAAATATTTTATCCTATATGAAAGCCAACAGTGTTTCCCTTACTTATGGAAATGAATGGTGGGTGTGGGGAGCGGCTCACACAACTGGTAAAATCCCTGCTTCCTATGTGGAGAGCGTAAAGGAAAGAGTCAAAACAGTAGAAGGAAACTTCCGTAATATTTTTGATTTGGAAAAAGTGATCATGGGATTGTCGGCTGCTGAGACGGATGCGACATCTATTGAAGGCTACAATTTAGTAGATTCGCTGGTCAACCACGCAAGCCTTGAAAATCCGTCTATTAATATGAATATCTATGCTTTGCTGGCAGTGGACAGCGGTCAGTATGAAACTCCTGAAGGTTTTAGAGATGGGATGGTTAAAGCAATTCTGGATCAGGAACTGGAAGGCGGCGGCTGGACATTCTTTGGTTCAAACCCCAGTCCTGATATGACAGGGATGGCACTATCTGCTTTAGCCCCATACAGTGATCAAGCTGAGGTTAAAGCAGCAATCGGCCGCGCGGTTTCTTATATCTCAGAAGCACAAGGAGAGTCAGGCGGTTTTGATATTGAATTCAATGGCGGAGATTCCAGTGAATCTGTATCTCAGGCAATAATCGGACTTGCTTCTGTAGGAGTCGATCCGACAGCGGAAGATTTCACAAAATCCGGAGGCAATCTTGTGCAGCATTTGTTGAAATTCCAGCAGGAGGATGGCGGATTCAGCCATATACTGGATGATGGCGCATCAAGTGCCATGGCTGCACAACAGGCATTATTGGCATTTAAGGCGTATCAAAATTTTGTAAATGGAGAAGGTTCGGTTTATCAATTTAATCTTAATGATGGAGAAGAAACTCCAGAAGAACCGGAACAACCACAGCAGCCAGAGCAGCCTGAGCAAGGTCAACCGGAAGGATCAGATGATTCAGGCAAAACAGATGATCAAGAGCAGGATCAATCTGAACAACCTGAGAAGACCGGGGATGCCAAAGATACAGAAAATCAAACAAAAGATAAGAAAGATCAAGGAAAGAAGCTGCCTGAAACGGGAACCAATACGATGGCTGTAATGATAGCTGGTCTTGGTTTATTGCTTATAGGCCTCATTCTTTTCTACATCAATCGCAAAAGAACAGCATAAGAAATATACGGGTAATCCATCTCTGGATGGATTACCCTCATTCATTATAAGAAAGGAGGAGATTTAAGTGAAACGCTGGATGATTGCAGTATTGTTACTGGTATTCATCATATTAGGCGGTTGTGCCAAAGATGATGCCGGAGTGCCGGCAGTGGATAAAGATTCTTCAGAACAGGCAAGTGAGATGTCTGATTCTGAAATTGCTTTGGAGGACAAGTCCATAGAGAAAGAAGACCAAGAAATAAAGGAGGGCAGCTCAACTGCTGAGAAAAAAGAAAGCAGTTCAGATAGCAAAGTAAATCAAACTGACAGTACGGAAACTGAGGGTCAAGAGACTGAAGATAGCAGCAAGACGGATAAATCTGCTTCAACCCCTTCAGCCAATAAGCAGGAAAACAACAATCAGGCAGAAAAGACAACGAAAGAAAATCCTGCTGACTCTGCATCAAAGGTAACCGGCAAAACTGAGAAGCCGAACCGGGAGAGCCAAAACACTTCTAAAGAAACACCAAAGCAGCCAGCTGATGCAGAAAAAGAGGAAACCGCTCCTCCAAAACAATCACCACCCAAGGAACCGGCTAAACCGAAACAAACAGTCAGCATTACCATTTCTGCCCCTGATGTAAAGGGAACGATACTGCCTGTTACTGCAGTGGAATGGAAGGAAGGGGACACGGTTCTTGATATTACACAAAGAATCGTGAAAGCACGCGGAATTCAAATAAGTGTCAGGGGATCGGGTGCAACGGCCTATGTGGAAGGTATCGACAATCTATACGAATTCGATGAAGGACCGATGAGCGGCTGGGAAGCATTCGTAGAAGGTACACCGCTGGACAGAAGTTCGGGGGTATATGGGGTCCGGCCAAGAGAAACTATAAAGTGGCGGTATACGAAGAATTATCTGGAGGATTGAGTTGAAGCAAAATGATACGGGGATTTCGTTCGTTTCATCCTATTATTTTATTACTTTACTATACCTTTGCCATAGCAGGGCTTATGCTTTATCAGCATCCCGTGTTCTTAGCTGCGGCTGTATTCATCATACTCCTCATTAACTTATTGCTGGATGGCGGAAGAGAACTGAAAAAATGGCGGATGATGATTCTGATTATGGGTGTCCTGATCTTTATTTTGACACCCTTTTTTAATCGAAGGGGCAATCATATTTTATTTTATCTTTTTGGTAATCAAGTGGTGCTGGAGGCTGTATGGCAAGGAGTGATGATTGCTTTGACCCTGGCGGCCATTCTCGCCCTTTTCATCACCTTTAATATCGTCATAACACCCGATAAATTTGTTTTTCTTTTTTCTAAATTCTTTCCGCAATGGGCACTTCTGATCATGCTCTCGATGAGATTTGTACCGCTGTTGAGACGGAGACTGCTTGAAATCGGTGACGTTCAGGCTGTTAAAGGTTTATCGGTCAAAAGCGGTCCAATTAAAAGCCGTGCCCGCTCGGGTATGTTCCTGCTGCAGATCCTTCTGACATGGTCGCTGGAGGAATCGATCCAAACGGCAGATTCAATGGCAGCAAGAGGATATGGATTGGGGAAAAGGAGTAAATATCAACCCTTTTATATGAAACGTAGAGACTGGATTGCTTTAATGTATCTATTGTCAGGCGGCTCACTTGTGTTGTTTGGCTGGTGGCTTGAAGATGGTGTCATGACACTGATGCCAGTCCTCGAACCCGTCAGGCTGTATGGCAGGGAGTGGTTCTATTTATTGGTATGGTGTGTGTTCATAGGCTTTCCGGTTTGGATGGAAGGAAAGGAGTTGATCAAGTGGAAATACTATCGGCGAATGGGCTAAGTTTTACCTACCCGGAAGCAGAAACGGCAGCATTAACAGATATTAATATTAAGATCGAGCAAGGGGACTTCGTTGTTCTTTGCGGTCCCTCGGGAAGCGGGAAATCGACACTGCTCCGCCTTTTTAAACCAGAAATTGCTCCGCACGGGGAAATAGAGGGAACCCTTGCCTTTCGTGGAACAGAGATCGGTGAATTGAACCTGATTACTACAGCCAAGGAACTCGGCATGGTGTTCCAGGATCCGGAAAACCAAATCGCGATGGATAATGTAATGGAAGAGCTCATATTTGGAATGGAGAATCTGGGCTTCTCGACTGAACAAATGCGCAAAAAAGTAGCTGAAATGGTGAATTTCTTCGGACTGAATCATTTGCTTGAAAAAAAGACAGACGAGCTTTCTGGCGGGCAGAAACAATTAATCAACTTGGCATCGGTATTATTACTGGAGCCGGCTGTTTTGCTTCTGGATGAACCGACGGCCCAGCTGGACCCGATTGCGGCTAAGGAATTCATTCACATGCTGCAACGGTTAAACGATGAATTCGGCATCACGATTGTCATTGTAGAACATCGTCTGGAGGAGCTTTTTACCATTGCGAACAGAGTGATCATGCTCGAAAACGGTGAGTTGCTGCATGACACATCACCAAGAAAGTTTGTTCAGGAACTTGCAGACCACAAAACAATGAAGAGTTTTTTGCCGAGCACTGCATTATTGTATTTGAATTTCCAACAAGAGCGGCTTCCAGAGTCTATTCCTTTAAATGTGAAGGAAGCGCGGCAATGGCTGAATGACCAGGAACTCAAAGCGGCGGCGCCTCCTCAAATGAAGGAACAATCCAATCAGCCGATCCTCGAGTTGAAAGGCGTGGATTTTCAGTATGAAAGACATTCTTCGCCTGTACTTTATAACCTCGACCTTACAATTTATGAGGGAGAATGGCTTGCGGTGGTGGGTGCCAATGGGACAGGCAAATCGACCCTTTTGAAAGTCCTGGGGAACATTGTAAAAGCACAGCATGGGAGCATGAGATATAGAGGAAAGAAAGTAAGGAAGTGGGAGGTTCAGAAGGTAAGCTATCTTCCTCAAAACCCAAAACTTTTCTTCATCCAGGACACGATTAAACAGGAATATGAATATCTCGGAGAGCAATATGGTTTGAAGAATGCAGATGGAAGAATACAGGAGCTTGTAGAGAAATTCAATATGGGTCACCTTCAAGACCGCCACCCGTATGATTTGAGCGGCGGGGAAATTCAAAAGGCTGCGTTGATCGGTGCCCTGCTGATAGAACCAACGATTTTGCTGATTGATGAACCTACAAAAGGACTTGATCCTCAATCTAAAAAAGCGTTCGGTGATCTTCTATCTTCTTTAGTAGAGGATGGACTGACAGTAGTGATGGTAACTCATGATATTGAATTCGCTGCAAGTTATGCGACAAGGTGCAGCATGCTGTTCCAAGGGGAAATCACTGTAACAGAAACAACGAAGAACTTCTTCCATGAAAATACTTATTACACAACAGTCATTAATCGAGTAACACGCAACAGCAATGTACATCCTGTTGTTACGCTGGAGGAGGCAAAGAGGTTATGGCACGTTCAAAGCAGATACTCATCGGAACAGCGATACTAATCTTTGTACTGCTGGTTGGCTTTCCATTATTCAATACAAGGCATTACCTTGCTTTGAGCCTTCTCATAATGGCAGCTTCCTTTTTTCCTCTTATGATTACTTTTTCCAAGAAACATGTCATGAGCAGGGAACTTGTGGTCATAGCCATCCTTGCGGCTATTGCTGCTGTCAGCCGGGTGCCGTTTGCTTCAATACCAAGTGTGCAGCCAACATCCTTTGTGATCATCATGGCTGCTATTGTTCTCGGGCCACAGTCCGGATTTGCCGTCGGCACATTGGCGGCGATTGTTTCCAATTTGTTTTTGGGACAGGGTCCTTGGACACCATGGCAGATGTATGCGTGGGGAATGATCGGCTTAACGGCAGGTCTGCTGGGCAAAACCTGGTTGATGCAAAGCAGGGCAGGACGGTGCATTTATGGTTTTGCTGCGGGGATACTCTTTGGCTGGGTCATGAATCTGTGGGTCATAATCGGACTCATTCAAGACTTGAATTGGCCATCCATACTATTGTTTTACAGCAACAGCTTTTACTTTGACCTTGCCCATGCCGTCTGTAACGTCTTTTTTCTTTGGGTATTCGGAAGCAGCTGGCTGAAGATCATCCGAAGATTCAAGTTGAAATATGGTCTGTTTGAAAATGCTTGAGATCAGAAGGAGGCTGGATGAACGGCCCCCTTCATTCTTATCGATTAGGGAAGGTCTGTATTTTCAAGCTCTTCCTCCATCTGCTCCCCCTGGTCCTCCACTGTGATCCTATTGATTTGTTCAATCAGGAAGTGGTTCAGATAATCTTGTTCCTTACAATCTGGCTGCTTATCCTTCTCCATATCAAAGCTCCTTTTTCCTGTGGTCCTTATCTAAGGCTCTTTTCTTACAATGTTGCTATTCATAGTTACTTTCCCCGGTATTTCATTGCCTATTCAGCGTTCCGTCAGGCTGAACGGATCTGGCCAATGATGAAGTATATTTAAGGATCCTCGAGTATAGTGCAAAGCAAATTGGTCTAATGGCGTCATTTCATATAATATGGATACTAATCAGAATTTACAGAAAATTAGATATGGAGTATTATTTTGATATACCTTTTCTTTTTTAGAGGCGTAAACCCCTGTTTTATCCTTTAAGCGGTTCCCCTGCTTACCAGGTTTGCCAATACCATTTTGTTGAAAACCCCCTATTTTTATAATCCAATTTACAAAATGATCTGCAGAAAGGTATTTGAGATCAAGTTTAAACTTAAAATTAAGGAGTGGTTTGTTGGAAACGGATATTATCAGAAAACCTTCATTCATGTACGCATTGTCCATGCTGCTTGCAGCCGTGGCGGTTATTTCGGTTGGAATCCTTGCGTTTGATGCACCGATTCAAATTCTGATGTTTATCAGTATGCTTGTGCTGATCCCATTTATGATGGGACTGGGATTTACCTATAAACAAGTAGAAAAGTCGATGATGTCATCGATGAGCAGGGCGCTTCAGCCAGTCCTGATTCTGTTGACCGTCGGTGTTTTAATCGGTGCATGGATTGCATCTGGAACTGTGCCCACTCTGATTTACTATGGAGTTAATGCGATTTCACCGCAATTCTTTCTAGTAACTACATTGCTGTTTTGTTCACTTGTATCGGTTGCGACAGGAACTTCGTGGGGAACGATCGGGACCGCCGGAATTGCCATGATGGGGGTAGGTACGACTCTTGGTATCCCCATGGGGCTTACAGCGGGTGCGATAATCAGCGGGGCTTATTTTGGAGACAAAATGTCACCGCTGTCGGATACGACCAATTTGGCGCCGACAGTTACAGGAGGAGATTTATTTAAGCACATCAAGCATATGCTTTGGACAACGATTCCTGCCTATGTCATCACTGCTGTGATTTTCACCTTTGTCGGCTTGGGATACAATGCCGAGGGTGTGAATGCAGAAAGTGTCGTCCAATTAACCACTTATTTGGATGATACGTTCAGCCTGGGAATCGTCCCGATGGTTCCCATCATTGTTCTTGTTTCTTTACTGATGCTTAAAAAGCCGGCAATCCCTTCTATTTTCATAGGGGCGGCAACAGGCGGTGCCGTTGCGGTTCTTTATCAAGGAGTCAGCTTTAACAGTATCATTTCAATTTTTTATAACGGTTATCAAATTGAATCCGGCATTGAGATTGTCGACAGCCTGCTGCAGCGCGGAGGCTTATCAAGTATGCTTGCCTTGGTAGCACTGTTCCTCTTTGCTCTTGGACTGGGTGGAATGCTGGCAGAGTCAGGAGTGCTGGAGGCATTGATCGCTTCCTTTGCCCATAAGATTCAGCATACAGGCATGCTTGTCTTTGTGACCATCATCGTCAGCTATACTACACTGGCTATCGGTGGTTCCGTTTATTTCTCAACTGTAATGGGCGGAACCTTGATGAGGCCGATTTTTGAACGATTGAACCTTAAGCCAGAGAACCTATCAAGGGTTCTTGAAGATACAGGAACACAGAGCTCCTCATTGCTTCCTTGGACAGGAAGCGGCATCTACACCTCAGGAGCATTGGGTGTAGCAACCGGAGCATACTTGCCGTTCTGTTTCCTGGCTCTTCTGACTCCACTGGTTTCCCTTTTCTATGGGATCACCGGTCTGACCATGACAGAGAAGGAGCGGCCGAGGAAAAAGAACCAGGCAGCCAAAGCTGTCGAGGCGTAAGGGGGAAAGCTTCAAGCCTGCATATCGGCTTGAAGCTTTTTTTGTTGTGTTCTTTTATGCAATAAAGGAATCATTATGGAAATGATAGGAGTAATGGGAAGGAGGATTGTGCTATGGAAGAAAATTTTGAGGTACTGCTAAGATCGGTGACAGCCTTGGGGCTTTTGCTGACCGGCGCAAGAATAGTAGGAAAGCAGACCATTTCACAAATGACAGTATTTGATTTCACCGCTGCGATTACATTGGGGGCAATCGCAGCCAATTTATCCTTTAATACATCTATTAAGGCACAGAATTTTATTCTTTCACTCATTATTTTTGTCCTTGTATTCTTCCTTATTGAATTGGTTTCGTTAAAAAGCCGCAAAGCAAGAAAGTTCCTTGCCGGTGACCCTGCAGTCGTCATCCAGAATGGCAGGATTCTGGAACATAATATGAAGAAAATGCGTTATGCATTGGATTATTTGAATCAGCAGTTAAGGGAAAAAGATGTATTTGACATCCAGGAGGTCTTATTTGCCATTGTGGAAACGAACGGTACACTAACTGTATTAAAGAAACCTCAGTTCAGAAGCGTGACAAAACAGGATATAGGGGCACCTTCTCAAGAGGAGCAAAGGCTGCCGATCGAGATGATCATGGACGGGGAGGTCATCGAAAAGAACTTGAGCGAAAATGAAGGAGCCCGAATCTGGCTCAGGAGAGAATTAGAGAGGCGGAATCTTGAGGAAAAGGAGGTAGTGTATGCTGTCCTTGCTGCCAATGGGATGGTGTACATAGATACCTATAAGGATCATATTTCCAGACCGGTAGACGAAGAATAAGAAATACCTTTCCAGCTATTTACTGATTTTGTCTAAAGTAAATAAGAACTCGAAAAACCATCCTTTTATGTTATTTTCCAGAAGGGGCTATTCATCCTGAAAACCCCTTATACATAGTTTAACAACGGGCATGAAAAGGAATAGTTACAGTACCCGAAGGAGAAGATAAGCCGAGTGAACCTGCATCTTCAGGTGTTTTACGAATATTCATGTTCTTTTTTGACAATTTCACAATTTGTCTGCATTATATAAAGGTAAAGGGGAGTAGCTGTACAATAAAAGTCGTCATCACGAGGAATTCCTCCGGCTTTATTGGCAATGCAAATTGTTAGCCAGACCTTTACTGCAAATACTTTGCAATTCAAGGAAGGAGAGGTATTTTGGAGTCGATCTGGCTGGAATATGCATGGGCATTATTAATTTTGATTGGTCTTGAAGGCTTGCTTTCTGCAGACAACGCACTTGTACTTGCTGTTATAGCAAAACATTTACCGGATGACCAGAAGAAAAAAGCGATCAACTATGGAATTCTTATGGCATTCTTTTTCCGTTTTGGAGCTCTTTTTGCTATTTCATTCATCGCGAATGTTTGGCAGGTGCAGGCAATCGGTGCAGCCTACCTGATTTATTTGGGAGGAAAGCATCTGATAACTGCAAAGTTCGGAAAAGAAAATGAGAACATTGAAGAAGAAATTGAAGAGGAATCAAAGGGGAAAGGGTTCTGGCCGACAGTAGGTAAGATTGGTTTGGCAGATCTCGCTTTCGCCATCGATTCCATTCTTGCGGCTGTTGCCTTGGCACTCGGCCTGCCTGCTTCAGGTCTTGGTGACTTCGGCGGCATGGACGCCGGTAAATTCATCGTGGTTGTACTCGGAGGTATTGCCGGACTCATCTTGATCAAGTATGCAGCCACATGGTTTGTACAGCTGCTCGCGAAACGGCCGGCTTTGGAAACAACAGCTTATGCAATTGTTGCCTGGGTAGGTGTCAAACTTGCTGTCATTACCTTGGCGCACGAGGACATTGGTGTACTTGACCATCATTTTCCTCACAGCACAGGCTGGACACTGACTTTCTATGGTGTACTGATAGCAATTGCCCTGTTTGGATGGTTTGCTCCAGAGAAAAAATCATCTTCACAAGAAGGCAGTTAATCAATAGCTTTTAAAAAACGGACTCAGTGATATGGGTCCGTTTTTTTGTTTCACGTGAAACATTATTTTCCAAGGCAGTTTTCGCATATATTGTTGCTTTCGGAAAACTCCCTGGTGCCGTATTTTCCCCCTGTAGTCAAAGGGTTACTCTCAAAAAGAACGAGCAGCTCTTTTCATTCCTGCTCACCGGGGTTTTTACGACGATTTACCAGAATATTAGTTGGAAATTATATTGAACAGCAACAAAGTTTACGAAAAGAGCCTTTTCCAAAGCGAATAGATATATATACTTTAGCGAAAGAAAATCATCCAAGCTTATTCGAACGATTAGGCTTTGTTCTAAG
Source organism: Bacillus salacetis (assembly GCF_003581585.1). Classification (GTDB taxonomy): domain Bacteria; phylum Bacillota; class Bacilli; order Bacillales; family Bacillaceae_B; genus Rossellomorea; species Rossellomorea salacetis. The sequence continues at coordinate 17,330 of NZ_QXIR01000039.1, forward strand.
GAACTCTATCTAAACATAAGATTTGTTAATGTTACTAAAGGTACGTATAATGAATATTAAGTAACATAACATTATGGAGGAACAATATGGAGTTTGTTGAGCCAATTAAAGATATTGCAGACATTCATGAAATAAAAAAGTTGTTGTATCAACATTCAACAAGAGATTACCTGTTTTTTGTCTTGGGCATAAACACAGGGATGCGTATCAGCGACCTTCTTCAGGTCAGAGTGGGAGATATCCAAGAAGAGGGCAGCCTCAAAGAGTTTTACAGTCCATCTAATACGGAAAACCGCTTCTATTTAAATAGGATGGTAAGACGCGCTCTTGCTGATTACTTGAATAACTGTACGCTGCAGGATGGCGACTATTTGTTTAAGTCCAAGAAAAATAATCAGCCGATTACACGGCAGCAGGCTTACCGGATTATCAACAAAGCAGCACAGGAAGCCGGGGTCAAAGAAAAAGTAGGTACCCACACCCTCAGAAAAACCTTTGGTTACCATGCGTACCAAAAAGGAATCGCTTTGTCGATCCTCCAGAAAATCTTCAACCATTCCACACCCTCTGAAACATTGAACTACATAGGAATTGATAAGCATTCCGAAGGCCCGATTAAGGTAGATGTAAACTTGTAACCCATAAGCAGAAACCAGAGTTCGAAAGGGTGGATGATTTATTGATAAGTTCGGATTATTTTATATTACTTGCAGCTTTGCTGCTTATTATTGGAGTCATCACAACTAAATTTTCTACCAGGCTCGGTGTGCCGGCACTTGTTCTGTTCATTTTGGTCGGGATGATAACCGGCAGTGATGGATTAGGTTTAATCTATTTTGATAATGCAAAAGTCACTCAGCTGATCGGCGTCCTGGCGTTAGTCGTCATACTTTTTGAAGGGGGACTGCAAACCAAGATTTCCACTGTCAGATCTGTTGCCAAGCCGGCATTATCGCTTGCGACTGCCGGTGTGTTGATCACCACAGCAGTTGTAGCTGCAGCAGCGAAGTTGATCTTGGATTTCTCCTGGCTTGAAGCTTTCCTTTTCGGATCTATTGTAGGTTCTACAGATGCTGCTGCTGTGTTTGCAGTGCTTAAGGGACAAAATGGCAAGCTGGGGTCAGTCCTTGAGGTCGAGTCCGGTACAAATGATCCGATGGCGGTATTTCTGACGATCTCCTTCATTGAACTATTGACCGTCGAAGACCCGGTATATGCCTTGTTGGTCGGTTCATTCTTTTGGCAGATGGGCCTCGGGCTTCTGCTGGGAATCGCTTTCGGTAAGTTAGGCTCTCTTTGCATCAATAAGATCAACTTGGATTCAAGTGGACTGTATCCTGTTTTTACAATGGCTTTTGCTTTATTGGCTTACAGCATCACGGATCTGGTCAATGCGAGCGGCTTACTGTCAGTGTATGTAGCCGCCATGCTGATCGGCAACAGCGAATTGACCTACAGGCATTCGATTTTCAGGTTCAACGAAGGCTTTGCTTGGATGATGCAGATTCTAATGTTTGTCATCCTCGGGCTCCTGGTATTCCCAACTCAGTTGTTTACATGGGAGGTCATCTGGAAGGGCGTCCTGCTGTCAGCCATTTTGATCATTGTGGCAAGACCAATTGCTGTTTTCCTTTCGACAATCAAAATGGACTTCCACTTAAACGAAAAGATCTTCCTGTCGTGGGCTGGCTTGAGAGGCGCGGTCCCGATCGTCCTGGCTACTTTCCCACTTATTGCGGGGCTCGAGAACTCGCCGATGATATTCAATGTGGTCTTTTTCGTAGTATTGACTTCAGCGTTGATTCAAGGATCCACTATTTCCATCTTCGCCAAAAAACTGGGATTGGCAGGCCCGGTAAAGTCGGAACCTGTACATTCCCTGGAGTTGGTTTCGATTGGAAAAGCCAACGCGGAGATCATTGAGGTGGAGGCAAAAGCGGATATACCTATTTTAGGGAAAAGCCTTGCAGAGGTAGAATTTCCAAAAGACGTTTTGATCAATGCTGTCATCCGTGGTACAGAATTGGTGACACCCTATGGCGAAACTGTAATTAAAAAAGGAGATGTCCTTTACATTCTCGTTTCGAGAAAGAGCAAGAAAGAACTTAAAAGAATGCTGAATATACATGAATAACAGGGGGGAGAAGTAGTTGGCTGATGAAACTATGAAGCAGCAGGTTCAAAGAGAACTGCAGCATCCGAAATTAAGCACCAAAGCAGTGATTAAACGGACCTTTTTTATTCTGATTGGCGCCATGCTGATGGCGTTGGGAATCGAAGTATTTTTAGTGCCCAATTTAATCATGGATGGCGGGATTGTCGGTATCTCCATCATTTTATATAATCTCACGGACATAAAGATCGGGGTATTCATATTCCTATTGAACATCCCCTTTTTCTTCTTAGGCTATAAGCAGATTGGAAAGACCTTTGCCATTTCGACAGTCTTTGGAATAACGGTGCTTTCAATTACCACTTACTATCTTCATACAGTCGCTGCCTTCACGCAGGATATGCTGCTTGCTACCGTGTTTGGCGGTATCATTCTTGGTGCAGGTGTGGGGCTGGTCATCCGTTATGGAGGAGCTTTGGATGGAAGTGAAATCCTGGCGATCCTGTTAAATAAGAAATTTCCGTTTTCTGTTGGCGAATTCATCATGGTATTCAATGTATTTATATTTACATGGGGTGGTTTTGTCCTTGGCTGGGATCGTGCAATGTATTCAGTCCTTGCCTATGTAATTGCCTTTAAGACGATCGATATTGTGATTGATGGTTTTGATGAATCCAAATCAGCGTGGATCATCAGTGACAGAGACCAGGAAATTGGAGATGCCATACTTGCCCGGCTGGGACGCGGCGTAACGTATTTAAGGGGTGAGGGTGGATATTCAGGTGATGATAAAAGAGTCATCTTCTGCATCGTTACCCGGCTGGAAGAGGCCAAGTTGAAATCAATTGTCGAGGACTTGGATCCAACGGCTTTCCTCGCTGTCGCAGACATTAATGAAGTTCGCGGAGGACGGTTTAAGAAGAAGGATATTCATTAAGAATAGAAACTGAAAGAAGAGCAGACACCACTGATCCTGTCGTTGGATCAGTGGTGTCTGCTCTTTCTATTTCGAGAGTGCCCCTTGGAATACAGAGGGAAAATCCGTCAAGTGCGATTTACCGGATCCAGAGCCTTTATCTTATATGCCTTTAAAAAATAATGCCGCCCCCGCATATTTCCTGGCAATGGCCTGATAATAAACGGATTGTACAGTAAAGGCTGAAGCTATCAGGATATTCAGGACAATTTCCTGATCCTCCTTTGAGAGCCCGTGGAAGGAAGGCAGCACTTTCCTGCATTCTTCTTTGATAAGCATGTCGGCATGTCCATTTATCGATGAATCATCTGCCCCTTTGTTTGAAGCTGTACTTGTCAGGTGGTGTACCTTATCGAAGACAGAAGCATAAGCAGAATATAAATCCACAGGATTGATGATGTCATCTGTGCGGTCTTCCGGATTATTAAATACCAAAGTGAGTACTTTCCGGATGGATTCAAAGTCCAGAGCGGCTTTCAGGTCCTCGACTATAAATAGGATGGCAGCTTGATCTACGGTATACTTTCTGCCAATTTGCGGTGTGCCGATCAGTTCTTTAATATCCCGTTTGACCCAATTCTGTACAGCACTCGGGGAAAGATTTGTGAACTCGATCTGGTTCCCCAAAGAGACGATTTCATTGATGGAAAACCCAATTTCCTCGCACCCTGATTTGAAAAATCTTTCGAAAATCGAAGGCATCTCTGTAGAAATAAATGCTTTGATGTTTTTTCCATTTTTCATTTCATCTTCATGCGCCACTGTCCAGGCACCCTGAAGCACCTTCAATGGTGTGGTTTCTGTTGCAGCGTTCAAGGAAGATAATAAATCAGCCATATTCTTTCTGGATAGTTTGAAGGTCTCCACGTTCTTCACCCCTGATCCTTCCAAATTTTCTCCAATGTTTCTTTATCGTACTGGTTCCCCTTGTACTCGTCAATCCTTCACAAATTTTCAAAGGCTGAAATATATCGGCTGACCTCTAATTAAAGATTGATTTTTAAACGGAAAAAACATATAATAAGTTCATATACAAGTTCATATGAACTTGAAAAAAGCGAGGGAGAATGAATGGGTAAACGAATTCTGTACTTTCTGTTGACAAATATTCTCGTATTATTAACGATCAGCATTATCTTCTCTGTGACAGGAGCGGGTAATTATATAAATGAGCAAGGCGGCATCAACTTTGGCGCTCTCTTGATATTCAGTGCCATCATTGGTTTCTCGGGATCTTTCATATCACTTGCTATGTCGCGCTGGATTGCCAAGAAAATGATGAATGTCCGTGTACTGGATCCGAACAAGCCTATGTCTGCCATGGAACAAGAGGTAGTGGAAAAGGTTCACCGCTTATCAAAAGCAGCTGGATTAATGCATATGCCTGAAGTGGGTATCTATGATTCTCCTGAAGTCAACGCCTTTGCAACCGGTCCTTCCAAGAAGCGTTCATTGGTTGCCGTTTCGACAGGACTGCTCCGGGAAATGGATGACGCCGCAGTTGAAGGAGTCATCGCCCATGAGGTAGCCCATATCGCTAACGGGGATATGGTTACAATGACGCTGCTGCAAGGGGTTGTCAATACATTTGTCGTGTTCCTTGCGAGAATTGCGGCTTGGATTGCCTCCCGATTTGTAAAAGAGGATATGGCACCAATCGTCCATTTCATTGCTGTTTTTGTATTCCAGATTGTCTTCTCGATACTAGGAAGCCTGGTTGTGTTTGCCTTCTCCCGTTACAGGGAGTTCCACGCTGACAGAGGCGGTGCAGATCTTGCCGGCAAGGACAAGATGGTCCATGCCCTGCGAATGCTTAAAGCCTACTCAAGCCGTGTAGTAGAAGAAAGGGATACTGCCGTGGCAACATTGAAAATCAATGGCAGAAGGAAATCTGCCCTCTTCTCCACACACCCTGACCTGGATGACCGTATCAACAGGCTTGAAGGCAGATAAAATTGGATAGACATCGGATAAAGACATGCCCGTTCCATATGGGTGTGTCTTTTTTGAGTTGTTAAAAATACTATTTTCATAAAAAGCAGCAGTGATTGTAAAAATATTCCTGAAAAGTGTTTGACTCTGTGGTTGATTTGTAAGATAGTTACAATATCTCTTCTATTAGGCGGTGAGAGAGCTGAAGGAATTTCATACGACTCTCAACAGGAAATTATATTATGCTATATCCTTTGGAATCATTCTTTTGATGACATTCGGGCTGCTTATTTCAAACCCGCGGATAGGCAATATAAAAATGGGTTATACCTTGCATTCAGTGCTTCTAGTGCTTCTTGCACTTTCAATTCTATTATACCCGAGATATGAAACAAGGCCGTTCAGGGTGGTCTTGATCATCGTAACTACAGCATATTTTTATACCCTGTTTTTTCTATACCCTGATACCTGGTCGACCTTTATATTTCTATGCTTTATTCCTGCTATTTCCATTCTGTTGTTTGATACCAAGCTGTTTTATTTCTCACTTGTGCTGAATGGATTTCTGATCACCTTATCTTTCTGTTACATATACACGGTGGACCAGGGAGCACGCTATTATCATATTGAAACGGATTTAGTTGGAAATATCCTTAACTTTGCCGGAAGCCAGGCCATCCTTTATTTTATTTTTCATGTCACCAATATGCGGATACAGAAACAGAGGGTTTATTACGAACAAGTCCAGAATGCTGAGCGCCTGAAGACGACCGGCCAATTGGCTGCTGCGGTCGCTCATGAAATACGGAATCCGCTGACAGTTGTAAAAGGTTTCCTGCAATATTATGAAGGAAATGATGACTTCAAGAAGGAATATAAGAGAAACTTTTCCCTTATGATCGATGAGCTGGACATGGCTGAACATGTAATTTCCCAGTTTCTCTCGATTGCCAAACCTGACAAGGAAACCAGATCGAGCCGGATTGTTGTGAAGTCTGTCCTTGATGATGTCACGGAGCTGTTGAAAACCTACGGCCTTCTGCATGACAATCATATTGAATTGCAGGTTAAAGAAGATTGTTATGTTTCCGCCAATCCCATTGAACTGAAGCAGCTGCTGATCAACCTGATCAAGAATGCCATTGAAGCCTCTCCGCATGGTGCAAATGTGTTGGTGAAGGCAGTCAAACGGAAAGGGATGGTGGAGATCGAGGTAAAGGATAACGGAAGAGGGATGTCGAAAGAGGAAATCAGTTTGCTGGGTACCCCTTTCTATTCACTTAAGAGCAAAGGAACAGGGCTTGGCCTGATGATTTGCTACAATATAGTCGGGAAATATAATGGCACCATTGAGTTCAGCAGTGATCCGGGAAGCGGCACGACGGTGACTCTTCAATTTCCTGAAAGCAGTTGAGAACGGTGAATGCTGAACATTGAATGTATATTGAAAGGGGCACTCATATGAACGGAAACTCACAGAAAAGCATCATCGAGAAACTGAATTTGACCAAATTCACAGACAAGGCTGTGATTAATCTTCCAGGGGATATTGAGCATTTCAAAGCCCTTTCTTATGACGATGTGATTCAGAAAGACAGCTATGACTTGTTGTTTGTCTTCATTTTCAGTCTTGAAGAATTTCAAAAGTATTTACAGGAAGCAGCAGCAGGAAAGCTCATAAAAGATAACGGGTATTTATATTTCGCGTACCCGAAGAAAAATAATCCTGTTTATAATGAGTATATAGAGCGGGACAGTATTTATAATCAGAACCATTACGATGAAGATGGATTTGTTCACGGCAGCAACCTGAAATTTTCAAGGATGGTCAGTTTAAATGAGGTTTTTACTGTAGTCGGAATGAAAGCGCAGCCACAAAAGAAGAAAGCCTCCTCCCCCAAAAGCCAGAGCGTGGATGACTATATCGGCTATATTAAAGATCTTCAGGACTATTTAACAAGCAACCAGGAAGTACTGGCTATCTATAAGGGGCTGACCCCCGGGTATCAGAAGGATTGGGCCCGCTACGTTTACAGCGCAAAACGGAGAGACACACAGGAAAAGCGGCTTCAGCAGATGGAAACAGTGCTGGCTGAGGGCTATAAGTCAATGGACTTATACAGACAAAGAAGGAAATAAAAATAACGCCGGGGTCTGTCATGGGATCCCGGCGTTGACTCTTAGGAGAAAACCTCGCTCATTAAGGCATGGGTATTGCCCTCTGTATCTTTAAAGAAAGTCATCCACGTTTCAGTCTGTCCCATCTTGGCGACCACATGGGGCTCATCCAGGAAGGCCACTCCGTTTTCCTTCAGTTTTTGATAGGAATCTTTAATACTTTTAACATCAAAATAGATGACGGAGCTTGCCTGGGCAAATTCCTCTTTTTCAGGTAGTGCCAGCATCAGCCGAAGCCCATTGCATTCCAAGAACGCCATGCTGTCGGTGTTGAACAGAAGGGTCAGTCCGAGTTTCTCTTTGTAGAATTCCACTGCACGGCCGATATCCTGTGCAGGCACTCCGATTTGTCCGATTTTTTGAACGGCATCCGTGTTCATGTAGGATTCCCCTTTCACTTTTTTCTTTTTCAAAATTATTCTGATATTTCCATTATACACTATTTTCCTATTTTCACAGAAAAGCACTGTCCCATTTGTTGGAACAGTGCTTTTGATTGGATACTCTATGGATCAATTCAGTTTTCTTATTTTATTTTGCGTTGTGAACGGGCTTCCTGTTGTATTTCTTTAAAAAATGATACGCCCATTAAAATCATGACAATGGCAAACGGAAGGGCTGCGATGATCAGCATATTCTGCAATCCTTGTGTACCGCCGAAGTAAACAACGACAGCAGCAATGGCTGATTGAATCAAGCCCCAGCCGATTTTCACTGAGTTTCCAGGGTTCAGCTGTCCGTTGGTACTCAGCATTCCCAGCACAAATGTAGCGGAGTCTGCGGAAGTGATAAAGAATATCGCAATCACCAAAATGGTGAGGACCGACATGAAAAAGCCGAGTGGATATTCTGCCAGTACTCCGAATGTGGAGGTTTCCAAGGAAAGTTCAGAAATTGCGGCTGTTCCAAGCTGCTCCAGGTTCAAGGCAGAGACACCGAACACAGCGAAGAATATGAAACATACCAAGGATGGAAGGAGTAATACCCCGAATAGGAATTCCCTCACTGTCCGTCCTTTTGATATACGTGCAATGAAGATGCCGACAAATGGCGCCCAGGATATCCACCATGCCCAGTAGAAGATGGTCCAGCCGTTGATCCAGCCGCGATTTTCTTCATCCAAAGGTGCGAGCCTGAAACTCATATCGAAGAAATCGGAGATGTACCTTCCCAGGGTATCTGTGAACATATTGAGGATGTACATGGTCGGCCCGACAACAAATAGGAGGAGCAATAATAAAATGGCTAATCCCATATTGATGTTGCTTAAATATTTGATGCCTTTTCCGATTCCAGACCAGGCGGACCAGATGAACAGCACGGTAGCAATGGCCAGTACCAATATCTGGACAGTGAACGAATTAGGGGTTCCAAATAAGTAGGCAAGGCCTCCTGTAATCTGGGCAGACCCGAATCCCAGTGTCGCTGCGACACCGATGACAGTCGCGAATACAGCGAGCACATCGACGATTTTACCGAGCGGCCCTCTCATCATTTTTTCCCCGAACAGAGGGGTAAGTGTGGCACTGATCAGGCCTGGAGCTCCCTTATTAAACTTGAAATAAGCCAGGATCAGGCCGACGATGGCATAAACAGCCCAAGCATGGATTCCCCAATGGAAGAAGGAATATTTCAATGCTTCTTTGATTGCAGCATTTGTGCCTTCTTCACTCATGGGACTGCTGATAAAGGCGTGCGATATAGGTTCGGCGGTTGTCCAGAAGACAAGGCCGATCCCCATGCCGGCACTAAAGAGCATTGCAAACCAAGAGGATCTGCTGAACTCGGGCTCGTCATCCTTCTTTCCCAGTTTTAACTTACCGAATTTAGAAAACATGAGGAAAACACAGAAAAGAAGAATGGCGATGACAATCAGTAAATAGAACCAGCCGAAATCACTTAAGATCCTGCCGGTCAACTCAGAAGAAAAGTTGTTTAGATTCTCGGGGGCCACAGCTCCCCAAATAACGACGGCCAATGAAATGGCCAGTGCATACCAAAATACTTGTGTAGCTTTATTCATACTTCACCTCTCAAAAAATAATCAATTTGAGAGTATCCAACTCTATTAGTATAACATGATTTCTAAAGTGGTGCTTTCAGCCTGCAAGCTGGAAGGCGGTTATCCGCTTTAATAAGCAGACAACCGCCATTTTTAGATCATGTCTTTAAGGATTTCTGCGGTTCCTTCCGCAAAATTCCCATCAGAACGTTCGATGGATATCTTCTCGTCATCCGTTTCGGGAGCATCTCCTTCTCCTACCCAGAAGAATGTCACCTCTTCTGCACCGCTTTTGCGCGCTGTTTCAGCCATGATGAAATCTCCCTGGCTGTCGCCAAAAACATACACCTGTTTTCCATTTAGGGAAGTTTGTTCAAATACCCACTTCGTCCCAACCTTTTTGGAAAGGTCTGGAGGAACAACGTCCACGCCGTAAGTAGAGACTACCACCTTTTTATTGTATTTGCCGGCGATTTTCTCAGCTTCTTTGGAATAGGCTTTTAATGCCTTTCTTGTTTTCTCGAGATGTTCTTCATCCCCGGGATCTCCGTGAACTGCTTCAACAGTTCCCATCGATTCCTTAGTGTCATCCCATTCAATTAGTCCATCGTAATCATTTTTTTTGCTGATTTGTTTTAGCTCATCATTTACCTCATCAGAAATGACGAAATCATCATCCAGCTCCCATGAATTTATATCAGGACCTTTTCCCTTGATGGCACCGTGTTCAGCCACACAGTATAAACCGGACCAATCCTGATTTTCGCTCAGGGAAGAAAAAATATTTTCCTCCAGCCATTTTCTTGAGCGGCCAGTAATGAAGGCCAGCTGATGGTCCTGTCCGTGCAGTCTTTCGATTATATTTAAAACATCGTTGCTGGGGCGTGCGTGCTCGTCTGTGAGGACACCGTCCACATCGAATATAAAGAATGCCATTGTAACCTCCTTTTTATAGAGTAATATATACCCTATTTTTATAAAAAATAGAGTGAAATTAGTAAAAATGAGGCAGAGTTTTGGTTGATGGGTACAGTGTTGCTGGATTTGTGTGCGCGAGGGAAATCAAAATCGAAAAATATAAAAGCTTGATGGGGCTGCCGATTTGGGGAAATGTTATATCGAAGTCGGCATAGAACCTCAATGAGGTGGTCGATTGGGTGGAACCGCCAAATCGGAGTAGTCAAAGGGGGCCAATGAGGAGGTCGATTGGGTGAAACTGCTGAATCGGTGTAGTCAAAGGAGGCCAATGGGGAGGTTGATTGGGTGAAACTGCTGAATCGGTGTAGTCAAAGGAGGCCAATGGGGAGGTTGATTGGATGGAACCGCCAAATCCATGTAGTCATAGGAGGGTTTCCCTCGAAAAGCGGGAGGGGTTCATCAAACAGGAAAAAACATAAAAATGATGTCCCCGCAGCGAAAGCAAAGGACATCAAAAAGAAAACTAAATATTAATCAGGTCCTCGCATTGATCCGAAGAGGCCGCTTCCAAAGCGGGCAGACTATCACACAGCCTGCCTATTTCCCGGCGCCTGATTCACCATTCCTTCGGTTCGTAATCAAGGTCACTGAACAACTGCTTTTTCTCTTTTTTGGAAAGATCGCGCCACTGGCCGACTGGAAGGTTTCCTAAGTGGATATTCATGATCCGCACCCGTTGGAGCCGCAGTACATCATATCCCAAAGCTTCGCACATGCGGCGGATCTGCCTGTTCATCCCCTGGGTCAGTATGATTTTAAAATCATATTTGGAAAGCTGTTCTACCTTACAAGGAAGGGTCTTTGTTCCCAATATCTTGACGCCTTCCGACATTTGCTTCAGGAATTCAGGGGTTATGGGCTTGTCTACCGAAACGTTATATTCTTTTTCATGCTCATTTTCCGCTCGGAGGATCTCATTGACAATGTCTCCATCGTTGGTCAGAAGAATCAGACCATCTGAGTCTTTATCAAGCCGTCCAATGTTGAATATCCTCAGGGGGTGATTCACAAGGTCAACAATGTTTCCCTTGACGCCTTTTTCAGTTGTACTCGTGATTCCGACTGGTTTGTTTAATGCAATATAGACATTGTTCCGGGCAACCCTGATCTGCTGCCCGCTTACCCTGATATCGTCGCCGGATTCAACCTGGTCACCGATTTTTGCCTTTTTCCCATTAATGGTGACTCTTCCTTCTTCAATCAGCCTGTCTGCGCCTCGTCGTGATGCTTTCCCTGCTTCACTGATAAATTTATTTATACGCAATTAGAACACACACCTTCATCATTATCATTGTAGCTTAAGAATATCCAATTACCGGCTGGTTTTCAAGGAAGGGTGGCGAGCAGGAGGGAAATCTTCTGGCCGATTTTATTAAAGGCGATAGAAAAAACCCGGCCAGTACAGCCGGGATAAATCATTTAGAGCGCTGCCTTGATCACTTTCTTATAATACAGGACGGACAGTAAGCCAAAGATTGAATAAAAGGCAGTATATAGCCCCATAACGATGATCATCGGTGTCCACAATTCGGTTCCGAAGAAGAACCAGCCAGACTTGACAGCAAAATAGCTGTGAAGCAATCCAGTGACAAGGGGAATCCCGAAATTGAACACCTGCTTCAGCTGGATTCCTTTCAGCAGGTCGCCTTGAGTATAGCCGAGCTTTCTCAGGATCGTGTAGTGCTGGCGTTCGCTTTCGCTCTCATCCATTTGTTTGAAGTAGAGAATGCATCCTGATGTGATGAGGAATGCCAGTCCCAGGAAACCGACGATGAACATGACGGTGCCCATCATTTGCTTTTGAATGGTGCTCATCGCCAATTGAGAGTCATTACCTTCTTTTTCTGCTAAGTCCGTTTCGCTGAAGAGCTCATTTGCCTTTTCTATCTGGGACTCGTTTTCGATCTCCATTCCAATATAAAGAGAAGAAGGTTTCTGGATCTCCGGGTCAAGGTCGCTCTTAAGACTGTCAAAGGTATCTTCGTCTACTACAGCTATAGGAAAGCCGCCAGTAGTGAAATACCTGGAAATATAATACTCTGGTTGTATTCCCATATACTTTTGCTGAGTTTTGCTGGAACTGCCAAGCAATGACACTTTTCCTGAATCTTTTAGGGAGAGGAAGGACTGGACCAGGCTATTATATCCTGTAAACAAAAGCTCATCGTTTTTAAGCTCTATTCCATCTACCGAATTTTCACTAATAACAGGGAACGTCAATCTTTTAGGATTCAAGTTCATTTCGTCAAGCTTGGAATCCATAATATCAGAAGCATCCAGATTTACCTGAAGAACCTCGATTGTTTTTTCACTAAAAGGAATTCCGTTCTCCTTCAAGATACCTTTAAACTGCTGCATGTCCTGTTTATTGGTAAAAGTGAAATCCGCAGGAACATTACTTTGCGCTAATTTTTCAGCAGAATAATAAGAGATATAGCTTAGGGAAAGCAGTGCGATGGCGAGCGCGGAAACGGTTGTAATAATTGTCAGAAGAAGAGCGTTCGACTTCATCCGGAACATTATGGATGAAAGGGAAAGGACTTCATAAATGTTTAAATAGCCATTCTTGCTGTTTCTTATCAAGTTGGCAATGAACCGAATGGATCCTTTATAAAAGAAGTACGTTCCGCTGATGACAGATGCCAGAATGACAATCATCGCTAGGAATATTTGGTTCATCGTTGCGAAATCTCCTCCAAATAACTTCGAAGATAAGTAGTAGCCAGAAAGGATCAAAGTCAAACCGAGAACTCCCATGAAAACTTCCCAGAATGAAATTTTCTTTACTCTATCTTCTGTAGAGCTTGTAACCCGGAATAATGAGAGGATGCTCTGCCTTTTGATAAATGTATAATTCATAATCATGATCAGCAGATAGATTCCTGCAAATACAATCAAGGTTTGGACCAGGGCACGTTCGGAAAAATGAAGAGTGGCGATGGCATCGACACCGCTCAATTTGAACAGAATCATGATGATTAATTTTGAAAAAGAAAAGCCGATGAAGATGCCGGCTACAACTGAACCAAAATAAAGAATGAAATTTTCAGCGCTCAGTAGTTGGAAGATCCGGCCTTTAGTCAGCCCAATTAATTGGAACAAACCTATTTCTTTACTGCGTCGTTTGATAAAGATAGTGTTAGCGTAGAGTAGGAAAATCGAGACGATGGCTACAAGCAAAATCGCTGCTGCTCTTATCGCTGCTGCTCCTTTTATTGAATCTTTTGTTCCATCCATTGAGGGATCAAACTGCAATGTGACAAACGCAAAGTATAAGGCCACACTGAAAATCAAAGCGAAAACGTAGAGATAATAGTTCTTAAGATTTTTCTTCAGGTTGCGGAAGATAAGATCATTCATGCTCATACTGAACACCGCCTAATACCGCCTGGGTTTTGATGATATCTTTGAAAAAGCTTTGTCTGGATTGTTCCCCTTTGACAAGCTGGGTGTAAATCTGGCCGTCTTTTATAAAGATGACTCTGCTGCAGAAGCTCGCAGCCGTCGGATCATGAGTGACCATTGCTATGGTCGCTTTTCTTTCTTGATTTAAATCGGCAAGTTTATTGAGAAGGTCTGATGCCGATTTAGAATCAAGGGCACCGGTTGGTTCATCGGCAAAAATGATGCTTGGTTCATGTATGAAAGCCCTCGCAGCAGAAGTCCTTTGTTTCTGTCCCCCTGAGATTTCATTAGGATATTTATCTTTGATTTCGTAGATCCCAAGCTCTTCTCCTAAAACCCTGAATCTCTCTTCTGCTTCTTTTCTAGGGGTTTTGGTAATGGATAAGGGTAGAAGGATATTTTCCTTCACTGTCAGAGTATCCAGCAGGTTGTACTCCTGAAAAATGAAACCCAGGTGGCTCTTTCGGAATTGTGCAAGATGCTTTTCCTTAAGAGAAGTCATTTCACTGCCATTGATGACGATGCTGCCCTCGCTGACTTTATCAATCGATGACAGGACATTAAGTAAGGTCGTTTTCCCAGAGCCGGAAGCCCCCATGATACCGACAAACTCCCCTTTGTCTATAGAAAGGTCGATCCCTTTCAGGACTTCCTGTTTATTAAATTTATTTCCGTAGCTTTTATGGATTTTAGCCGCTTCTAAAATATTCATAGCTTCAATCTCCTTTTAAGTTGATATGTCCATTATAGAAAGACGGCACACGATTTTCCTGCGAATCATCTAACAATATGCAAAAGCATGTGACAGTTTTGTCACATGCTCCTGATGGTGGTGAAAGCATTCTCCTGTGGGAAGACCAGCTGAAAAGTGGTACCGCGGCCGGGTACGGAATTTACCGACAGACTGATATGAAGCGGGCCGGCTGCTTTCTTGGCAAGGTATAATCCCATCCCTGTAGAGGCACTGTCATGATGGTGGACCGTGGAAGTGAAACCTTTTTCAAATATCCTGGGAAGGTCTTTAGGGTCGATGCCCCTGCCAAAATCCTGTATTGTCAGCACCGTCTTTCCGTCTTTGCCGCTGCTGTTAATGACAATATCGGAGTCTTTGCTGTATTTAACAGCATTGGACAGCACTTGTCTGAGGATGAAGGCAAGCCACTTGGCGTCACTGACAACAAGGGATTTGCCAAGGTTGATTTCAAATCCGATGCCTTTTTGGATACACCAGGATTGCAGTGTCTTGATTTCTCCGTAAAGAATCTCTTCCACATCCGTTTTTTCGAGATACAAGTCACTATCAATGAAAGAGATCCTTTTTTGGTGAAGCTTCTGGTCCAAAAGCAGGTGAATCCGCAGCCATTCATAAGTTAAGGCCGCCTTCATTGTTTCATTATCCATCCTTCCGATCATTAGATGCATGGTGGTCAAGGGGGTCTTTACTTCATGAATCCAGGAAAGGAGGTCGTCTTTCTCCTGCTCCAGTTCCGTTCGATTCTTCGAAGCAGCTTTCCTTAATGTTTCGGTTTGTCCTGTCAGGCTGTCTTCAATGATTTGTTCAAATGGACTGTCACTGTGGACAAGCGTGGATGGATCAAGGTCATCGGCGCGGTCCATTAAGGACTTATAAAAAGTCGTTTCTTTGTTGTAACGAACGGCGAGGAAGATGGAAAAAAAGATCAATGACAGAAACACGAAATACAAAATCGGCTCCAGGGGGAGGGACGTATCCAGATAAGCGAAAAAAAGCAGGAAAGCCAGAAAGGAGATGAAGAGTAAAATCCAGCTGAGTCTTTCTCGTAAAAACATTCTGATCATAAGGCTGTCTCTTCCTTGGCGGTATATCCTTGTCCGACTTTTGTCTGGATGAAGCTCCCTAGTCCTATTTCTTCAAGGCGTTTCCGGAGACGGTTGACATTGACGGTGAGCGTATTGTCACTGATGAAACGCTTGTCATCCCATAGGCTTTCCATCAGTTTTTCCCGGCTGACGATTTTGTTTTTCTCTTTGATCAGCAGCTTTAGAATGAATATTTCGTTTTTTGTCAATTCAATCGTTCCCGCTTCATTTGTAACGGTATTTTTTTCGTAATCGACAGCTGCACCGTTCCAGGTCTTCAGTTGAACATTATTTTCCGTGCTGTAATTGTAGACTCTGCGCAGTATAGCTTGAATCTTGGCCACCAGCACCTCGAAATGGAATGGCTTCTGGATAAAGTCATCAGCCCCGAGCTGCATGGACATGACCATATCTGTTGGATGGTCGCGCGAGGATAAGAAGATGATCGGGACATTGGAGTGGGAGCGTATCAGCCGGCACCAATGAAAACCGTCAAACTTGGGAAGCTGGATGTCTATGATGACCAATTCAGGTTTATGTTCTGTAAACTCCTGGAGGACAAGACCAAAGTCTTCAATTCCCTTGACCTCGTATGACCATTGGGATAATCGTTCTTTTATTTCATGGAATAATGTTGAGTCATCTTCAATGACAAGAATTTTAAACACTGCTAACACCACACTGTCTGCCTGATTTTATTACGATTATAGCAGAGTTTACCTTGTGTCCTGCAAGTGGTGAACCCAAAATGTATGATGGTGTTGAACTAACTGTTATAGGCGTGAAGACTCTGCGGTCCCGTCAAGATTGGCGGTTCGCTCATGGGAGAGAGGGGCATGCCGCACTACAACGTAGAATTAGTCCATAAGGGCAGGAGGGTTCTTGTCAGCAGGTGAGGTTAAGGAAGTACGATTCCTGTTCTCATAGCGGAATGGCTGAGAGCGTACTTAAGCTTCATTTATCGCTATTTAAAAGCAACAGGCTGTTTTCGCATTTATTGTTGCTTTCGGAAAATCCCGGGTGCCGGATTTTTCCCCTGTAATCAAGGTTTTACTTTCGAAAAGAACGAGCAGCTCTTTTCTTTCCTGCTGATCGGGTTTTTACGGCGATTTACCAGGAAAATTTTTAAATTTATATTGAATAGCAAAAAAGTTTACGAAAAGAGCCAAGAAAAAGAGAACGGAAGCATTAGCGGCTGCGTTCTCCATCTGAATGTTTCAGGTTTCCGTGTTGAGGACCTTTTTAGTGTGTAGCGTCATTCGCTGTGCTCTCACGCAAGACTGGAAGCGAGCAGCAACGGAAGGATCCGCCTGACTTGATGATTTCGGTAATATCGACTTCCAAGACGCTGAAGCCCCTTTGCCGGAGTTCATTGTTGACTCCCTTATTGATGGGGAGACTGAGAATTTTCTTGTTCCCAATGGACAGGAGGTTGGTTCCAAGTGTGAATTGTTCCTCTTTTGAGACATCAATCAACTCATATCGAGAGCCGAAGAACTCAATATCCTGTTCTGTAAGAGCCTCACGGAAGATGAGTGCTTCTGTAGGAGATATGACATTGAACACACAATCCAAATGAAGGTATTCAGCCTTGAATTTAATCCCTTTCACTTCCATGTTGGGCAGGAGGCTTTGAAGATGGTCTACGGAACTTTGGGTTGTCCTGTCGCTCAGCCCCACATACACAGTATTTTGGTCGATGACCACGTCCCCGCCTTCAATTCTATCTTCTGCCAGGTTGTAGTAGGAAAGATCCTCGTCTTCAAGCCATTGCTTCAGTACAGCTTCTTCACCCCTCCTGACATTGCTTGCCATCCTTGCGACAAAGACAGTCTGGCCTATGGTGAACCCGATATCCCTGGTGAAGACCTGTTCATGATATTTTTTGTGATACGGCAGCAGGGCTACCTCGACACCATTATCTCTTAATGTTTTCACGAACTCCCCATGCTGTTCGACTGCCTTTTCTATATGTATGCCCTCATCCTTGAATTTTCGCTGGGTTTCGTTGATGACATCCCTGATTGTCATATAATGGGGTTCGCATAGAATGACCCGCTTCAACGTATCGTATTCACTCCTGCAAAACGTCCTGTGGTTCTTCGGGGATTCAGTACTCATTAGAACTCTCCTCACAAATGAATTTACCCTTAGGATAAACCGTATGAGCGGATAATATTTATGGTTTTTTATGAGGGCTCGGGAAAGGGAAACAAAAATGGTAATGATTTTCAAGGAGCATTCCAATATAAAAGGTTGATGAACTTTGTGATATAGTAAGGATACATGAAACCGTAAGATGTTTCTTCTTAAGGTTTTATTTCATAATAGAGTGGAGAGATTTATTATGTTAATGACCGAAGATCAATTCATGATTAAAAAGCTCCAAGATTTGTTCAAAGGAACTTCTGGAGATATAGATAAAGATATAATCAAGGCTCAGCAGTATATGGATGGAATCAAAACCCTCATAGAACTCTGCGGGGACGATCCCGAACGTGACGGGCTTCAGGACACGCCTTTCCGTGTCTTGAAAGCATTCAGGGAGTACACTGAGGGGTACAGAGAAGATCCTAAGCTTCACCTGGAAAAGACATTCGATGTCGAGCATAAGGAGCTGGTGATGGTAAAGGACATCGAGTTCTACTCCATGTGTGAGCATCATTTTGCCCCGTTCTTTGGAGTCGCTCATGTCGGCTATGTCCCTGACAAGAAAATCACAGGCTTATCCAAAATCGGCCGTATGGTCGAAGGGTATGCGAAACGCTTTCAGGTTCAGGAAAGGCTGACAAATGAAATTGCCCAGGCTGTAGAGGACATCCTGGAACCGCAGGGTACAATGGTCGTAGTCGAAGCAAAGCATATGTGCATGTGCGGGCGGGGCATCAAGAAGTCCAATGCTTCTACCACAACCACAGCCGTACGGGGATTGTATGCTGACAAAGCGGATGCAAGGATGGAATTCATTTCTCTTCTAAATAGATAAAGTCGATATTGCAGGTGAAAAAAATGAGACATGCAGTGATTACTGCCGGTTCCAAGGGACTTGGTAAAAAAGTGACGGAGCATTTCCTTGAAAGGGGCTGTTCGGTCACCGTCAATTTCAAAAGTGACATTGCGCGGGTTGAACATTTAAAACAGGAATGGGCGCCTTATCTCCCGCAGCTCCAGTTTGTCCAGGGAGATATCACAAAGAAGGAAGACATCGTCAGGATTGTCACTCAGGCGATGGAACGGTTCGGCCGCATCGATTATCTTATTAATAATGCCGGTCCCTATATTTTTGAGCGCAAGAAATTGATTGACTATGACGATTCCGAATGGGAAGAGATGATCAATGGAAACTTAACCGCCGTTTTTCATTTTTTGAAATTGACGATTCCTATCATGAGAAACCAAAGGTACGGCAGAATCATCAATTATGGTTTTCAGGATGCTGAACATTCTCCTGGATGGCTGTACAGGTCTGCTTTCAGCGCGGCAAAGGTGGGACTGGTTTCTCTGACCAGGACCATCGCTTTGGAAGAGGCTGAACATGGAATCACAGCCAATATGATATGTCCCGGGGATATCAGAGGCGAGATGAAAGAGTCGTCGATAGATACTGCAAGAGGGATCAAGGATGACCGGACCCCGATTGGAAGATCGGGTACAGGTGAAGACATATCCCGAATTATCGGTTTTTTGTGTGATGATAATTCAGATCTCATTACCGGGAGCATCATCTCTGCTACGGGAGGCATCAACGTGGTGAGCCGCAATGTGCTTCAATGAAAAAAAGAAATCCTGCATCCAAACCATGGGATGCGGGATTTCTTTTTATTCAGAGAGGATTCATTTGGCAAAAGCTGTTTTCTCATATATTGCTGCTTTCGGATTCAAAGGGTTTATTCTCGAAAAAGAACGAGCAGCTCTTTTCTTTCCTGCTTACCGGGGTTTTTACGACGATTTACCAGGATGATTTTTTGAAACTCATATTGAATAGCAACAAGGTTACGAAAAGAGCTTTGTGAAAAAATCATTATAATCAATACTGTCTCTTCAAGAATGGCTTTGGTGCGTCCAGGTTCTGCAGAGTGGATTTATTTTTTCCATCGCTTAGAATCAGGGAAGAGCACTCACCAGGAAATTCATAAGGGATGAACTGCCGGTAACGATCAGGAAAAAGATTGGCGTTTCTATAGCTCCTGGATACCATATCCCGGGAAATACCAGGTTGTTTTTGTATCATGTTTATGACGGCTCTGCCGACTGTTCTCCCCAATTTCAAGCCTTCGTTATTATCGGAAGGGAAATGGACTCCTCCATATAGCCGGCTTAAAGCATCATCCTCAGCAATCTTCCTCAGCTTGTGTGACTCTTTAGGAAAGAAATAACTCAAAACGACCTCTGTGCATCCCGATAAGACTGCGTGTCCGGAAGGGTAGGTAGGAAACCGCGGCGTACAGATGAAAGTCTCCAGTGTCTGATCATATTGATTGGGTCTGGCAACATCCCATTCATATTTCAGTCTCCAAGTAACGACCATTGCGTCACTGGCAGCTCCATGGACAACAGCCAATATGAATGCTGCAGCAGTTGGAGAGACATTATAGGAGTCGATCAGCCGGTCTATTACCGGTGTCCACTGTTTGGTGGGTACACCTGTACCATAATAGACAGCTATCTTCTTTTGTTCCGGGCTCAATGAATTCAAAGTTTCCTTAACCGTTTTTAGTTCTCTCTCAAAATCAATGTCGTAAGGGGACTTAATGGCAAGTTTTAGCCTTTTGCCGCCTGGAGTGACAATTTCACCATCTGGCCTGCGCTTTAAATATACGAGGGGCCAGGATCCGGCATCAGGTGTCACCGGGTCATCCGGGGGTCTCGCCTCCCCTGCATAAGGGACTTCCGACCATAGCAGATAGGGTTTTTGCAACCTCAACACCTCCTTTATACATGCTATGAAGGGAGACCTTAGGTGGAATAGGTTAAAGCCAAGGAATGGGGAGCATTACAAAAAAAACTGCCCCCGGATTGGGAGCAGGTATTCAGTGATTATCGGTTACTTTCCTTTATGATTTCTATATAAAATTTAATCGCATTTAAGTAGTTGTCGATGCTGATGTGCTCATTCGTACCGTGCATCCTGTTCAGATCCTCAGAGGTGATTTGGACAGGCAGGAAACGGTATGTGTTATCTGAAACACTGTCATAGTGTTTGGCATCCGAGCCGGCAAACATGAGGTAAGGGGCGATGACGGCATCGTTATACACATTCTTCGCAGCCTGCTGGACCTTTTGGAAGGGCTCCCCTTCAACAGAAGATACCTTTGTTGCCTCACTACCTTCAACTTCGACCTTTATGCTGTCATCCTCAATCGTTTCTTCAATGAAAGTCTTTACATCTTGTAATGAATCCCCGGGCATCAGGCGCAGGTTGATGACAGCAGATGCCTTTTCGGGCAGGGCATTATATTGTTCGCCTGCCTGGAAAATTGTCGGTGCAATCGTCGTTCTGATCAGGGCTGCAGAGGCAGGCTCCTGCAGCAGGACCCTTTCGATGACGGGTTCAAAGATCCATTTATTCGAGAAAATATATCTCATTCCGAAGCTCATTTCAGGTGCGACATACTCAAATAGATCTTCGCCGGGACCTTTAAGGTCTGCAGGGAATTGGGTATCCTCCAACTTGGTAATGGCGCGGGCAATCCTTCCGATATTTGTTTGGCTTTTTGGCTGTGAGGAATGGCCGCCGCTGCCTTCAATTGATAATTCGGCCGTTGCAGATCCTTTCTCCGAGATACCGACAACGCCTACGGGGGACTGTACTCCGGGTACCATATCCTCGACTATCGCGCCGCCTTCGTCCAAGACGTACTCAAATTGGATTCCTCTATCTTTCAAGGTGTCTGCCATCGCTTTCGCTCCTAGATCACCCCCGATTTCCTCGTCGAACCCGAACATGAAATACATGTCCCTTTCTGGCTCATACCCTTCTTTTAAAAGGTATTCCAGGGCTTGTAAGATCCCGATCACCCCAATTTTGTCATCAAGAGTGCCGCGCCCCCAGATCTTATCGTCAATGACAGTACCGCTGAAGGGTTCCTGTTCCCAGTTCCCCTCTGTTCCATCAAGGACAGGTACAACATCATAATGGCTGGTCAGGCCGATGGGCTGTTTGCCATTATCCTTCCCTTTCCATTGATACATGAGGCCATAATCATTGATTTTCTCTAACTGAAGTTCTTCATGGACAGAAGGATAGGCGCGTTCCAAAAAATCGACGAAACGATCAAATTCACTAAACTCCATCTTAGCCCTGTCCTGGTATGAAATCGTCTTATATGTAACAGCTTCTGAAAGGTGCTCTACAGCTTCATTCTTATTAACCGTCGCTTCGGTTATTTGTCCATCAGGCTGCTTTGAAGCAATGGTCAATGTCTTGTAAACGGTTACAATAAGAAATACAGTTAAAAAAGAAATAAATATCAAGGTAAACAGTTTCCACTTTTTCACACTTATCCCTCCCTTTAGACAAGTATAATCGAAAAATATGGTTTTAGAATAGTCTGGATTTTAAAGTGGTATTACTATGCAGGAACCCAGGAATTTTGGCATATCGCGGATTTTCCCCGTTGCTATCAGAGAAAATTCTATAAAATTTATAGCAGGAATATTGAAGAAAAGAGTAAAGAAAAAGAACCGCGGGCCAATGGCCGGCGGTTCTTGATTCTGTATACTAATTTATCCCTCTCATGAACTTCTGGATGATCGGAGAGATGACAAACAGGATGATACTTAATAGTATGGCTGCTCCACCAATAGAACCGAAATACATGGTTTCATTGGCAGGTGTATAGAATTTAACCAACTGTGCGTTCAAAGCTTGGGCTGCGGCACTGGCCAGGAACCAGACACTCATTGTCTGGGCTGAGAAAGCCACAGGAGCCAATTTGGTTGTTGCTGATAATCCTACAGGTGAAATCAATAACTCCCCAAGGACAACGATGAAATAGCTGAGTACAAGCCATAATGGGCTCACCAATGAATCTCCACTGATGTAGCCAGGGATCAGGATGACAAGGAAGGATATCCCTGCAAACAATAATCCAAGGGAGAATTTCTTAGGAATGCTTGGCTGGCGGTCTCCAAGTTTTACCCACATTGAAGCAAACACAGGAGCCAGCATGATGATGAACAATGGATTCAGTGATTGGAACCAGCCTGGTGAGATACTGATGCCGGCAAAATCCAAATCTGTCCGTTTATCAGCATAGTTTGCCAGAATTGTGGATCCCTGCTCTTGGATTGCCCAGAACATAACTGCTGCAATGAATAGCGGAATATAGGCAACGACTCTGGAACGCTCAACTTCATTCGTTTTCGGACTGAAGTACATCACAAGGAAATAAATTGTAGGGATCAAGATACCCAAAATACCGATTAGATTGATGAATGTATCTACGGTGAACAGGCCGTTAGGAATCAGGACAGCCAGCAGACCGCCGATGATAACAATCGCTGCACCGAAGATGATAGAATACTTTTTCTTTTCAGAAGCTGTCAGCGGATTGCCGACATACGTTCCTGCAAGTCCAAGATTTTTCTTTTTCGTAGCCATAAAGACAATCAAACCTACAAACATACCTACCGCTGCAATCGCGAAGCCCCAATGGAATCCATAGGCATCTGAAACAGATGAAGTAAGTAGTGGAGAGATGAACGCCCCAAGGTTGATACCCATATAGAAAATACTGAAGCCCGCATCCCGGCGGCTGTCATTCTCAGCATACATTTCACCGACTACGCTGGATACGTTCGGTTTTAACAATCCGGTACCAAGGACAATGAACACCATCGATACGAAGAACATGGAAAGGCTTCCAGGGATTGATAAAGCAATATGACCGAACATAATCAGAATCCCGCCATAGAAGATCGCTTTGGAGGTTCCGAAAACCCGGTCGGCGAGCCAGCCTCCAATGACACCTGACATATAGACAAGTGCACCATAGATGGACATGATGGAAAGGGCAAGATTGTCATCAAGACCTAGTCCACCCTTGGAAACTTCATAATACATATAGAACACAAGTATGGCTCTCATGCCATAGTAGGAGAATCTCTCCCAGAACTCAGTGAAGAACAACGTGAAAAGACCTTTAGGATGGCCGAAGAAACCCTTTTGAGGGACGCTTTCAACAATTCTTTGTTTGTCTAGTTTTGACATATGTCTACCTCCTATAAAATACTTTACTATAATAATTATTATTTTCCGTGTTGTCAAAAAACTTATTGGTGTTTTTTTAAGTAAAAGTATTATGAATTATAAGAAAATATAGGAAAAAAGTAGTTTGATTTAGAGGGAGTGTAGTGGTATTAATGTTATTTCGAAATAACAATTAGGTAGAAAGGCCTCAAAAATGGACATTGCTTCCTGTGTTAAATAGGAAATATAAAGAATAAAAAAATACTCCTTGGCATTGGGAAACCAAGGAGTATTTTTTTAATGGGAGGGACGTGCATCCTCAATATTTGGAAACATATCGAACTTTCCTCTGTACCAGCCTCCATCAGATAAAGAGAAAACCGGGGCATATTTGGCAATGCCTGTAACCGTGGTGCCGTCGGCTTCATATTGATACAAACCGTCGCTTTCACCAATCAGCTCGCCCATTTTTCCGAATTTCTGTTGAATTTCTTCTGGTTGAATTTCAGGAGCGAACCGGATTGCAGCCTGATAGCGCTTTTCCGTGTCAGGACGGTCCATTACGATCAGAAAGCTGCCATCCTCGTTCATTTCCGCCTCTTTTTCCAGAGCTGTTTCATCTACAGGCTGAACCTCGCCATTCAAAACTTCTGTCTGTTCTACTCCATCAGGGTATTCCTTTAATTCCGCTACAAGAACAGCACCCTGTGGAAGGTTAGCATTCCCCCTGAAGATCAGCCTGGTCTGGTCGGATTGAAGAGTGGCCTCAATCTTGATTTCTTCTTTCCCTTTTGACATGACAGTTTCTGTTTTTTCGTCCAATGTCTTATCAACCCAAATCACCCTGCAGCCTGCAAGCAAATTTATAACTAGCAACAGGACTATTGCATACATACCTTTCCTCAGCATGCTTTTTCCCCTTTATGGCTGGCGAAGGTGAAATCATCCTTTTGCGGCTGATGAGCGGATTGGCGTTCTGCTTCTTTTCTTTTCTTGCCGAAGAATTTCAGGCCGACCTGATTTCCTTCAACTAAAACAGACCGTAAGACAGCACTGATTTCATTTACACAGTAAATGGCGACAGCAAAAAAGAGGAGAGGTCCCAATACGATATAAGGACGGATGAATACTTGCTTAATATTGATCGCAATGGTTGCGGCCCACTCATTTATAGCTGAAAAATATTCAGGGATGACTTCCATGATCCCAAAATTGGCTGTCATGAGTCCTCCAAGACAGATATGCAGAATTCCCAGCTGAATCAGAAGCAGGAGCGTTTGGGATAATTGCTCTGAAAACAATACGATCGAGTGCCTTCCAAAGTGAGGCACTAAGTGCTTCCTGATTAAATGAAAACGGCTGGCGCCCATCTGCCTTGATACATCAACGAACTCCTGTTTCATGAAGTCATTCATCCCCTGTCCAACGTACATTCCCAGGGAGGGGATGACAATGAGTGCAATGACGGCCACTTCAATCAGCATGAACCGAAAACTTGTCAAAGCACCGGCTTCATATGCAACTTGAAGGGGCTGAAGAAGGATGTATCCAACGATAGCCAGCGGGATAAAGTTGAAAGTATCCCAAAAACCCTTAACACCGGAACGGAGCCACCTTGGCATGAATGCGTAAAGAAGTCCGGTGAAGAATCCGCCTATCATACGCAGGAGAGCAATGGCCAGTGCAGCCAGCAGTGTATACTTGGCACCATCAATCAGCAGCAGGAAAATGTTCCTGCCGAGCTTATCGCTTCCCATCGGCGGCATTTCAGACGGCGAATACGGCGCAGCCGCAAGAACTTTATGGGTATCGGGATCTGTTATGTAAGGCGGTCCAGCTTCCTGAAGGTCGGGATAAAGGACTGGAACAAGGAAGCTTCCCACAATCATAGCGGCGAGAACCCCAAATGGAATCCAAAATCGTAATGATTTAAATATACTCATACCTCAAGTTCCCCTCCAATCGTTTTCATTAAAAGAATCCGGCCCACACTGAAAATGATGAAAAAAGGAATATATATCATGAGCATTCCAATGAAGAAGGCGCTTGGCTTTACTGTAGCCGTCGACAGCATGACATACATGAACCCATTGATGTTAAACAGGATCTCGATGATAAGGAGGTTCGATAACATCAGAAGGAAAATCGGCTTGATATGATAATAGAATTGAATCCATACATTGCGGAATAAATGGACCCACAAAGTATAAGCCTTCGAAAAGCCTTTGGAAAAAGAGTATTCAACGTACGGCCTGTCTTCCTCTTCTCTAATCTGGAATAGGAAGTGCTTTGTAAGAAAAGCAATCGGCAGGACGGCCAGACAGACGATCGGCAAAACATAGATCTTATCTTCGCCGAGTTTATAAATATCAAACAATAGGAGATCCGTCTGTTTGAAAAGCCAGATGATGAACAGCTGCAGCAGCACGACAATCAGCACATCCGGGAGGGAATCAAACAGATCCAGAATCCGGAAACATACCCGCTTTGCCCATCGCGGCAGAAACATAATGAGATAGCTTGTGAAAGCAGATACCACAACAGCAATGGAAAATGCTGATGCCAAAAGAAGAAAGGAATAGCCAAATAACTTCAAAAGCATAGGGAAGATCGGATAATTCTTTCCTTCCTCACCCACTGTGATGAATATGGAGCCGGGGTGTATTAGATCATGGAAAATCTGTTTCAAAGTATGGATATATTTCGCAAGATGTATCACAAGTTCATGATCATAAAAAAGCAAAGAACCGGCGGCGCTGAATAAAAATAAACCTGTACAAGTCAGAAGAAATTGAATGGGCAGCCACATGATTTGCTTCATGAGATTCCCTCCTAAATGTGAATTTAATAAAGCATATCGAACACTTTTGTTGCGATTATATTTCAAATTTTTCAGATTATTTAACTACATAACTATACCATTTACAAATTATGCCTTCAAGAATGTTTTTGAAAAGGAGTCCAAATATTAGGAGAATACTAGTTTAGGAATAAGATATAATGAGAGAATGTAGTGGTGCGATTCGGACAATCATGGTTTGTTTTTGGGAACTCAGTCCGAATGTCGATGTGATTCGGACAAACATGGCCTCATTTTCAAAATTTCTGTCCGAATCCATAAAGGATTACTAGATATAATGGAAGGGGATAACAATGACAGAGAACAAAGCGATTCAAAAGATTCAGACTCCTCACACGATTTCAAGCTTGTTTAACGATTTTCAACGCCTTGGTGTCCATAAGGGGATGACGCTGATCGTCCATTCATCCTTGAGCTCGCTTGGGTGGGTTTGCGGAGGGGCGGCAGCTGTCGTAACAGCACTGATGGACGCAGTGGGTGAGGAAGGTACATTGATCATGCCAGCCCAATCGGCAGATAACTCAGATCCCGCCGAGTGGCAGATGCCCCCTGTCCCGGAAGAATGGTGGCCGATCATCCGGGCAGAAATGCCGGCCTATGATCCGGATACAACTCCTGTAAGAGGCATGGGGGCCATCGTGGAAGCATTCAGGATGTTCCCGGGGACCAAAAGGAGCTCCCATCCTGTTTATTCTTTTGCAGCTTGGGGAAAGAATGCTGATTACATAATAAGTGAACAGCCTCTGGAGGAAGGATTTGGCCCGCGCTCACCATTGGCAAAACTCTATGAACTCGATGGGTCGATCTTGCTGCTGGGAGTGACGCATGACAGCAACACATCCCTGCACTTTGCCGAACACAGTATTCCCAATCGAGAGAAAGTCAAAAAAGGGACAGCGATGAAGGAGAATGGACTACGTGTATGGAAGGAATACAAAGAGATTTTGTATGACTCCGATCATTTTGAAGAATTGGGAAAAGATCTTGATGGGTTTCTCGGGATGACCCCCGTTAAAATCGGACATGCCGATTGCCGTCTCTTGAAGCAGCGTCCGGCGGTCGACTTTGCCCGGAAATGGCTTCAGGAGAAAAATTCATAATGGATATCTGAGAATGGAAAGGATGAAAAAGGGTGATGAGCGAAAAACTGTTAAGGGTGGGCACTTCTTATATACCGGTCCGTCATGTTGCTTCGGCCGCTGACTGGTATACCGTGAATCTGGGGGCAGAAATAAACTATCAGGATGAGGATAAAGCCATATTGAATCTGGCAAACCAGAGTTTTTTCCTTGTCCACGCAGGAAGCAATCAATCTTCTAACTTCTTTGATAAGAACGGCGAAGAACATTTTTCCGTGACATTTGAAGTCGATGGCCTGTCTGCATTGGAAGAACTTCAAAAGGAATTCAAAGAAAAGCAGATGAAGGTCGGCGATATAGAAGACAGGGGACATGCCGGCCGGAATTTTGTCTTCTGGGACATGGATGGAAATATGTTCGATGTCTGGAGTGAACTGAGCCCGGAGTTTAAAAGTAAATATAATATTTAATGACAATGTTTCACGTGAAACGATTTCGGCAGCGGAAGTAATGATGGAGGAGGAGTTCTTATTGACCCAAATACAATTTCAAAAGGCGACATTTGCCGGCGGCTGTTTTTGGTGCATGGTTTCTCCTTTTGATGAGCAGCAGGGCATAGAGAAAATCATTTCTGGATATACAGGGGGCAATGAGGAATATCCCTCCTATAAGGATGTGGTTTCCGGTAAAGCGGGCCATAGGGAAGCCGTCCAAATTCTGTATAATCCCGATATATTTCCTTATGAAAAGCTCCTGGAACTGTATTGGCAGCAGATCGATCCTACAGATCCGGAAGGACAGTTCAGTGACAGAGGGGCTGCGTATACAACAGCTATTTACTATCACAGTGATGAGCAAAGGAAGCTCGCGGAAGAGTCGAAAAGGCAGCTGGAGGAAAGCGGACGGTTTCAACAGTCTATAGTAACAGAAATCCTTCCGGCCCAGCCTTTTTATCCGGCGGAGGAGTTTCATCAGGACTTTTATAAGAAGAATAATTTCAGGTATGAATTGTATAGAAGGGGTTCCGGAAGGCAGGAATTTTCAAAGAAGTTCTGGCCGAAGGATAATTCGCACCTGAAAGAAACACTTACACCTATTCAATTTCATGTTACACAAGAAAATGGCACAGAGCCTCCCTTCAATAATGAGTACTGGAACAATGACCGTGAAGGCATCTATGTCGATATAGTTTCCGGTGAACCGCTGTTTACCTCGAAAGATCAATATGACAGCGGGTGCGGCTGGCCGAGTTTCACAAAGCCGGTCATGTCCGCAAGTGTGAAGGAAAGATATGATCTGAGCCATAGAAGTACAAGAGTCGAGGTGCGAAGCCGGGATGCCGACTCTCACCTTGGCCATGTGTTCGAGGATGGTCCGGGGAAAAACGGCTTACGCTATTGCATCAACTCAGCTGCATTGCGGTTCATTCCTGTTGAAGACCTCGCCAAAGAGGGATATGAAGACTTTAAGATTCTGTTTCCGGGAAGGCAGGAAACGGAGCGGTGAAGTGGCATAAAAAAAACGCTTGGATTGG
>NZ_QXIR01000004.1 GCF_003581585.1 Bacillus salacetis
AGCTTGGTTTTTAGAAAGCCCAGTTTCCGTTGCGGAAGATCGGTTCCATCGATCCATCTTCGCGTTCGCCATCAATATTCAGCTGCTCAGATCCGATCATGAAATCGACATGTGCCAGGCTCTCATTAAATCCGATTTCCTTTAATTCTTCCCTGCTCATATCCTTTCCATTTTCAACACAGATGGAAAGAGCATTTCCAAGAGCAATATGACAGGAAGCATTTTCATCAAATAATGTATTGTTGAAAATGATATCCGTATTTGAGATAGGGGAGTTGTGCGGAACAAGGGCAAGCTCTCCGAGGAAGGATGAGCCTTCGTCCGTTTCAAGCAATTCCCTCAGTGTTTCATAGCCCTCTTCAGCACTGAATTCCATCACTTTTCCATCTTTGAATGTCAGGCTGAAATTATTGATAAGGTTTCCACTGTAGTTGAGTGGCTTGGTACTGCTGACTGTTCCGTTCACACTATCCCGGACTGGAATTGTGAATACTTCTTCAGTTGGAAGGTTTGGAACAAAGTTGACGCCTTGATCATTTGTGAACTGGGCGCATATCCACTTGCTTTTTGGATGAAGGTTCACGGAGAAATCAGTACCCGGACCTTTATAATGAAGCTTTCTGAATCCCCTGTCATTAAGGTGGTCGGCATTCTTTGTCATGTTTTCAATATGTTTTTCCCACAGCTGGACTGGATTTTCCTGGTCGACTCTGGTTGTATAGAAAATCTTCTCCCAAAGTTCGTCAACAGCTTCTTTCTCAGAAAGATCCGGGAATACAGTCTTGGCCCATGATTTAGTAGGGACGGCAGCAATCAGCCAGCTGATGCGCCCGCCTGTGATGAAAGGCTGATACTCCCTGAATGCTTCACCGCTTGCTTTATTCGCCATGGCGATGCGCTTTGCGTCAATTCCCTTCAGCAGCGTCGGATTAGGGGCTGCCAGATTAAGGACAGCCGCGTTGTTTTTAGCCATTTCGACTAATCCGTTTGCCTTCCATTGAGGGTAATTCTTTAATCCTTCTTCAGGGGCTTTCTCCATTTTCAGCCTGGTCAGTTTTTCATCCGAATATTCAACCATGACATTACTGGCGCCGGCATCATAAGCTTTTTCCGTCAGCTGAGCTACAAAGCCAGCTTCAGTGATTGGTGCGTTGATGATAAGTGTCTGCCCTTCCTGAAGGTTGATTCCCACCCTGATCAGTAAATCGGCATATCTCTCTAATTTTGTCTCTTTTGAAGCCATTAAGTAATCCCCCTTATAAGTAGCTTACAAGATAAATATACTACGGGATCTGTGAATTTACCATTTAAATGAAAGCGCCCTCAACCCATAAGGGGTGTGAGGGCGCTTTTAATCTGTTATTCAGTCAAAGCTGGGGAACCGTTCGGCGGCGGCAGGTCTTCTTCCTGTGCGCTGACAGATGTTCCTGCAGCTCCAAGGGCGATAAGTACCAGTGCGGCAATAGTGATTCTCTTGATTTTTTTCATTTTAAATCTCCTCCTATAATCCTATGATTTTTTCATATGCCACATTAGCCTTGGTGAGATAATGTGCTGCATATTTATATTTTCTAATTTCCTGATAATAGTTACCAAGAAATTTAGAATACTGGGCCAGAAGATGAGGGTTCCCTGTAGATTCAAAATAGGGAAGGGCTTCGGTTTTCATGAATTGTTCAAATTCCTCATCAAGTTTTTCTGCTGCATATTCATAGATTCGAAACTCATAATATTTTTCCTTATTCTTCTGCTGCTGAGATAGATGAATTCCTTCATTCAGCCACTTCATGACGTCATCGAATCGTTTCAGTTTATAGTATTCTTTGACCAGTGCAAGAATTGTCGTCAATTTACTGTTCTGGTCATCATACTTGAATTGCAGGCTTTTAAGATAATGGGAGATGGCTTCTTCTGTCCTGTTGTCCATTGACTTGAGATAACCGAGGTTCTGCTCGACATTCCCCCTTAACAAGGGATAATCAATGTTCTTGCTGATTTCATTTGCCCATTCATAGTGGGTGATAGCCTCCCTTACATTCTGGATCCTTCTGTAACATACACCCAGGAGCAAATGGATTTCCGCACACCTCTTGTTATGATACATGCTCCTATAGAGAGCCAGGGACTCTTCGGAATAATGGATGGCGAGAGCATGTTTCCTCAGCTGGACCAGAGTCAGTGATTTCAGGTAGTATAAATCGGCTTTTTCCTCACTGTCCACGATACTCCCCAATACGAAATAATGTTCGGCGTCTTTAAGGTGGTCTTTAGCTTTTTCGAATTGTCCCTGAATATAGTAAAAGTTTCCCACAAATTTATGGAAGTAGAACCGGAGTTTGTCAGAGAAACTCTTATAGCTTCTTTCTAAGGAGTGAATGATGTCTTTGGGTTTTTCATAATCTTTTAATAAAATATGATAGCGGATCGTCAGGATATGGTAGCTATTGAGTAAATTGACATCATCAATATGGACCACATGGTTGGAGACCTGGTCATAAAGGCGTTTCGCCTCTTTGTGATCATTCCTTAAAAGAGCTTTATTCCAATGCGAGAAAGCTTTTTCCAATTCAGCATCATTTTCCTGAAGAAGGGCGATCCCAAGACGTTTGCAGAGTAATTCAATGACTTCGGAGGAGGCGGTAGTCTGGTTATTCTCAATTTTGGAAAGATAAGAGACGGAAAGAATCCCTGTTGCCAGCTCTTCTTGTGTTAATTTCTTCTTCATGCGATGGTAACGGATTTTGCTTCCAATCGTCACGATTTTTTCTCCTCTCTATCTATAGTAATAGTATAAAATAATCCCATGATTAGAACGAATCTGGATACTTGGGAAAATTCCGCTGACCACCCCTTAATGAATCCCTGTAATAGTAGAAAACCGATGAAAATTTTCCTCCGGAAGAAGACCCAATATCATTAAGATTATCATATAAAAAAGGTAAAAAGTCCGAATATTCCTATAATTATATTTTCGATGAGATTACTTGGTCTTTTTGTTATAGGACTGAGCGGGATTTTTAATGTTATAATTTTCATAAGACTGTTTTCGCAATAAATGCTGCTTTCAGAAAAATACCGGGAGCTGGATTTTCCTTATGTATTCCAAGTAGTTACTCTTGGAGTAGGAACGAGCAGACAGTGTTTTAAAATGAATACCAATTCAAAATAACCATTTAATAGCAGGAAACTTACGAAAAAGATCCCTTCATTAAAGAATTTTCAGGGGCAATTACATAGACGGGAGTGTGTAGGAATGATCGATTTAAGAAGTGATACCGTAACTAAGCCGACCCAGGAAATGAGGGAGGCGGCACTTAATGCAAAAGTTGGCGACGATGTGTATGGGGAAGACCCAACCGTCCAGGAACTTGAAGAAACCGCTGCGGATTTCTTGGGAAAAGAAGCCGCTTTATTTGTAACCAGCGGTACACAAGGTAATCAAATTGCAGTATTGACACATTGTTCACCGGGGAATGAAGTGATCCTTGAAGCTGAATCCCATATTTTTTATTACGAATCAGGGGCCATTTCCGCTTTTGCAGGAGTACAGCCAAGAACCCTCAAAGGTAATCGGGGTGCCATGGATCCAGCAGAAGTGGAAGCTGCAATCCGTGAAGATGATCAGCATTTTCCGGAAACAGGTTTGATCTGCCTGGAAAACACTCATAACCGGGCAGGAGGTGCTATTGTTCCTTCTTCCAATATGAAGGAAATTTATTCGATCGCCCAAAAACATGGTATTCCGGTTCATATAGACGGGGCAAGGTTATTCAACGCTGCTGCCGCAGAGAGCCAACCCCTGACAGAATACACTCAATACTCTGATACAGTACAGGTCTGCCTCTCAAAAGGACTGGGAGCCCCTGTAGGTTCTGTGATAGCAGGCAGTAAAGAATTTATCAAAGGGGCCAGGAAATGGAGGAAAAGGCTTGGAGGAGGGCTCAGGCAGGCGGGGATCATTGCCGCACCGGGCTTGTATGCATTGAACAACATGAGGGAGAGGTTAACGGAGGATCATGATAATGCGAGGGTGCTTGCTGAAGGAATAAATTCAATGAAGAAATTGAAAATTTCCAATATAGTAGACACTAACATCGTTTTGGCAGATGTCTCCGGGCTGGGGATGAATTCCTCTCAATTCACAGAGCACCTTAAGGCAGAAGGAGTGCTTGCTGTCACCTTTGGCCCATCATTGGTTCGATTCACCACACACTATGACATTAGCCGAGCGGATATTGAAAGGACCATTTCTATTATAAAAGAGGCTTTTGAATAGACTGTTTTCGCATATATTGTTGCATTTGAAAGAATCCCAGATGCCGGATCTTTCCCCTCTCTTCAAAGGTGTTACTCTCGAAAAAGAACGAGCAGCTCTTTTTTTTCCTGCTCACCGGGGTTTTAAGGCGTTTTTACCATGACATTAGTTGAAATTTATATTGAATAGCAACAAAGTTTACGAAAAGATACTTTGAATAAGAGGATTATTTCAGGGGGGATTTTTAATCTAAGTAATCCTGAAGGCATAAGGAGAAGTTCTCTGCTTTAACTGACTGAAACTTAGCGCGTGAATGATGACCAGTTTAATGAAGTCCTTGTTTAATGATAACCATGCTTGAAAAGAGCTTTGGTGGAGTATTACAAATTCTGCTTCCAAAACGCCAGTGATTGTTCCCCACAGCCTGTGTATTCCTTGCTTTTCTATCCTGTAGTTAGTATCATTTTCTGCAAAAGCACTGCGTATAAAAAATTATTCAGGAAGGGTGACGGGCTGTGTGGAAGGACTTTTTGTCGAGTATTGGAATTGGAAATATCAAAGTGGACACGATTGTTGAGAATACCACTTTGACCCCTGCTTGTGATCTCAAGGGAGAGGTCATCATAGAAGGGGGATTATCAGACCAGGATGTAAATAAAATCGTTCTGACTGTTTTTATCCGTACAGAGGATTACCGGGAAGACAGTGATTTTACTTATCATGAAAAAGAACTGCATGGATATGCCTTGAATCAAATCGGGGTGGTCAAGGCAGGGGAAGTAAAACGGATTCCTTTCAATTTTTCTCTGTCAAAAGACCATCCTTTGTCAGATGACAAGACGGAAACGTTTTTAAGGACTTTAGTGGATATCCCTCAAGCTGTCAATCCGACTGACGAAGACAGCATCAAGGTTGTGAAAAGCCTTTCATAAGGGTTGGTTTGAATAAAACACGCCTTTTTGATAACCCTTGACCAGATTGGCGGTCCTGGCTTTTAAAAAAGGTATAGAAGAATATCAAGTCGATTATTTCCGGTTTCATTCACTAGCAACGATGTATAAGAATAAAGCCTTTACAAGAAACCAAAAAACGCATACATAGAAACCTTTTCAAAGAAAAAAGAGGAGGAGAAGTAATGAAGGCAATCGTCCATGAAGGCAAAAAAGGAATGCAGGGACTTTCCCTGAAAGATTTTCAGGAGCCTGAAGCCGGAAGCGGAATGGTGAAAATCAAATTGATGACTGCGGGTTTGAACCGCCGGGATCTTATGGTTCTGAACAGGCACAAAGAAGATCAGCCTCCTTTGATTATCGGTTCGGATGGTGCAGGAATCGTGATTCAAACGGGAGATGGAGTGACCAATGTAGCTGCAGGAGAAGAAATCATAATCAATCCGGGGCTTGGCTGGGAGAAAAACACTGATGCGCCTCCATCCGGGTTTGAAATTGTGGGGCTTCCTGGCCATGGGACATTTGCAGAGTATATTACATTGCCTGCGGAAAATGTAGAGAAAAAACCGGCCCATCTCAATTGGGAGGAAGCTGGTGTTTTGTCTTTGGCGGCTTTAACCGCTTACCGCGTGCTGTTCACCCGCGCAAAAGTCAAAGAAGGGGATACAGTGCTTATTCCTGGAATCGGCAGTGGTGTCGGTACCTTCCTTCTGAAATTTGCAAAAGCTGCGGGTGCAAGAACAATCGTAACCTCACGCAGTCAAGACAAGCAGAAGAAGGCAATGGAATTCGGGGCTGACCTGGCTATTTCCACGACCAGTGACTGGAATGAAGAACTCAAAGATGAAACTGTCGATATTGTAATTGAAAGTATAGGGAGAGCCACTTTTGAAAAATCACTGCAAATTGTCAGAAAAGGCGGCACTGTTGCCACATTTGGTGCGACAACGGATGATATAGTGGAAATTGATATCCGCCACTTTTTTTACGGCCAGTTAAATTTGCTTGGCTCCACTATGGGAAGCACAGAAGAATTCAAGGAAATGCTTGATTTTATTGAAAGGCATAACATCAAACCTGTACTGGACAGTGTGTTTGAACTGGATGAGTTTGAAATAGCATTTGATAAATTGAAAAATAGTGAAAACCTTGGAAAGATTGCATTCCGGGTTTCAGAGTAATCAAAGTCATGATAATACAGGCGCGGCCTGGATCAAATCTTGTAAAGCAAAGGGGTTGCAGGTGCATCGTCCAGCCTGTCATGCAGAAAAGAGGGACTTGATTCTGGCTTTCTCGTACAATAAGTATACTGCAACTTTGAGAAATGCATTAAATAAGTTATCGCTGTTACAATAGAAAAAAGATCTTGCCGGTTCGGCAAGATCTTTTTTCATTTTTATAAGGGCTGGCTTATTGGACAGTTGAATTATAATAATGAACTGAAGTTTGGGCGCCTTCGCTGACCATGGTGTTATCCTCAACGTCATGCGGGTGGGGATTGCCTGCTTTTTCGAATGATCCGCTGTCTTTGCTTCCATTCTTCCATTGATCCCTCAGGTTACCAATCATGCCTTTCACCTTCGCACGGTTTTCTTTCTTGCTCAGGTATGCCCCGCCTGCTGCGGCAGCACTCATTAATAAAGTTTTCCTAATACTCATACCCTTTTCCTCCTTGCTGAAAATAATTGAATTTTCCTGATATTATTGTTTTTTACCCCTCTATCCCAGAAGTAAACATAGCCTCACTTAGCTACGTTTAATCAGCGGATGAGAAGGAAAAAGGAATATTAGTTATAATATTGGAGGGAATGCCATGGGTTACACACATGTTTTCATTTTACTATTCATCGGGTACATCGTCTTCACTATCGATAAAAAACAAAGGAACTTCCCTGTTCCGATGGTCCTGCTGCTGATAGGCATTGGATTGTCCTTCATCCCCTATTTTTCTCCGATAGCCATTACGAAAGATATGATCTTTAATGTATTTCTTCCTGCATTGCTTTTCATCTCCGCTTACCAGATCAAAATCGGCGGTTTGAAGAAAAACAGCGGTGTAATCATCGTGCTCAGCACTCTTGGTCTGATTTTGACAGTGTTAATATTGGGAGCATCCATTTATTTTGTCGGCTTGGTTTCTTTATCCTTCATAGGAGCCTTGCTGATAGCTGCCATATTGACGCCTACCGATCCTGTCTCAGTGGTTTCCATTCTGAAGAAATCATCCAACAATCCCAAAATTGCAGATGTAGTGGAAGGGGAATCTATGCTGAATGATGGTACAAGTGTGGTCCTTTTCACTGTCATTTCCAACCTTTATTTGTCGGATAAGCAATTCGACCTGTTTCCGGCCCTTGGGGAATTTTTGCTGGTATCATTTGGCGGGGTGCTGATAGGGACCGCTTTTGGCTGGGGGGTCAGCAGAATTTATCATTTCACCCATCACCGGCAGTATCAGGTGATGCTGAGCATTGTCCTTGCATACGGAAGCTTCTACACTGCGGAACATCTTGGTATTTCAGGTGTCCTTGCATCGGTTTCTGCCGGAATCATTCTTTCCTGGAAGCTTGAAACCACCCATAAGGAAAAGGACTACCGCAGTTATTTGGATTCCTTTTGGGAAGTCATCCAACCGAGTATCCTGTCCATTCTATTCCTGTTGATTGGAATTGAATTCATGAAGCATATCGACTTTCAGAATATCGGGTTTATCTTCATCATCTTTGGTCTTTCCTTGATTGTCCGGTTCATCGTTTTGGCAGGAATAATGAAAATGTTTGGAAAGTGGCGGAAAGAATTCCTTTGGGACGATATTTCGTTGATCACATGGTCAGGAATAAAAGGAACCATGTCAGTCGCGCTGCTATTAGGTCTCGCTTCAGAAAGCTCCGGCCAGGCTGATACGATTCTATCCCTGACATATGGAGCCATCATTTTGTCTCTTATTATCCAAAGCCCGCTGGTGTATCCTATATCCTGCTGGTTCTCAAAACAGAACAAATAAAGCCGGCCGGTCGGCCGGCTTTTCCCTTGGATAAGCAGATCCATCATCAATAATAAAGGAAACGGAGACAAAAAAGAGAAAAGTAAAGAAAAGGGGGCAGAAACATGGATAATAAATTTTTCTCAAAAGTGCTGCCGTTAAAAGATAGAGAGCGGTTCGCAGATAGAGTACTTAAGGAACGGCTGGAGACAATCCTGCCGATGCTGATGGAGGATCATGGGATCGATATGTGGATTCTGATTGGCCGTGAATATAACGAAGATCCAGTTATCGGTACATTCTTTCCGGCAGCCGTTGATAGTTCAAGGAGGCTGACGATGCTAATTTTTCACAAGCTGGAGGGAGGCGGTGTGGAACGATTGGTCATCCATCCTGATCCTGCGTTTCAGCCTTACTATCAAAATGCCTTGAACGATACAGACGAGACGCAATGGGAGTGTGCTGCCAGAATAATTCAAAAAGAAAGACCAGATCAGGTCGCTGTAAATGCAGGAGGAATGCACGCTGTATGTGATGGTTTGACGGTTGGCCTGTTTGAAAAATTGCAGGAGGAAATCGGGAGGGACTGTAAATTGGTCAGTTCCGAACCATTATTGACTGATTGGCTGCAAATAAGGAGTCCGCTGGAGTTGACAGCTTATCCGCATATTTGTGAACTTGCAAGGGAAATCGGGCAGCATGCTCTTTCAAACAAGGTGGTGCATCCAGGAGTGACATCTGTGAAAGAGGTAGTGGATTGGATAAGGCAGACAGTTTTGGACATGGGGCTCAAGACATCCTTTTATCCAACTGTTGATATACAAAGAGAGGGTGCTGAGGCGGACCGGCTTGTGGATACAGTCATACTTCCAGGGGACATTGTGCATCTCGATTTTGGAATTCATTATCTCGGCCTTGCAACAGACACCCAGCAGCTCGCATATGTCTTGAAAAGCGGGGAAAGCAAAGCCCCGGAGAGTCTTTCCTCAGCTTTTGGAAAGGCCTTAAGATTCGAAGATATAGTGACAGAGACCTTTCAAGAAGGAAAGAGCGGCAATCAAGTTTTCACCGAAAGCATCAGAAATGCAAAAAAAGAGAAAATCGAGGCTATGCTTTATTCCCATCCGCTGGGTGTCCACTGTCATGGCGCAGGGCCGTTGGTTGGCTTATATGATAAACAGCAGGAAATACAAGGAAGGGGAGAGATCTCTATACGGAATAATACCTGCTATGCGCTTGAATTCAACATCCGTGCATTTATTCCCGAGTGGAATCATGACATACCGATTTACTTGGAAGAACCCATATCCTTCAGTAATGGTAAAGCGAGATATATGGCACGCAGGCAGAAAGAATTTTACCTGATCAAGTAAACGGAGTATGCAGGTCCAATCTTTTGAATATATTCTTATTATGGAAATCAATTCGTTCCCGATGTGCATAATGGTATAATGGATACTAATTGTTTTTTGTAGAAAGCGGGAGAGAGTAAAGTGGAAGAATATATTAAGAATAAGCAAATCGAAATGCTGAAACTGATTGAGACACTGGTGAATATAGACAGCGGGTCAGGGAACAAACCCGGCATTGACAAGATTGGATCTCTGTTAAAGAGAAAGTATGAAGAGGCGGGGTATACCATTGATGTAATTCCCCAGATAAAATATGGCAATCATTTAATCATACAACATAGAGATGCGTCAGATCCTGAAGTGTTGATCTTAGCACACATGGATACAGTCTTTCCCAAAGGCACAGCATTAGAACGGCCTTTCAGGATGGAAGAGGATAAAGCATATGGCCCCGGGGTCATTGATATGAAATCAAGCCTTGTCACCCTTCTGTATGCATTGAAAGCCTTGAAAGAAGAAGGGTCTGTTCATTGGAAAAATGTACAAATCATCTTAAACAGTGATGAGGAGATCGGTTCACCTTCTTCTAAAAACCTCATTTCCAAGGCATCGATCGGAAAAAAATATGCATTGATCATGGAACCCGCAAGGAAGGATGGTTCCCTTGTTTCTTCGAGAAGAGGAAAAGGGAATTATACGCTGAATGTGACCGGCAGAGCCGCCCATTCAGGTATCGAGCCTGAAAAAGGGAGAAGTGCCATTGAAGAGCTCGCACATAAAGTCATACAGCTCCACGAATTGAATGACCATGAAAATGGCATCAGCGTGAATGTGGGCTTGATTGAAGGGGGATCTTCCGTCAATACGGTTTCCGATCATGCAACTGCTCAAATGGAAATACGGATCTCAGAAACAGACCAGGCGACTTCAGTTGAAGAAAAAATGGAAGAGATCTGTTCCAGAACGGATGTCCCGGGAACTGAAATTACACTTGAGGGTGAAATCAATCGTCCTCCAATGGAGAAAAATAAACGGAATAAGCAGTTATTGAAACGGATCATCTCCGTTGGTGACGAACTGGGAATTGAAATCACAGATACTTCCACGGGAGGGGGATCGGATGCTTCCTTTACCTCGGCTGCAGGTGTGGCTACCATTGATGGCATGGGACCAGTCGGCGGCAATGCCCATAGTGAAAAAGAATATCTTGAAATATCTTCCCTTTTTGAACGGACCCTTCTTTTAGCTAAGGTGATTGAAAATCTTTCAGAGTGAGGTGGCAGTCTGATGGAAAAGCGGATCCTGAAGGAATTAGTAGAGGTGGAGCAAGCACACAACGTGGAAATTCTCTACGCTGTCCAGGCAGGGAGCAGAGCATGGGGGTTTCCTTCACCTGAAAGCGATTATGACATCAGGTTCATCTATAGGCAGCCATTGGATTGGTACTTATCGCTTGAGAAGAAAAAGGATGTCATTGAGAAAAAGGCTGGAGGAGAGCTGGAGCTAAGCGGGTGGGACATCAAGAAAGCTCTATATCTTCTCAAGAAGTCGAATCCCGCCTTGCTGGAATGGCTGCATACGGAGGATAGAATAATGGCTGACCAGGAATTCTGCCAACAGATCATGCGATTGAAAGAACAAACGTTTTCTCCCGCATCCTGCTATTACCATTATCTTAAAATGTCAAAATCGAATTGGATGAAATGGAAGAAGAAAGAAGGGAAGTCTATTAAACTGACGCTTCATTTATTGAGGGGCCTGCTTAGCTGTGTATGGATACAGGATAACAGATCCTTCCCGCCAATCACTTTTCGGACTCTGGCTGAGCATACAATAGAGGATCCCCTTGTCTTTGAAGAAGCAGTCAAGCTGACAGATCTGAAAAAGGAGGGTTGTGTGGAACTTTCTGGAAGACTTTTGTCACTTCAGGTTTTTATCAATAGCGAAATGGACAGGCTTTTAAAGGAACCTCCCTTATTTCAAGAAACCCCGAAAGTTCCATTTACATCAATGAATGAAGTTTTCAGGACAATAATAAAAAGGGAAAAGGACTGACTCGATGGACACCATGACTGCAGCACTATTTGAAAAGCTGAATTCTGAGGATAAGAGTGAGCAATATGACGCTTATCAGGGACTTATGGAAAAGACAAAGTACCCTGTACCCTGGGCTTATGAAGTGTGGGATGGACTTAAGGAAGATCTCTCTAGCAAAGATGCCCACAAACGTTCCAGAGCGGCCCAATTCCTTTCACAACTTGCCATCAGCGATCCGGAGGAGAGGATGCTGAATGATTTTTCAGATGTATGGGAAGTGACGAGAGATCGTAAATTTGTCACTGCGCGACATGTGCTTCAATCGATTTGGAGAGTTGGGATGGCTGGCCGTGAGCAAAGAAAGATGGTGTTGAACCGGCTCATAGACAGGTATAAAAATTGCATGGAAGAAAAGAATCATACATTAATCCGAAATGATATCCTTATTGGCATGAGGGAATTATATAAAGAGACAAAGGAAGAGAGCATCAAAGTTGAAGCTCTTAAACTGATCAAGATGGAAAAAGATAAAAAGTACCTGAAGAAATATGAAGGTATCTGGAAAAATACATAATATGAGATAGAATAGGCGGTTGCTGCAAAGGCATCCGCCTATTCAGTCTTTAAGTTTAAAAACCTTTTGAAAAACAGGGAAGATCATATACCCCAGCAGGACCCCTATGGTGTTCAACATTAGGTCATCGATATCCAAGCTCCCCCGATGGGTGATGAACTGCATAATTTCTATCATGGTGATACCTGTTAACGAGAAGGCAAGAAGTTTCACTGCAGAAGGGTGCCGTGCTGTATATACGTAATAAAGCCCGAATGGGACAAAGAGGCCGATATTTGCAGCAAGGTTGTAGAAAGCGATAAGGAAATCCACTTCCCCTGAAAAATAAAAGGAAATCGTTTCAAAAGGTGAAAGACTATAACTTTCATAGCGCTGTCCGTTTGGCCTAAAGAATAAGAGTACCAGTAAACCTGCGGCATATACAGAAGTCAGGACATGTAAAACCCTTCTCTGAAAGGAGACCGTCAGCTGTTTGACCAGGCAGATAATAAATAGGGCTGAAAAGGTATAACAGAACCAAACGACTGCCACTACTATTGAATGAAGGTATTCTGTCAGCTTCAGCCATACCGGGGATAATAAAACAAACAAGATCTGTGAAATCATAAGACTCTTTTTCATGAATCCTCCATTGAAGTAAAAGGTTGCTTTAGTATATTTTTTATCTGTAGGCCAGATCTCTAGGACCTGATATAGCGTCAAAATATAAGAAAAAGCCCTGACACAAGGTTAGAAACCTGCAAATATCAGGGATTTTTTTAGGCTCTTTTCGAAAAATTGAATACTGGGGAAAAATCCGGAACTTAGGATTATTTCCGAAAACAACACTATATGCGAAAACACCCTTTTAATATACAGTATTACTTATCGAACCAAAGAGGTTCCTGGTCATCTTCTTCACCGTTGTAGTTGATCATAATTTCCTCGCCGGCTTTTATATCTTTAAAGGCATAGAAGTCAAATGTGAAGTTGGGAAAATTGATCTCATAGCGGGCATTTGGGTCATAGGAATGATTAAAGAGCATTCCATATCCAAGAAGCATGGCACTGTGATTTATTCCGTATTCAAAAGCATAATCAGCCAGAAGGGTCTTTTCTATGAATACATGTTCCTTGTTTGGATAGGGGAGGACAGGAGCTTCGTGAATCAGTTCCCCCTTTTTAATATCCCGTGTAGCAAATACTCCTCTATTTAATTCACCATCACTTACTTTGGACGTTCGTACTTCGATCATGTCATCACCTGCTATTCTGTATAAGTCAGTCTTGCTTCTTAAGTTTGTCAGTTCACAGGTAAGAATGCAACCCTTTAATCGGGCGGCTGTGGTTATCACACAGCTTTTACCACTTCAGCCTGCAATTCCACTTCAACAT
The DNA here is from genome assembly GCF_003581585.1 of Bacillus salacetis. Taxonomy (GTDB): domain Bacteria; phylum Bacillota; class Bacilli; order Bacillales; family Bacillaceae_B; genus Rossellomorea; species Rossellomorea salacetis. The sequence goes on from NZ_QXIR01000004.1 coordinate 13,526, forward strand.
TCCCTTTGATCGCACGTGTGATCATGCATGATGCTTCTGCCTTTTCTGCCAGTTTATCAGCAAGGGCGGCATCTTTCTCCGTCGCATCTTTTTTTAGGGTGATAAGTGGGCGGTGAATGATCTTTTTATAAGTGATGACACCCTTGGTGACATCAACGATCCCTTCTGATTCCAAGGAAAGATCCATTTTCTCGAGCCCGCTTCTTTCCATCATAGCGGCAAGTGTGATGATGAAGCAGGTTGAGGCTGCACCAAGCAGCATTTCATCAGGATTGGTTCCGATCCCGGGCCCTTCCATTTCTTTTGGGATGGAGATGGCCGTTTTCATATTCGCTGTTTCAATATTTCCTATATCATTTCGCAAACCCGGCCAGTTTGCCTTCAAGTGAAAGTGATGTTCTGCCATTGATTTTCCTCCTCTGATAATCGTGTATCCCCATTCTAGCAGAATGAAAGGGAGGAGGAAAAATAGAATGGAAGTCGAATTGAATTAATATTGCCTTTTGGAGTCAATTTAGCGCGCGCATTATAAAAAAATGTAACCATCATGTGAACAAGGCTTAAATTGCCAGGTGCATATTGAAAGGGAAACTGCTCTGCAGATTTCAGCTTGTTCAACACGCAAACCAGGGCGTAACCCGGGTGATCCCCGGCAAGTATAGAATACTTATCTTTTCAAGAAAGCAGAGGAATTCGAATGGAATGTAATGTTGAATTCTGTAGCATCAACTACAAGGAGATCGGAGAGGGAGTCCCTTTCATCATCCTTCACTCTATGGGGACAGACCACACATCTATGGAGGCGTGGCTGGAGCGCATTTTTACTGAAGTACTCAGCAAAAAAAGAATCTATGTCGATCTGCCGGCACATGGATGCAGTTCAATCAATGAACAATATAGAGGAACAGAAGAAGCGAAAGAGAGTCTGATGGAATTTATAAACAAAACCCTTGGAGAAGAGGATTTTTATCTTGTCGGGATGTCGTATGGCGCTTATATTGCCCAGGGGTTATTGAATGACATCATGGACAGGGTGAAAGGAATCGCTCTGATCGTTCCGGCAGTGCATTTACGCACAGGTAATCTGCCAGACAAAGTGGTTTTGAAACGCGATGATAAATTCCTGGCAGCTATGGACGAGGAACTGAGAACGGCATTTGAAACATTGTTTACCATCCAGACACAATCCATGGCAGAACGTTTCATGTCCGAAATTCAGCCGGGAAGACAGCTAGCAGACAGAGGATTTCTTTCCTCCAATTGGCGGGAAACAGAATATTTTTTTAAAAATGAACCTTTTGCTGACCTTGAGTCCATACCGGTTCCAGCGCTTTTTCTTCTTGGCAGACATGATGCGGTATGCGGGTATGAAGATCAATTCGAGTTGTATAAAAAATTCAATGATTCAGCATTTCATGTGATAGAGGGTGCAGGACATATGCTGACAATGGAGAAAAGTGATATAGTAAGCACCCTTATTAAAGACTGGCTGGACAATCTGTGATAAAGGGGTGGACATCATGAATGCTGTGTTCCGGATCATGGCAGCTGCAGGGGAGGAAAGGGTGTCGGAATGCTGTATTCAGATTTTCGACAGAAAGGTCTCCACTGAAAGCCATGAACCCACTTGGCAGCCTGGAAGCTCCTTACCGGAAAGCTGGGAAATTAACGGGGGAAAAAGAAAGCGGATAAGGGGATGAAAAGTTATGGAAGCGTTGATCAGGGATATGGCTGCAAATGATATTGAAGCAGTACAGAAGGTGGCGGACATAAGCTGGAATGATACATACCAAGGCATCATCCCCAGGGAAATACAAAAGCGGTTCCTTGAAGCTGCTTACGGTATAGAGATGATGAATAAACGCCTGGAAACATCCTCCTTATTTGTGGTGGAAGTGGATGGCGGAATCAAAGGCTTTGCCAATTTTTCGCCTGTGAAAGCCGAGGGGGATATCGAATTGGGTGCCATCTATCTCTTGCCGGAAATCCAGGGAAGAGGTTTGGGAACAAGGCTTCTTGAGAAGGGAATAAAGTCCATTGCGGGAATACAACAAATCTTCATCAATGTGGAAGAAGAAAACGTAAAAGGAATTGCCTTTTATCAAAAAAAGGGGTTTCAACAGCTTTCGAAATTTGAAGATGATTTATTTGGCCATCGATCGTTGATGCTGAGAATGGCATTGAAGATAAATAGTCAGCATCCTGGAGGAAAGTCATGATTTATGTTGTAAGGCATGGACAGACAAAGTGGAATGAAGAGGGAAGGCTTCAGGGAAGGAATGGCAAGCCGCTCAATTTTGCCGGAAAACAACAGGCAGAACACTTGAAATCCCGGTTAGGGCATATCAAATTCGATCTGGTATTCTCTTCACCTCAACAGAGAGCTATAGAAACGGCGGAAATTGCAGCCGGATCGGTCCCGATAATTGAAAAGAGGCTTGATGTTTTCGATTTAGGGGAAGCGGATGGACTGAGGAAAGAGGAAGCGAAGCTGAAGGGGATGCTACCTGATGCCTCTATATATCATGGAGTGGAGAGGTCAGAAGAATTTATAGCACGTATATATGATTTTTTAACAGAGCTGAAAGAGAATCTTAATGGAAAGACTCCCGACATTTTCATATCAGGGCATCGATGCACGACAGGCGCGATTGGGGCCTATTTTAATGGAATTCCGGAAGATAGGAATATCCTGAGGTGGTCCTCAGATAATGGGGATTACAAGACATATTCATATTGACAGTTATTTTGCAGGGAAACCATATATTGCGATGACCATAGGATGTCTGCTGATTAGATCACTGTTTAAAAAGAAACCATTATAATAGGAGAAGTACCAGGGACGAAGAACAAAAAAAGAAAAAAGGAGTGAATGTCATTGTACAAGCTTAAAACGAAGGAAAACGATAGTGATGTGGTGGAATTTATCGAAGCCGTCGAAAATGACAGGAAGAAGGAAGATGCTTATAAATTGCTGGATATCTTCACGGAAACAACAGGTTATCAGGCGAAAATGTGGGGGCCAAGCATCATAGGCTTTGGCTCTTACCATTATATATACAAAACGGGGCATGAAGGAGATGCGCCGCTCGTAGGATTCTCTCCGAGAAAAGCCAAAATCAGCCTGTATTTTGCAACGGGAGATCCGGACAGGGAAAAGCTCCTTCAACAATTCGGAAAGCACTCCTCCGGAAAAGCCTGTGTGTATATCAATAAGCTGGCAGATATTGACGAAGATGTTTTAAAACAATTGATTCTTCAATCTGTCAAATTCCTCCGGGAGACGTACCCTGAGGCAGGTACTGACTAATGCATCCTTTATGGGTGCATTTTTTTAATAGGCTCTTTTCGTAAACTTTTTTGCTATTCAATATAAATTTCAAATAAACTCCTGGCAAACCGTCTTAAAAACCCCGGTGAGCAGGAAAGAAAAGAGCTGATCTTTCATTTTCGAGGGTAAAACCTTGGAATACAGGGGGGAAATCCGGCAACTGGCATTTTTCAGAAAACAACCTTTTATTAATTTTAGAAGCAAATCTGCCTTATAAACTGATTTTTCCTTTAATCTCCAAAAATCCAGCAGTTTATGGTAAAATTCTGAATTATACAACGGTTTGAGGTGAAGAAATGGAAATCTTATTCATAATGATGGGAATCGCTCTTTTCATATTGATGCTATATATTCTTTACCTTGTTATTGAACCGGGTGTCAGGAAAGGCATAGATAATTCCAAGACCGGAAAGGTCATTCAGGAGTATTTTGGTGTGCCTGGAAAAGTCCTTCCTCCTGTCATCTCTAATGAAGAAATCGAGGAAGAACTTGAACGGCTTGAAGAAGAAGGTGAAACAAATTAACTAAATAATCCTTTGATTCGATAGGAATAGTCTTAGGTGATGAACTTAAAACTTAATATTCATTAAACCTATCCTTCTTAGGACAGGTTCCAAAGATTTTATGAAAGGAATAAATAACATGACATATACACGAATCGAAAAAGCTCATCCCGCATTGCTGGCAATTCTATTTTTGTTTATAGGTTCAGATATTGTTTCTGAAAATAATCTTCTTGATGCGATTTTGTGGATCCTGATGGTTGTGTTGGTGATGTCACTGGGGATGAAATTTCAACTGCACGTGAAGGACGACAAGCTGGATTACAGAGTGTTTTTCTTATCTTTCCGATTGTACAAAAGAACGATTGCGGCTGGACAGATACAATCAGTGATTTTCAAAAGGACCGATTGGACAAAAAAGAAAGCTGTAATCAAGATAAAAAGTGGCATGAACATTAAGGTGATTGAAAATGAACCAACACAGATTTTTGCCAAGCTGGACGGCTTTGCCTCCGCCCATGACGTTCAAATCAAAAAGTCCAAGGATTATATGCTTCTGGAAAAATATTACTAATTTCAAAAAAGGTGTTGGCAGTAATGATAAGTAACCAATTCAAAGAAATAGAAGAAATGATCCTCAGCGGACAATTTTCCGGAACCATCCTGGTTAAGCGGGACAACGAAGTCGTGTATGAGGAGGCAGCGGGGTTTGCAGATAGAATGGAGAAAAGAGCCAATAGAAAGGATACTCGTTATGGGATTGCCTCTGGATGCAAAATTTTCACAGCAGTCGCAGTTGCTCAGTTGGCAGACGAGGGGTTACTGAGCTTTGATACCAAGTTGAAGGATTGCCTGGATTTAGAATTCCCAAAATGGGATGCAGACATCACGATTCAGCAGCTGCTTACGCATTCTTCCGGTATACCGGATTATTTTGATGAAGAGGTGATGGATGACTTTGCACAGTTGTGGAAAGAAACACCTATGTACCTCTTGCAAAATCCTTCCGATTTTCTTCCGATGTTCAGAGATAAGCCGATGAAAAGCATCCCCGGCGAGAGGTTACATTACAACAATGCCGGTTACATCATTTTAGGGCTTGTTGTTGAGCAGCTTGCACGAATACCTTTTACAGACTATGTGAATCAGAACATTTTTAAAAGAGCAGGGATGAGTGATTCCGGATACTTTTCAATGGATAGTCTGCCTGAAAACACAGCATACGGTTATGAAGAAACGGAAGCAGGACAGTTCAAAACCAACATATATTCAATTCCGATAAAAGGAGGTCCGGACGGAGGAGCCTATATTACGGCCGGGGACATGGTGAGGTTCTGGGAGGCGTTGCTGGACAACAGACTGTTAAGCAAGGAAACGACAAACATCCTGCTGACTCCCCATATCATGGTGAAAGAGGGAGTTCACTATGGTTTTGGCATCTGGATCAACAGCAATAATGAAAGCAACCTTAAGTACCACGTGATGGGATATGATCCGGGAGTGTCCTTCCATTCAGCTTATTATCCTGAAACAAAAGTCAAAACTGCCGTACTATCCAATTTCAGCAGCGGTGCTTATTCGATAATGAAAGCAATAGAAGAACACCTTTATAAGTAATGGAATGATTTTTCAAGGCTCTTTTCGTAAACTTTGTTGCTATTCAATATAAATTTCAACTTATCTCCTGGTATATCGTCGCAAAAACCCCCTGATAAGGAAAGAAAAGAGCTGTTCGTTCTTTTCCGAGAGTAAAACCTTTGACTACAAGGGGAAAATCCGGCACCTGGGATTTTTCCGAAAGCACAATATATGCGAAAACAGTCTTTTTCAAGGAGGCTTCCAATGGAACTGGTCTTTAAGATAACCGGATATTTTGTTTTCCTCATAGGTGGATTTCTCTTCTATTTCAAGGGTACCAAAACACCTTCCAAAGGATTGACGAAATTACACACATCTTTGATATTCATGTCTGGTTTCCTGCTTTTGAGCTTCCTGTATTGGTTTAAACTATAAAATGTAGGAGTAGTGGTTAATGAAACTGAAACCCATAAATTTTCATGAAAAGTTAAGCATGTTTTCAGGACACTGGTCACCGAAAGTGATTGCGGAAATGAATGATTATCAATTCAAGCTTGTGAAAGTAGAAGGGGAATTTGTATGGCATGACCACAAAGAAACTGATGAAGTGTTCATCGTAATCAATGGGGAAATGAACATTGAATTCCGGGATGGAAGGGTTGAATTGTATGAAGGGGAAATGTATGTTGTCCCAAAAGGGGTTGAGCACAAGCCTTGTGCAGAAAAGGAGTGCCATGTCCTGCTTGTCGAACCAAAAGGAGTTGTCAATACAGGCGATACAGAAGGGAAACTGACTGCAGAAAATGATGTATGGATATGAAAGTGTATTGGAGTGATGGGAATGCCTTCTGTAGGTGTGTTTGCTGTTGTGAGAAATCAAGCGGATGAAGTGCTTTGTGTTAAATTGAATTACGGTTCCGGAAACTGGACACTCCCGGGGGGACATTTGGACGAGAAAGAGTCACCCGTAGAAGGGGTTCAAAGGGAAATCTTCGAGGAAACAGGCTATAAAGCAAAAGTAGTGAACTTTGTCGGTGTTTATTCAGCACCCGAAAAAGATGACATCGTCCTTTTGTTCAGGGCAGAAATTCTGCAAGAGGGAAAGTTCCTGCCGAATAAAGAGATAGTGCAGATTGGATTCTTTCCAGTCGACTCGCTGCCCAAGGCTATGCATCCATGGAACAGGGAACGAATAAAGGACGCATTTACTCATATGGAAAGTTCCTTGCGAGTATTTGAGAGAGCTGGTAACGGATGAAACTGTCGTTAACGATTGTAGCTTCTGAGGACAAGGATGAATACCTGCCGCTGCTATTGATTGCTGATGAAAGTGAGAAGGCAGTCAAGCAGTATTTCGCCGATGGGGATTTGTTTTCTATTCACATCAACGATGAACTTTCAGGTGTAATCCTGTTCACTACTATAGACGTCTCTACCATTGAATTGAAAAATTTCGCCCTTTTGAAGGCCTATAGAGGAAAAGGACTTGGAAAGAAAGTAATACAGACGGCCCTGTCTGATTATAAGGAAATGGGTGTTAAACAGGTACTGGTTGGAACGGCGAATTCCAGTATAGGTAATATCGCTTTTTACCAGAAGGCTGGTTTCAGGATGAAAGAGATAAAGAGGGATTTCTTTTTGGATTATCCGGAACCGATTATTGAGAATGGAATTCGGGCGCTGGATATGCTGATGTTTCAAAAGGAGCTGGATTAGGGAAGGTACCCATTTAGACATGGCAGTTAAAAGCCAAGGCTGTTTTCGCATATATTGTTGCTTTGGGATTTCAAAGGTTTTACTCTCGAAAAAGCACGATCAGCTCTTTCCTTTCCTGCTCACCGGGGGTTTTACGGCGAACTACCAGGATAATATTTGATATTTATATTGAATAGCAGCAAAGTTTACGAAAAGAGCCAAAGCCAAAATGGAAATAAAGGAGCAGTTTGATGTATTGGGTTGCAGCATTATTTGATGATGAAACGGAACAATTAATCAAAAATTTATGGAATGAATTGCGGGAAGAGTCCATCTCTTTCTACGCAGATGAGATAAAAAATGGCAGGCCGCATATTACACTGGCGAGCTATAAAGAGATCGATAAGCAACAATTCATAGAGGGTATGAAGGAATTCTATAATGATAAAGAAGAAGTGAAGATTTGTTTTAATACGGTAGGATCATTTCTGAACTACGGAACTCTTTTTTTCTCTCCTACTGTTTCAACGGAACTCTTGGATCTGCATGCTTCCCATTATGAATTCTTTAAAGAAGACACCCCTGCAGCCAACGATGTTTATGTTCCGGGTGAATGGATTCCTCACTGTACACTGGCAAATAAATTGACCGAAGAAGAGCTGGCCGTAGCGTTTCAGTACTGCTTGAAAAAGAATGATCTTATAAAAGGGGTAATCAAGGAAATTGCCCTGATACAATTGGCTGAAGTGGATGAGGGACAAATTGAAGCCCCCGTTGTATATTCCATTCCTTTAAAAAAAGCTGGAAACAAGCATGGTTGATTTCATTTTGGATGGTGAAATCCGTATTTCCCTATTCCAGCCTTATCATGCACCTGAATTGTTTCAGCTTGTTGATGATAACCGTGAAATCCTTGGCAAGTGGCTGTCTTTCCCTCATAAGACCAGAACAATAGAGGATTCAAGGTTATTTATAGAACGTTCTTTAACAAGGTTTGAAAACGATCACGGTTTTTGGGCCGGCATATGGTTAAAGGATGAACTGGCAGGCGCAATTGGTTATTTATATATGGACCCATCGGCACGAAAAACCGAAATCGGGTATTGGCTGGGAAGGGGATTTGAAGGGAACGGGCTTGTAACTAAATCCTGCGTATGCTTCGTTAATCATGCATTTGAAGGCTTGGAATTAAACAAGGTGGAAATCAATATGTCCGAGCAGAACGCAAGGAGTATAGCTGTTGCTGAGCGCCTTGGTTTTAAGAGGGAAGGCCTGATCAGGGACTTTGAGTTTTTGAATGGGCTTTATCATAACCGGTTCATTTATGGAATGCTGAGGAAGGAATGGGCTGTGCTCGCTGGAACAGAGTGCTGAATCAACGCTGGCTTTGAATACATTTACAATCCCGCTCTCCCTGTCACGTGAGCACTTTGAATGAAAAGGATGAGACAGTTATGAAGAAAATAAGCGGCGACAGAATCATTTTGCGGGAGCTGAGAGAATCAGATTGGCAGGATATCCATGACTATGCCTCTCAAGAAAAGGCAAGCCGCTTTCAGGAGTGGGGACCCAATACAGAAGAAGAAACAAAGCGTTTCCTATCTGTTGCACTTGAGGATGCTGTAGCTTCTCCTCGATCACGGTTTATTTTGGGGATTACAATACAAACAGATAGCCGTTTGATAGGTGCAGCGGAGATTAATATAAGAGACTTTCACAATCAATCAGGTGAAATCGGCTATATAATCAATCCGGAATATTGGGGTATGGGATTTGCGGCCGAAGCGGCAGGATTGATGATTGGATTTGGGTTCAAGGAATTAAAGCTTCATCGGATTTATGCTAAGTGCCATCCTGATAATGAAGCTTCAATCAGGGTGATGGAAAAATCAGGGATGCAAAGAGAAGGCACGTTGAGAGATCACCTGAAAATTAATGATGGCTGGAGAGATTCCCGCCTTTATTCCATATTGGAAAACGAGTGGGCAGGAATATGAAACTTCCAGGCACAAACGCTTTACTTTTGCTGCTTCTGATTATCCTGCCGGGAGGATGCAGAAAGAAATGCCCGTTATACCATTTGGGTGGATGTTTCCGAACAGAGTTCTGAACTGACTGATTCAGCCATAAAAAGACTGAAAGATGATGGCATAGAATATAGGCTGGATGATGAAGGAAATGTCCTGATCAGGGAAAGCGGCCTGAATAAAGCAGTTACATGTTGTTCCTGAAGTTGGGAGGTGAAATAGTTGTATGCTGTAATTGCTTTATTTGATGAAAAAACTGATACCCTTGTAAGAAACATTTGGCAGGGTTTACGTGAAAAGGAGATTTCCTTTTATGCTGAAGAAGTAATCGACAGAATTCCTCATATTACATTGGCAGGCTAAAATCATATAGAGGATGAAACTTCTTTTGCAAAGCAGCTGGAAGATTTGTATAAATACATGAAACCCATTAAGATCAGCTTCAATTCGGTTGGATCCTTTTTTGAATCTGGTGCACTCTATCTATCTCCTGTCATGACAACGGAATTATATGAGCTGCATTGTAAACACCACCAGGTGCTTCAAGGGTATGGAAATTCTTCATCTCCTTTTTATTTACCCGGCCAATGGGTCCCTCATTGTACAATTGCCAACAGGCTTTCTTCGCGGGAATTAGCCGAGGCATATTCATATTGCATCAATAGAATCCACCCCCTCTCAGGGGAAATTACAAAGATAGCCTTGATCAAGGTCCAGGGAAGCGCAGCACCTGTCATACATAGTACAAGTTTAAAGGAGGCAGACAATTGCTCCATCATGTAGAACTTTATGTATCAAATATAAAGAAGTCGAGTGAGTTCTGGGGATGGTTTCTGGAAGAAATCGGTTATCATCTCCATCAGGAATGGGACGATGGGCGAAGCTGGAAAATGAAAGAAACCTATTTAGTGTTTGTCCAAACTGAAGAACGGTTCATGGATATCCCCTACCATCGCTGCCGGGTGGGGCTGAATCACCTTGCCTTTCATGCAGAATCCCGTGAGCAGGTGGATCAAATGACAGACAAACTGAAGAACAAGGGAGTGAAAATCCTCTATCCTGATAAACATCCTTTTGCAGGAGGAAAAGATTATTATGCGGTATTCTTTGAAGATCCAGACAGAATGAAGGTTGAGCTTGCGGCTCCGGGTTCAAACAACTAGGAATACCACCAAGTAAGGAATAAATTCAACATTCAGGTTTACCTCGTCACAGATGAGGGTAAATCTAGTGGGACTTTGAGGCCCGGAGGTGGAGTGCAAGGACTGAGTGGACTATTCTTATACATAAAGCAAGGATATGAACAAATTTTGAAGGATTTTTATTCAAAATAAAGAATGAATATTATATCGAAATCTTTAGGAGGGTATTCTTTATGGGGACAGAATTCATTAATAAAGAGGATATTGCGGGATTCATTTCTGCCAACCGGGAAAATTTTAAAGAAAAACTTCTTTCTGAAGCAGTAACTGTACGAAATAAAATCAATGACATATTGGAAAAAGGGAATATCGATCTATTGAAAAATGCAGAGAGGCTCGCTCTCTACATTGCCAGGAATATGGAAGATGAATTAGTGGAATTTGCAAAGATCGAGGGGATTGCCTGGGCGCAGCATTCCCTTACAGTTGCTTTCAAGCTCGAATGGGTTCATGCGATCAGAAGGACTTTATGGTACTTCCTTTATCAGTATGACAAATTGAATGGCGAGGAAGAATTTAAAAGGAAAAAATTCTTCGATATGGAAAAGAGAATCAATGACCGTGTCGATCAGTTCCTCAATACTTTTTTCATCAGTTATTCTGATTACAAAGATCAGCAGCTTATGTCTCAAAGGCAGCTTGTCGAGAACTTATCTGTTCCCATTATCCCTATTAACAGTTCTATTGCGGTACTGCCGCTGATTGGGATGATGGATACATATCGCATCAACACACTGGAAGAGAAGGTGCTGGTGGGCATAGGTAATATGAGGATACAAACACTTATCATTGATCTATCCGGAATTGCTGAAATGGAACTGGATGTCATCGTACAATTCGAAAAGATCCTTAACGGTATTCAAATGATGGGATGCAAACCCGTCCTGACAGGGCTCCGGGTGGATTTGGTCAGAAAAATGATTAATGCGGGTGTATCTTTTGACAGTGAAGTGGCAACAAAAGGCACATTACAGCAGACATTAACGGAACATTTGGTGTTGGATAACGGACATTATCAATAGGAAAAGGAAGCAGAGCTGATTAGATAATCGGCTCTTTTTTTTAGGCTCTTTTCGTAAACTTTGTTGCTATTCAATATAAATTTCAAATAATATCCTGTTAATCGTCGTAAAAACCACGGTGAGCAGGAAAGAAAAGTGCTGCTCGTTCTTTTCGAGTGTAAAACCTTTAAACAGGGGAAAAATCCGGCACCTGGGGTTTTTTTCGAAAACAACAATATATGCGTAAACAGCCATTTTTTATTGTGAAAATAGGAATATTTTGAAATAATTGGTTTATTGAAGCTATCATAATGAAATAATTTTCACTAATAAGAACTTTTTTTAGAAAAATATAGAAATTTTTGGGGAAAATGAAACTTTTTATACTTCATCAATCGTCAAATAAGAAATTCATAGACAAGGTGAGGGGAAAAGGGAGCTGCAGCATGGAGAAAAGCAAACGAAATTTACTACTGGAAGAAATCATGACAGAGTATGGTGATGAACTGGTCAGACTTGCCTATTCCTATGTGAAGGATGTAGACATCGCAAAAGATATTACTCAGAACGCGTTTGTAAAGTGTTATAAAAAGCTTGATTCATTCAGGGGTGAATCCAAAATGAAGACGTGGCTTTACCGTATTACCATCAATGAATGCAAAGACTATTTAAAGAGCTGGAACCATAAAAAAGTGCAGGTAGTGGATTACATACAGGAAAATACGAAATCCCTGCTTCCTTCCGCCGAAACCACAGTACTGAAGGATGCCAAGCATCAGGAAATAAAGAATATCGTACTGTCGCTGCCGAAGAAATACAGGGAGGTTATCTATCTGTATTATTTTGATTCCCTGAATATTGAAGAAGTTGCCGAGGTAACAGAGCTTGGAGTGAATACTGTGAAGACGAGACTCCGCAGGGCCAAGCAGCAACTGAAGATCAAATTGGAGGAGGCCGAAGTATATGAATGAAAAAGATTTAGAGAAATCATTAAATGAATTTCATAATACCGACCTCAGTTTCACTAAAGAGGACAGGAAAAAGGTTTTTCAAAAAATTGAAGAGGAACAGATGAGTAAGCCAACAAGCTTCTTCCGGATATTCCGGCAGCGTACCGTTCCGTTAATGGCGATGGCAGTCCTTCTGACACTTTCAATCGTCCTAGGCTATTCGCTGATCGGCACCGAAACCGCCAGGAATGCTGACCAGTCTGAAAAACTTACAGCAATGGAACAGGGCCAATTCAGTTCACTATTACTGTCACTGATAAATGAAGACAATATGACAGATTTGAATTTGCTCATCACCTATGATAATCAAAAAGGCAGCATAAATATGACATCCCTGCCAAGTGAATTGGCTGTTCCTTTCACGTCACAGGGGGAAGAATTGGAAAGCCGGGAAAGGTTGACCCACATATTTGCTTACGGTAATGGCGGGAAATCACTCAAGGATGCTGTTTCCAAAGCATTGGATCTGCCGATCGATTATTATGCAGCTGTGAAGTCGGACGAATTTGAAGCAATGCTGAACACCATTGGGGAAACCCTTTATAATCTGGATGAAAACAAAATTTTGCTGTCGTTGGATAGTGAGCAAATTAAACTCAGGAAAGGTACTAACTATCTTGATGGACATGAAGCTGTGGCACTGATGTCTGCGCGCAGTACTTCCAATGAGCCTTCTAATGACTGGAATGAACGTGACCGCCTGGGTCTTGCAGAAGAAGTCCTGAAAAATACCCTGACCCATTTACCTCCTAAAAGTGCGAATGCCATTCTGCAAAGTACTGAGACAAATGGCGATCTGTCCAAAATAATATCAGATTTGGCATCTACAAAACTAAATAGCTTAAAGACGGTTCTAATTGCGGAAAAGTTGGATCCGGTATCTATTGACAGTAATTACTATCTTCAGTTTAAAGAAGGTGCTGAGGAGAAGATTAAAGACGAGTTAATATCATTTGATTAAGGATAGTAGGGAATCCTGAATACCCCTGGGCGCTTATTGCCCAGGGTATTTTTTCTGTCCTCGTGTCAGGGCTGGGCTCAATAGTATGAAATTGAGCATGACTCAACAGGATGAAGTCTGTCAGCAGGGGACTCCTATAAAGGATGTTCATTTATTATGTAGAATAGATGGTAAGGAGATAAATTCGATTTCTTATATAAAATATTTTTGAATTATTTTAATAAACACCGAACTACTTTCCTGTTAAGAAAGTAATACAGATAAATGCAAGGGCAAAAGGGGGATGGCATGGGCCTGCAACTTAGTGAATCAGAAGCTGAAAGATTATTTAATGAATACAAAGATTATGTATATAGGACTGCACTAATGCTGACAAGGTCGAGAAGCCTGGCGGATGATATCACACAAGAGACCTTCATCAGGGTCCTGACGAAGTACCATACATATGACCAAAATCGTCCATTGAAACCCTGGATTTATACAATCTCCATTAATGCAGCCAGGTCAATGATGAGGAAGCAGAAATGGATCAATACCTTTTCACTTTTTACAGATGTGATTGAAGACGACCAAATCAATTCGATAGAAGCAACATTCATGAAAAATGAAGAAGTGAAAGAGCTTTGGGATGCAGTGAAAAAGCTCTCCATGAAAAGCAGTGAGATCCTCATCCTTCATTTCTACCTGGGATTTACTTTGAAAGAATCAGCAGAAGTGTTAAGAATACCCGAGGGTACGGCCAAATCAAGGCTGAATACGGCACTGAATCAACTTCGCCGTCAGGGGATCAACAAGTATGAATTAGCTGGAGGCGATTCGATTGAATGGTGAAAAGGTTTCACAACTCTTTAAAGAAATTGATCAAAAAGAATACACATCAATCGAATTTGAGACTGTCTGGAGGAAGTCCAACAGGCGTGGCTGGATAAACAGGTATTCCCACTCATTGAAACACAACCTTGCCATCCTGTGCACTTTATTGATCCTGGCTCCTGTCATAGGGAGTTTGATTGTCAACAGTCCGGGTTCAGAAATGGATTCTGATGAAGCGGACTTTCATAACAAACAGGATGTGATCCATGGCCAAACTAAAAGGATTGAAGGGAAAGCAGTCATTAACGGGAAAGCCTCTCTTCCTGAAGGATCAATCATACAGATTAAGCTGATGAAACGTGATAATGAAAAGGTCATTGAAGAAAAGGAGGTCACAGTTGGCAAAGTGGGGACTTTCTCGGAATCTTTCTTAGTTCCAGAAGGGAAAGCCGACTATGTCGTTATGCTGGAATTATACCCTCATCTTCAGCCCAAAAGTATTCAGGAAGTGATCGGTGGAAAAGGTGAAAATTTATACAGCAGCAGCCAGGTGAACGGTGTATACCACTATTTCATGGACCAAGAGCTTTATACAGGGATCCGTTTGTATGGGGAGGCCGATAGAGAATATCTTAATCAGGACAAAACTATGTTTGGCAGTTTGAAAAGCGCATTGCCATAAAAGGGGGGACATAATGAAAATCGTTCAGAGGATGATTTATTTTTTAATATCCATAGCAGGAATCATCCTTGCCGGCGGACTTCCTTCCTTGCTGGCAGGGCTGAATGATAAAAAACTCTATACCGGACATTATTGGAGGGATATAAATGAAATAATAAATGCGCTGATGCATCCGGGATCGCTGAAATATACGATCATTGGCGGGCAGAAGGAAAGGGATCTGTTTCCTTATTTATTTGATCCTATTTTCTATTCTTTGACAGTGCTTTTTGCATCGTTCTTCCTGGCGCTTTGCCTGGCGCTCGTGTTAACAATCGTTACGATGCTATTCCCCGTTCGGATTCGGAACAGGATCAAACTTACCTTTTATTTATTAGAGTCCCTGCCTGACCTGCTCATAATCATGGTAATTCAGCTTGCGATAATCTCCTTTTATAAAAAATCGGGTATACTCCTTTTCAATACCGCATCCACTTATGACGATAAAGCCTATCTGCTTCCAATTTTAATTCTTGCCATCCTTCCTGCTGTGCAGCTTTTTCGGATGACTATCGTCTCGTTTGAATCTGAAGTCGAGAAGGATTATGTTCTGCTGGCCAGGTCGATCGGCATCGGAAAACTGATGATCCTTGTTGTCCATGTCCTGAGGAATGCCATTATCAGTGTCTTCTTTCAATCTAAAAAGACAGTATGGTTCATGCTTTCCAACTTGTTTGTCATAGAACTTCTATTCAATATCCCAGGGATCACAAGATTCTTGATGTCTACCATGCAGCCGGTATTATTCGTGCTCTCGATCTTATCGATTTTTATTCCGTTATTCATTTTCTATAATGCCGGAGAAATGATTCTTGCCAAAAAAGCCAACAGAGGGGAGGAGATGTAATGAAAAGAAGCATTTGGAGACATCCCTTTTTCCTGACCGGCTTTATCTTTATCGCTGTTCTGCTGATTGCCAGCTTTGCCTATAGTTTTCTATGGGGAGATGAAGTACGGAAACTTTATTATATTTCGGTGGATAGTGTGCCTGTAGAGTCAGCGCCTATTTCGCCTAAATGGGAATTTCCGTTTGGAACGGACCCGCTTGGCCTTGATATGCTGGGAAAAGTGATTATCGGTGCAAAATATACTATTATCGCAGCACTTGCAATAGGATTTCTTCGTGTGTTCATCTCTCTTCCGCTGAGCTTCGTCTTAGGGGTGTACTTTCAGAAGTACAGGAAATATTATAATGGAACTGTGGACTCCTTTCATTATATTCCTTTCTCGATCCTTGCTTACTTTCTGCTGTATCCCGTTCTGTGGGAGCCTTTCGAGGGCTTTTCCACATCAATGCCTGAACGTTTTTTTATTGAAATCACTGTATTGACAGTGTTGATCGTACCTATCATTTCCTCACTCCTTGGGAATGAAATTGCACATGTGTATAAGAGTGAATTCATCCTCAGTGCCCAGGTGATGGGAGCGGGCAGGTTTCGTATCATACTTAAGCACATTCTTCCTGCGATAAGGGAAAAACTGGTCATTCTATTCGGCCAGCAGGTGATGCAGACGCTTATCGTTTTTATTCATTTAGGTTTATTGAAGTTGTTTCTGGGAGGTACCGATGTCGATTACCAACTGGTGCACGATCCGCCAAAGTCCATGACAATGGAATGGTCAGGTCTGATAGGAGACACCTTTCGTTACCTGCAGGGTGCACCATGGGTCCCTTTAACCCCCATACTCTTTTTTGCAGCAACGATGTTTGCCGTTGCATTGATGATGGAAGGATACATACAGGCGACTTCAGGTTACTCCTATTACGGAAAAAGGATCAAGGAGAAAGTGTCAAGAGTTCATGAAGAAGAGGATAGGAAAATTAAAAACGGAGATTTCACAAGAGTTTAATTATAGCTTATTGGAGTGACGTTCTTCCTGGAGGCGTCTCTTTTTTATATTTTTCTTTCTTTAAGAACATATGAATTTCGAATTTTTTGAAACATTTTGTGGCTCGGTTTCGTCTTACAGGGGGTGAGATAAATGAAATTCATTTTATTTATAATTATGGTGTTTGCTGTCTTTGGGATCCTCAACAAACTGTTGGGGAAATGGCTCGGGAAGGATGAACGGAAGATTGCAGACACAGAAGGGAAAATGCTCGACCGCTGGGGAAGGGGCGCTCTTCTGTTGATTTTTCTTTTTATCCTGACAAGGGTCAATGATATGCCGGACGCAAATGCCGTCATGGGATTGTACTGGCTGATTTTCATTATCCTAATATTCGGTTTTCAATCCTTTATGGAATGGAAGTACTTGAAAGGTTCAAAGGAATACATAAAGACCCTGATTTTCTTAGGTTTGGCTTTATCTTTTCTCGGGTTGCTATATGCTTTTCGATCTTTGCTTGTTTAACATAGGGGGACTCGTCCATGCTCATTTTCGTACCTGTACTGTTTATTATGATAACGTTATTTTCAATTGAAGTGACGCTGAGGAAAACGGCAAAACAGAATGAGGAAATGATAGAGTTGTTAAAAGGGCTGCAGGACATGCAGGAGAAGGAGTAAAAGCATCCGGCAGCAAATAAAGTATTCAATCCACCGCTCACCTGAAGCTTCCTTTTATTAGCGGGAATGCTTTGCGTGACCACGGAGTCACTTCGGCAAATCTCTTTTCCCAAAACAGCGGGGAACCTAAAATTTAAGAATGAGAGGTAATGATTTGGAAGTATTTACATATAAAACAGAAGCAAAGAGGCTTATGGTAAGACCACTGAAAGAAGAGGATTACCAAGGCTGGTATAAGGGATTCAATGAAAGAATGCCTTCACAGCACAGACATGACCCAGGAAAATTGGATATGAGTGAATGTACGGAAGAATGGTTTGCATCCCTCGTTCACAATCATCAGAAACTGGCTGCAGGGGATGATGCCTATATCTTTGGTGTTTTTCATAAAGAGAGCGGCGGACATATGGGAATGATAGATTTTTCCACTTTGGCAAGGAACGATTTTCAATGGGGCCGGATCGGTTATACCATCCATAACCAATACTGGGGCCAGGGGTATGGCAGGGAGGCGGTGGAAGCTGCTATGCAAATTGCCTTGACTGAACTCGGCTACCACCGGATAGAAGCTCATATCAATCTAGATAATTCAGCTTCCATCAAACTGGCAGAAGGCATCGGGATGGAGTATGAGTGTACTCGAAAAGGCTTCATTTATGAATTCGGAGAATGGACGGATAACCTGATCTATTACAAGAATGCTGTACAAAGGTGAAAATGGATTATTCTTAAGAGTCAGTCAACTTATTGATCTCTTGTAGTACAATGGTAAATAAGAAAACCAGGAAAGCCGGTGACAAGTTTTGGATTTCATAAAATCTATGGCCATGAAACCGAAAAAACGTTCCAATCTCAGGATTCAGTTCGGCACAGCTTATTACCGGGCAAAACGGCATGTGGAGTGGATCACATCAGCAGAAACATTTGCCGGAACTCGAAAGATGGAATTACTTCCGGCTGAGGTCTTCAAGCATCAATCCCTCCTGTTCAGAAAACTCAAGGATGTCGATATGTGGTATCAGTATAACAAGGTGGAAAACTTGAAGATAGCCGTGAAGGAGCTGAATGGGATTGTCATTCAGCCGGATGAAACATTTTCATATTGGAAGCTGCTCGGTAATACCACCAAACGAAAAGGCTATGTTGAAGCCATGATCCTGCACTATGGTTCTTTCAAGCCGGGCATAGGGGGAGGTCTCTGCCAGTTGTCCAACTTGATATATTGGATGACGCTTCATACACCGCTAACTGTTACGGAACGCCATCGCCACAGCTATGACGTTTTTCCGGATTCCAATAGGACACAGCCCTTCGGCAGCGGTGCGACCTGTTTTTATAATTATTTGGATTTGCAAATCAAGAATACGACTGATCAGGCTTACCAGCTGCATCTCTTTCTCACCGATACTCATTTGGTTGGTGAGTGGAGAACAGAGCACAAATCTGTCAATTCATATGAAGTGTATGAAAAGGATCACCTGATTACATATGAACATTGGGGCGGCTATATCCGCCATAACCGCTTATATAGGAAAGTTTTTAATTCCACCGGAAAAATGGTTGATGATCAATATATAACAGAAAATCACGCATTGATGATGTATGAACCTCTGCTGGAACAGAAAGAAGCTATAGTGAATCAATGATGACAAATGGTCAGGGTAAACAAACAAAGGGGATTTACGTGGAAAATAAGAAGCTGCGAGCGGCCTGGATAGTCCTGAATCTATTGTGCTATGTCATGCTGGCGGGTGTGACATTGTTTGTTTGGCTGAATGCCGAAGGACTTGCTGAAATAAACCGCCTTTCCATCTGGGTAATCATGCTTTTGTGTCTGCTCTTTGTTTCTGTTTTCGGAAGTGTGCAGATTGGCACCTGGATAAAAGCAGGAAAACTATGATCGGGAAATGACTGTGAAATGGGAATATTTTTTAGCAGCCGTTCATAAAATCAGAAACTGGGAATGGATAAGGAATTTTTTGAAAGGGGGAGATGACAATGATCAAGTATATGGATTTGACTCAGGAACGCAGTACAGAAAAGGATAGATCACAAACAACGTAACTCAGGGGGATTCTATGAAAACGACTGCAGAACAAATAAGAATAGTAGAATATCATGAAGGACTTGCAAAAGGAATAGCAAAAATGTGGAACGAAAGCAGGGAAAACTGGGGCGGGGATTCTGTTGTCATGACAGAACAGGATGTGAAGGAGAAAGAGGCAAACTCTACTAATCTTCACTTATTTTTAGCCATGGCTGAGGATGAAGTAGTAGGATACTGCGGACTCTCTCAATATCGCGAAGACACAGGGGCTCTATATATCCCATTGTTAAATGTTCACCCGGACTATCAAGGGCTGAAAATCGGAAAACAGCTTGTCTTGAAAGCATTGGATAGGACAATAGAGTTAAAGTGGCCACGCCTTGATTTATTCACATGGGCTGGCAATACAAAAGCGGTTCCTCTCTATAAGAAATGCGGTTTCTTTTGGGAGGAAAGAGATGATAGTACCCATTTGATGAACTTCATCCCACTTGTGATGCAAATCGAATGGCTCCGCCCTTTCTTTGAAAAGCACGACTGGTATACGACGAGCCAGAGGGAGATCAATATTGAGCCTGATGGGTTCAAGGATAATGAGCACACCTATTATGAGTATAAATGGCAGGCGGGAGAAGAATTTGTCCGGGTGCAGATTGAGCGGACCGGACGCGGGATACGCCTGATTGAAACGCAGGACTTATTGCTTGCAATGGAAGTGCCCGGGTTCAAGCTCCTGGAAAACGATCAGCATCCTGTAATCTATAAAATTATCAATAGGACGGGAAACCCATTCCTTGTATCTCTAGCTGGAAGTGCAGAGCCAGGTGTGGATCATTCATTCTCCCATTCTGTCACGGTAGAGAAAGAATGGACAGGGGAATTTCCAGTGAGTGTGACAGTCTCTGAAAGGGAACCAAGTCCTTGGAAGACCCATCCCGTTATCAGTGCTGTGATCCAGATTGATGGAAATCAGTTTCCATTAAAAGCAGGGGTTTTTCCAAAAAAGGCTGGGAAAGTATTTGTCCGTTCAACTAAACGTAATTGGAGAGCGGGACAAAACGGATTGGTGCACTTGGATATTGAAAATCAACTGGATGAAGAGTGTACGTTCACGCTTCAATTGCCGGAAAACCAGATCCTTAATTGGGAAAGAACCGAAGTGGACTGCCTGTTGAAGGGGAAAGAAAAGACTTCCATCCCAGTTCCTGTAACACTTTTGAAAAATGGATTCTTATCAGAACAAGTTGAAGTGTCCGTCACTCGGGCCGATCATCATCCTTTCAGGTTCAAAGCAAAGCTGACGCTCTCATTCCCGGGATTCGGGAGCAAGTTTGGCGGAGAATCCGAAGAAAAATGGTATGGATATAACGGCCCCTTTTTTGTGGAGATCGAAAAGCGCAATCATATTGTAAAAGTGGGAACCATCCACTCTTCCGGTGAAGCACTGACATTCTTTTCCCCAAAACTGGGAAAACCATTCAGTGAAGAGTTTTCAAAGAAAGAAGCCTCAAATGTCGAGTTCATTGATATTGTTGAAGCCATGGTTATAAAGACCTCTTTGGAATCTGATGCGTTTCCATCACTAATATTGAATACCTATTTTAAATTATTCAGTGATGGCTATTTAGAAATCAGCCATGAAATTGTCAATATGGGAAGTGAAGCCCCTCAGGACGGATTCCTTTTACAGCCGGTGTATCCGGAATTAAAAAGCGCCGTGATTCCCCAAAAAGATGGTGTAATGGCAGGAACAGAGGCTGTCATCCCTTTCATTGACTATATCAAGGATAAGGAAATTTCTGAAAATTGGATTTTTATTAAAGGCAATCAAGGGGAGACCACAGGATTGGCATGGCCCCCTGGAGCGACCGGAAGGAAAGATGATTGGCGTTTTGGGATTGAATATAGATTTGACCAACTGAAGCCGCTGGAAAAAACCTGTTTTGGTCCAATCGGGGTTGGCATCAATACTTCGCGGAATTGGAAACAGTGGCGTGAATTTGTTGAAGGGGAAGATGCTCCTGAGGTCAAAGAAATCCCGATGTATGATCTTCAGCCAAAGGACGGAAATTTCATTTCAGCCGCCGGTGAAACTGTAGAATATTCATTCAAGTCAATGCTCACTCCTTATGTCCATGGAAGCGTTAAACTGAAAAGTGAGGGTGCGGTTATAGAACGCCGTGTCCAAAAAGAGGATGAACTTTCAGGAATACCCCTGCAAATTGAACATCATTCACCGGGAATTAAGGTCATTGAGGGGAACTTCCGTAATCCTGGACAAACAGCGGCCTTTTCAACTATTCAACTGGTAAAGGGCGGAAAAGAGATTGAGATAGAAGAAGAGGGAGGAAATTGGAACATTGATAACGGGATCCTATCCTTCAAAGCTTCCCCGGGATATTATCCTGGTATTTATTCTCTTTCTGTAAATGGAACGGAGACACTGCATAATCAATTTCCACATGCAGGACCAAAGGCTTGGTGGAATCCGTGGGGCGGAGGAATCCGTTATTTCTTCCAAAGTGTCAGCCCATACTCAATGATGAAAGAAGAAACAAGTATTGAGAAAGTGTCACGGATCGATCAAAACGGCCATGAATGGAAAGGGATCTGCCTGACAACATCTTTTGCTGAACATGAAACAATGAAGGGCACTTTATTGAAGCAGTATGCCCTTACCCTGCCGGAAGTTCCAATCGTGGCTTGCTATGCAGAAGTGCATCAGAACTCCGGTCGGACATTCAACGGGGAGTTACTTGATATGGAGGCATTCTTCAAACCAGGTGAAGACCTTTCTTCGAGTTTCGCCAAGCTGCCGTCTGATGGAGTGTTTGAGAAGTATTACGCCGGCATCGAGGAATTCGTGCTGGGGGACACAGATTATGTTACCGTTGGTTCAGATGACAGGGAAGACAAGATCACTCTCATTCATTCCCCTTCAAGGAAACTATCAGAACTGTACATGAACCAGGAAGTCTTCGTCGTGGCCTCCACGGAAAAGTGGTCTGCTTCCTGCGGTGAAACCTTTACAATCAAACCGACTCTCCTTCTTTTTGGAGAAGAAAGTCCATTCAATAACATCAATCTTTTGAAAGGCCTGTCGTTCAGGTAAATCAGCAATGGTATGGGGCAGCTTCCTTTTAAAACAGGACTGTCCCTAATCCTGTTTTAAGAGGAGTGGTGAAAGGTGTTTTGGAAAGATGACCAAAGGCTTACTATCAGAAACGCAGAAGAACAGGATCTCAATAAGCTCCTCTTGCTCCTGGAGGAAGCGGCTGGATGGCTTCACACAAAAGGGACGACCCAATGGGATTACTACTTGAGCGATTTAGAAGGGAATACGGATGAGGTTGCTGATTCAATTAAAAGACGGAGCACATATGTAGTGGAAACAGAGGGGGAAATAGCTGCCTCCGTAACACTTGAAGACATGCCTGGCGATTGGGACAGGGATATATGGGGAGAAGAAGCAGACCAGGGAGAAGTAATTTATCTTCACCGGCTGGTCGTCAAACGAAAATATGCTGGTCTGGGGATAGGTGATGCGCTGATTGATTGGGCGAAGAAAGAAACAAGACAGCGGGGAAAAAGCATTCTCCGTTTTGATTGCCTGAACAAAAATGAAGGATTGAACAGTTACTATCAGCGTCATTATGACTTGAAGGGAATAGCTGATATTTATGGGAAACATAGTAAATATGAAATTCACGTTTAATGCCGAAAATATTTGAAAAATTCATGGGATTAGCTCATTTATAAGATATGGTCACCAGTCTATGATGGTTTTAAAAGCAGGTGTGTAGTATGTCATTGTTTTCTGACAGCAGCCTGCAAATCAAAAACAACTCCCAGAGAAAAACCCCGGAAACGATTCTGATTCGTTTCCGGGGTTCTATTTAAATCAATTCCTCAGTTAATTCGATATACTCCTCGATCGCTTCCACTACTGGCTGTATGGCTGCCTGCCAGAATGCCTCTTCATGGAGATCGGCGTTAAGGTAGGTCTCGGCCAGCTGTTCAACGGTCATCCGGCCGGAATTTCGCAAAAGTTCGTCATACCGGCTGCTGAATGATTTACCTTCCTTTTTAGCAAGGGAATAAACGCCGTTGCTGAAAAGGTACCCGATGGTATAAGGAATATTGTAGAATGCCTTTTCTGTACTGTAGAAATGAGAAGTGGTGATCCAGCTGTGCTTATGGACTCCATCGACGTATTCTCCATAACCTTCCCTTTCTGCCTCTGCCGTTAAATCCGTGATTTCAATTGCACTTACCAA
Organism: Bacillus salacetis; assembly: GCF_003581585.1. Lineage (GTDB taxonomy): Bacteria > Bacillota > Bacilli > Bacillales > Bacillaceae_B > Rossellomorea > Rossellomorea salacetis. Next base: position 37,202 of record NZ_QXIR01000004.1, read on the forward strand.
TCCTTCTTTTCTCTTCTCATAAAATTTCTGCTCAAACCGGAATCTGGATGGTATCATTGAGAGGTAGGATAACCCCGCTGAAATCTTGGACTCCAGCAAAGATAGCTTCTCTGACTTATTTTCTGCTTTGGACATGGCTGAGTCCAGTACCAGGTTTTCACAGAAGGTAGAAGCCGTTTCTGCAACACTTGTTCCTTTTTCGCGTGAAAATGCGGGTTCTTCGTCCAGAATATAATTGTGATAGGCATGGCCAAGTTCATGGGCAAGTGTAATCACATCAAGGTAATTGCCTCTGAAAGTCATCAGGATGCGGCTTTCTTTTTCCAGCGGTATGGAAGCACAGAAAGCACCGTTTGCTTTATTGGATCGATCGTCCGCTTCAATCCACCTTTCTTTGAATGCCTTTTCCGCAAGGTTCCCTAAGTTTTCGCTGAAGTCACGGAACTGGTTCACAATAATTGTTACAGCTTCTTCATAGGAGACCTTTTTCTCCGTTGAAAAGGTGTTGTCAGGGATGTCAAACCATTCAAGCTTATCCACTTTTAATAATTCCGCTTTTCTTTTTAAAAATCGGTGAAAGGCTTCTTGATTGGAATCGATGGCTCTCATCATGGCGTTTAAGCTGGCTTGTTCGATTCTATTTTGCTCAAGTGCCTCTTTAAGGACATTGTCCCAGCCGCGCTGCTCGTATACATCCAGCCGGAATCCGGAAATATGGTTGATAATCGAAGCGTACGTATCAGCATTTTCTTCACATGCTTCTTCATAGGCCTTCATGACTTTCTGTTTGTACGAGCGGTCGGATGAACTCAATACTTCAAAAAAAGCATCTCCAACGGTCATATTCTTGATTTCCCCATCTTGCTCGACCTTGACCCTCAGCTTTGCTATCTGCTGGTCATAATGGTCTTCCCATGCGGTAAACCCATTGACGGAAAGATTCCGGATCAATTTTTCCAATTGGGCAGGAAGTTTATCGTCTGCCCGCTGCTTTCTTTCCTCAAGGAAAAAGCGGTATTGTGTGACTTCCTCATCTTTGATCAGGCTGGTCCATACATCTTGGGGAATTTCCATCAGTAGCCTGTCGAAAGTACCCAGCAGAATTTCTAAATCGCTCCTCAGCCTGGCACTTTTGTTTATCATTCCCGCAGCGGATTGGTCTTCCACGTTGTCCGAAGAAAAACAAATCAAGAATTCATCTGCTTGAAATGTCCCATCCATAACCGCCTGAATGCTTCTGAACGTTTCCACCAAGCAGCTAACCGAAAACTCTTGATTTTCTAGTTTGGATTCTAAATCAGAATGAAGTTCCTTAATCGAAAGATCGAGCGATTTCATAAACTCTTTCAGTTCCCTGAAATTGTCCTCTTGTGAATAAATTGATTCTAAATTCCAATTTCTACTGATTGTCTGTTCCAATGTTTCAGCAACCTCCTAGTAATCTGTTAATCTCTTCCACACAACAGAGTATAACCTAAAGATTAGGAATATTCCTCCAACTTCAGGCGGAGAGTACATTCCTTGTAATGATTATGTAATAATTGTAATGAAAAAGAATGGCTTGCTCTGGGTATCTCCCTTCATATGGTCTTATTTTCCTGTATCTTACGGAGCTGACTGAATGGAATAGTTAGTATTTGAGAGAAGTTGAGAGTCTATATAGGGATCTCCTGTGGCTTTACAGACCGGATCAAAGAGCATCTTTACCTGCTGGCAGCCATTCAATATCATGAAGCATTAATACTGTTGTAACCTGCATTCCCAAGACCTTGAGTAAAATAAGTAGAGAAGGTAAATGAAAGCGGGGATGAGAATAATGAAAGAGATGATCACAACCAACACTGATGTGCTTGTAATGCTGGACGTTCTTCTGCAAGAAGAGAAGGAATTTGACTGGGATGCTTTTTATACAGACAGAAACAAAAAGATTCCTTTCTTTAGTGATAAGCCGGATGAGAATCTTGCTGGGTACATATCCAATGGATACATCTCAAAAGGAAGTGTACTGGAATTGGGATGCGGACCCGGAAGAAATGCCTTATTTCTTGCCGCTGAAGGATTTCACGTAGATGCTGTGGACTCCTCACAGGAGGGCATCAAATGGGCAAGGGAACGTGCTGGCAAAAAAGGGCTGGAAGTTAATTTTTTCCTGGAAGATATATTTAAATTCTCCAAAGAAGAAAGGGAATATGATTTTGTATATGACTCTGGATGCTTTCATCATATCCCTCCGCACAGGAGGATGGACTATCTTACCTTGGTCGATAGTGCATTAAAGCCCGGCGGTTGTTTTGCTTTGACGACGTTCATGGAAAATGGACCGCTGGGGGGATCCTCCATTTCGGATTGGGAGGTTTACCGCCAAAGGAGCATGCGTGGAGGTCTTGGGTATTCAGAAGAAAAACTGAAGTCGGTATTCAGCAGATTTGAACCGATTGAGATTAGGGACATGAGGTCGATTCCAGCCGAAGAAAGCCTTTTTGGCGTGAATGGATTGAGAGCTGCATTATTCCGGAAGCCTGATAAGGCACCATCATAATAGAAGGCTGTATTCATATGAATTGTTGCTTTTGAAAAATCCCAAGTGCCGATTTTCCCCCTGTATTCAAAGGTTTTACTCTCCATAAAGAACAAGCAGATCTTTTCTGTCCTGCTCACCGGGATTTTTAGGGCGATTTACCAGGACATTATTAGAAATTTATATTGAATAGCAACAAAGTTTACGAAAAGAGCAAAAAACAAATACTTCCGCATTTTCAGCGGACGTATTTGTTTTTTGCATTTTATACAGATTTAGGTAATTAATGGTGGTAAAATAGGGGTGTCTATAGATTTTTATAGGAAACTGCTTAAAAGGGAGCTGCTTTTCATGAAATATAAGAGATTTGTTATTTCCTTATTAATTCTGTTTTTGTCAGCAACCGCGCTCTTCTCATGGTACGAAGGGAGCGGCCTCTTGGAAGATGAGGACCAGTGGAAGTATACTGCAGTGTTCTCAAAGGTGATGGATGATGATGAAGTGCTGGAAAAAAGCGAAATTGTGCATGCTGATTTTTTTCTGTACGCGGTTAAATTCCATCCGATTTTCCCTTCCGCCATGACGGTGTTCCTTCTTCTCATCCTGTTCTTTATGGGGTTTCCTTTTACAAACAAAAGTCTTACGTGGGCATCCATGATACTATTCATTATAATTTTTCTTCTGTCATTCCTGGTCAAGCCTGCCGAGGAAGGGACCGCCATATTCCTTAATAGTGTCAAATTTTCATCGTGTGGGCTGATCGTATGTACGGCCATTTTACGATTGAAGATCCAAAAGATTCCAATCAATGAGGAGGTGATGACCAATGAGTGATGGGAATTCACACTTTCCCAGCCTTCAAACGGAAAGGCTGTTCTTAAGAAATGTCACCCCAGAAGATGCAAGTTTCATTTTCAAGCTGTATAGCAATCCGGAAGTCTGCCGTTATTTATATGATGAAGAGATTTACACGTCACTTGATGATGCAAGAGAATTCATAGAATGGAACCAGCACCCTGAAGAGACAGGGAATAACCGCTGGCTGATTTTGAGAAAAGACGATGGGGAGCCAATAGGAACATGCGGGTATGACTCCTGGGATTCAGAGAACCGTATTGCAGAGATTGGGTATGATCTCTGGCAGGATGAGTGGGGGAAAGGGTATATGAAGGAAACGCTGGCCGCGGCAATTAAAAGCGGCTTTGATAATATGGGCCTTAACCGCATCAACGCATATACAGCGATAAAGAATGAAAAATCCTCAAAATTATTGGAATCACTTGGTTTTATTAAAGAAGGAATTTACAGAGATAAGCATCTATTCAGAGGAAGCTTTTATGATCATTTCAGTTATTCTTTATTAAAAAGGGATTGGATGAGGCGGCTGAGCGAGGAAAAATAGGAAGTAAGGTGATTGGAAGCCCCGGGAGAGTTCAGTTGGATTGTGAAGGGATTTTAAGGGTGATTCTCAGACAGGCAAATGGCCCTTGAATTCTTTATTTTCGAAAAAGTACTGTTTTGCTTAGTTCAGAGTATAATAGATTTTATGATGGAATTTGTGAAATATGTTCGGAGGTACGCTTTGAAGAACAAAGGAATGATCTTTTTGATGGTCTTCTTGATGGGTGTTCTTGCTTTCGCAGGTATTCAATACAGTGATAATCAAAAGATGAAAAGATATTTGAATAAACAACTGAATGAACGGCTGGGAATGCTGGACCTGCAGGCTGAGGCCATTCATTTTGTTACAGGGAATGCCCTTAAAGAGAAGGAGATTTCCAAGGAGGAATTGAGTGAAATTCAGGAGGCGCTCGAAATGTTTCGAATGAAGAGCCTGCAGGTGGAAAACGTAGCCAGAGGCTTGAACTTGGATAAAGAGAAGGGACTCCATGGAGTGACCCATAATACCTCCCGATTTATGGAGAATCGCATTGGGATGCTTATAGAGTCTATAGGGGATCAAAAGGCGCTAGAGCTGAAAGATGAAGAAGTACATATCCTGCGGAGCATCCATGAAACAAGCGGTGAGTGGAAGAAGGAAACTGACTCTTTTACTGATTCGGATAAAAATATCAAAAGAACAGACTGGGTCAAGACCTTGATCGACATGCAGGATGATTCAGCACATTATCAAAAAATCATGGAGGAGTAGAAGACATTACCGGCTTCCAGGGCAGGGGATATTAACAGAACCTTAGAAGTGAAGAATCTAATAAAAAGACTGTTTTCGCATCATTTGTTGCTTTCGGAAAACCCCAGGTGCCGGATTTTTCCCTTGTATTTGAAAAAGAACGAACAGCTCTTTTCTTTCCTGCTCACCAGGGTATTTGGGAGAATTCACCAGGATTTTATTTGAAATTCATATTGAAAGCTATAAAAAGTTTTCGAAAAGAGCCAATTACAAAAAGGCAGCTAATTAAAAGCTGTCTTTTTGTTAAGCAGGGATTACAAACAGCCTGTACATATATTATAATTATCAAAAAATCCCAAAAACGTGTGGTGAAGATATGAGGGAAATACTGTTAGGCATTCTGGCTTCGATGTTTTTTGCTGTCACTTTTATATTGAACAGATCCATGGAGCTGTCAGGCGGCAGCTGGTTATGGAGTTCTTCGTTACGGTTTCTCTTTATGGTTCCATTCTTGCTTCTGATTGTTTTTTTTAGGAAGAATCTCAGGCTATTATTCAGTGAGATGAGTAAAAAGCCATTGCAATGGCTGGGTTGGAGTTTTGTGGGTTTCGTCTTGTTTTATGCTCCTTTAACCTATGCTGCCGCCTATGGGCCGGGCTGGCTGGTGGCAGGAACTTGGCAGTTGACGATTGTCGCCGGGGTGCTTCTTGGGCCGCTTTTCTATGAAAGGCGCCAGACGGCATCAGGTCCGGTAATGGTTAGACAGAGAATACCTTTCAAGGCTCTTTTGATTTCATTGTTGATTATGTCAGGAGTGATCATGATTCAATGGCAGCAATCACAGGGGATCAGCATAAAAATGTTGATGGCCGGTATTCTTCCTGTGCTTCTTGCCGCTGTAGCCTATCCTCTTGGGAACCGAAAGATGATGGAGTTATGCGGCGGAAGGCTAGATACCTTTCAGAGAATCCTGGGAATGACTTTGGCAACAATGCCATTCTGGCTCATCATCGGTGCATTTGGATGGGTAAAAGCAGGGACACCCGATAGTGCTCAAGTCCTTCAAACTTTTATAGTCGCTATCTGTTCGGGGCTTATCGCCACTACATTGTTTTTCATTGCCACCGACAAGGTCAGGGAAAGCCAGGCAAAACTGGCGGCAGTTGAAGCCGCTCAATCCACACAAGTGTTATTCGTCATCATTGGCGAGGTTCTTCTTTTATCCTCGCCATTTCCGAACAGTCTGGCAATGCTTGGCTTATTCATCATCGTCCTCGGGATGCTCCTGCACAGTTATTACAGCAGGAAAATTGAGATGAAAGAAGAAGCGAAGATACTGGTACCCGGAAAAGATAAGGTTGTAAAAATGTGAGAATGGTTACGTCCTGTATATTGTGCGGGGCGTTTTTTTATATGGCATAAAAAATTACAAATATCAATCAGGATAAATTCACCAGTGAAAGAGGATACCAAATCGGCCATCGCTCGGCAGCTACAGAAGTAAAGAAGCCAGTTCCCGGCAGTGGCTGGTAATTGACAGGTGCAGTGTATATTGCCGTGGGTTATTAGGAATTGGTAATTATTTACCGTATTCAATTTTTTTACAAATTAGATTTTAAATGAATACATAGGGGGTAAAAAGAAAACCTAAGGAATTTATCAACAAGAGGTGTTATATATGCTGACTAAACTAAAGAAACGCCTGGAGAAGCTTGACGACAATTCACTGCAGATTTACTTAAGCAGGAAAAGGAAAATGGTAGTCAGGAACCGTTACCGGATCATTGGTTATTTCAACGATACTCTGCTGGGAATCCTGTACATGATCGGAAGTATCATGTTCATGACAGATACAGAAAGAGTCCTTGCAACCAGCTTTTTCCTTGCGGGGAGTTTTCTCATGATTTTCCGTGCAGTCATTCACATTTTAAGGGATATACACCTGAAACGATTCACAGATGAAGATTTTCAGGATAATCATTAGTTACGCTTCTCTGACTGAGGAGCGTTTTTTATTTTAGTATTCAAGTCAGGGTCCTCGTGAAAAGGCGTTTTTTTAGCAGAGATTGCATCTTTGTTTATGGTCCGTATCAATGCTATGATTCCTCTGCATGCCAAAAGCTTGATGACCAGGGTAAGGAACGAATGATACCATGTCCATCCTTTTCTCCAGGTAATCAAATCTGACTTTCTTTCAGCAATTGATTCAATCAACACTTGAGGGATCACAAATGGAAAAAGCTTAAAAAAGATTCCTGCCGGTTTGCTGTTCAATGTCCACTGATTATAGTAAAGAAGTATAAGTGGATAGTGAATGTAGTCAAATGGTAAATGAATTTTGAACCTCTTCTTATAAGGTCTAATGTTATATTGAAGAAAACCCTGGGAAACAAGGTAGCGGTCTGCCGCAGAGTTGCCGATGACACTGACGAGAAAAACAATCAGCCAGTCCTTGAATGAACGTTTGAAGATGGCAAACGGCAGCAAAATCATACCGATTAAAGTCGTTACAGACAAAAAAACGATGGAACCAGCCTGTTTTTTTCTCCTCATTTACCATCAAGCCTCCTTTTCATGTAGTTTGACTAATGTAAGGCGTGATTATGTAGAATTTTTTGCGGGTTTCATTTTGCTTGAGACAATTTGTGTCAAAAGATGGTAACATTATACAAGAAGTGATGATTGTCTTTATATTGTGATTTAGCTCTCAGAGTCATTGGAAATGGTGCTATTTTGATGGCGGGAATGGTTCAATATGTACGCACCTGCGGAGAGGCCGGGATTGGCTCACCCCCTGATACATTCTCTGGGTTAAGTCAGCTGTCGGTCCTTTTTGTAAGGCACTTATCGTAAACTTTGCTGCTATTTAATATAAATTTCAATTAATATCCTGGAAAATCGACTTAAAAACCCCGGTGATCAGGATAGAAAAGGGCGGATCGTTCCTTTTCGAGAGTAAAACCTTTGCATACAAGGGCAAAGTCCGGTACATGGGAACTTTTTGAGAGCCATAATATATTCATGAAAACAGCCTTATAAAAAACTTGGAGGCGGAAGTATGGAAATCCTTGAAATCAGACCAGAGGATGCAGTTGAAATCCTGACTATGTTTCGTGAAACGATCCATCATGTAAATGCAAGGGATTATAACCCCCAACAGCTGGATGCCTGGACTTCTGGCAGTGGCAGTCTATTGAAAAGAGAGGAATGGGCAAATGCTTTTCGGGAAAATTTCAGTTATAAAGCTATATTGGACGGCAGGATTGCCGGATTTGCCGATATGACTGACAACGGTTTTCTGGATCGGTTATATGTTCATAAAGACTATCAAGGCCAGGGGGTTGCCTCTTGCTTACTGCAAAAGCTGGAGGAGGAAGCATTCCATCATAACCTGACTGAAATTGTGACGTTTGCAAGCATTACAGCAAAGCCTTTTTTTGAGAAACGGGGATTCCTTGTCCAATATTGTCAGCGGGTAAGCCGGAATGGTGTACACCTGGTGAACTATAAAATGGTGAAAGAGGGGATATGAAATGTATAGATTTGTGCCAATGACTGACGAATACGCAAAAGAAATTGCCTTTGAATGGAAGTATGACGGGGAGTATTCATTTTATGATATGACGGCTGATGAGGAAGATTTGGAAGAATTCCTTCAGCCGGACAAATCCGGGTATTTTGCAGTTGAGCGGGAAGGCCGGCTTATAGGATTTTTCAGCTTTCAGAATCCTGGGGACGGGATCCTTGATATTGGCCTCGGTATGAAACCTGATATTACAGGAAAAGGGCAGGGGTTTGCCTTTCTGCAAGAAGGGATGAAATTTGCTGTTGATGCATATCAGCCTGAACTCATAACACTTTCTGTTGCAGCATTTAATGAACGTGCGATCAAAGTCTATGACAAAGCAGGGTTCAAGCGGGCTGGAATCTTTATGCAGGAAACAAACGGCAGTACATATGAATTCCTGAAAATGAAATTGGATTTAAAGGAGAATCAAGATGTATTTATTGCAAGCAGGTTTTAACGGAGGAGATATTCTATTTCAGTTGATCATGTTTATTCTATTGCTCGGAATTCCTGCTGCATTACTATTTTTGTTCTTAGCCCTCATGAAGAAGAGGAAAAGCAGATTGGACAGGATTGAAAAGAAGCTGGACAGCCTGCTGAAAGAAAAGGAGAGCAGAAGGTGAGAAACAGAGGGTCGGTTGTCATAATACGGAACGAAGAGGCAGTGTTGATCAAAAGGGTTAAAAATGGAGAAGAGTACTTTGTATTTCCCGGGGGCGGCATTGAGCGTGGTGAATCTCCGGAACAGGCTGCTGCCCGTGAAGCATATGAAGAGCTTGGAGTAACGGTGAAGATAAGCCAATGTCTCTCAGAAATAGATTACGAAGGAAAGCAGTATTTTTTCGCTGCCAAAATCATTACTGGGAAGCTCGGTGAAGGAAAAGCGGAGGAATTCAGGGACTCTTCGAGGGGCACCTATGAACTGGTATGGGTGCCTCTGGAAAAATTTCCCGAAATGGATATCCGGCCAGCAGAAGCAGCACGGACGATCAATCTGCTCCCCACTTGTATATCGAATTATGAAGAAATCTGGACATGAAAATCATGAAAATATGAAAGGGAATATTCCCGGCTATCTGTGTGATTTTCATTTTAAGAATCCCGGTCTTAATAAGAAGAAGGTCAAAAAGAATGCACGAGGAAAGAAAAACCACACGATAGATAACATGTTCCTTGAAAGAAAGAAGTACGCCAACGAATGATAAAACCATACTGTACAAAGGGGCAATCATGAAATGTTCCTTCCAGGAATGATACCGGCTGAAACCAAATCTAAGTTGCCTGCCGGCGGCTGTACAATACAGCAGTGAAATACCTGTTACCATCAAGGACAAGTACTGTGAATTGGCAAGCGCCCACTTCTTCTTATCCTTCAAAAGTCGATATACACCGTCATTCAAGAAGAAATTGACCATTAGAAATATCGGTGTGTAGTATGTCTTCCACCAATTGACTTTGTAAAGTCCCAGCTTTAAGAACCATTTTTCAATAAGGTAAAAGTAAAGGCTGTAGCCGGCTTTCCATTTCCAACCGCCTTTATAAACCGTAATGAACACCGCGCTTATAGGGACATATAGAGTCTGTGACAATATTGCTCCAAAAATATTATCAAGATACCGGGTTTTAAATAGAGTGGGTTTATAGGTATAGGCATTAAGCAAGTTCAAGATCACATATTCAAAAGATAGGAAAGTCCTATATTGGTTAACAGCAATACCCAGGTTATCCGGTCTCTTTTCTTAAACAGAACAGCTGCGAGCATTAGTAAATGTATGATTGCCAATATTAAAAAATATTTTGAGTTCCTGTTTAATCGTTTGTTTGCCATCTGGAGCCACCTGACTGGATAAGTGTTTTTGTTATTGTGTGTATTTTGAACGAGATTATGAATTATTAATGGTTCATTTATAGTGAAAAAGTCATAAATTTTTTATGAAGCTATGAAGGTATTCTTTAAGTAAATATATTGGATACTGATCTGACTTTTGGGGGAATCGTTATTTCACTTACCAGCAAAAACTCATTTATATTATTACTCAGTCTCGGGATTTCTTCTTTTGGTGATTTCATCTATCTGGTGGCCATCAACATTCTTATACTGCAAATGACTGGCTCTGCAGCGGCTGTTGCCGGTCTTTGGATCATTGGTCCTGCTGCTGCCCTTTTGACAAAGTTCTGGTCAGGCAGCTTGGTTGACCGGATGAATAAAAGGAAGATAATGATTGGGACGGACATTGCCAGAGCCCTTTTGGTGGCATCCATACCCTTTTGTGAATCAGTATTCCTTATCTATTTTCTTTTGTTTATGTTATCAATCTCGAAAGCATTCTTTGAGCCGGCATCGATTGCCTATATAACCGGCATCATTCCGCAGCAGGACTGGAAACAGTTTAACTCATTCAGGAGCCTCCTTTCTTCTAGTGCTTTTCTGATCGGCCCGGCAATATCGGGAATAATGTTTATCTTTGCAACAGTCAATGCATCGATATGGTTGAATGCCGCAACTTTCTTAGTTTCTGCCTTACTGTTGACGCTGCTTCCTGATATAGAGGCGAAGACGGAAAATGTCAAGCTTTCCTGGGGGATATTGAAAGACGACTGGAGAGCGGTATTCACCTTTTCTAAATTAAACGCTTATATTGCCCTGGTATACTTTCTTGCTCAATTCTTCATGATTGCAGCTATGGGGATGGATGCACAGGAAGTGGTGTTTACTCAGCAGGTTTTGAATTTGAGTGAGGCTGAATACGGTTTCCTGATCAGTATCACAGGGATTGGTTCCATATTAGGTGCCTCTGTTGTGTCTGCTGCTTCAAGGAAATTATCCATCCCCTTTTTGATGAGCACGGGATTCCTTTTAGTTTCGTTCGGATATCTGCTTTATGCTTTTTCATTTTCATTCTGGTCGGTTGCTGCCGGCTTCATCATTCTCGGTTTCTTTAATCCTTTTTGGGGAACTGGTTTCCTGACTTTTTATCAAAATAATGTTCCACTCAGCATCATGGGCAGGTTCACCAGCATTTATGGAATCTTCCAAAGCATTCTCCAAATATTTTTTATCCTCTTGATTGGTTTCACTGGCGAGCTTTTCCCGCTCCGCTTGAGCATCATTATTGCTTCATCCGTGATGCTTGCCATTGCGGTGATACAAATTATTTTAATGAACAAACCATCAAAAAAGGTACTATACTCTGAGCAAGCTGAAACTATGGATTCTTAGAAAGGTGATTAAATGACTGTTAAGGGTTTAAGCCATTTTTTATTTTCGGTGAGAGATCTAGATGCATCGGTTGAGTTTTACAAGGAGGTTTTTGATGCAAGGCTTTTAGTGAAGGGCCGGAAGACGGCATATTTTGATTTGAACGGAATGTGGCTTGCATTGAATGAAGAGAAAGATGCAGTAAGAAAAGATGATTCCTATACTCACATAGCGTTTTCCATAGATGAAAGAGACTACGAAAGGGTTCATGAAAAGCTGGTAAGCCTGGGAGTCCGCATTCTGCCTGGCAGGGGCCGCAGTGTCCAGGATAAAAGGTCGATTTATTTTGTAGATCCCGATGGATATAAGTTTGAATTTCATACAGGTTCATTACAGGACCGTTTGAATTATTATCGAGCAGAAAAACCGCATATGAACTTTTTTGAATGAAAGGATACGATATTAATTGAAGACCAATGTATATTTAGTAAGGCATTCGCATTCAATCTATACTTCCGATGAATTGGGGAGGCCGCTTTCAGAGAAAGGGTTTTCGGACTCAGCCAAAATAACGGAAATCCTGTCAAAGGAAAAGATCGATGTATTCCTATCAAGTCCTTATTTGCGTGCCGTCCAAACGATCCAGGGAGCTGCCGGTCATTTTGGAAAAGAAGTTGAATTGATGGAAGGCTTCAAGGAACGACACTTAACAAGTGAACCTGCAGAAGATTTCAGCCTTGCCATCAGGAAGGTATGGGAAGATTGGCACTTTTCTTGGGAAGGCGGGGAGTCCAACCTGGCTGCCCAGGAAAGAGGGGTCTCTGAACTGATGAAGGTCCTTGAAAAACAAGGGGGCAAAAATATCGCCATCGGGACGCATGGAAATATCATGGTCCTGATCATGAATCATTTTGATGGCCGATATGATTTTAGTTTTTGGGAGCAGCTGAAAATGCCGGATGTGTATTGCCTGAGTTTTGATGGCAGTAGGTTTGCCGGTGCTAAAAGAATGATGGATTGAGAGGTGAAGCTGCATTCTTAGATGGATGCAGCTTTTTTAATATTTAGCTCTTTAACTTGATCGCACTTAGGCTGTCGATTCGGCGGATAAATAAATGATACCGAGACAAGATAATAGCAAGTGTTTTTAGTTTGGAGGTTATAAATAAATGAGCTATGAAGAATATTGGACCCGTTTGTATAAGACAGGCGATGAGTTGAATTCTTTATTTCATTTGTATTGGACTGAATACTCAAGTTTCACTGATTGGCAGTTCTGGGTGGTCGTTATTTTATTGGCCGGTCCTGTGTTCCTGCTTTTCTATACGGTGGACCGAAGCCGGATTTTTGAACTGTTTTTCTTTGGTTATACCGTACATCTTCTATGGACATATGTAGATGTTCCTCTCGAAAGATACGGCTATTTCGTCCATCCATATTTTATTCATCCTATATTTCCTTACTCATTAAACATGACTGCAGCTGTATTGCCGGTCAGTTTTTTGCTTCTTTATCAATGGTGTACAAAGAGGAAGAAAAATTTTTATTTACATGCAGTGTTAATGAGCTTAGCGTTTTCTTTCCTTTTTGCACCCCTGAAAAGGTACGCCGGCCTTGTTGAACTCCGGAAGGGGATGAACTATTTTTACGTGTTCCTGGTCGATCTAGGGGTTGTTTTTATTTCTTATATTTTTACCAGGCTCCTAAAGGGAGTTTATGAACGGAATCGATGAACCCTGCTTCTATGGGTTCTTTATTATTGGAAGGATCCAAGTGTTGGGATTGCATCAAAGGAATTAAGAGTTTTGCGGTCGCTTAACGCCAGGACAAATTTGAATGAGAATGGTCAATACACGTACTTTTCTGCTGAAAAAAATATGAAGGGGAGGTGTTGTTTGACAACCTGGTGATCCCGTCTCTTGATGGGCAGATGGTTTTCCTGAATGATTTGCTCCGGGAGCATCAGGGAAGTGAATTTCCTATTGACTCCTTAGGGATTCCCGGGAGGAAGATCTATTTGTTTGAAGTAAAATACTTTGAATGTGATTTTTTCATTGAAGAGGAAAGATGGCGTTCCCCCAGCGGAAAAGAAATAAAAAACCCCTCATCCAGATGGCCAGGGCAGAAACGTTACTCAGGCAGGCCACTGAACAAATCGGATTCCTCTATCCACTCGAAGCTTACCTCATTTTTATCCATCCCGAATTCCACCTTGATTACCCTCCATGTATTACCAATTCGATCGTTTATCCAGCACAAATTAACCGCTTCATAAAAAAAATTCAAAACTGTTCCTTACGTATCGGCAAACCCGAAAAGATATTGCAGAAAAAATTTCATCTCTACATAAAGTGAGGATAAGCGAACCATTCAAAGGATTCTCGCAAAAAATGGTCGGAAAAACTAAAGCAACAGTCTACCTGTAATCTAAGATTTATGACATTATGCTGCAATGGAAATCCAGCCTATACAACGATTTAATTAATAACGTATTGTGTGTATTAGGTAATAACAGCTCAACTAACCTGCAATTTATATATTAATTTGTATGTGAGTTTAGTATTTTCGTTGAAATATACACAAATACAACCTAAATTGGTAGTAAACTTAGCAATTTCTATACAACTTGCATACAAATGAGTGAATCTTATGTATGTGTAGCTTGAGAATATTAAAAACTGACCTATATAAGTTAAAAAGAATAACAATCCTCACCCAACGCAGCTCCCATTTCTGTTATAATTTACCTAATCACTCAAAAGGGGGACGGGGAGTGGAGAAGATCAATATCAGGAAACTCAGACTCAGGCAGCTGCTGCTTTTAAATGGGCTTTGTCTTTCAGGATTCACGATATTCTTTCTAGTTATAAACACCAGCGGTTTATCACTTAAATGGCTCTTTACAATCATCCCTGTACTTATGCTGTTGCAGACAGGGGAGAAGTTCCTTAGAAGGAACAGTTCGAGGATCCTGATTCCGATTATTGATGAAGTCACTCAATATGAAAAACAGAAAATGGGAGCCGAGTGGATAAAGCAGCAGAGGGTGGCTGCCATCATCAATCTTTTCGCCGCAAGTCTCATGTTTTTATAGCCTTCATTCAGCCGCCGTCACAGCCGCAGCCGCTGAGCATTTCGAATAGTGATCTTTTGATGGTCATTGTCTTTACAATGCTGATCATTAATCTTAGTGCGGTAATGCATAACAAAAAAGTTGACCGGTCTTATGAACCGGCAGATTTAAGGGGCTATACAGTGAAAACTACCATTATGGCAGTTTTGGCGGGAATAGGAATGGCAGTGGCCGTTATTCTATTTTCATTTTTCAAAGTGTTATCAAACATCTAAAAAAGGAGAGGAACTTTAAAATGGACTTTCAAACTTTCTTAGATCAATTCCTGGATTCATGGTCGCATTCGAATCTTGAAGAACTTTCCAATATGATTGCAGAGGATTACCAGGCAAGGGAGATTACTTCGGACGGAGAATTAGTGGATTTTGGCTATGAGCAGTCGATCGAGGGCTGGAAGCAAGGATTTCAATTTGTGAAGGAAAGCGGGTCGGAGTGGGTGTTGAAGACCTTGTCCACGATGCCGCTGAGGGATAATGAAGTAATGGCCATCATTTCGGCCTCGATGATCATTGACGGATACCCTCTGGAGACGGCAAATATCTTTTTTGATACATTCAAACAGACTGAAGAAGGCTGGATACTATCCAGGAGTTATGTTGAAGCAGGGGCGAGGGTTGATCTTGTCAAAACAGCTCTTTGAAAAGTGTTTCAAAGTTTAATCCCTCATATAAAAAGGGTATAAACAAAATGAGACATTGATTTAAGGAGGAATGAACATGATTAACATTATTCCAAGTGGCCGTACAGATCTTATGGAAGTAGAAATAAACGGCGACTACACCAAAGAGGATATGCAGGAATTTGAAAAGGCATTTCATGAGAAGAAAGCACCTGAGGCAAATATGAATCTGCTGCTGATTGTGAATGATATGAATTTTTCTTTGAAAGCATTGAAAGAGGACTTCATGTTCGGCAAGGACCATATGCATGAATTCAGGAAAGTAGCGGTTGTCAGTGACAAGAAACTTGTTGAGATGGGCGCAAAAATCGAGGACATGATGCCGAATGTAGAAGTGAAGCATTTTGATAAAGATCACCGTACCGACGCGGTGACCTGGGTCCAATAACGGAGTGGAGATTTTTCTCCATTCCTTTTCTTATGAAGGAGGGGTAAAATGCTTGTTATCGTAAGTATTTTGCTGTTGATCGTGACGTTGGCATTAAGCAAAAATGTTAAAAGATCCAAAAGGTTTGCCATTTTTTATATAATTGCATTGGCAGGAGGAGTTTTTGCCCTGTTTTCTGCAGTTATCTTTGGAGGATGGGACAGCCTGCCGTATGCATTGACGGGTGCGTTGATAGGTGTCATCGGTCTGTTCGGGATGATGATGGTCCTGCTGGTGAGACAAAAAGCTTGATAAGTCAGAAGAAAGCACCAATCAACCTCACTTTAAGTGTTTGATAGAGTTCATTGAATGATCATCCATAATCATCACTCGCGAAGAGTAAGCATAATGCTCCTGATAAGATTCTCTAAGATTTACATGGAAAGTCACCAAATGTTCGACAAGGCGCTGGACATCTTCGGTAAAAACACCTGAGCGGTTAATCAAAATATTTTCATATTTTTTAACAGTTTTCCCGGCTTTTTTTAATAGTTTTTTAGCGTCTCTGAGCCGGAAGGCAAAATGGAGGTTTTCTGCCAGCAATGTAAAGTCCTTGATCAATGCCTGGCTGATTTTTGCATTGATATTATCAGGATCGACTTCTTCTCCGGGAAGAATGAAGGCTTTGGCCATTTCAATATCGGAAATCAGCGGCTGGCTGTAATAGTGTAAAAAGATTTGCAGCGTATTGAAAGCATCATACATAGGATTGTGTGCTGCGCCTTTGAATTCCACACCGTATAAACCCAGCGCATTTGCTACAGACAAATTGTCTTTGGACACATGTTTGCTGAAGGTTTCCTGGAAATCGACGTAACGGCTTTCAATTTTTTCAATCGTTACTTCATGGAGCCCGTGGCGTTCACTATCCAGCTTAAGCCTGGTCATGTCACTTTTCGACCAGGAGAAGAACCTTGACTTCTTAACGCCGCCTATCCAGAAGAGAAATTCTTTGAAAACAGCTGGAAAAGAATCTGCAGTTTTCAGGTCTCGATCGGAGATCCCTGTTAGTTGTTTGCAGAAATTACTCAGCGGCCAAGGTGTGGTCGGATTAATATACTTGTCAAAGTAGGAAATTTGCTTTGTGTCCAGGTCATATTTTACAGCTCCCAACCGAATGGCTTCCATATCTTCGAAAGCCATGCCTCTGTCATCACATTTCATCTCAAAATCAAAGAAAATAAACTGCTTCAATTCAGCCATGGTCATTCTCCTTTCCCAACTTGTCAGTATAAAGGGCGGCCATGGGTTTGGGAACCGGTAATTCATACCAAAAAAAGCATGCTGCCGTCTGGCTGCATGCTTTTGGCTGATCATGATCAGAAAGTTCAAGTATGTATAAAAGAAAAGGCCCCTCCCGATCCGTACAGTGGTTAAGTGTCCCGCAACAAGCGAATAGAATTCGGGAGGAGCCTTACTGTATTATACCCTAACATAGATCCTTAAACCCGTGAAGGGGGAAATCTTTCCTTTCCAGATAATGTTTGTCCGGATATTCAGGCGGGTATTTTAAAGAACTATCGAAGGATTACCTGAAAGGAAGTTTTGCGAGTGAACGACATTTATCTGTTTTCAGGGATACTGGTCCTTGTCCTTGTCGCTGTTGATCTCTTATGGACAAGCATTTGGGTGGACGGTGGCGGCGGCCTTCTTTCCAGGCGGATGGGTAAGGGGTTCTGGTATCTTTTAAGAAAAATAAGCAGGGATAATTCCAAAATTCTAAGGCTGGCCGGCCCGCTGATTCTGTCCCTCACGCTGGTGATGTGGATCCTGCTTCTATGGGCAGGCTGGACACTTGTATTCAGTGCGGATGCGGGTGCAGTTCTGTTGTCTCAGAAGAATACACCTATCACGTCCTGGACAGAAAGGATTTATTTTGTCGGCTTCACCTTATTCACACTGGGTATCGGTGACTATATACCAAAAAAAGGATTCTGGCAGATCATGACAACGATTGCAACTGGGAGCGGCATGCTGTTCATCACTCTGTCGGTTTCATATGTCGTTTCTGTAGTGAGCGGTGTTGTGCAAAAAAGGACCTTTGCCAAAAGCATCACAGGACAGGGCAGCGACTGGGTATCAATTGTCAAGCGAAGCTGGGATGGAAGCAGCTTCAATAATATCGATTTATTTTTGAAAGACCAGTCTTCTCAATTGACGGCGCTGACACAACAACATAAAGCATATCCGATCCTTCATTATTACCACACACAGGATAAGGGACAGTCTTCTGCAGTGGCAGTGGCTCTTTTTGATGAAGCGTTAACTGTCTATGAATATGGTGTGGATGAGAAATTCAAGCCAAATCAGATTTGGATACAAGAGGCCCGGTCAAGTGTTGCCGATTACCTTGATACACTTCATTCGGTTTTCTTCAAGTCTGCGCCAAGTACTCCACCGCCTATGGACCTTGATCCGTTACGGGAAAAGGGGATTCCGGTTAAATCTCCACAGGAATTCAATATCTTTTTATCAGAACTGGTTGAAAGAAGAGAGAAGCTGCTTGGCTTGGTAGAAGCTGACGCATGGCACTGGCCGAGTAATGAACAGCAAGATTCTCATGGAGGATGAACGCTTCAATGTTTGAAGCTGTTTTTCCCCTGATTGCTTCACAATCTTTTTCTTCTGAAGAAAATCATGGTATGATATAGAATGATTTCTAATGAATAGGAGTGTTAATAATATGGCTAAAAAAGGATACATACAATTTGAAAACGGTGAAAAAGTCGAATTCGACCTATTCCCGAATGAAGCACCTGGTACTGTTGAAAACTTTGCTAAATTAGCAAAAGAAGGATTCTACGATGGACTTTCATTCCACCGTGTCATCCCTGGATTCGTAAGCCAAGGAGGATGCCCAAATGGAACAGGTACGGGCGGCCCTGGCTACACAATTCCTTGTGAAACAGAAGGGAACCCTCATAAGCATGAAGCGGGATCTCTTTCCATGGCACATGCGGGTAAAGATACAGGCGGAAGCCAATTCTTCATCGTTCATGAACCTCAGCCTCATTTGAACGGTGTGCACACTGTATTCGGTAAAGTGACGTCTGGCCTTGAAACAGCCAGAAACCTGCGAAATGGCGATGTAATGCAGAAGGTTGTCATTGAAGACTAATATGGAGGAGCTGGATTTTTCCCAGCTCTTTTTTTGTGCTTTATTTTATATAGCTGGCGGATTTTTAAGTGGGAAGGTTCTGTTGTAAGCTTTTTTTGCCTTTATTAACGGGGCTTCGGTATGCGAACGCAGGAGAAACAGTCGAATTACCGTAGAAAAAATATAAACAGCTCACCCGCAAATCACGAAGGAATGAATTTGAAATGAATATATCTGCAGCTCTGCACATATCAACACAGTAAAACCTGGACAGCTCCCATTCCTGTCATAACTTCCGCTTTTTATAATATCTTATAGAGAACAAGAGAAGACATCTGGGAGGAGATAGGATGCCGGCAGCACTACATGAGATGCAGGTGGAAGCTTCGAGGGAGGAGCTTTGGAAGTTTGTAAGTGATATGGATGTTTGGGCGCCGTTAGTGCCTGGGTATATCGGACATGACATCATAAATGAAAGAGAATCCACGTGGAAGTTCAAGACGGATTTAGGATTCATGAAGAAGAAGGTCCATTTAAAGGTGGAAATCATTGAGTGGCTCGAGCCTTCGAAGGTGAGGTTCAATTTAAGCGGGATCAATGAACGGTTTAACGGCCATGGCTATTTCGCCGCCGAACCCGCAGGAGCCAATGCCTGCAGCATGACAGGGTGCCTTGAAATAAACGCGGAGGGACCGCTGGCGAAAATGGTCAATCCACTATTAAACTCGATACTTCCTGAAATGACTACAGAACTCACTGAAGCCGTCGCTTACAAAGTAGAAGGCACCTATGCCTCCAGATAATAATATATGATGTGTGATAAGATCCCTTCCTTAATCAGGAGGGGATCTTTTTGATAAGCAGTGAATTATTTTATAAAGCCTTTTGTTCGCAGCTGCTGTTCAACATCTTTAAACGTTTTGACAGGAACGAAGTCTATTCCTTTTTTCAAGAGCATGTCCTGTAATGCTTTTTTTGCAAAAACCAAATCAGCATGCTCCGCAGGGTGGGTATCCGGTTCACTGTCGCCAATGAAATGAACTTTCTCGTATTCCTTTTGTAAATCAATAATGACCTTGGACTTATCGATACCGTAGCGCTCATGATAATGATGGTGTGTTACATCGATATTCAGATGAACTCCCCGATTTTTATAATATCCTTCGTTCGAAAATACATTAACATCTTCAATATTATAATAATCTAGGAGATGGTTGATATAATAGTCCGTACCGGCACTGAGAACAAAAAAGTCCCCTCCGTTCTTCTGGACTTCCTTGATGAAGGGCATTGCATAGTCATCAATAGGAAGTGCGTGTATCTCTTGAATAATATTTTTTTCCTCATCATTGATATTTTTGAAAACCTCACCGAGAAAATCAATGTCTTTCATCTCTCCATTTTTCCACTTCCTGTACAGATTTTTTCCTTCCTCGAAATGGTTCTCGATTATGAGATCATAAAAATCCTGATTAGAGATGGTACCGTCAAAATCGGAAACAAACGCCCATTTCTTCATTTTCTTAACTCCCTTTCTACAGTAGGTTTACATTACTTTTCCCATAATATTTTAATTATAACGCAGCCAAATTGATGAATGAGATATTTAGGCAGAGTACATGATAAAACAAGGATGTTTTCGCACATATTGTGGCTTTCGGAAAAATCCCAGGTGCCGGATTTTTTCGCTGTATTCAAATGTTTTACTATCGATAATGGACGAGCAGCTCTTTTCTTCACTGCTCACCGGGTTTTACCAGGACTTCATTTGGAATTTATGGTAAATATCAGCAAGATTACGAAAAGAGCCTAAAAAAAGATAAGTGATGCTGGAGGTTATGTTTTTGAAAGAAACCAATCATCTTGTTTCCCTGTCATCTGCGGAAATCGCCAATCTATGGACACAGTACATAAATGATTCTCTTTCGATCTGCATCCTTTCCCATGCCGTTACAAAAGTAGAGGATGCCGAAATTAAAGAGATTTTGGAGCAGGCAATTGGCATGGCAAAATCCCACTTGCCCATAATCGAGGGATTCTTTAAAGAAAAAAGCATCCCGGTTCCGAAGGGTTTTTCTATTGAAGATGATGTGAATATGAGCGCTCCTGCATTATTTACAGATCAATTTCTTCTTGTTTATATGCATGTCATGACACTTCATGGGATGACGGGATATGCAGGGGCAGTCGGGTCATCGGCACGTAATGATCAGATTGAATATTTCCTGGATTGTAACGTAGGGGCCATGAAGCTATATCAAAAAATCCTGGAAATGATGCTGAAGAAAGGCATTTACAGCAGACCGCCGAATATCCATATACCTGAAAAGGTGGATATGGTTGATAATCAGCGTTATTTGGCTGGCTGGTTTGGAAAGAAACGTCCTCTCAATGCTGCTGAAATTAGCGGAATCAGCTATAACATGCAGAAAACAGTTGTTAAAGTCACGCTTGAAATTGGATTCAGCCAAGTGTCCAGATCTAAATCGATACAAAAGTATTTTCTTAGAGGAAAGGAGATGTGTGAAAAGCATTTCTCCATATTGAGGAGTACTCTTCAAAAAGAAGATCTTTCCTCACCGCCAACGTTCGCATCTGAAGTGACGGATTCAATCACTCCACCCTATTCCGAAAAGCTGATGCTGAACCACATTGTGCTGCTTGTTTCAGCTGCGATAGGCTTTTATGGGGCTGGTTTATCGGTATCACAAAGAAGGGATCTTGCTGCGGAATACACCCGGTTATTGGCAGAAATGGGACTTTACGCAAATGAAGGGGCACAGTTACTGATTGAGAATGGCTGGCTAGAGCAGCCGCCGCTTGCCCATGACAGGGATGAACTGGCGCGGAGGAAATGATCGAGTTTGAAGGAGGGATATGAGATCGCTTTTGTGAAATGACACAAAAGTATCTGCCTGTTTCTCATTATGCTAATGTACTGAAAAGTAAGAATTCTTTACAAAAGGGTGTTTTCGCATAGATTGTTGCTTTCGGAAAAATCCCAGGCGCCGGATTTTTCCCTGTATTCAAAGGTTTTACTATCGAAAAAAAGAAGCACCAGATGGCCGTGGCCTCTAATGCTTCTGTCATTTTATTTTCTTTTTAATTCCATTCCGAGTTCGTCCAGCGCATGCATGACTCCCTGCTGCAGGATGGAGAAACATGGGATGCTGTCAATCTTGTGTCCTCTTTGTGTAATCTGCATACTCAATTCCGGTGAGATGCCTACCAGGAGGCACTTTGTCCCCATAAAGGAGGTTGCTGTCACAAATTTGTCGATGAAGTCCAGCGTGTAGTCATCGACACCTTTGAGACTTGTTAAATCCACGATTAGATGAGTCGCCTTATGGCGGGGGAGGTTTAAAAGGGTCCTGTCCAGAAGCTCCTCGGCCCTCAGCTCGTTATAGGGTCCAACCAACGGAACGATCAGGATAGACTCCATAACCGGAATGATAGGAGATGAAATTTCTTTTATCATTTGGGATAACGATTCAGTACGTTCACGTGTGATTTTCTCCAATTCTTTCTGTGCTTCATCTTTTTGTTCCTGAATCAGGGAGCTCACATTTAAAGACGGAGAAACAGAAGAAGGGAAGAACTCATATTCACTATAGTCGTGCCCTTCAATCTGGCTTTGGGTAACCTTATACCAGACCTTTTCATTGAATAAGCCGGAAAATACCCCAGCCCAATGTCCCGGGAGGAAGGTTCCTTCCTGTTCTTTTTTCTGTGCAGTGTTCACTTTATATTCCCAGCCATTCCGCACCCGGATAGTTGCTTTTTTTTCTTTAAAGCACACACGGTCAATATCCGTAATACCCCAGCCGGCAGTCATATAGGTGGTGGGAAGTTTCTTTAAGATTTCCTGTGGGTCTCCAATGGATTGATTGTAGAAATTGCAGACAGTCTTACCTGTCCTGTATCCAGCGGTCTCCAAAACAAGCTTCGCTTCCTCTTCGCCAGCAATTTCTTCAATAGAATCGAATAATGTTTTAAATGCGGTATTCACCCAGAATAATACCACTTCATCATTTTCAAAAAAGATATCACCATTATCCAGGTCCCATTCAAAGAATGAACCATTAATATCCTTGTGAGTTCTGTTCATTTCGCTGCCTCCTATAAAAAAATATTCTGTTAAAGGTGATATTTTTTCAAGAGCATTTGCAATTCACTATTATAAGATGAAAGTGATTGCTATGTAAATTGTCGATGTGCTTTTTTTATAAAGTTTTTAAAGAATTCATACCTTCGTATAAGATTCGAAGAAACGGAATTTCAATACTTATAGTTAATAGAGAAAAGAGCAAGTAGGTCACTTGAACAGTATTGAAAGAAGAAATGAGATAAAAAAAGGCTTAGAAGAGTATTTTCTTCTAAGCTTTGAAACTGTCTGGCAGCCGGAATTGGAATCCTCGCTGTTTGATTTCCCTTATCAACTCAGGCAGTATTTGGACAGTCTGAGGAAGTTCATGTAAGAGAATGATAGCTTTGTTTTCCAGATGGTCTGTCACATATTTAATGATTTGTCCTGGATTATCTGCCGTCTCCCAATCCATAGAGGCGATCCTCCACATCATCGTCTCCATCCCAAGTACACTGGCTGCCGAGATGGTGTCATTATTATATTGGCCGAAAGGGGGACGGAAGTATTTCACATCCTGTCCAGTTATTTCGCTGATGATCCTTTTGCTGCTGGATAAATCCGCAAGCTGTTCCTCAAAGGAGAGCCGGGTTAGGTTTCTATGTTTGGTGGAATGGCTCCCGACAAGATGTCCTTCATCCAGGACCCTTTTCCAGGGACGGCTTGAGTGGAGGAGCCTTGTCTGCCAGAAGAAAACAGCCTGGACTTCTTCGCTCCGGAGAATGTCCAGTATTGCAGGCAAGGCTCTTGCCGGTCCATCATCAAAGGTCAACATGACAGACTTTTGTTCATTGTCATTTAATCTTGTGATTACGTCTTTATCATTAGAGTCGTACACGACCCTGCGGCAATTAGCTACTCAAGGGCTCTTTGGCATAGCACTGGCTCCTTTCCTTTGGCTCTTTTCGTAAACTTTGAGGCTATTCAATTTGATTTCAAATAATATCCAGGGAAATCGTCGTTAAACCCCGGTGAGCAGAAAAGAAAAGAGCTGCTCGTTCTTTTGAGAGTAAAACCTTTGTAAACAGGGGGAAAATCCGGCACCAGGGATTTATTCGAAAGCAGCAACAAAAGCGAAAACAGCCTTTCCTTTACACTAATTCATAACTTTCCGAACCATATGTTTCAACATATTCTCTATCAGAAAATTCAACAGCCTTGCCGTCAAAGATTACTTTTCCTTCTTTTAAAGCAATGATGCGGCCGGCAAATTTTTTTGCCAGCGATACATCATGCACGTTAATGATGGTCAATAGATCATGGTGATCGTGCATCTGCTTAATCAGTGAAAAGATATGGCTGGAGGTTCCCGGATCCAAGCTCGCAACGGGTTCATCCCCTAAGAGTACCTCAGGTTTTTGTAAAAGGGCACGGGCAATACCGACGCGCTGTTTCTGTCCGCCGCTTAAGTGCTCGACCCTTCGGTCAGCAAATTCAGAGAGCCCGACTTCAGCTATGACCTCCTTTGCACGCCTTACTTCCTCTGTTGTAAACCAGCCAATCAGATTTTTGAAAGAAGAACGGTGACCAAACATGCCTGTCAATACATTCTGCAGGACAGAAAGGCGGGGAACAAGGTTGAAATGCTGAAATATCATGCCCATTTCCCTTCTGGTTTTCCTGGCTTCTTCTTCTGTTTTGGAGGAGAGGGGATCGCCTTTCCAATATACTTCTCCGCTAGACAGTGGCTGCAGTCCGTTAATTGTCCTGATGAGAGTCGATTTTCCTGCGCCGCTCTTCCCTAATATGCAGACAAAATCGCCTTTTTCAAAAGAAAGATTTACAGAAGACAGCGCAGCATGAGCCGATCCTTTGTATTGAACACTGATGTCGTCTAATTTTAACATTTTGGCTGCCTCCTATATGACCTTATTCCGGATATAGCTTCCCAGGAAATCGACTGCAATGACCATGATCATAATGATCAGGACATCAAGGGAAACGGACGAGTACTGAAATGTTTTGAAATCATTGAAAAGCCGCTGGCCGATTCCGCCGCCGCCGATGAAACCCAGTACCAGCGACGTCCTGATCGCTACTTCAAAACGGTAAAAATAGTGGGAAAGGACATTGGGCCAAATTTGCGGGATGATGCTGAAAAAGGAGGCAAACCATTTTTTGGCGCCAACCGCCTTCAACGCATCCTGAGGTCCCGGATCTGAAGCTTCTATAAGCTCTGAGACCAGTTTTCCCAGCACCCCGATATTATGGATCATGATCGCAATCACCGCCGGAAATGGTCCGAGTCCCAGTGCGGTCAAAAGAATCAAGCCGATCACAATTTCAGGAATGGAACGGACGAAACTTAACGCGACCCTTGCAAAATGATAGAGGAGGGAGGAGGGTGAAGTATTCCTTGCTGAGATGAAACTGAGCGGCAAGGCGATCAGGAGGCCGAAAAAGCTACCGAGAAACGCCATTGCCAAAGTTTCAAGCCCATCCTGTACCATTCTTGGCAGAAGGGAAAAATCCATAGGAAACCATTGCGATAGAAAGTCGATCATATTTCGGAAGTCCTTGAATTTGGATAAATCAAATTCCGTCAGCTTCATACTAAAGTAGACAAGGATGACTAATATAAGAAAAGTTACAAAGCTCCTCTTTTTAAACCACACGATGAATCACTCTATTCTTCTATAAGTCCCTGCTTCAGGGCTGCCTGCCTAATGCTTTCATAGTCTTCGTTGGAAGCCTCTGTAAAGCCTGTGGCACCAAAGGCATCAAGGACTTCCTGGTCCTCGATCTCAAGGAATGCTGATTGTAAGGATTCTATTGTTTCTTCATCTGTATCCTGGTGAACAGCCCACGGATATTGGAAAAGTTTCTCTGATTCCCATATCGTTTTGATCTGGTCACCATCTACCTTGCCGGAATCTATAAGCTGGTTAAATATTGCACTGTCGATTGCTCCTGCTTCGACTTGTTTATTTTGGACAGCAAGAGCTGTTGCATCATGTGAGCCTGTAAACCGGACAGACTTGAATTCATGTTCATCTTCTGATTGATATACTCCTCTATCCTGAAGCTCGATGGACGGTATCAGGGATCCTGATGTTGAGTTAGGGTCACCAAAGGCAAAGTTCACTTCTTTGCTTTCATCCAGCAATTCTTCAATGGAATTCCACGGGTTGTCTTTATGTGTAATGATATAGGAATGGTAGAACGGTTCTCCATCAATCAATTGGGTGATGATGGCTTTAGCCCCGCTTTTTTCATGAGCGATGACATAAGAAAGGGGACCGAAATACGCCATATCTATCTTGTCATAGTTCATTGCCTCAACAACGCCATTGTAATCTGGATAAACCTCGACCTTGACATCCCTTCCCAGTTTATCAGTCAGGATGCTTTGCAGCTTGTCCATCGCCGCCTCCATGGCACCTTCTGTCTGAACAGGGATGACACCTATGGTGAACTCTTCGTCTCCAGCTGCTTCATTGCTGCCCTCTGAGTTATTGTCACCTGAATTCCCGTTACCGCTGCCGCATGCTGTGATCAGCAGGGAGAGGGATAGTAAGAGAGTAAGAAATATGTTTTTTTTCATTAGTGCACCTCTTTTTATAGTATTTCAAAATAAATGGCCGGAATCAGTCAATGTTGTAGGGATCTTTTTGTGAATTTTGTTGCTATTCAATATAAGTTTCAACTAATATCCTGGTAAATCACCATAAAAATCCGGCTACAGGAATTTTTACGAAAGCAGAAATATATGCGAAAACAGCCCTGTATAAAAAGGACCCGTAAAGAGCCCTTTTATATTACACTTATCCTTCCCGGGTTTTCAGCTGTTACTTTTCCGATGACAGCAGAGTTCAGGTTTCTTTTTTTCAGCTCGTTTAGCAGAGCTTCTGCTTGTTCCTCCGGTACGGAAATGAGCAGCCCGCCGGAAGTGATGGCATCACATAGAATTAACTGGTCGATTTCCGTTACGGTATCGCCGTAATCAATCCTTCCTGCAAGCCATTTATGGTTTTTGCGTGTACCGCCTGGAATGACATTTTGTTCTGCCAGTTCCCTTGTCTTGTCCAGAACAGGTACTGCATCTTTTTCAATTGTGATTCCGTTTTTGCTTCCTTCAGCAATTTCCATGGCATGGCCCAGAAGCCCGAAACCGGTAACATCTGTACATGCGTTGACAGGAAATGCATCCATGGCTTCTGCCGCGTCTTTGTTCAAGGCGGCCATCGTATCCATGACCTCATCAATATTCTTTTGAGGAAGCTTGTCATTTTTAATTGCGGTGGTCAATATCCCGACACCAATCGGTTTAGTCAGGATCAGTTTGTCTCCCGGCTGTGCCGCAGCATTTGAACGGACACGTTCAGGATGGACGATCCCGGTAACCGATAAGCCGAACTTTGGCTCCTGATCATCGATTGAATGGCCGCCGACCAGGACAGCCCCGGATTCCCGGACTTTGTCTGAGGCACCTGACAAAATATCGGCTAGGATGCTTTTATCAAGAGTCGAAATAGGGAAGCCGACAATATTCATGACTGTGATCGGTTTGCCGCCCATGGCATAAACATCACTCAGTGCATTGGCCGCGGCGATTTGGCCGAACATATATGGGTCGTCCACAATCGGAGTGAAGTAATCCAATGTCTGGACGAGAGCCGTTTCATCATTGATCTTATAAACACCGGCATCGTCCGAGGTATCAAGGCCGACAAGTAAATTTGGGTCTTCTACAGAACGGGGTAAATGACGCAGGACCTGCGCCAGGTCTTCAGGACCGATTTTGCATCCTCAGCCGCCTTTTGAAGACAGAGACGTCAGCTTGAAAATTTCTTTCTTTGTCATATGAACTCACTCCTTATTAATGGATTGAAAACTTAAATCTTCCATTACCCTTCTGTAAATCGAGAGAAGGGCATGGGTCTCATACTCCCTGGAATGGTTATGGAGTATGTAAGATTTGGCTGAACTGCCAAATTCTTTTCTCAATTCGTTATTATTCAGCAAAGCTTCTGCATAATCAAGAAATTCGCTTTCATTAGTGTACACAAACCCGGTTTTTCCATGTGTTACGATATTCCTGTTTCCATTATTGTCTGAAGCGATCACAGGGATGCCGTTTTCCATGGCTTCAAGGATGGCTGCAGGCTGGCCTTCCGAATGGGAAGTATTCAAAACAACATCAGCCTGCTCGTATACCGCACCCATTTCATCATGAGGCAGCTGGCCGATATAGGAGACCCAGTCCCGTCTTTTTCCCGCCAGCTCTTTTACTAGTTTTCCCTCTTCTTCTTCAATCACCGGACCGACAAGCAGGAGCCTGATCTGCTGATGCCGATCATGAAGCTTATCAAGGGCATGTATTGCAAACCGTATGTTTTTCACTTTTCGGATTCCTGCCGGAAGGACGAACAGGAAAGTGCCTTCCTCTTTGTGGATTCTTGTATTGGCATTCTTCAGATCGCTTGTTCCTTGATGTATGATATGGATCTTTGTTTCTATTCCTTGTATTTGTTGAACCAATGCATCTTTTGCATCTTGATCAAAAACGGTGATGGCATGAGCTTCAATCAGACAGCTTCGAACCTTCTCGCATTTATTCTTGTCAAATAGATCATGGTTCAAGTCTGTACCGGTCATTGTGATGATAAAGGGGGTCCTGCTGGTCCTGCTTTCTTTCAGTTTGTTCATAAAAGAATAAAACTTGTATGCATGGAAACCGTGTATCAAGTCTGCTTCAGGCAGGGGGTATGATACGGAACCCTCTGTCATTGAGACGATTTCGATTTCGGCCCCGGATTGTTTAAGTCCATTGGCAATCCTTTGAACCGTGACAGTATTACCCCGCTGCTGGTGGAAGTCAGGAGAGGCAAGAACAATCTTCATTCATCAACCTCCTTTTCGTGTTGTAAGTCTCAGGGAAGGAATTTAAAGTATTCCTATCAGATATTATTAGAATAGCCCCGGCATATCGTTTTGTCACATTTTTTGCCTGCCGTAAAGGCTGTCACAATGTAAATTATGTCGAATCAGATAAGGATCATCAATTGCGGCTATTGTCGAAACCAAATACCAAATAAGGGCGGGCAGCCATACCTCGTAAATTGTCGAAAACCCTATGATCGAAAAACAGGATGATATTATATCGATATAATAATGGCGTGTGCGGATTTCGTGTTATTGTATTAGTTTGTCGAAAGGGTAAGATTATAGAATGGAAATTTTTTTCTTGAAGAAGGGGAGAATCATTCAGGATAACCGGATGAAAACCTTTTTCTTGATATTCTTCATTGGATAAGATACTATACGAATACAAGCTGCGTTGTACGTAATGATAATAAAGTTTTAACCTTTAAACTGTAATAGGGAGTTTTATATCGAAGCCGGAATGTCACGCCGCCATGGATTGCGGAAGACAGGAACGTTTCTGCAAACACCCACTTTGAGGAGTGGTGGTTTAAAACTTTCTTAGACGATTTACGGCAAACGCGGCCTACATAACCATTCACAAACCAGTTTCCAATCCGGGACTGGTTTTTACCTTTTACTCGAAACGGGTGCCAGTCACTTCCCGGTTTTTGTCGAATCAGTAATTACGGAATTATGGAAAAAACTGTTGTTGATAATCCGAAAGTGGTGAGGTATTATATTAATACAAGCTGCGTTGTACGTAATGATAATAAAGTTTTAACCTTTAAACTGTAATAGGGAGTTTTATATCGAAGCTGGAATGTCATGCCGCCATGGATTGCGGAAGACAGGAACGTTTCTGCAAACACCCACTTTGAGGAGTGGTGGTTTAAAACTTTCTTAGACGATTTACGGCAAATGCGGCCTACATACTACCACCAATCAAAAAACCGGTTCCTGATGGGGGACCGGTTTTTTTGTTTGTATTCCTGTGAGCTATGCTCAATTCCATGATAATTTCAAACGATTTATCCCTGTAGACTATGAATGACACATAGAAAAGAGTTGCTTTCACTAATTTGAAAATGAAATTTCTAGTATTTGGTTTTTTTGGAAATCAACAAATCAACAATGACAATTCTTGCGATAGCTGACTCTTACTTCAACTCAAGAGCTTCCTTCAATTTCTCCACGTACAGGGGAGCAATCCTTCCAGTCTCCAGGTGATGGTCTGCAGGATTGTCATTAAGATATCGTTCCTTTATTAAGTTTTCCTTTTCATTCAGGGTCTGTTTTTCAATATCCAGAAGATGAAGTCCGTTCTTTCGGCAGAATGTCCTGATGGAGTCATTATATTTCTGTGTCAACAGCGTTCGTTCTTTTTGAGAAGCTTCCACCTCTTTCCGCAAATTTGCGATTTCGCCAAAGCTTTGTCCATCCTTTATTGTTGGTAGATGAGAAGTGCACATAATTATGTTCATGTATCCCCGCTTCATCGTATCTTCGATAAAGGTAAAGTAATTCTGCAATGATTTCTCAAGTTGTGTATCAACAGGAATATCTTTTTTTTCGGATCGGTACCAGATGACGAATCCGCAGTCTACTTCACCCAGCATGAAAAGCAGGTATTCCTCAGAAGAAACGCTGCTGACAGCTTCCCTGAAAATTTGAAGCGCATTAGTCCTGGAATTAGGGTTCACCATTCCCTGGGCGGTTGCGCCTTGAACAATGTTTACCTTTAATTCGGCTTCTGGAAGCATTCCTTCTTTTTCTATGTATTTGAAAACCTCTGCATGGCTGTCCCCGATACAGTTGATTGTGATTTCAGAAATAGGGATCTCCTCCTTTCCATTAATGTCTACCGTTAAAATGAAAAGGTTAAACATCGATTATGGGAGCGTTTATAGATACCAACTTCCTTATTATACCAATTAAGGGTTATTATAGGAGCTTTTTTACAAAAACTTTATTGCTATTCAATATAAATACTGGGGAGAGGGTCCTGTCAAAGAACCCGTGTAGTTAATGCTTGTTGGAATGTAGATGATGAGTGACTGACACAATAAAAAACCTCCAGGGTGTCAGCCCCCGAAGGCTTCCAGTATGTCGTTCAGGTCTGAGATATCCAAAGCTTTAGGCTTTTTAGGAACGGTCCGGGCTGGATCAGCGGCAGCAATTCCCGGAATATATCCCCGCTGAAGCAAAGCTTTGATGGCTTCCAGCTCCTGCATGATCTCGGTGTTTGTGCCGCTTTTTGCTGCAGCGGGCTTGAAATACTGGTCTAGTGCGGAGAAAACAAGATGAACCAGCGTATGGTTGTGGGCATGATATTCAATCTGCTCCTGAATCAGTTTTGAAACGGCATGGGAGTCGCCGGTTTTGATGTCGATATAGTTATCCGGAATCGTGATGGCCACCCGATTGACGTAATCAGTATATGTTTCTCCCATATGATTAACCTCTTGTAGCTGCCAGATCAGTCATCTCTTCTTGTTGTTGTTTTTTCAAATGATTCATTTTAGCAAGGACCATCAAACCCAGAACGTTCAGCTTTTCAAGATTTTCAGGAAAGTCGAGGTTGATTGGACGCCCTTTTTCACTCCATTTTACTGCTGCTTCATGAATTTGTTTTTGAGCGAGTTTGGCAGCGCCTCCGACGGCGATATAGCGTGATGCCCCTTTGATTTCATTCGAATTGCTCCTGACCTTATCAAACAGTTCCAGGTATTTGATAGCCATTGAGGTCAATTGGGGAGTGATGTATTTACTGATGTCTTTGCGGACACCTGCAAAAGGCTCCACATACCATTCAGATGGGCCTGCAGCAAGCTTTTCTTCCAATTCTGATCGTGAATCAAATTTATACAATTCATTTTTACTGACCTTCTGGATGATGATGTCCAGGAATTGATTGATTCCGAAGTGCTCACCCTCTACAGAAGCTACAGGTTTATTGTTTTTTATTCCAACAAAATCGACGGAATCACCGCCTAGGTCGCCGATCAGCACCCCTTTAACCGAATCTTTGACAAGATCATCGTCTTTGATGCCAAGGGTTTCCTGGTCCCTGGTCAGTCCAAGATAAGCACAGGCACCTTCAGCACCTACGATTACATCCTTGATGTTCAGCTTGACACAGACTTCCTTTGGTTCAGGCACACCCGGCACCTTATGAAGGATTACTGTATGAGTACCGAGGAGCCGTTCCTTCAGCAGTTCCTTTTTACCTTTATATTGGGTGGTAGGAAGTGAGACAGCCAGTTGGTCAATTTCATATACTATATCAGTTGCATCTTGATTGTTTAAGAGCGCATGGTAGGCTGTGATGGAAAACAAAAGAATGTAAGTACGCAGTTCATCAACCTTTTGGTTATTGACTGATGTAAGACTGACGTTCCTTTGCCTGGCTGCAGATCTACCGGTGTAAAAAATATCTCTCTTATTCATAACAGCCGGACTTCTAACCTCTACAATCAAATTCTCTTCCAATTCAACATCTTCTTCATCATAGGGCATTTCATAGAATTCTTCATCAAATAATGCAATGGCATTCGGCATTTGATATTCCGAAAGCTGCCCGCTATCCGAGGCAAGCACTTTATACCAGCTGTTTCCGATATCTACGGCAAAAAAATTGGACGATTTCATTAGTATCTCCTCCTCCTTTGAATCCTATGGAGGAAGTGGTGCCCAGGTGCACGTACTACGGGTTGATTTTTGTGGATTTCACTAACAAACCTTGTATTTTCCATAAAAATCCACGCTTGTCCTGATACATATAACCAAGCTTAATAGACTTGTATGCATAGGATGAAGTGAAGGAAAACATAAGGAGGAAAAACAATGAGTGATAAATATCAACCTAAACGTGATTGTGTTGAAGTAAACAAATCAGCTAACGTTGGAGAATGTGCAAACGTTGAAGGCGATACGTTAATCGTTCCAGATGATGTCACTAGAACGATCAGGGTCCCTGTGCAGCTTGCAGTCAGGGAAATTACCACTAATCTTGTAGCAGACATCCATTTCCCTGAACCAGTAATGGAAATCAAAGATGTCAAGAAAAGAGTAGAAATTGTTCAGTGCCGTCTTTTGACACCGCCAGTTGCAGCGCCGGCATTTTCTGATAACGGAACATTCCCGCTTGTCATCAAAGGGTTTGTCCGCAAAAATATTCAGTACGCAACACCTGTTTACAATAAAGAAGGCAATTGCGTCGCTTCCGACATCAAGTCGTTGACAGTAAGGGTCCCATTCGAATGCGTATCGAATATTCCTTTGGATGCTCCTGTTCAGCTGCCTGTATCTAACACTCGCAGCGAATTTGATTATTACAGAGAGCAGGACCTTGGCAGGGGATATCCTGAAAAAGACCAGTTCTTGTCCAGTGATATTTCCCAGTTCCATCAGTTCAGCACTCAATTCTACAACCAGCTTCCATTCTGTGAGCTGCTGTCCAGCACGATCCTTGAGTGGGATGAAGCTACAAATCGCCACAGCTACCATGATGGCCCGGTAGGAGAAGGCTGCTTTACCAAAGTAGTAGAAAAAATGATTGTTACATTTACTGTAAAAGTCCTTCAGAACCAGCAGCTTAACATTACAACTGGTGACGATGACGCTTAAAGGTGAATAAGAAGATTGAACACTATCCTCAATTGGAGGGTAGTGTTTTTTTGTGATGGTGGTTGAGCAAGGGCATGTAATTCGAATTATTTATTGTGAAACAGAGCAGCAAGGGGTTTCACTAGGGTTTAAATCGATTCACGGACTGGTGTGTCTATCGATCTTAGAGTCCGGGACAGTGTGGGGGGTGAGGGGAAAGGTGCAAAGAAGGGGTGGAGAGTCCAAAACAGTATGAGGATTGAGGGGAAAAGGCGTATAGAGGGGTCCTAGAGTCCAAAACAATGAGCGTTTAGAGGAAAAAGGGCGTACAGAGGGGCTGTAGAGGCCAAAACGAAGAGCAGAATAAAGAGAAAAGGCGTGTAGAGGGGTCCTAGAGTCCAAAACGGTGAGCGGTTAGAGGAAAAAGGACGTATAGAGGAGCTGTAGAGTCCAAAACGGTGAGCAGTAAGAAGAGAAAAGGCGTGTAGAGAAGAATAAGGGTCAACAAAGAAATAACACTCAGTAAGGGAAGGCTGCCAGTAAAGTTGAAGACCGGCCAAAACAGGCGTTAAAGGATGGAAGCGAAGAATTCACGGTCTGCGGCAGCCGCCCCACCCGTGATATTCATCTAAAAATTTCCAACTTGCCCATGGGCGCATGCCTATACATAGACGAACGCACAACATACATTGAACTATCTTGATTTTTAAGGAGGACTATTAATGTCTGAATCATACAAAGAGAACAATGAAAGCTACTGTAAACCGAAACATCATCAACCGAATGTGAATATTGGAAAACTGGTGACTAAAGTTCCTGTGGTGCTTGCTGAACTGGCACTTCAAGCGGATATGACGGCAAAAATTACATTCCCTGAACCTGTATTGGAGATCAAAGATGTGAAAAAACGTGTGAAAATCACGCAATGCCGACTGCTTCTTCCTTCCAATAAATTGTTTGTGAGCGGATTTGTCCGCAAGAACATCCAATACGCTAGTCCATCAGGCGATATTGAGCATGCGACACATCAATCGATTGCATCAGACTTGCATTCCTATACAATTGACATTCCATTCCAGGTTGTAACAGAAATCAAACACTATCTTTCAGCCCCTGTTCAGCCGAAAATGAATTCCAGAGAAGAATTTGATTTCTTCGTGGCGCAGCCGCTGCCGTCAGGTTACCCTGAAAAAGATGAACTTCTTTCAAGTGATCTATCACAATTCCACCAATCCAGCACCCAATATTATAATGAACTGCCATACTGTGAGCTCGTTTCAAGCAGCATCATCGAGTGGGATGAAGCGATCGATAGGAAGAAAATCGGAAAAGACGCACCGATAGCAGAAGGCGTCTTTAAAACAATCGAAGAAAAAATGGTTCTTGACTTCACGCTGAAAGTGATTCAGGACCAGCAGATCCGTGTTGCATCCACCACTAATGATGATCACCATCACCATGATTGCAAAGAGGATGATCACTACTAAAAAAAGGCAATGAACGGGGTTATGCTAAATAATAGTGTAATCCCTATTCCTTTTTAATTACGTAAACTTTGTTGCTATTCAATATAAATTTCAACTAATATCCTGGTAAATCGTCGTAAAAACCCTGTAAGCAGGAAAGAAAAGAGCTGCTCGTTCTTTTTCGAGAGAAAAACCTCTGAATACAGGGGAAAAATCGAGCACGTGGGATTTTTCCGAAAGCAACAATTTATGCGAAAACAGCTTTTAATTAAAAGCTTTCAAAACGTATGTCGATCATTCACCTTAAAAAAACTTTCCGGTAAAAATCAAATCAAGCGTTCTCAGGAAATTATAAAGGAGGTGAGAAAATGGCTGCCAGAGAGAACAGGTTCCAGCGCTTGAGCCACAGAAGAAGCAGGAGAGAAGATCCTTCTATTGGACCTCTACGGAATAGAAGAAGCGGAAAGGATTCCTATCCAAGTTCATTTTTCAGTCAGCCCGGCGAAGAGTCGGAAAAGTACGAGGAGGATCAACAGGTTCTGACCAAGAAAACTGGAGGTCCATTGATCCTGCCGCCTCCGCCCATTACTTCAAATGAACGGAAGAAGAAGAGGGAACCGGAGCCAGTGGAAATCCTGGAGGAATTCCTGCCAAAGAAGAAAAAAGATGAAATCATCCCTCTCCCGGAAGATGATGACGAACTGATTTATGAAAAAAGAGGAGCGCTTATGGAACAACATGGCGCTGAAG
This sequence comes from Bacillus salacetis, assembly GCF_003581585.1. Classification (GTDB taxonomy): domain Bacteria; phylum Bacillota; class Bacilli; order Bacillales; family Bacillaceae_B; genus Rossellomorea; species Rossellomorea salacetis. Next base: position 72,787 of record NZ_QXIR01000004.1, read on the forward strand.
ATTTGCAAAAAGATATTGAAGAGGAGACTCAGGATTTCCATCATGAAGAATCTGAAGACCAGACTCTCATTGAGGAATCGGAACCTTCAGTCGAGGAGGAGGAGGAAGCAGTATATCCTGAAAACATAGAGCCTTCTCCAAAGTATATCTGTGCTAACCTCCCTGTATTGCTTATGAAAGACGAGTTTACATTAGATGTCTTTGACAGCTTTACCCTGCTGATACCTCTTACTGCCATAACGAAAATAGAATGGTCGGTCCATGATTTCAAAGGATGCATCCCCCTGCCATCAAATAAAATATTTCTTGAGCTAGTCCTGTGTGCGGATATAGAATTCAACTCACAGCAAAGTGGAAGTTTACAGAGTGTGAAAATTTATGTACCTCTACAAAAAACTGTTTCAGTCAATTGGTTGTCAGAGCCAGAGCTGCCTTTTACCAGGAGCGGTGAATATGATTTTTCAACGGATAATGGTATATCTGTTTCCACACACAGGGTATGGGAGGAGAAGTTGGTTTCACCTGCCACTGTAAAACTTCAATCGTATGAAATGCTTTCACATGACAAGCTTGCATACTCAAAACGCGAAAAGGCTGAGCTGGGAGTTCTTGGCACAATCAAGATTGCCTTAGAGGCTGTCCAGGAACAGACGGTTTTAATTCAGGTATAAAAATGGGTGTCTTCAGAGAGACACCCATTTGCTTTTCTATAGCTTTAGTTGATCAATTCTTTCCTGTATCAGTTCCAATAAAGATTTTTGCTGATTTTTCCTGAAAGGTGCATCTTCTTCCAGAGCTTCTTTTTCTTGGTCCTTCAAGCATGGAATATTATGGTCACCATCACAGTGTTCATAGCGTTCCTGATTCTGCACAAGCATGAACCATAGGTTAACATCCATTCTTTCAGTCAGATTAATGAATCTGCCAATTTTGTCATAGTCCTTGGTCAAGTCAATTTCAAAGATGTCCGCCGACTTCAAAACACATTCAATCGGTTCATTGAAATTCTCATAGGTGTAGGAACCAAATTTTGATTCATCAGCCCCATGCTTTTTTTTGGATGTGTATTTGTATTCATGGGTCAGGGTGGACTTTTGACTGTCGAGTTGTCTGTCCGCGTGAGATAGATATACTTCATCGATACAAGTGAATGGTACATCTACACTGTAATCTCTTAAATATCCATTACAGGATTCCACATACTGAATATTTTTGTGTATGGTCCCTTTGACAAATATTTTTGCTTTGTTGCGTGAAGCAGGATGTTTCAGCACCTCACACTGCTTAATGGAAACATTTTTCTTGATGGATTTAACCTCTTTTGCGTAAGAAGGCAGTTTAACATGGGAAGCGATGTCTGTCTGGAGATTAACGTGTGCAAGAATGACAGGTACATAGGTGCCGCCAGAGACATTATAGGATTCTGCTTTACAGGAAACAGACTTCACTTTCGATTTCTTGCAATGCTTTTTCGTACTGTGCCCTGGGAAGGTGTATTTTCCACTCATAATTTCACTCCTTTTTAAAAAGTATAGAAAGTGTTCAATCGCAAAGGATGTTCACTTACTATCAATATATGTGGAAGTTGTCATAAATTGTGGACGGGCATCCTGACGATGAATCTATTTTTTCAAAATCTTATTTCAGCTGAGGGAAAATAAAACTTCAGGAATCTTATAAATGATCAAATCTGTGTAAAAGAGTCTGCTAGATAAATCCTGGTAAGCACAATAATTAGTGGCCATTTATAAGTATGGTAGGATAATAGGGTGAAAACTGAGTGAAATGGGGGAGAGAAGCATGACAAAAATCTGCATTGTACGCCATGGACAGACTGATTGGAATAAAGAGAGAAGGCTGCAGGGAACAACAGACATTGAATTGAATCAAACAGGAGTGATACAAGCAGGACAGGCACGCGATTATTTAAAAGGTGGAGATTGGGAAGCCATTGTTACTTCACCTCTGAAAAGGGCAAAACGAACAGCGGAAATCATCAATGAAAAGTTGAATCTTCCAATGGCCGTGATGGGGGAGTTTGCTGAAAGGCACTTTGGCGAAGCGGAAGGAATGCTGATTGCGGAAAGCAGGGAGAAGTACCCGGATGGCGGCAGTCCCGGCCAGGAAAGCAGGCAGGAAGTAGCGGCCCGGGCATTAAAAGGAATCGAGGAAATTCAACAAAAATTCCCTGACAAAAACGTTCTTTTGGTAGCCCATGGTGCATTAATCGGAATCCTGCTGGCACATCTGTCACCAAAACAATTCGTGTACGGAGAAACCCATCTGGTCAATGCTTGCATCAACACCATTCACTTCCAGGAAAACAAATGGAACCTCAAGGAATTCAACCAGACCTCCCATCTATCAATAGAATAGCAAAGTGCTATCACTCTGCTAGAGCACAGTAACAGGGGACTGTCCCCTGTTACGCTAGTGTGCTGAAGCACCACAAAATTTTGATGTTTTATTTCCGGCCATGCCTTATAATGGATTTATACACTAAACCATAGACATACATGTCTTATGAAGGAGAAAAGTCCAATGGCAGACAGCCAAAAAAAGATCAGTTTGCAAGAAGCAATGAAACAACAGCTAGAAAGAAAGAAACAAGCGCAAGGAAATGGCAAGCAGCAGAGCAATGGACCAGCAGGAAACCAGCGCATGAAGAGCCAGCAAGCTAAAAAAGCTAATGTCACCCGAAGGAAAATGGGCGGCTGAACCCATAACACCCAAAAAGGAAAGAGCCCCCTTTGCCAAGCGGGCTCTTTTATTTTGACAAGGCTCCGTATTTTTCACCGTATGAAATGAATACCTAAAGCAATACCCCACCTCTATGTAACCGGTGATGAAGAGTTGTAACCCGAAACCGGCTGTCTTTTCTTTTACATGTTCATAGCCCATTTCCATGTATACTGATGTTTTCGCAAATTCATATCCACAAATCAGCAACATAAGGAGAACATCCCTAAAATGCAGGACCTTACAGATTGGTCAGGATAAAGGAAAGGATGATTCCCATGGAGGAGACAAAACCGACAATCGGTCCTCCTTGCTCAAATGCTTCCGGAAGCATGGTGGAAGAGACCATCGCCAATAAGCCTCCTGCTCCGAACGCACCAATCAGATAGCTTACACTTTCGGATGATCCCTGCAAAAAGAGGAAGCCCAGCATGGAACTGACAGATGATAAAACAACGACACTTCCCCACAGGAACAAAATTTTCCTTGCTCCATAACCATCTTTTCGCAGCCCGATGGAACTCGACAAAGATTCCGGCAGATTACTGATGAAAATGGAAAAAATAAATACCCATTGAATCGGCTGGCTGCCAATAAAACTGATTCCGATGATAATTGATTCCGGGATCGCATCCATCAACGTTCCAAAATAAATCGCCAACCCGGCATGACCATGAGGATTTTTCTTCGATCTCTTCCGTTCATTTCCGCCTTTCCTGCTTATGACTATTTCGAAGACTGTAAAAACAAGGGCACCAAGCAAAAACATGGAAGTGATCAAGATCAAGTTTGCCTTTCCTTGCGCTTCACTGAGTAAATCGAAGGTAGCGGAACCAATGATGAGACCAGTCCCGAGCGCCATGATATAGGCGGTAATTCTCCGGGGAATCCTCAGATAAATACCCGCTATGGCGCCGATAAACAGCGACAAGCTTGCAAATCCGCCCCATAATGCAGCCTGAAACATGAGAACTCCTCCTCTCTGATTGGCTGAATCAATACCCTTATTTAACCCCAAAAATAAAAAAGAAAAACCCGATAGGATTTTTCTTATAATACTCACTGTTGTTTAGGCATTCCTGGCGGATAGTAATATGGCGGGACTTTGATCCAGCCTCTTTTCCTCATCAATTCCTTGACTTCTGTCCCAAATTTCATTTTCTCAAGCATGGCATGCAGGAATAACAACCCTACATCGTTTCGTATGGATTGACTGGCAGCGGCAGCACATTGCATAACTGCAGCAGCGGTTTTCAAGCTGAGGCCGTTCATGATTTCATCATCTGTCATTTTAACACCAAGCGGAACCCCGTCAGGATCAGAATTGGGGCGTTGTTCACTCGTAGGAGGAAGATGCACTCCCTCGGTTTTCATAAAATCCTTAAAGCGCTGGCCCTGCACATCGCATTGTTTCATGCTCTCGTTCAAGATCTTTCGCACGTCATCATCATTGGTAGTATTCAAGCCAATCTGAATATAAACAGTCGCTTCATCCATCAGTGCCAGGTACATCCAGCAGCTCATCACTTCCCCTACATGGAGAGGGTTCTTTGGTTCACTATCTATTTTCATTTGCAAATAATCTTTTATAGCTGAAAAAATATTCGTCATCACAAACCCTCCTGTTCCTTTCATTTTTACCACTCTGGCCTGATAACATACTTGAAAAAGGATAGGCAGGAAATACATTATTTGCAGTAAAAGAGGAATAATACGAGGGCAGGAGGTGTCCAGAATGGCAAATACATTAGAGTCGGTTTGGAATACATTTAAAACCGCAATCGATAATACAAATGAACCAAAAGCTCCACTGCACATTGTGGAGGCAGGGGACTGCTGGACCTATATTACATTGATGGAGGAATTCATCCGTTACGAAGAAGTGGGGCTGAACACGACAACGGATGATGAAGTAAAGGAAATGTTGACGGATGTTGTCCGCCTTTGTGAATCACAGGTCGATCAATTGACCAAGTTCATGAAAAAAGAAGGAATCCCACTTCCTGATGTATCTTCAGCTAAGCCTGAGTCAGACCCAAACTCCATTCCGCTGGGAGTGAAATTGACTGATGATGAAATAACCAATGGTATCGCCTTTAAGCTCGTGACATGCATGACATCTTGTGCCAAAGGGCAGGCAGACTCAGTGAGGAATGACATTGGACTGATGTGGTTTGGTTTTTATACTGAATGGACGAATTTCGGAACAACTCTCAAAACCCTCATGCGGAAACGAGGGTGGCTGAAGGTGCCGCCATATTATTATCCCCCCGGGAAGCCGGCAGAATAGTTCAATCAGAAACAACTCACTTCCCGGGTTGTTTTTATTTTTGTCTGAATACCAAAAATAGCTGCCTACGGATAAATTCCAAGAGCGGACTTTTACCTGTATTTCAATGATTTATTCCCTGAGAAGAAGAGCAGCTCATTTCACCCTGCTATACCGGTATATTTTCAATTACAGAAGAGTTTGGAATAAGAGTCTTATTTTTTGACAAAACATCCTATTGACCAAACTGGTCAATCGTTGTAAGATAATATTGACCCATGTGGTCAAAGAGTGAATTTGTACTCAATGGAGGTGTGAAAATGGATGATAAATTCTTTAGCCTTGATCAGGAAAAACAAGACAGAATATTAAATTCAGCACTGAATGAATTTGCCCAAAAAGGATATAAGAATGCTTCTACCAACGAAATAGTGAAAGGGGCAGGGATTTCAAAGGGTGCATTGTTTCACTATTTCAAAAACAAAAAGGACTTATATCTTTTCCTTTATGATCATTTTGTACAGATTTTAATCGATAAGATGAAAAGGGAAGTCAACTGGGAGATAAGGGACATCTTCGAAAGAAACCGTGAACTTGCAGCGGTTAAAATAGAAATGTTCCATCAATATCCGCAAGTGTTTACCTTCTTCACTGGAATTTTCTTTGAAGAAGATACGGAAATCAGCCAGGAACTGGAGAAGCGCAAAAGCGAGTTCCTCAGCAATAATTATAAGGAAATGATGGAAGATATCGATTCGAGTAAATTCAAGGAGGGAGTGGACGTCGAGAAGGCAAAGGAAATCATTACATGGTCCCTGGAAGGGTTCGCCAATAGAATGCAGGCAAAGGTGAAAGCTATGGGAATAAAAGAGGTCAATATCGATGATACCTTATCGGAAATGGAAGATTATCTGGAAGTGTTAAAGAGTGCCTTTTATAAGTAGGTCTGTTCCTAGTATTGTTGCTAATGAAAAATGATCTTCATTCAAATGAAACTATCAAGAAAAAGCGCTGTATTGGTCTTCTCGAACCCATGGAAAAATTAAGGTTCCGGGAACTTTCAGAAACAGCAATTCATGCAAAAACAAAAACTGTTTATAAATAAGCCGGTTTGTTATTCAGCGGCTATGCTAAGAAGGAGATCAACATTAAAATGACGGTAGACTTCCAAAGAGGAGGAATGGGGTATGGCTGTTTTAAAAACAAATCAATTAACGAAGTCTTTCGGGAAATTCACAGCTTTAAATGGTGTGGACATTGAGGTGAATCAAGGGGAGGTATATGGGTTCATCGGTCCCAATGGAGCCGGTAAATCAACAACCATCCGCGTTCTGCTCGGCGCATTGAAGGCAACAAAGGGAGACGCCTCCATATTCGGCCTTGATGCCTGGAAGGATGCAGTCGAAATCCATAAGCGGATTGCTTACGTTCCAGGTGATGTAAACCTCTGGCCGAATTTGACTGGAGGCGAAGTGATCGATCTCTTCATGAAATTGAGAGGATCTTCCAGCAAGGGAAAACGAGAAAATCTTATTGAGATGTTCAAACTCGATCCCTCTAAAAAGTGCAGGACCTATTCAAAGGGAAATCGACAGAAAGTTGCTCTCATTGCAGCATTTGCTTCAAATGCAGATTTATTTATCCTCGATGAACCGACTTCTGGCCTTGATCCATTAATGGAGCATGTGTTTCAGGAATGTGTTGCAGAAGTGAAAAGGGAAGGCAAAAGCGTCCTGTTATCAAGCCATATCCTATCAGAAGTTGAAAAGCTTTGTGACAGGGTAGGGATCATACGGGATGGAAAAATCATTGAAACCGGTACATTGAATGATCTCCGTCATTTAACCAGGACTCATTTGCTGTTGGAGACAACTAAGCCGATTGACACCCTTGATGAAATGAAAGGGGTCCACGATATCAAGAGGAAGGGCAGTGAAGTTTCCTTTCAAGTGGATTCCGAAGACCTGGATGGAGTGGTCCGTTATGTCAGCGGTTTTGGAATCAAGAGAATTGAAAGTGCCCCTCCGACACTGGAAGATTTATTCATGCGTCATTATGATTCAGGAGGGAAAGGGACGAAAAGTAAAGCCGGGGGTGTATCCTGATGAACTCATTATTGAATAAAACGGGGATGCTCCTGGGGTTCATCCTGCGTCAGGACAAGATCCGCATACCTGTATGGATTATTTCTCTGGCTATTTTATCGGTGATTACGGCAGGTGCTTTTGAAGGATTGTATCCTACACAAGAAAGCAGGCAGGCGATCGCAGAGACCATGAAGAATCCGGCCATGACGGCAATGCTTGGAAAAGGTTATGGAATTGACGACTACACCTATGGAGCAATGTTTGCTCACGAGATGCTTCTGTTCACAGCGATAATTGCTGCCATCATGAGCATCCTCCTGACCGCACGCCATACGCGGGCTGAGGAAGAGGATGGCCGGTTTGAAATGATACGTGCACTCCCTGCCGGCAGACTGGCGAATCTTAGTGCAGCAATGCTGTCGCTGGTTATCACAAATGTGATTCTCGGTTTACTGACCGGGCTGGGATTATTCGCTATGGGAATTGAAAGCATGGATTTGAATGGATCCCTGCTTTATGGTTCGGCTCTTGGTGTTACTGGCCTTTTCTTTGCAGGGTCCACAGCTGTATTTGCGCAGTTGTCTGAGTCATCAAGAGGGACGGTCGGTCTTTCTTTTACTTTATTAGGGGCCGCTTACCTTGTCAGGGCAGTTGGAGATGTGAGCAATGACGCCCTTTCATGGGTTTCCCCGCTCGGCTGGGTCCTCGGCTCTGAGGTATATGTCAACAATTACTGGTGGCCGGTCGCTATGACAGGAGCTGCTGCACTGCTGTTGATCGGGCTCTCTTTTTATCTGAACGCCATCAGGGATATGGGATCCGGTTTTCTGCCTTCAAGGCCAGGCAGGAAACACGCGTCAAATCTTTTGCAAAGTCCATTTGGCCTTGCTGTCAGGCTTCAACGGACGGGGATGATCTCATGGGCTGTCGGAATGCTGCTGATTGGCGCATCTTATGGTTCGATATTTGGTGATCTGGAGTCTTTCTTCAGTGAAATAGATATGATGCAGCAGCTGCTCCCTGAAGCCGAAGGATTCTCACTGACAGAACAGTTCACCGCGAAAATCATGTCGATCATTGCAATGATCAGCACGGTACCTGCACTTATGGTCATTTTTAAGCTGAAAGGAGAAGAAAAAGCCAACCGCACGGAGCATCTCCTTGCGCGTGCTGTATCAAGACCCCGCCTCCTCGGAAGCTATCTGGTTCTCGCACTCATCATTTCTGCAGTAATGCAGTTTGTGGCAGCAATCGGACTTGGGGCAGCAGCGGTTTCGGTGATGGAGGATGGCATTCCTTTTGCCGCTTTTCTTAAAGCAGGGGTGGTGTATCTGCCTGCCATATGGGTGCTTGTAGCGCTTGGTGTCCTGCTTGTCGGTTTCCTTCCAAATTTTACAGGGCTTGCATGGCTTTATCTGGGATATTCATTCTTTGTTGTATACCTGGGAGGCATGTTTCAGTTCGATGAATGGGTAGGCAATCTTTCACCTTTTGCCCATATCCCTGAATTGCCGATTGAAGAGATGAATTTCCTTAAGATAAGCATACTTACCTGTATCGCTTTTGCCATAATGGCTGCTGGTGCTGCAGGTTATACACGCCGCGATATTTACGGTTGAATCAAAGGCTCATCTCCTTGAAGGGGTGATGAGCCTTTTTTATCGGGGTGTGCAGGCGGGCGACGTGCACACAATTCATTCCGCCAACGGTAAAAAAAGAATGGGCACACCAATGCCGGTACAAGACTCAACTTGAAATTGAAGCATTCACTGTACATGTAACTCTAAAAAGCTGCCCAATTCAGGCAGCTTTTCTATGTACTAGGCACTTACCGGCTTTTCGGCTGGAACATGATAATTAACAACGGCAGGAATGAAGAAACCGATCAACCCTGAAAGCATTCCCAGCACACCTCCGTAGAAAAAGATATCATGCACTCCGACTGCATCGATCAGCAAGCCATTGACTGCTTGTGCTGCCGGCGTCATGCCCTGGGCAGCAATCAGGATGATGCTGTACACCCTGCCCATCATGTGGTGCGGTATAATGGTTTGGGAAAGGCTCTGTTCCAGCACACCGAGAGTGGCTCCGGCAGCACCGATCAAAGCTACCAGGAAGGCGGCCTGCCAATGATTCTGTGTGAAACCTATTAAGAAAATCATACAACCCTGAACAAATAAGACGGCCATCTTAGCACGCGGTTTTGGCTTTTTAATAACGATGAAGGCGGACAATAAGACAGAAGCGGCTATTCCCCCAGCTCCAAGGCCGGCCTGCATTTGGCTGAGCCCCTGGGCACCGGCACTGAAATCCTTTGCCAGGAAGGGGAGACCGACAAGGATGGTACTCATAGCCATATTCCCGAATACAGCCGTCACTATGATGACAATCAACAGAGGGTGGCCGAAAACAAACCTTGCCCCTTCCCGGACTTCCCCAATCACCGTCTGATTTTCACGCAGAAGCTCCTGAGATTCCGGCAGGAGTTTTATATAGAAAAGAGTGGCTGCTGAAATCAGGAAGCTAAGGGCATTAATCATAAAACTGATCGGGAAGCTTAACAAATTGATCATGATGCCGCCAAAAAGAGGTCCGGCAATAGCAGCGGCCTGCCAGGTTCCTGTTAAAATAGAATTTGACTGTGTGTATTGCTCCCTATGAACAATCCGCTGGCGAATTGCTGTGACTGCCGGCCAATAAAAGGCATCAACCGTTCCAAATACAGCCCCAAGTGCGTAAATTAACAGAAGTGATGTACTACCTGTCATAGAAGCTGCAGCAAAGGTAAAAAGAACGATTGACCGGAGAATATCTGACCACAGCATCACTTTACGGGAAGAAAACCGATCTACTGCGATACCGCCGATCAGCATGAACATAACACGCGGGACTCCTGCAAATAATAGAAACGTCCCCATAATCACCCCGGAACCTGTCATGTCCACAATCAACCAGGAGACACTGAGAATGAAAACAGCATCACCAAGCGCGGAAAAAAGGTAACCAAGCCAATACATTACAAAATTCTTGTTCTTGATAATCTCCAAATTGGACATATCGACTTCCTCCCCGCTGAAATTCTCCTAATATTTCCATCATATCTTAAATATTTTCGAAAGGATATCATTCAGTAAGCGTTTTCATCAAACTGTCAATAATTTCGAAAACTGCTAAAATAGTTGTATAAATTAGAAGGTCTTGAAGGAGGAAGATTAAAAATTTTGGATTCTGATATTGCAATTAAGCCTTTGGATAAAAGTGACCGTGAAATTGACAGACTTGCAGAATCATATTGTTTAACATTCATCGGGGAGAGCTTCTCCAAACAAGATGTTGATGAGACAGCAGTGAATTTATCAAAGCATACAGACTATCCCGGCTTTAGGGGATTCAAGGCAGTTGATGGAGATGGGAGCATTGCGGGATTTGCCTACGGTTATACAAGCGTGCCCGGCCAATATTACCGGGAAAAGATTCAAGCTCAGTTAACAAAAGAACAGGAGGTTGTATGGCTTATAAGTTGCTTTGAAGTCGTTGAAGTTGCTGTAAACCCTCTTTTTCGCAGAAAGGGGATTGCGGGGAATTTACTGGACAAATTAATCGGAAATCAGCCACATCGAACAGCTTTGTTGACCACAGGAATAGAAAACAAGGCGGCAATCGAATTTTATCAAAACAGAGGCTGGGAGATGCTCCAAAATAATTCACCGGTAATCAGTGAAGGTGATCTGCAGATCATCTATGGCCTGAATCTCGAGGAGGAATGAAATGACCAGGATTAAAAACATAGGAAGTGCAGCAAAATTGGATAGAGAAGGATACATCATCAATGAATCCAGCTGGGAGAAAGTGAATCGAAATTATCAATCTCCCATCAGGAAGATTACAGGTGCAATAAAGAAGGATTTCTCCAAAGAAATACATAGCATCTATTTAAGAGGGTCACTTCCAAGAGGGCTGGGAATTGAGGGCGTATCAGATATAGACCTCCTGGTCGTGGAAAACGATTCTGCAGATAAAACCTGCCGTGAAAGGCTGATGGGCACGGTAGAAAAAATGGGAAAAGAGTACCCATATATCAATGGGATAGAGGTAGGGTTTAATTCCTTAAAAGAAGTATGTACAACCTCCCATTTTCATATTATTCCATTCATGATCAAGACCTATAGCATTCTTTTGTATGGGGAAAACCTTCAGGAAAAACTTCCACAGTATAAAGCAGATGAGAAACTGGCAAACGAACACATTGTCAATCTGAGGATGCAAATAGAAATCGCACTGGAGGATCTGGAGGGAAATGAAGACACAGAAGATATCAAAGATTGCTGTATGTGGATCATGAAAATCTTCATCCGCGGTGGAATGGCACTGGTGATGAACCATGAAAGAACATATACAAGGGACCTTTATCCTGCATTTATGCTTTTTTCCACCCACTATCCTGAAAAGGAAAAAGAGATGCTGAATGCTTTGGAGTTAGCTGTTAACCCTTCCGGCGACCCGCTTAAAATCATCTCTTTTTTGAAAGAAGGCTTTGGAAGCTGGATGATTCAAGAGGCAGACAGGTGGCTGAAAGAGTACAACCCATCCAAGTTAAAGCATATGCCGCTGCAGACCCGTTAGTTCGGATGAAATCCGGACTTTGAACGCTCAACTGTTATACGGGCCGTATCGGAATCTGGCTGTGATGTACATTGATAATGTCAATTCAACTGCAATTGAAGTGATAAAAGAAGTGGTGCAGTCCTTCGAATGGGAATTAATCACCAATGGAGAGTTCCGAAAGCTTGTTGGAGGAAAGAAGAGTAACGTTAAACTAAACCGGGGAATCGTGGCTTTCCGGTTTAGTTTTATTGGATGATCATATCTCTTTTAACTTCGCAAGTAGCAATTGAGCAACATACTGAAGCGCATTCAAAGTTGAATAAGTCCTGGGTATAAGGTACTGTGAAAAGAAGCAGACAAAAATTAGAATTGCAAAGAAATTATGACAATTGGGGGTCTTTAATGAACGGGTTAGTAAAGGAACATAACGTGCATTCTGTCACCGACGATTTAGTCGTCAATGCTATAGAAAAACATTTGGCCATCATCCGGTTTGACGTTAATCGCCGTGTAGCCTATGTGAATGAATTGTTTGCCAGTTCTATGGGATACCATTCGAGGGATATGCAGGGTATGCACCATAAGAAATTTTGTTTTCCATCATTTGCAAACAGTCCTGAATATGAAGCGTTTTGGGCAAATCTGTTTGCTGGCAACAGCTATCAGGGGAAAATTGAGCGGATCGATGCACACGGAAACCGGTTATGGCTGGAGGCCACTTATATGCCGGTCTTTTCTGATGATGGAAGTGAAGTGATCGGTGTCTCGAAAGTCGCTACCAACATCACCGGAAGGCAGAATCAGATCGTTAAGATGGCCGATCATTTGAAAGACATGTCTCAGCAGCTGAACAGCCGTTCCGAAGTTGGCATGGTCAGGAGTAAGGAACTGTTATCAACCATCGAAAGGATCTCTCATGAATCCAGGGAAAATGCAAATAACCTGGAAAATCTGCAAAATCAAGCAAACTTCATTACCGGGATCGTCAAGACAATCAGGGACATAGCTTCTCAGACCAATCTCCTTGCATTGAATGCAGCGATTGAAGCAGCACGTGCCGGTGAGCATGGCAGGGGTTTCGACGTTGTTGCCAAGGAGGTCCGCAAACTATCTGAAAAGGTGGCACACTCCATCACTGAAGTGAAAGAGAACATCGACAGCATAGTAAATGAGGTCGGAAAAGTGACTGGCAGCATCGCCCGGATCTCGGAAAGCGTAGAAGAAAGCCAGAAACAGATTGATATAGCCATGCAGGAATTCGATGCAATCTCCAATGCGGCAGGCGATTTGGATATACAGGCTCAGGAATTCGTCACAAAAATATAAGGTATGAAAGTCTGATTATAAAGAGAATCAGACTTTTTTTGTGCGGGGAGGGGAGTTCACTTTTTTCAGAAGAATAAAGAATAAAAAAAAGGAATGGCAAGATAGTACGTTGTATACATAAACTGAAGGAGGAATGGACATGTACCAAACAATTAATGGATTCCTGAATTCGTGGGAGATGGAATCATCATCCACACAGAAAGCAATGGATAACCTGACAGATGACTCTTTGAATCAGCGAATTGCAGAAGATCATTGGACACTTGGGCGTTTGGCCTGGCATATCACAACTGCCATAAAAATGATTACTTCTCAAACGAATTTAGCATTTGAAGCACCAGCGGAAGATTTCCCTGTGCCGGAATCAGCAAATTATATAGCTGAAACGTACAAAAGCACAAACAAGGCATTTATTAATGCCCTGCAAGAGCAATGGAAAGATGAAGATCTTGCAAAGGAAATCAATGTATTCGGCCGACAAATGCCGGCTGGCAGTTTACTTCAGTTCCTGCTGAAACATGAAATTCACCATCGCGGACAGATGACCGTTTTGATGAGGCAGGCAGGACTTAACGTTCCCGGTATTTACGGACCATCAAAAGAAGAGTGGGCGCTGATGGGAATGGAGCCGCCGAAGATGTAATGCTGGTTTCAGAGAGAGAAGTTCCTTAACAGGGAACTTCTTTTTTTATGGCTCCGACTTGGTATATATCTGAAGGATTGGCACGGGATAAACAAGAAGGTATATAACGATAAATAGAAGATTCTCACTTGTTTTCTTTCGATAAATGAATAGTAAGAGTAACGTAAATACATTAACCAGATAAACAAATGCCCCGATATCACGGGTAAGGATGGATTTATTGAAAATAATGGCGAGGCGGTGCCCAATCAGTCAAATGATGATTAGCATCCAGCCAAGGAAGACAGCAAGAATTGTGGTTCGTTTGATGGCCTGAATGCCCTCCTCCGGTCGGTTCGGATTAAGTGGAACCTGCAGTTATTACAAATATTGTAAGGATGACCGGCAATCTAGAATTCAAGCTATTAAAATTTTATATGTAACCGAACCAGAAAGTCCGGCGGTTTTTGCTCAGTTTTTTTTCTGAATAGTTGTCATTTGGTGGAAAGGACACTTCGAGAGTGCTGAATCATCGTCCCGCAGAAAATATTGCTTCCATTCATAATTATCTTCACTTCCGTATGTTTTCAGTTCGGGATGAGCTTCGATTCGATCATAGAGTTCCAGCCTCTTCCTGATCTGTTTCTGGATTTTTTCCGCATAACCCGGATTGGAATTGAATTCCTGGAGCACCCATCTTGGCGTGATGGCCATCATCATATAAGGGAAGAAACGGCTGTCCCTGTTATGGTGCTTTGGAGTGGCACAGTACATAAAATACTGTTCTCCATGAAAGCAGAATTCCCATTCGTTTTCTTCCGGGTCAGGGGGAATATGCTTTGGCCAATCCACTTCATCGATTTCAGCCAGCTGGTTCAGCAGATCCCAAAACATCCATTCAAACATTTCAACGGTCGCATTTTCAATCAAATGGTCTGGTGTTTCAAAGAATACGACAAGTGTAGTATATTTTCCAAAGTCCCTGCTTTTCAGTGAATATTCTTTTAAAATTTTTGCAAGCTCGATTGCTGTTGTGCTTGCAGTGGGATGGCCGGCGAACCCGTAGCGCAGCTGCTTTAACGCATAAGCCTGCGTAGCCGGGATGCACGGAAATTTCTTTTGGTTTGTCATTTTATCTGAAAAATGTCTGACTGCATCTCTTTGCCAATCAGGCAATTCATTGATTTCAGGATCTTCCTCGCGGTATAGCGCCAATCTCAAACACTCTCCTCTCTGTAAACAGAATATTGCCGTTACAGATATAGGTGAATGTCCCCTTATGGAATAGGCGCGTGCCCCTATTTAAGCTTAACGCTGAGACCGATCAACAATACACCGGAAATCAAACAAACTGCTTTCAACAAGGAAATCTTACCTGACAACCCCATCAGACCAATCGCAGTCGTAGAAAAGAATATTGTCGGACCAACAAGCGCAAGCAGCGAATTTATCATAAATGCCTTCTCCAAATCATTGAATTTCAGCATCAGCATGGCCGCCCCGATCTCGATACTCCCTGATAAAACCCTCAAAGCCACCATCGCCAGCAAAGCCTTCTCCACAAAAACAAACATCAAACGTCTCCCCGCTTATTTAGGATGATATGTAAACTATACATTCCTTCGCTTTCAAAGCAATCGCTTGTACAATTTATGCGACAGGCATAGGAAATAGTATAGAAACTGCGGGAAGGTGAGGGAGTAGATTCAAAGTTATTGTTAACTGAGCAGAAAAAAGAAAAAGTGTTCGAATCAGGCCGGGATTCGGACAAAAAAGCTGGAAAACCAGAAAAAGTGTCCGAATCAGACGTGGATTCGGACAAAAAAGCTGGAAAACCAGAAAAAGAGTCCGAATCAGGCGTGGATTCGGACAAAAAAGCTGGAAAACCAGAAAAAGAGTCCGAATCAGACGTGGATTCGGACAAAAAAGCTGAAAAACCAGAAAAAGAGTCCGAATCAGACGTGGATTCGGACAAAATTCACAGGAAACCAGAAAAAGAGTCCGAATCAGGCGTGGATTCGGACAAAAAAGCTGGAAAACCAGAAAAAGAGTCCGAATCAGGCGTGGATTCGGACAAAAAAGCTGGAAAACCAGAAAAAGAGTCCGAATCAGACGTGGATTCGGACAAAAAAGCTGGAAAACCAGAAAAGGAGTCTGAATCAGGCGGGGATTCGGACAAAAAAGCTGGAAAACCAGAAAAAGAGTCCGAATCAGACGTGGATTCGGATAAAATTCACAGGAAACCAGAAAAAGAGTCCGAATCAGACGTGGATTCGGACAAAATTCACAGGAAACCAGAAAAAGAGTCCGAATCAGACGTGGATTCGGACAAAAAAGCTGGAAAACCAAAAAAAGAGTCCGAATCAGGGATCAACCCGAATAATCAAAAAAAATCTCTCACTTAATCTGATGCTACTCATAATAAGTATCCTTGGTTTTACCAAAAGAATGAAAATTATTCTTTAATATTCTGCTTATTGTCTTTGCGTTCAATTCTCTGCCACACCAATCAAGGATGCCGGACGTGGTGATTTTTCGTCCAGGAAATAACAATTTGAATTCGTCAATCGTCCTCAAAATAGCACTTTCAAGCATTTCTTCAGTATGGCAGTTCTCGCATATAAACTGATTTTTTACCTTTGAAACAGAAAGGGAGTGGCACCTCCCACACACTACCCCCTTACGAAGCTGATCATACCGATAATCCGGCAGTTGGGTAAAAGGATTTTTGGTCCGGTGCATGGCTGCAAGCTTATTAGCCAGGTTTTGGTTTTCAGGACTCTGCATGGATGGAGTGTTTTAAAGTGCAATCAAAAAACGGGGTAGCTGGGTTGGATAGATGATAGGCTGATTGAGAGGGGCTTGGTATAAAGTGAATTGCGGATTGACGAAGACTGCATAGGGTTTGACGATATAATCTTCTTGAATGTCATGGAGGATTTGACGCATGATCGTCGCACTTCTCTGAAGCTGCAGTAGGGGATTATGATACTCTTTTTCCTGTGGAAATCTAAACAATTCATCTCCCTTAAAGTGGTAGTCGCCTTCATAATTTTTAATGTTCAATAAGTGTATTACACCATCTGAAATACTCAATGTATCAATTTGGGAATATGAGTGGTTCATTTCAAGTAACAAATCGTTTAAAACAAATTTGTCATTCAGGGATTTCTCGGATAGTTGGTCGAATCTCACCTCGCCTTCATAGCCTTTTTTCAAGGTTTAAGTAGTTACGTTTGTCTTTTTTCCTTAAGGTCATTCGATTGTTCAACGATCTTAACACCAATAATTCCTCTGATTCCGTTCTCTTCTTAAATATCATTTTACACCTCCTGACCTTTATTTCTTCATAGGAAAGAGAAATACCTGCCATCTCTCGGGAATGGCAGGTAACATATATACTTTTTGTGCTGGAGATTTAAATATGATTTTATCATCCGCTGGCAGTTTTAAGCATCCCCATGACAGTTCTACAGAGTTAATTAAAATTCTCCACATGATTTACATTCACTCTCGAGTCAGATTTTAAATATAAGAAGGATTCCTGCACAATTGAAAGAAGTACTAGACATACGAAAAAAATTTCACTAAAAAGGAAGGTCAGTTATGGACGAAATCAAAAATGCTATCCAAGATGATTATCCTGAAGATTTTGCCTGGTGCCATGGATGCGGCAGGCTGAATGAGAAGGGCCACCATTTCCGGACAGGATGGGATGACGAGAAAAACCGGACCGTGACAATTTACAAACCGAGGGAGGAACATATGGCAATGCCGGGGTTTGTGTATGGCGGAGTTATTGCTTCATTGATTGATTGCCACGGTACCGGTTCTGCAGCAATTGCTTTGCACCGGAAAAACGGCCATGAAATAGGTGATGGAGCAGAACCGCCGCGGTTTGTCACCGGGTCGCTGAAAGTTGATTTCCTGAAACCGACTCCAGCAGGGACGGCACTGAAAGCATATGGAACCGTAACGGAAATTCATCCGAAAAAGTGGATGGTGGAAACTAAGGTATTCTCGGAAGGCGAGGTGTGTGCAAAAGGCGAGGTAGTCGCCGTTGTTATGCCAAGTACGTTTAAAAGCAAATAAAAGATAAGGGACCTTCTCCGCATTGCAGGCGCCAGTAGAGAAGGTCTCCTTTTTTATACTTCGATGATTATGGGGATGATCATTGGTTTTCGTTTGGTCTGTTTGAACAGGTATTGCCCTACGGATTTCATGATGCTTTGTTTGATGACCTTCCATTGGAGCTGTCCCGGGGGCAGCTCATCGAGGGCATCCCGTACGATATTGTTGATTTTGTTGATAAGCCCCTCTGAATCTTTTACATACACAAAGCCGCGTGTGATGGTATCCGGTCCAGACAGCAGCCGCTGGTCGTGTTTACTCAGCGTCAGCACGATAACGAGAATGCCATCTTCAGATAATAGACGGCGGTCGCGCAGGACCACATTACCGACATCCCCTACACTGATACCGTCGACATATGTATCTCCGGCTGGAATAGAGCGGGTTTGCAGGGCTTCGCCATGTTCGATATCCACTACATCTCCGTTTTTTATAATAAAAGTGTTCCCCGGTTCAACTCCGACCGATTCGGCCAGCATGCGGTGATGGTGAAGCATCCTGGTCTCGCCATGGATTGGAATGAAGTACTTGGGATTCATGAGCGTCAGCATCAGTTTCAAGTCCTCCTGGTAACCATGTCCGGATACATGCATGCCTGTTGAGCTTCCGGTTCCATAAATGACATGTGCGCCGATAGTGAACAGGTTATCAATGATCCTGGAAACGTCCTTCTCATTGCCTGGAATCGGGGAAGCCGCCAGAATCACGGTATCCCCGGGATCTATCGTGACATCACGGAATTGGCCGGATGAGAGCCTTCCGAGTGCAGCCATTTGTTCTCCTTGGCTTCCCGTGCAGAGGATGGCCACTTTTTCAGATTGAAAAGTATCGATGTCCCTGTGGTCGATGATCATTCCTTCCGGGACACTCAGATAGCCGCGTTCAAGGGCAACACCTACTACATTGATCATACTTCGTCCAAGCAATGCAAGCTTGCGGTTGGTTTTCATTGCTGCATGGACGACTTGCTGCACCCGGTTAACATTGGAAGCGAATGTGGATACGAATATTTTGCCGTCTGCTTTCATAAAAGCTTCATCCATATGGCTGCTGACAATCTGTTCTGAAGGCGAAAGCCCGGTACGTTCAGCATTGGTGCTTTCTGATAGCAGTGCCAGTACCCCTTTTTTACCAATCTCCGCCATCCTATGTATATCTGCTTTCTGGTTATTTAAGGGTGTCAGATCAAACTTGAAATCTCCAGTATGGACGACAGTGCCTTCAGGGGTTTCAAAAACAATCCCGAGACAATCCGGGATACTGTGGCTGACTCTGAAAAAAGAAGTCCTGATTTCACCGAAGTCCATTGAAGAACGGGAATCTATCGGGATCAATGTCGTTTCTCTCCGTAGTTTATGCTCTTCCAGTTTAAGTTCGATTAAGCCCAGTGTGAAATTCGTAGCGTAAACAGGCACATTCAGTCTTTTTAAAAGATATGGAACCCCTCCGATGTGGTCTTCATGGCCATGTGTGACAAGGAGTGCCTTTACTTTGTCAGCGTTTTCCTCGAGGTAGGTGATATCCGGTATGATGAGATCGATGCCCATCAAGGTCTCATCAGGGAATTTGCCGCCTGCATCAATGATGATGATATCATCGCCATATTGAAGTACGTACATGTTTTTACCAATTTCATTACAGCCGCCAAGGGCAAAGATCAATAGCTGCCGACCACTCATAAGTGTTTTCCTCCTGTATCTTAGTTGTTTCTATCATTCCCAGGCAGGGTGGGTTCTATTTACTTTTTATACTAGAAAGTCCTTTAGAGGGGATAAAAGGAATAATTTCCGTAAGTTATCAAAGAATACGTTTTGTAACAGGAAAGGGAGGGACCCTCATGAAAAACAGTACAGTACAGCCTTGCCAGCAATGCGGGCAACGTTTATCCATTGAGTCTTTTTATCATAAGGGTAATATCTTGATGCACTGCAGTTCCTGCCGGGCAGAGAAGAGACAAACGAAAAAACGCGAGATGATGAGGCTGCTTGGAAGAGAGCAGCGGCTATCCTGATTGCCACTTATGAAAGCTCTTTTCGTAAACTTTGTTGCTATTCAATACAAAATTTCAGATGATATTCCCGTAAATCGCCGCAAAAACCCCGGTGAGCAGGAAAGAAAAGAGCTGTTCGTTCTTTTTCAATAGTAAAACCTTTGACTACAGGGGGAAAATCAGGCACCTCGGATTTTTCCGGGAGCAGCAATATATGCGAAAAAGCCATTATTAAAGGGCCGACTGATGACTTGGTCCTTTTTTTGATTTATGAAAATGGAAACCAACCAGGTATTTCGTGAAAAAGGTGAAAGATTTTCAGGCAGGGGATTTCCCTTTTTGGCCTTTCCAGCTTGATGTATGATAGACCTCTAAAAAGAAAGGGGAGATGGAATGAAAATTCTTACTCAGCGCTGCACAGTTAACGGGCTGGCGTATGTTATTCGATCGGCAATAAAGGAAGACGCAGCACAAATGTCCATTTTAAGGCTGCAAATTGATGGTGAATCTGAAAACCTGGATCGTGAAAAAGGAGAAGGATTCATCGACAAAGCAGGCTTTGAGAAAATCATAAGGAAAGATGCTGATCAACGGAGAAATCTCTTTTTAGTGGCTGAAACTGATGGTGAGCTTGTGGGGTACGCAAGGTGTGAGGGAAGTGAGTTGAAAAGGCTTTTACATAAGGTCGAATTTGGAGTTGCTGTGCGCAAGGATTTCTGGGGATATGGAATCGGGAGAAACTTATTACAACAATCACTTGATTGGGCAGATTCTGAAAAGATCAGTAAAGTGATTTTAAGCGTTCTTGAAACCAATCAAAAAGCAATCCGTCTCTATGAAAAGCTGGGGTTTGTGAAAGAAGGGCTATTGAAAAGGGATAAATTTCTGTCTGACGGCAACTATTATGACACAATTTTGATGGGAAGACATAGGGAGTGGAAGTGTCGGGACTTTCCTGCGAAAACCAAAGAAAATCTTTTATCTCTAGAATGCAGGTCATAAACATGTCCCCTGCATTCTTTTTACTACTGCCTAATATTTTGGTTCGAGGAAACATTTTAAGTCGGATGAATATAATTTGTTAAAAGCAATTAAAAGGGGTGGTGAGAAATGTATCCATCTGGCAGAATACAAAAAAAGATCAACACATACGCCGGGGTGTGTAAAGCGTTAGGCATTTTATCAGAAAAAGAAGTAAAACAGATAATGGAGAAAAACCATGCAGAAAGACAATAGGAAAGCTGGAATGAAATTGTGTTAAGGAAAATAAATTTTACGTAGAAATATTTATTGGTTGAAGGAAACATTTTGTTTATGTAGAATAAATCTGTGAAAAAGTAATAAAAGGTGGTGACACTGTTTAACGCTTTAAAGCGATAGGGGACTGTCCCCGAGTGCTTTAAAGTGCTAAAGTGCAGCAGGACCAACATGTTTATATTTTTTTGCCCTAAAGTTGCACTAGGTAAACTTTAGTGATTAAGTAAAACTAATTTGTTCTAAGAAAACTTACAAAGAGAGGTATGAAACCATGAAACGATTAAAATTTGCTGCAATTACTGCAGCGGCACTTTTGTTGATTTTGAGCGGATGTTCCCAAGGCACGACAGAGGCTGAAGGCGATTCGGGGAAAATCAAAGTTACATCTACAATCGGGATGATTAATGACATTGTCCAAAACGTTGGAGGGGAACATGTTGAAGCTGTAGGCCTGATGAAATCAGGGGTGGACCCCCACCTGTATAAAGCTTCCCAAGGGGACATCAGGAAACTGGAAGAAGCAGATATGATCTTTTATAACGGTCTGCATCTGGAAGGGAAAATGACGGAAATCTTCGAGAAAATGGAAAGCAAAAAGCCAACCATTGCAGTGACGAAAGATATAACAGAATCAGATCTTCAAGCACCGGCAGATGGTTCATATCAACATGACCCACACGTTTGGTTCAACGTTCAGAACTGGATTACTGCAACGGAAACTGTTACAAAGGAACTTTCAACTTTTGATTCAGAGCATGCAAAGGCTTATGAAGAAAATGCAGAAGCCTTCATTGAAAAACTGAAAGAACTTGATAAATATACAAAAGAGCAAATTGCGGCGATTCCTGAAGAAACCAGGGTACTTGTCACCGCTCATGACGCCTTCGGATACTTTGGCACTGCCTACGATATCAAAGTAATGGGACTCCAGGGTATCAGCACCGCATCAGAATCAGGTTCCAGGGATGTCAGTGAACTTCGCGATTACCTTGTTGAAAATAAGATAAAAGCGGTGTTTGTGGAATCCAGTGTACCGAAAAAGGCTATTGAAGCAGTTATTGAAGGCGCTGAAGAGAAGGGCCATGATGTCAAAATCGGCGGAGAACTATTTTCCGATGCCATGGGTGAAGCAGGAACAGAAGAAGGTACGTATTTGGGGATGGTCCGCCATAACGTCGACACCATCGTCAATGCATTAAAGTAGATTGTCTAACCAAATTAATATCCCGGAGTGATTTTCACCCCGGTAAAAGAGGAGAGGGTACCTATGAATTCGCCATTAAAGGTGCGTGATTTAGCGGTTGCATATCAAAAAAAACCGGTTTTGAAAAATATTTCCTTCAGTGTTCCGGAAGGAAATCTTGTTGGAATCATCGGGCCTAATGGAGCAGGGAAATCCACCTTGATCAAATCAATTCTTGAATTGATTCCTTCGTTAACAGGGGAAGTGGAAATATTCGGCAGCTCTTATAAAGCATCCAGGAAGAAAGTTGGTTACGTTCCGCAAAGAGAGTCGGTTGACTGGGATTTTCCAACGGATGCACTGGACGTAGTGACCATGGGGCGGTACGGCCATCTTGGATGGGTGAGCCGGCCGAGGAAAAAAGATAGGCAGATCGCAATGGACTGCCTTGAAAAAGTAGGGATGGCCGATTTTGCCGGCCGTCAGATCAGCCAGCTCTCAGGCGGGCAGCAGCAGCGGGTCTTCCTTGCACGTGCGCTGGCACAGGATGCTGATTTGTACTTCATGGATGAACCTTTTGTCGGGGTGGATGCGGCAACAGAAAAAGCGATCATCTCCCTGTTGAATGAATTGAAACAGCAGGGGAAAACGGTTCTCGTTGTCCACCATGACCTAAATACAGTGAAGGAATACTTTGATTGGATCATGCTGTTGAATGTGGAACTCATCGGAGTGGGGCCGACGGAAGAACTTTTCACTAAAGAGTATCTGCAGAAGACTTATGGTGGAAAGCTGACGCTGCTGGATTCAGCGGCAGCTGCTCCAGCAGGAAGGTGAGGTGACAGAAATGGAATGGCTATCTTTCTTACAAGATCCAAATACCCAATGGATACTAATGGGCTCAATTCTCCTTGGTCTGAGCAGCGGTGTCATCGGATGCTTTGCCTATCTCAGGAAGCAGTCTTTGATGGGGGATGCCCTGTCACATGCTGCTCTGCCTGGTGTATGTGTTGCCTTTATGATTACGGGGACGAAATCAATCGTCTTCTTCCTTATAGGTGCGATTGTTGCCGGATTGCTTGCAACGTTAATGATCAGTTTGATCACGAAATATTCAAGGATCAAACAGGATTCAGCCTTGGGAATAATACTCACCGTCTTCTTCGGGGTAGGAATTGTCCTGCTCACCCAAATCCAGCACAGCAACAGCGGAAACCAAAGCGGATTGGATAAGTTCCTGTTCGGGCAGGCGGCTTCGATGGTCCAGTCGGATGTATACACCATGGCCGCCATCAGTCTATTCCTTGTGGGAATTTCAGCATTGTTTTTCAAAGAATTCAAATTATTGTCTTTTGACCCGGGATTTGCCAAAGGGATCGGGCTGCCGATCTTTGTGCTGGATCAGTTCCTCATGATCCTCTTAGTAACGGCCGTCGTCATCGGAATTCAGGCTGTCGGGGTTGTGTTAATGGCAGCATTGCTGATCACTCCTGCAGTCGCTGCCAGGTACTGGACGGAAAAACTTCATATCATGGTCGTCCTGGCCGGGATTTTCGGGGCATTAAGCGGTTTTGCCGGTACCATTGTCAGCACTTTTGCGTCCAACTTGCCGACAGGCCCGCTCGTTGTACTGTCTGCAACGGCGATTTTCATCATAAGTGTCATCTTTTCCCCGACCAGGGGAGCCATTGCCAAGGTAAAAGTAAGAGCACAGGCTAAACAGAACTATCAAGAAGTATATGTGAATGCCAAGGTAAAGGAGAGATCATCATGAACGATTTCTGGATTATATTGATTGGTGCTCTCGTCGCCTGTTCATGCAGTGTTCTTGGGTGCTTTCTGGTACTTAGGAAAATGTCTATGGTTGGGGACGCCATCAGCCACTCAGTCCTGCCGGGAATTGTGCTTGCGTTTCTTCTCAGCGGATCAAGAGATTCCCTTTTCATGATGATCGGGGCAGCAGCTATTGGATTAGTCACAGTATTCCTGATTCAGATGTTCCAAAATAATGGAGTACAGTCCGACGCGTCGATAGGTGTCGTCTTTACAGCTTTGTTTGCCATTGGTGTAGTCCTGGTAAGTGTTTTCGCAAGGCAGGTAGACCTTGACCTGGATTGTGTCCTTTACGGTGAAATTGCTTATGCCCCCTGGGATACCTTCCAGATTGGAGGGATGAGCTTTGGACCGGTTGCGGTCTGGGGAATCGGAGGAGCTTTCCTGTTAAACCTTTTGATAGTAGGTTTGTTTTATAAACAATTCAAGATTTGTTCTTTTGATCCTGCCATGGCTGCAGCATTGGGAATTCCCGTCATTCTTTTCCATTATGTATTGATGGGCATGGTGTCATTGACTACAGTGGCTTCCTTTGAAAGTGTTGGGGCGATCCTTGTTGTCGGTATGATCATCGTGCCTGCTGCAACGGCTTATCTGCTGACTGAAAAGTTAAGCCGGATGATCATCATCAGTATGCTGATCGGCATTATCAGTTCCATAGCAGGTTATTACCTTGCATACGTCCTAGACGCATCGATTGCCGGTTCTATGATCTCGGTTGCCGGAGCAATCTTTGCCCTTGTTTTTCTTTTCTCTCCTACCCATGGACTTGTGATAAAGAAATGGATCAGAAGAAAATTGATATCTGAAGAAGCCCTATAGTCAGAGGTGATGAACGTGGCTTCCAATCCAACGGAAATTCTTTTTAGAGAAGATTTAGAAGAGATATGCTTTAATTCAAATGTGCTCCGAACCAAAAAATGGGAGGCTTAATAAAGGAGCTATTGAGGGACGGAACCGTTTTAGGGTTTCGTCCTTTTCGCCCAAAAAAATTCCCTTAATATTACAGTGATATGTTACTATTGTAATAATCTTTTAATTTTTAAGAATATTTTTGCGGATATTGATGCTTTCGGATTCAAAGGTTTTACTCTCGAAAAAGGCCGAGCAGCTCTTTTCTTTCCTGCTCACCGGAAATTTAACGGCGTTTTTCCAGGATATTATCTAAAATTATATCGAATAGCAACAATGTTTACGAAAAGAGCCATTTACAAATAATAAAGGAGGAATGCAGAATGGTGAAATCCTGGGGAAGGAACCTGCTTGAGCCATTACTGATCATCCTCGGGATCGTATTAGTCAGCGCTTCATCGGGGTTATTTCTGAATCAATCGTTTTCATTATTTACATACTGGGACAGCCTTTTCAGTGTTTTTAAGGACATAGTGAATCCTGCCGGCATTGTTTATGTGAATTCTGATGTAGAACGGAACCTGTTTCCAATCATTTTTCTTGCATTCTACAGCAGTGTCCGGATTGTTCTTTTGGCCCTGGTCATAGCCATTTCGGTCTCTTTGCTGATTCTTGTAATCTATTACTCTGCTGGAAAATGGTTCAGGGGCTTGATCAATAGTTTCGCCTTTTTGATAAGTTCATTGCCGGATATTTTTGTGATTTCAATCATGCAGATTTTCGTGATCTGGTTTTTTAAACAATCGGGGATCCTGTTGATGGATGTAGCTTCTATTGGGGAGAAGCAGATTATATTATTTCCTGCAGCGGTTTTGAGTATTGTTCCTGCTTTTTTCTTCTTGGGCTTGATGGTTTCTTTCATTAAAGAAGAGCAGGGGCTTCCCTATGTGGAGCTTGCAAGAGGGAAAGGATTGGGCAAGTTCAGGCTGCTTTTCATCCATATGATCCGAAACATTCTCATCAGCCTGACTTATCATGCAAAGCAGATCGTCTGGATGATGCTGTCAAATCTATTGATCTTGGAATATCTTTTTAATGTATTTGGCGTCACTTCATTCTTATTCACCTATAATACGCCATCCATCTTTGCCATTACGGCAATTCTGCTGTTCATCCCGATATATATACTCCTCAAGGGACTGCAGTTCTTGATCAAGCGCAGAATCGGGAAGGAGATGAGTCTGTGATGGAGAGGAAATTATATAAATGGCTTGTCATTCTTTGCACTGGATTCGTCATTATGATGGTGGCGGGCAGCTTGTTGTTTAATTATGTTTTGGATGTGGAGATTCCACAGACAACCCTTAAATACAGCGAGGAAGGAAAGATCATCGACGGAGCACCATTTAAACCTTCACGTGAATTCCTGTTAGGTACAGACCGGGATGGCTACGATATGCTCTACAAAGTTGTCCAGGGTGCACAGTATACACTGGGGGCGGCAATTGTCATTTCACTCCTGGGCTTCCTGATTTCCTTTGTTATTGGAATAGCCGGCGGCTTCATCAGGAGTACTTCGAAATACATAACACAGACACTATTCACATCATTTTATTTCATTCCGCAGTCCATCATTGCTTACAATGTCTTGCATCCACTGCTGTGGGAACCCATGGAAGGTTTTGCAACCACATTCACCGAGAGGGTTATATGGCAGATCATCATTCTTGCTGTGATAACCGTACCCACGACAGCCATATTGATCGCCAATGAAACAAGGGAGATATTACAAAAAGAGTTCATCCTAAGCGCCATGGTGCTTGGAGGGAGCAAATACTTTCTTTTCAAAAAGCATCTGCTGCCGCATTTGAAGCTCAGGTTGTTCATCATCTTTCCCAAAATCCTTATACAGGCATTGCTCATCATCGCTCATTTAGGATTCTTCAGTCTTTTCTTCGGGGGAACCGATGTATGTTACGGGGCATTTTGTGATCCTCCAAAACCTTTCGTGTTTGAATGGGCTGGCCTGATGGCCATGAGTTACAAGTCCATCTATAACGCATGGTGGATTTTCATGGCGCCGATGCTCTTCTTTTCTCTGACAATCCTGTCACTCAGCGGGATTGCGAAGGGATTGGAAGGAATCTCTCAAAGTGAGAAGAGAAAGAAAGTCTCTGCAGCAGAAAATACCCACAATTACGAAGACCATACAAATAAGCCGGCGCCTCATGATTTTGAACTGATATCAAAACATGATATATCTGGCTGATGAAATATTTGTCTTCCATCCATAAGTTAGTGGAGACCTCCTGCGGGACTAGGGGGACAGTGGAGACCCCGAATAGAGCTCCATTGTCAAGCCCCCGCGGAGTGCCCAATTGCAGCAGAAATCAATTATTATAAATTCATTAAGAAATGAAGAGGTGCACAATGTATACTCCAGAAGAAAGAAGTGTTTATTTCGAACAACTGATTGAAAAAGTGGAGTTGTTTGAGACAGTGGAAGGCATCGTTCAGATTGGTTCCGGGGTCGATGGCTATAATGATGAGTATTCTGATATCGACTTAATGGTTGCCGTCAAGGATATCGAAGACGCGGGCCCGGCCAAGGATTTGGTGAAACAGATATTCAATGAATACAAATCAGGCTACATTAAAGAGAAGAATTTCAGTAAAGACATCTTTTTGTTGATTGTTATATTAGAAGATCAAATGGAATTCAATATCTCTATTGTCCCTACAGCTTTTTTGACTGTGAGGTCGCCTTTGTGGAATGTCGTTGTTGATAAAACCGGAAATGTGATAGAGAAGATGAATGCCGAAAATGAGAAATTTATAACTAAACCGGTGAAATATAATGTAGGCTTTGATCTTCCTTTTGAATTCGTATACTATGCACGCTCATTGGAAAAGGAATTGATGCGGAATAATCTTATCTATGCACTAAAAATGCTGGATGAAATGAGAGACTTCACCCTGACTGTCCAGGCATTGAATGAGGATAAGAAGCTGCATCAGTTCAAGGCATATGAGACGCTTGACCAGTCTTTCATCAAAGTATACCTGTCTACTTATCCTGAGGGCATGACTGCTGAACACGTAAGAGATTCGGCTGCAAGATTAAAGGAGCTCTTCATTACAACATTAAAGAAAAATACGATCTTTTCAATGGATGAAGACTTAAAGGATCTATTAAATCATTCTTTTCCTTCAAAACAAGCAAAATAAATTTAGAGTGCGTCAGCCTGCAAAAGCTTATCCCTGGAGATAAGCTTTTTTTCATCGAAGTGAACAAGGGGCATGCTCATCTATATGTGGCTATATTGCCACATGGTTAGTGTGAATACAATTCTTATTATAAAATTTCTTCTTTCAATATGCAGAGTGATCTCTAAAAAACCCAACTATATCAATGGATTTGGGAATGAAAAACGTTTGGATGTAAGTTGGGAAATGGAAAAATTAAACCAAATCAAAGAATCCCATGTGACAACCAGCCACCTATAGGTATATGGTGCTAAGCGGGATGATATGGTTAAATAGGATTAACAAAAGGCTGTTTTCGCATATATTGTTGCTTTCGGAAAATTCCCAGGTACCGGATTTTTCCCCTGTATACAAAGATTTTACTCTAGAAAAAGAACGAGCAGCTCTTTTCTTTCCTTCTCACCGGGGTTTTTACGACGATATACCAGTATTAGTTGAAATTCATGTTGAATAGCAACAAAGTTTACGAAAAGAACCTAACAAAATGACAAACTTTGCAGGTGAATAATTGAGAGGAAGGAGGTCTTATAAAGATAAGTGGTTAATCGCAATCCGAAAATATAACAACTTCACGCAGCAGCAGGTGGCAGCAAGAGCATTTATAGATTGTACGTATCATTCCTACATAAAAACGGAGATTGGAATTCCAGATGTTGCTGAGAATATAACAAAGGTTTGAATTTAGATATAGTTATAATAATATTTTTTAACATCATTATGAAACCGAAGATAACGATTGGAAAGCTCATTCGGTATACACGTTGCAAAATTGCCACTTCAACAATTTGAAAACAGACATATGCTTAACTTATATGATTGTAAAAATAGATATCTGTTAATATGGTGATTTCCTTTTGGGTAATTATCTAAAAACAACAGATGATTGTCGCAGATACAGGCAGAGTTACTAAAAAGCCTGAAAGCCGCATTCACTATTAGAGTATATTACTTTTCTTGTTCAAGAAAAGACTGCGGTGGAAAGAACCTTGCCTCTCATTCGCTGATTGCCAAAAATTATAAATATTTGTAACCAAGGGTTTTGGAATCATTTCTGTTTATGCTTATGATGGGAAGATTGTGAACTCCTCATTGCACACATTTTTGATGAGAAGCCCTGAATACCCTATGACAGATCAAGATCTGAGCCGCTCCAAATAATAAAAGGCTGTTTTCGCATATAGTGTTATTTTCAGAAAAATCCCAGGTGCCGGATTTTTCCTCTGTATTTAAAGGTTTTACTCTCTAAAAGAACGAGCAGCTCTTTTCTTCCCTGCTCACCGGTGTTTTTACGGGGATTTACCAGGACATTAGTTGAAATTTATATTGAATAGCAACAAAGTTAACGAAAGAGCCTAATTAAAAAATAAATTAATATTTTTCCCGAGAGGAGACAGGAAAATGAAATCGACTGGAATTGTACGAAAAGTAGATGAGCTGGGAAGAGTTGTCATCCCGATAGAACTGCGCAGGACATTGGGAATTGAAGTGAAGGATTCTTTGGAAATTTATGTTGATGACGAAAAGATCATCCTGACCAAGTATAAACCAAGCAGGACCTGCGATGTTACTGGGGAAGTTTCTGATAATAATATAGAAATCGCAGATGGTAAATTGATATTGAGCCATAAAGGGGCAGAAAAGCTTCTAAAAGAAATCAAGGAATCATTCCAATTCGAATAATACGGTAAGTCAGCATATTGAAGAAAAGGGGATTTACTGTCTCCTTTTCTTTTTTTATGAAGATCATTCAGTCTTTTTATAAAAACCGAGAAAAATATCCGTAATCATTTTGGACAGCCATATGATGACCAGATATCCAATGAATAAATAAATGTATGGCATCTTAATGTAGAAGGTTAAAAAGTAATGAAGGACCAGCAATGGCTTGAATATGAAGGAAAGACCAGCACTTAAAAGAATCATATAGAGATAAAAATTCTTTTTGTTAGTTAAGATCCACTGATATAACAGTATATATATGACAGGAATCAGAGAAGCATCCAAGGTGACATTGCTTGGCAGGATGATGAGCCATTGATAGGGATATTCCCAATAACCCTGGCTGGCACCGAAGCGGTCGATATAGCCGAGCCAGACATGAATGTTAAAGCCGAAAAATCCAAGTTGAAGTGCTCTCCTTTTATCGAGTTTAAAATAGAGAACAACAAGCGGAATGATAAAAAGCAGGATCAGGAACCAGAACTGCCAGGTATCATAGGCAGAATAATCATGCCAATATTCATTCCAGTCGTTTGTTAGAGCCTTTTGTTTATCATTAATAGTATCGATGACTTCTCTCTGTTTTTCCAATTCAGATTCACCTTTTGCCTTTTTTACATAGTATTTCCTGTATACTTTCATTCATTCGTTTTTTTTGTGGGTATCTAGACCATGCTGCCGAAGCGGAAGCCTTCTATAAACCCCATAAAGAGGTTATGAACCAAGCGTGGTTGTAAAATAAAGGCCCAGGGAATCGGTTCCCTGAGCGCTCGTTATAACAACGGTATATTTTTCTCCTTGCAGTCTTTCAAAATGGATTCGTTCCATACTGACGAGTGGACCTCGCCTATATGGGCTTTCCTTAACAGAAACATACAAAGCCGGGACTGGCCAATGCCGCCTCCCATGGTGTATGGCAGTTCTCCATTTAAAATGGACTGGTGGTAAGGCAGGGATTTCCGTTCATTATTGCCGGCTTCCCATAATTGATACAGAAGGGCCTGTTCATCAACTCGAATTCCCATTGAAGAAACCTCGAAAGCTGTGTCAAGAACAGGGTTCCATAAAATGATGTCGCCGTTAAGTGTCCAGTCATCATAATCGGGGGCACGGCCGTCATGCTTTTCCCCGGATTTCAGCAATCCCCCGATTTGCGTAAGGAAGACAGCACCATGCTGTTTGGTGATTATGTCTTCCCGCTCTTTCGGAGTCTTATCGGGATAACGGTCTGCAAGCTCCTGAGATGTGATGAAGTGAATACGTTCCGGAAGCGTTGGCGTAAGGGATGAATGTAATTCGGACATATACCGTTCAGTTGCCTTAATGGCCTCATAAATCTTTTCAACTTCATACTGTAAAGTGACCAGGTTCCTTTCCTCTTTCGAGATGACCTTTTCCCAGTCCCACTGATCCACATAAATAGAGTGAAGGTTATCGAGTTCTTCATCCCTCCTTATTGCATTCATATTGGTATAGAGACCCTGGCCAAGGGGCAGGCCGAAACGGGCAAGAGCGATCCTCTTCCATTTCGCAAGTGACTGAACGATTTCCACATTTCCGTCCGTTACATCCAGGGCATCGAAGGATACAGTTCGTTCCACACCATTCAAATTATCATTAATACCTGTTTCTTCCTTAAGGAGAATCGGAGCGGAAACCTTTATCAGGTTCAAAGCTTTGGCCAGGTTCGCTTCAAAGTGAGTCTTCACCTCATTGATGGCAAACTCCGTGTAGAGCAAATCCAGTTTTGAGCGGTATCCCTTCGGTACCTTGAACGTATTAGTCATAACATCATCCTCCAAATATATTCAGCCCTGCTGATTGAAAACCTTAAATAAAGATAGGTTACCTTATGGGCAAACCGGAAAAAATGTGCTGGAAAGTTGGCTCTGCTATCAATATATGTTAAGGGTTGAAGTGAATGAAATTTAAATGATGAGGAAGTTCATCTAAGTGCCGGCTCAGCTTCTGTCCTGTTATACTTTTTTAGAGGATTCCTTAGTTTTAGAGAGGATCAAAGAATTTAATGGTCGGGAGGTAGGGGAAAAGCTATACCCGATTGGAAAGCACCCTTTTTAGATAAAGGCTGGTACTGCACTTAGTGCTTCCTGAGAAGTTCATATATCCTGATTGCCAGGGTACTTAAAGTGGTGGATTACCAGGATATTTAATAAGAGCAAATCCTGAATAAAAAAGGACGTTGGAGGTGGGATGCTTGAATAAGACCTTGTTTGTGATTTTATTAGCCGCTACTACCGGACTCATGGGCTCTTCGTTTGCTGTAGGTAAATTAGGCCTTGAATTCGTATCTCCCCTGATGCTTGTGGCCCTGAGATTTACAATTGCCGGCATATTGATGACGCTCGCTGTAAGGATGATCAGGAGACCTCATCCTCAGGGATTGAAAGAGTGGGCAAAGATCATGCTGGTCGGCAGTCTTCAGACGGCAGGGGTAATGGGCTGTATTTTTTTGAGTTTGAGGACAATCACAGCCGGGGAGTCATCAATACTTACATTTACCAATCCCCTTCTTGTGGTGGTTTTCGGAACATTGTTTATGGGGGTGAAATACCGGCGGCTTCAATGGATGGGGGTTATATTGGGTATAGTCGGGGTCTTCATTACTCTCGGAGCAAGCCTCGATATCAAGCAGCCTGGATTTCTGCTGGGGTTGATGAGTGCAGTTTTCTGGGCTTCCTCTACACTTGTTATGAAAAAATGGGGGAAGCGATTCGATACGTGGGTAATGACCGCTTATCAAATGTTGTTTGGAGGAATGATCCTGCTGTTGATAAGCATTCTGTTTGAAGACGTGAAGGTGAACATAACATCCACCTCTATTATGATCATCCTGTGGCTCGCCATTATGGCATCCGTCGTTCAGTTCGCCATCTGGTTTTACCTGCTGCAGAATGAAGACCCGGCAAAGGTGAGTTCATTTTTATTTCTTGCTCCCTTATTCGGGGTCCTTACCGGCTGGATCCTGCTGAATGAACAGCTTCACATTTCAACCTTAATGGGCGGAAGCATCATACTTGCAGGAATTTATCTGGTAAACAAACCACAGCATATGGGTGCAGGCTCGTCTGTTTCATGATGCAGTAGATCATAGGCGCCAGTACAATCATTATAAACGCCCGATACATATTGTATAAGTGTAGAGGCAATCCTCTCGGAAAGGAGGAATGATGATGAGTTACTTCGGCGGTTATGGATACGGCGGCGGATACGGTGCCGGTTCAACGTTTGTGCTGATTGTTGTTCTGTTCATCCTGTTGATTATTGTAGGTGCAGCGTTCACTGGCACCGGATTTTAATCCCCGGTCTATATAGAGTAGAACCAAAAAATCCCCCGGTACACGACGGCACTGGGGGATTTTTTTCAATGCAACTAGAAAAAAGTAGGGGATGGATAATACATAGTATGGCTGAAAATCGAAAGGGTTTGGTCAGATATCCATGGGAAATAGTCCAATTTTAAAAGGAAAGGAAATTAGAGCAGTAAAAATGGCGGCTGGAGAAAAGGGAAGGATGATTTCTATAATTGAGGGAGAATAGATCATTTTTTGCTTTGGTGATATGAATAGTAATGGATTGATGAAAATATAAGCAAGGAAATCCGCAGGCAGTATGGAGGAATGTGGGCAGTTCAGTTTAGAAGTGGAGAGATTAGAGTTATAAGAAATGGATGCAATTCTAGTGAAAATAGTCCAATTTGTAACTGAAGCACTCAGGAATTGGTGCAATTCGTGAAGGAATAGCCCAAATTATCGCTGGGACGCCAAGGAAATGGTGCAATTCTGATAAGAATCAACCGAAACCTTGCTGATTGAGCAAAAAAATGGTGCAATCCTCAGAAAAACAGTCCAAAAATTGGATGAGTCAGCACAAAATTGGTGCTATTCGAAGAAGAATAGCCCAAATTTTTGCTGTGTCGCCCGGAAAATGGTGCAATCGGAAGAAGAATCAACCGAAATTGTGTTGAGTGGACAATATATTGGTGCAATCCGGAATCGAATAGTCCATAATTTTGTTGTACCGCCAAGTAAATGGTGAATTCCGCATATCAAAAGCTCAAATTATCGTGTTATTGCAAAGAAAGGGTGCATATCCGGGGAATAGGCCCGGACAGCCTGGAGGATTTGAAAAAATGGAGTGTCTTTTCAGAGGCTGAGCAAGCAGAAGAAAAAGATAATTGCTGTCTGACAACAAAATAAAAAAACAGGCCTGGAGAGACCTGCCTTCCACCATTATAATGTTGGTATGTTTATTAGTAGCCGTAGCCGCCTCCTGCCCAGGAAGCTCCAATGATAATCAAAAGGATGAACAAAACAACGATCAGTGCAAAACCTGATCCATAACCGTATCCACCAGCGCCCATTCACTACACCTCCCTTTAACAGGATAGGGTATTGTATGTAGGGTCAAACCAGAGGGTTCATGTTAAATGCTTATTTAAATAAAATGGCCCCTGCTCCTTAATAAGCAGGGGCCATAAGGCATTAAGGCGACTTAGCTTCTCCCTTGATAAAATTTTCAACAACGAAAGCGGAGACTCCCAAGGCAGTGGAATGATTCTTCAGCTGGGAAAAATCAATCTGCACTTCATCCTGGTGAAAAGCAAGCGTGTGGTTTTCTATTGTAGCGAGAATAGGCTGCTTGATCCATTCCTTCGCCAGGGCAAGCCTGTTTCCTATGATCACTTGATCGGGATTGAAGGTATTGATGATATTATTGATGCCAAAGCCAAGATAATGTCCGATTTTCCTGAAAAGGGATATTGCTTCTTCATCCCCGGCCTCTGCCTTTTTGAGCAAAGTCTCAAGGGATTCTCCATTCCCTGCAAACTCCATCAATGCATGTTCAGAAGCATAGGCTTCCCAGCAGCCACGGCTTCCGCAGCTGCAAGGTTTTCCATTCATTTCGATGATCATGTGGCCCATTTCACCTGAAAAACCATTTTTCCCTTGAAAGAGCTCGCCGTCAATTATAATGCCGGTACCGATGCCGATCCCTGCACTGATGTAAATGATATTACTGTGAGCTATTCCTGAGCCGAACTGCATTTCAGCGACAGCCCCTGCATTTGCCTCGTTTTCAATGACAATCGGAACTTGAAACAAATTTTCCAGGTCGTTCTTTAAACTGGCATTCTCCCAATGGAGGTTGGGAGCAAGGAGTACTGAACCTTCCTTATTGATGATCCCCGGGACTCCGACGCCGATTCCTACAACTCCATAGCGGCATTCTGCCATGTCTTTCATCAGTGAATGTATCATGTTTTGGACGATATCCAGGATGGCATGGTAGGGGGTTTCTTTTACAGGCTGATGCCGTTCGCCAGCAATATTCCCCTTCAGATCGGTCATCACACACCGGACGTAATTTACACCGATATCGACGCCGATAGCATATCCGGCAGCTTTGTTGAAATGAAGGATCACTGGCCGGCGGCCGCCGCTTGAGACTCCGGGGCCGGATTCGAATATAAGATCTTCGTCGAGCAATTCGCTCACTAAAGAAGAGACGGTGGCTTTATGCAGTCCGGAGACTTGAGAAATATCGGCCCTGGAAATGGGCTCTTTTTCTATAATTAATTGCAAGACGAGCGCTTTGTTATTTTTTTTAACAGTCTGCTGATTCCAAGTCATAGTTCCCAATGGTCAATCCCCTTATTTATTAGTACATCCATGATAACACAAACTTAGTTCAGCGGGTAGACAAACTATGACCTGTCTATAGCTGGACTAGGTGAGGAAATGGTTGCTGCACCTTGAAGGTTTTTGTAGGGCTCTTTTCGAAAGTTTTTGGTATTCAAAAAATTTCTAATTATATCCTGGTAAATTGCCGTAAAAATCTGGTGAGCAGGAAAGAAAAGATCTGCTCGCTGTTTTTCGAGAGTTAAACCATTTAATACGGTGGCCTAATCCTGCACCTGGGATTATTCCGAAAGCAACATTATTTGCGAAAACAGCCTTTTGTAAAAGGGGAGATTATCAATACGAAGAAAAGGCGACATTGTCGTACCCAGTTCTTATCAAACAAACTAAAACTCCAGGAACCAACGAGACCAAGGAAACAGGTCTATATCTTGTCGGAAACTGGTGAAAATTAATTATATCAACTTAGTTTATTTAATAGACAAACTAAGTTGCCGGTGCTATAATGAGTTCAATTAAAGGTATTGAAAGCCTTTACATATCATTCATGAGGGGGAAAACGAAATGGCCTATTTTGAAAACATTAACAAAATTGAATTTGAAGGTGCTTCATCCAAAAACCCTTTTGCATTCAAGTATTATAATCCTGAAGAGTCAGTCGGTGGACAGACAATGGAAGAAATCCTGAGGTTTTCAGTTGCTTACTGGCATACATTCACAGCAGACGGCACCGATCCTTTTGGTGCAGGGACGGCCATCCGTCCCTGGGATAATCTTAAAGGAATGGACTTAGCGAAAGCGCGTGTAGAAGCTGCATTCGAGCTGTTCGAGAAATTGAACGTGCCTTTCTTTGCTTTCCATGATGTCGATATCGCACCTGAAGGCAGGACTCTGAAAGAAACAAATGAAAACCAGGATGTCATCCTCGGCATGATCAAAGAATATATGAAAACTAGTAAAACAAAGCTGCTTTGGAACACTGCAAACATGTTCACGAATCCTCGTTATGTTCACGGTGCTGCGACCTCTCCTAATGCAGATGTGTTTGCCTATTCTGCAGCGAAAGTGAAAAAAGGATTGGAAGCCGCAAAAGAGCTTGGAGCAGAAAACTATGTTTTCTGGGGCGGCCGTGAAGGCTATGAAACTCTTTTGAACACGAACATGAAGCTGGAACAGGATAATCTGGCACGCTTCTTCCACATGGCAGTGGATTACGCAAAGGAAATCGGCTTGAACGTCCCATTCCTTATCGAGCCGAAACCAAAAGAGCCGACTAAGCATCAATACGACTTTGATGTTGCTACTGGTCTTGCATTCTTGCAAAAATACGACCTGACAGATTACTTCAAATTCAATATTGAAGCGAACCATGCCACTCTGGCCGGACATACTTTTGAACATGAATTAAGGACAGCCCGCATTAACGGTATGCTTGGATCAGTCGACGCCAACCAGGGTGACACGCTTCTTGGATGGGATACGGATGAATTCCCGACTGACATTTATTCCAACACCCTGGCAATGTATGAAATTCTCAAGAACGGCGGACTTGGCAAGGGCGGATTGAACTTCGATGCGAAAGTAAGAAGAGGTTCTTTCGAAGCGGATGATTTATTCCATGCACATATTGCAGGAATGGATGCATTTGCAATCGGTTTGAAAGTGGCGAATAAGCTGATCGAAGATAAAGTGCTTGATAGTTTCATAGAAGACCGATACAGCAGCTATAATGAAGGAATCGGCCTTGCAATCGTCGAAGGCAGGACCAGCTTCCGGGAACTTGAAAATCATGCTCTTCAATTGACAGAAATCAGGAATACTTCAGGCAGGACAGAGCGCCTGAAAGCAGTCATCAATCAATACATCCTGGAAACTCTTTCGAGTGTAACCGCGTAATTTTATCTTAATAGAACTCCAAATGTGCTGGCAGTAGGTCTACTCCAGCACATTTTCATAGAAAGGAAGATAGGGATGAAATATGTGATCGGTATCGATCTTGGAACAAGCGCGGTGAAGATCCTGCTTGTCAACCAGAAAGGCGAAGTCACCAATGAAGTATCCAAGTCCTACCCCCTCATCATTGAGAAATCAGGGTACAGTGAGCAGGATCCTGAGGAGTGGGTGAAATCCACATTAGAAGGGTTGACGGAGCTCATCCAGCAGTTTGACGGTGAAGTGAAGGACATAGACGGTATAAGCTTTTCCGGCCAGATGCACGGTCTGGTCTTAATGGATGGAAACGGCCGGGTTCTAAGGAATGCCATCCTGTGGAACGACACCAGGACGACCAGGCAATGCCGTGAAATTTACGACACTGTCGGGAGAGACCGTTTGCTTGATATAACCAAGAATCCTGCTTTGGAAGGTTTTACACTGCCGAAAATCCTGTGGGTTAAAGAAAATGAACCGGAATTGTTTTCATCAGCCCGTTTATTTTTGCTGCCAAAGGATTACCTCCGTTTCAGGCTGACTGGCAATATTCATATGGAGTATTCAGATGCAGCGGGGACATTGTTGTTGAATGAAGCCGAACGGGAGTGGAGCGAAGAAATCCTGGAACTATTCAATCTCTCTCATGACTTCTGCCCGCCGCTTGTCGATTCACATGACTTTGTCGGAACCTTGAAGCCTGAACACGCTGAAATAACGGGATTGCCGGAGAATGTGAAAGTTTTTGCGGGCGGCGCGGACAATGCTTGCGGTGCCATAGGCTCCGGAATTTTATCGGAAGGAAAGACGCTTTGCAGTATAGGAACTTCTGGAGTCGTGCTTTCCTATGAAGAAAGAAGCGACCTTGATTTTGATGGAAAGGTGCATTACTTCAACCATTGTGAAGAGAACGCCTATTATACCATGGGTGTGACATTGGCTGCAGGGTATTCTTTAAGCTGGTATAAAGACACTTTTGCAAAAGAGGAAACATTCGAGGAGTTTTTGAATGGAATCGAAGAAGTGCCTGCAGGGAGCAACGGCCTGCTGTTCACGCCGTACATTGTAGGTGAACGGACACCGCATGCCGATTCGACTATCCGTGGAAGTTTCATCGGTATGGATGCATCACACGGGAGGGCACACTTTTCAAGGGCCGTCCTTGAAGGGATCACGTTCTCGCTGAATGAATCGATTGAACTTTTCCGCAGCAGCGGGAAAACGGTTGATTCGATTATCTCCATTGGCGGCGGGGCGAAGAACGAAACATGGCTGCAAATGCAGGCAGATATTTTCAATGCGAAAATCGAAAAACTGAGCAGCGAGCAGGGCCCGGGGATGGGTGCCGCGATGCTGGCAGCATACGGAACCGGCTGGTATTCTTCATTGAAAGAATGCGCGGATAAATTCCTCCAAACATCGAAAACATACCATCCGATCCCTGAAAACGTGGAAAACTATAAGAAGGTGTTCGCCGCTTATCAGCAAATTTATCATATGACAAAAGAAATGAATGAACAGTTGAGAGAGTTCAGGAAGTAATGAGGCTCAGCGACACAAACAGATGAAGAACCTTATGCTCTCAAACGGCAGGCTTCATCTGTTTTTTTACAGGAGGGCGAATGATGAAGCTGAAAAAAGGACAGAAGCTCTTATTTATTGGAGATTCCGTTACAGATTGTGAAAGGGCAAAACCAGAGGGCGAAGGGATTGCAGGTGCACTGGGGAACGGTTATGTCTCCCTTGTGGACGGACTGCTTCAGGCTGTTTATCCCGACCTGGGAATAATGGTTGTGAACAAGGGGATCAATGGACATACCGTTCGTGACCTGAAAGGCCGCTGGCAGGAGGACGTTGTTGAACAGAAGCCGGATTGGCTCTCGATTCTGATCGGCATCAACGATGTTTGGCGGCAGTATGACACACCCTTTATACAGGACGGACATGTTTACATTGGTGAGTACGAAGATACTCTGAGGTCTCTCGTTAAGGAAGCAAAGCCTGTGGTGAAAGAAGTTGTGCTGATATCTCCTTTTTACCTGGAACCGAATGAAGAGGACAGCATGAGGCGGACGATGGATGAGTATGGACGGACTGTGCGGAAGATAGCCAAGGAAACAGGTTGCCTATTCATTGATTCACAGGCAGCATTCAACAGGATATTAAAGGAGATTTATCCTGCCGCGATAGCCTGGGACAGGGTGCATCCGTCGACGGCAGGCCATTTGATACTTGCCAGAGCCTTTCTCGCAGAAATGGGCTTTGACTGGAATCGGTGAAAGGAAGGTGGAGGCGCATGAGAGTCTTGAAAGAAAGATTTGGAGAAATTGAAGGCAGGGAAATATATGCTTTCATACTGAGCAATGAGAATGGAATCGAAGTCACAGCCATTAACTATGGCTGTATCATCACTAAGATTCTGGCTCCTGATCAATTTGGAAACATTGGAAATATTGTATTGGGACATGAAACCCTCGAGGAGTATGTGAGGGATGCTTCCTTTCTTGGTGCAGTTGCAGGAAGGGCCGCCGGCAGGATTGCGGGCGGTGAGTTCGAGTTGGATGGGGAACACTTCAAGCTTGCCCGGAATAATGGCGAAAACCACTTGCATGGCGGTATTAAAGGATTCAATAAAGCAGTATGGGACGCGGAACCGTTTGAAAGCGGTGTACGTTTTAGGTACTTCAGTCCCGATGGGGAAGAAGGGTATCCCGGCAATTTGAATGCGGTGGTCACCTATACATTGGATGATCAGAACCAATTGAACGTACAGTATGAAGCGGAAACCGATAAGAAAACGATTGTGACATTGACGAACCATTCTTATTTTAATTTGAGCGGGGACTTGAAAAGGGACGTGCTGCGGCATACCCTTCAGTTGAAAAGTGATCAGTTCCTGGAATTGGATGAAGGGTTCATTCCCACCGGGGCCTTGCTGGATGTAAAGGATACACCTTTTGATTTTATTGAAGGCAGGGAAATTGCTGAGGGAACTGTCTCCGGTCATCCGCAGAATGTCCTGGCCGGCAAAGGCTATGATCATCCTTTTATTCTAAATACACATCATGACGAGGAAATAGGTTTGTATGATCCCGAAAGCGGGCGCACCCTTACAGTGGAAACCGACCAGCCGGCAGTGGTTGTGTATTCAGGAAACTCCCTGGATTCTTCAAGTGATTTCCGGGGTAAGAAAGGGGAGAGATATCTGGGAATCTGTTTGGAAACCCAAGGATACCCGGATGCCGTACATCATCCGGAATTCCCATCAACGGAGTTAGATGTAAATGAGAAGTATCTTTCCAAGACTGTATTTAGATTCGGATTGAAAAGAGAGGGGAAATGAAAATGAATTATCGTGAATTGGGAAACACAGGAATCAAAATCAGCGAGGTCAGTTTCGGAACGTGGGCAATAGGCGGTTCCTGGGGAAAAACCAGTGATGCAGAAGCTTTGAAGTCACTGGAATACGCCATTGGCCAGGGTGTCAATTTCTTTGATACTGCAGATGTTTATGGCGATGGGCATAGTGAGGAATTACTGGCAGAAGCGACCAGAGGGAAAGAAGATGAAATCTATATTGCCACTAAATTCTGCCGTCAGGGAGATATTTTCGACCCGGCAAATTATAGTTACGAACAGGTGAAGAGCTATTGTGAAGACAGCCTTCGCCGCCTGAACAGGGAGGCAATCGATTTATACCAAATCCATTGCCCCGCAACCGAAATCCTAAGGGATGGCAGTGTGTTTGAAGTGCTTGACCGGTTAAAGGAAGAAGGGAAGATCCGGCATTATGGTGTTAGTGTGGAAACTGTTGAAGAAGGTCTGATCAGCTTGGAGAACCCCAATGTAAAGAGCCTGCAGATTATCTACAATATGTTCCGCCAAAAGCCAATGGAAAAATTGATTCCCGCAGCAAATGAAAAGGGGGCCGGCCTTCTCGTCAGGCTTCCACTCGCAAGCGGGCTGCTGACAGGGAAATTCAGCAAGAGCCATGTGTTTGAAGAAGACGATCACCGCAATTTCAATGAGAATGGTGCAGCATTCAATGTGGGTGAAACATTCGCCGGGCTGGGTTTCAAGAAAGGGGTTGAACTCGCTGACCAGCTGAAGTGGATAGCTGAGGGCAGAAACTCCATGGCAAGTGCATCGTTACGCTGGCTTCTGGATCAAAAAGATATAACGGCCATCATTCCCGGGTTCAAAAATTTAAAACAGGTTCAAGATAACTTGTCAGCATTGGAAACCAAGCCATTCTCTGCCGAAG
This sequence comes from Bacillus salacetis, assembly GCF_003581585.1. Classification (GTDB taxonomy): domain Bacteria; phylum Bacillota; class Bacilli; order Bacillales; family Bacillaceae_B; genus Rossellomorea; species Rossellomorea salacetis. The sequence continues at coordinate 114,520 of NZ_QXIR01000004.1, forward strand.
AACAGGAACGGATCCGCCGCTTCTATGAGGAAAATGTGGAAGAATACATTCGCGGACCATATTGATTGAGGGGAAGTTCCAATGTGGTACCAGGTACGAAACGGTCGTTTTGTACCTGGCACCTATCCCTTGATTTGTACCAGCCACAAAAAATGCGTTAATTAAAAAATTTATATAAAAAGGCAGGCATAGAGATGTCCAGTCCCATAATTCAAAATGTCATCACCAGGAAAAAAGCCATTGCCATTACATTCGACGATGGACCTAACCCTGTCTATACACCCCAGGTGCTCGAAATCTTTAAAAAGGCAAACGGGAAGGCAACTTTCTTTATGATTGGGGAACAAATGCAGAACTCACCGGACTTAGTCAAAGCAGTGACAGGTCTTGGCCATGAAATTGGAAATCATACATACACACATCCAAAACTCACTGAAATCAACTGTGAAAAAGCATCATGGGAAATAGATGAAACATCCAAACTGATCGAAAGGTTGACGGGACAATCGCCTGTTCTGTTCCGGCCGCCATATCTGGATTATGACAAGGAAACATCTCGGCTTTTGAATGAAAAAGGCTTCCCGATGATGATTGGCGCCGCAAATATGGAAGCTTCCGATTGGGAGCGGCCGGGGGTGGATTTCATCCTGGAGAAAACAAGGAGTGTTGTTGGAAATGGGAGCATACTCCTTTTCCACGATGGCTACGGAAACCGTTCACAAACAATCGAAGCAGTAAGAATACTGATCGATGAACTGACACGGCAAGGATTTGAACTGCTAACCGTAAGCGAACTATTAAGCTCGGCAGACACAAATACGTTACCGCTTTAAAGCGCTGAGGGACTGTCCCCCGGTGCTTTAAAGCGGTAACGTAATAAAGGAGCTTATTATGCGGTCTGTGATTCCTTTTGTTTCTTATCGATTCGCTGAAAGGCAAGATAACAGGCTGACATGATGATGGCAGCTGTAAAACTTCCTCCGAAGATGAACAGCAGTGCAGGAAGGGCATCCATGACAAACAGCGCTGCAATGACTCCTGCGAGCAGAAGAATATTCGAAACAGGGTTCAGCAGCATGATCAGGAAAGCATTTTTAAACACCTGTGCCAAGCCTGCATTATAGTGAACATACACCGGTATGGTATACAGCACGGTCATCACAATTATAAGAATCATAAGGTAAAGAGGAATATGCGTTACCTGGAATTCATTAGTCCCAGTCAGGCTCATAAAGTGAAGGTCCAGATAGACCACACCCGCTAATAAGGCAAAAACGCCTCCTAATAAATTACTTTTCAATAATTCTCTCTTATAGGTTGTCCAAAACGTTTGAAGGATTGGAATCTCATAATCTCCCATTATCCATTTGCGGAGAATAGTAAACAATGAAACGGTTGCCGGCAAAAAGCCTATAACGACCAGTCCCATGAGAGTGAAGCCGATCCATAGAATATTTAAATAGGCGAACTTTGTGATCCATTCGGTAAGGGAATACAGCCCCCTGAATGCCCGGTTATTCATACAATATGACCCCTTTGTTATGCACTTGCAATTTTGTTTGTCTCTCATTATAGACCATATTCAGATATTTAGGAATAGTATTAACGTTTTTGAAAAAATAAGATATAGTATTCTTAAAAAACTATTTTAGTAAAGTAGAAGGGCGTAATGTTCATGTTGAAAAACCTGCAAAAATGGAACACGCTCCGCAATCAGATATCATTTGTTTTTTTGGTTGTCATGGCAACGGTGCTGGCAATGGTCAGTATCCTTACGTACAACCAGGTATCTACCTTGTTGAAGAATAATGCTGAGAAACAGATAGAACAAACCGCACTGGAAGCAAATGGACGCCTGGAATCTCTATACAAGCAGATCAGCACTGCTTCCAAGCTGGTAATGACGAACAGGAACATACAAAACGTCCTGGAAAAAACATATGAAGGAAAAGCTGTAGATTTTAACGAACGTCAGGAACTTGAAGGAATCGTCAATAATATACAGGCCAATACGGATGGAATCTTTTCCTTCGAGCTTTATACACGAAACATGAACCGGCTGCTGCCTTTAGACGACACCAGCCTTGTCACAAGGATTGATAAAAAATGGATCATCAGTGCCGATAAGGCAAACGGGGGCTTGATCTGGATCGGCGATGATCCCAATAATTCCGATAACCTGCTGGCATTGCGGAGGGTGAATCTCATGGGGAAAGGCTATGACACAGGAGGATACCTGCTCATCAGCGTCTACCGCAATTATTTGCAGTTTGAAAATGAGACAGATGTAACGAATCAGTTTTCACTATTATTTGATAAGGACATGAAGCCGATCCTATCAAATTACGAAGATCCTTTGACACCGATCGTTGAGAAAAACGATGGAAGTATCACCTTGAACAATATTGAGTACATCGTCACCAGGAAAACGTCACAAATCACGGATTGGACCCTGATCATCCTGACACCGATCAAGGAACTCACGGCCGGTATCAGCGTACTTCGGATGGTCATCATTATTTCCGGGATCATCGGGTTCATCATCTTCCTGGTAAGCTCGCTTCTGCTTTCCTCTTTTATCACGAGGCCGATCATCAAGTTGACTAAAACGATGCAGCAGGCAAGTGCGGGATCTTTATCTATGAACCCCAGTGTGACAACCGTAAATGAGATCAATGAACTGAACAGCACCTATAACCAGCTGGCAAAGCAGACCAACCACCTTATCCAGATGGTATATCAGAAGGAAATCACACGCAGCCGCAGTGAATTGAAAGCATTGCAGGCCCAAATCAATCCTCATTTTTTGTTTAATACTCTCGATGCACTGAAATGGGCTTTAGAGGACAAAGACGAAGAGGATCTCGCTGAATTCGTGGTGTCGATGTCAGAGCTTTTCCGCTATACAATAACAAAACAGACCAACGGAGACTGGGTCAGCATTAAAGAAGAGATTCAGCATATCCAAAATTATATGGATATCATGAAGATGCGTTTTGGAGACGATCTAAAATGGAATTTGAATATTGCACAAGATTTGGAACAAGTCAGAATACCCAAGCTGCTGATTCAGCCCTTGATCGAGAATGCAGTGCTCCATGGCGCAGGAAATACAACAGACCCCTGCACCCTGTCTGTTTCAATCAAGCCTGCCGGGGTTGAAGGATATCTCAGGGTTGTAGTGGAAGACGATGGACCGGGGATCTCCCAGGAAAAATTAAGATCCATCTATGAGGCTATGGAGGGGGGAGGCGTCCTTTCGAACCCTTCCGGTAATGGGATGGCCATCACCAATGTGAACAAACGCCTCCAATTATATTATCCAAATCGTATGGAGGTTGGCCTGACAATAGTGAGTCAACCTGATATAGGAACGAAGGTTTCATTTGAAATACCTGTAAAGGGGGAAGGGGATAGTGATGAAAACGTTATTGATCGCCGATGATGAACCAAGAACACGCCAAGGCCTGGCCAAGATCCTGGATAAATGGGCGGACGGGAATTATCACGTCATGACTGCTTCCAATGGTGAAGAGGCAATTGAATCCATGAAAGCAAACAAAGTCCATATTTTGATCACCGACATCCGAATGCCGGAAATCACCGGCCTTCAATTATTGAAGTTGGCGAAGGAACAGAATATCCTGCCGGTCATCATCGTCATCTCCGCGTACTCGGAATTTGAATATGCCCAGGAAGCACTGAGGCTCGGGGTCATCAACTACCTCCTCAAGCCTATCAGTAAGAAAACCCTGATAGAGGCGGTCGAAGCTGCAGCGGAAGCGGTGGAAAGACAAGAACGGGCAAAAACCATCGAGAAAGTAGTGGACAAGAAACTGGTACAGGCAGGCAGCCAGAATGCTTCAGTACCGGCACCCATTAAGGAAGCAATTGAGTATATCAACAGTCATCTGAAGAATGAACTTTCCCAGAGAGAAGTCGCGGACCATGTGCATTTGAATGCGAGCTACCTGAGCGTCCTTTTTAAGGATCATGTCAAGATGACGTTCAGTGAATATGTGACAAGAAGGAGGATTCAAAGGGCAAAGGACTTATTGTTCTCTACCAACCTTTCAATCAACGAAATAGCAGAAGAATCGGGTTACAGGACGGCAAAGTATTTTATCAAGATATTCAAAGAACTGGAAGGTATGACACCGAGCGCATATAGAAAAGCGCATGATGAAACCGCTTTCTAAAAATAGTAGTATTTTTCCTAATCGTTGTTACCTATTTTTCAGAACTCTCTGACGGTACACTAGAAATGTAAGAAACAATACAAACAAGGTCAAAGGGGGATCTTACATTGTTGAAAAAGAAAGCGGTTGCAATCATGATGGCTTCACTGTTGCTCGTCTCACTTGCACTTGCAGGCTGTTCTTCTTCAGGATCTGAGGAAGCCAGTGCGGATGGCAAGAAAGTAATCAAATTTATGCATTTATGGCCTGAAGGCAGTTCAAATGCACAGTTCTCCATTGTGAAAGACATCATTGGTGAATATGAGAAAGAACATGATGTGAAAATCGAAACAGAAATCCTTAACCCGGATCAATACAGGGAAAAACTGAAAGTCCTTGCCTCATCCAATGAGCTTCCTGATATCGGGATGACCTGGTCGGACGGATTCATCCAGCCTTATGTAGAAGGCGACATGCTGACTCCTCTTGATGATGTGGATACAGGCGGGGTTGAATTCATCCCCGGAGTGAAAGAATCCTATGCAGTCGATGGAAAAACGTACGGCCTTCCACTGGAATTGAACATCTCTTATGTATTCTACAACAAAGAGATCTTCAAAAAGCACGGGCTGGAAGTTCCAAAGACTTATGAAGAATACAAAAACGTCGTGAAAACATTGGCAGATGCGGGTGTTACACCTGCTACAGTCGGTGCGAAAGATGGATGGCCGGCATCATTCTGGTTCATGTATATGGCGGACAGGATCGGCGGTTCTACAATCCTTACAGATGTCATCGATGGCAAAGCAAAATTCGATGATCCAGCCATCAAACAGGCAGCAGAAGAAATTCAAAACCTTGTTGACATGGGCGGTTTCGTGAAAGGCGCCAGCGCGTTATCAAATGACGATGCCAAAGGCTACTTCATGAATGAACAGGCGGCAATGTTCCTGACAGCTACATGGGAGCTTCCTAACTACACAACAAGCCCTGATGTAACACAAGAATTCAAAGATAAGATCGGCTACTTCAAATTCCCGACGTATGAAGGCGGAAAAGGTGAGTCCATCGACAGTTACGTTGGTGGTCCAGGAGTCGGCCTATTCGTTGCAAAAGATTCCAAAGTCCAAGATGAAGCGAAGGATTTCGTCGGCTATCTTGTGAAGAGATGGGGAGAGAAATCAGTAACAGATGCTGGTGTCATCCCGGCAACAAAAGTGGACACTGCCAGCCTGGAGCTTGATCCGATGTACATTGAAATCCTCGATGATCTGGCTGCAGCTTCCAATGTGACAACTTACTTTGATACACAATCAAGCCCTGCAGTCTCCGAGCTTCACCATGACCTGGTAACAGCTCTGTTCGGAAAACAAGTGACTCCGGAAGAATTCGTGAAGCAGCACGCGGACGAACTGGCCAAAGAGCAAGAGTAATACAATTCTTTGATGGAGGGCATACCATTATGCCCTCCATCGCTTTATCCAAAGGAGGCATATGCCCCTTTTCCACAGTTTTTTGGGGAAAGCCTGTTATCAAGAAGGGAGTATAGAAAATGAGAAGTGTAATGTCGAACAAATGGGTTATCAGCCTTTATGTACTTCCTGCATTAATCCTGATTCTCCTATTAATCTACATCCCGATCGTCCTTACCGGATATTACGGCCTGATGGATTGGAACGGAATCGGCCAGATGAAGTTCACCGGAATGGATAACTACATAGAACTGGTCAAGGACTCGATGTTCTGGAAGAGCACCTGGCACTCAATCCTGCTTGGATTGTTTTCCACATTGAGCCTCGTCGGCTATTTAATTTTGTCCTTGATCTTGGCAAGTAAGATCAAAGGCGCCAACTTTTTCAGAAAGATTTATCTGATTCCGATGCTGTTATCTTCCGTTGCAATCGGACAGCTGTGGGCAAAAATCTTTGACCCGTCAAATGGCATGCTGAACAGGCTGCTGGTCCTGGTCGGTTTCGAAAATCCGCCGGTATGGCTGGCAGACCCGAATATTGTGTTGTATGCCTTGTTCTTCCCGATTGTATGGCAGTATGCCGGCTTCTATATCATCATCTTCTATGCGGCATTGAAAAATGTACCAGAGGAGTTAGTGGAAGCAGCGAAGATCGACGGTGCCACGCCTGTCCAGATTGCTTATAAAATCAAAGTACCGTTGATTTCCGGTGTGATTAAAGTGATGGTCATCCTGGCAATCGTCGGTTCTCTGAAATACTTCGATTTGATTTTCGTCCTGACTGGCGGCGGACCGAATGGGGCCAGTGAAGTGATGGCGTCTTACATGTACAAGGAAGCTTTCAGCAAATACAATTTCGGTTACGGAAGTGCCATCGGCTTCGGCTTATTGGTGATCTGCCTTGTGATGACCTGGATCATCCAAAAATTAATGACAACAAACAATGAAACGGAATATTAAGAAAGGGGAGAAAAAATGATGAGCAAAGCTGCATTGGAAACACAGTCACAAGTACAGCCGACACTCCCAGCTTCTTATAAAACAAGCAAGTCCTTAGGAAAAAGAATCGGCTTCGGCATTCTCTATATCATTCTCGGAATAATCGGAATTGTCCAGGTATATCCGTTAATCTGGCTGTTCATGTTTTCTTTGAAGACAAATCAAGAGGTATTCGGGATGTCCCCGTTTGCTCTGCCGCAGGATCCGCAGTGGGGCAACTATGTAAAAGCCTGGACAACAGGAAACATAGATACCTATTTTTTTAACAGTGTACTTTATACGGTCGTTGCCGTCATATTGACTGTCATCCTCGCCAGCTTCGTGACATTCGCTGTAACAAGGATGCATTGGAAGCTGAGCGGGCTTGTCCTCGGACTGTTCATGGCAGGATACATGATCCCGCTGCATTCAACATTGATTCCATTGTTCAATATTTTCAAATCGGTCAACCTGATTGATAACCCATTATCGATCATCATTTCCTACGTCGCATTCAACCTGCCGATCACCATCATGATTCTGACCGGCTTCTACAAATCACTGCCAAGGGAAATCGAAGAAGCGGCAGTCATGGACGGCTGCTCGATTCACCGGATCTTCTTCCAGATCACATTGCCGATGACGATGCCGGTCCTGTCGACAACCGTCATCATCAACATGATCTACAATTGGAATGAATTCGTATTCGTCCAAACCTTCATGAGCTCCGACAAATGGAAAACCATCACAGTCGGTGTCAATAACTTTGTCGGACAATACCTAACAGACTGGGGTGCAATCGGGGCAACCTTGATGATCAGCATCATCCCAGTACTGATCGCATACTTCATCCTCAGCGACCGCATAGTAGAAGGAATTGCTGCGGGTTCGGTAAAAGGCTGATAAATATACCAATCTGCAAAACCGGGCATTGTTGAGATGCCCGGTTTTGGTTTTGCATGAGGCAGGCAGGGATTCGGACAAAAAAGGCTGAAAAACAGAAAAAGAGTCCGAATCAGGCCAGGATTCGGACAAAAAAGGCAGGGAAACAGAAAAAGAGTCCGAATCAGGCCGGGATTCGGACAAAAAGGGCTGGAAAATAGAAAAAGAGTCCGAATCAGGCCAGGATTCGGACAAAAAAGGCAGGGAAACAGAAAAAGAGTCCGAATCAGGCAGGGATTCGGACAAAAATCGCTGTAAAACAGAAAAAGAGTCCGAATAAGGCCAGGATTCGGACAAAAAGGGCTGGAAAGTAGAAAAAGAGTCCGAATCAGGCCAGGATTCGGACAAAAAGGGCAGGGAAACAGAAAAAGAGTCCGAATCAGGCAGGGATTCGGACAAAAATGTCTGGAAAATAGAAAAAGAGTCCGAATCAGGCCAGGATTCGGACAAAAATGGCTGGGAAACAGAAAAAGAGTCCGAATCAGGCCAGAATTCGGACAAAAAAAGCTGGAAAGTGGAAAAAGAGTTCGAATCAGGCCAGGATTTGGACAAAAAAGGGCTGGGAAACAGAAAAAGAGTCCGAATCAGGCGGGTATTCGGACAAAAATCACCAAAACCCCAAAAAAGAGTCCGAATCAGAAAATGCTCCTCACATCTAAACCCCGATTCTAGTGAAAAACCATTTCTATCTATACTACTCACAATAAGCATCCCTGGTTTTCCCAAAAGAATGAAAATCCCTTTTTAAAATCTACTCATTCATTTAAGGTTCAATCCACTGCCCCATCGATCAAGAATGCTGGGGGTGATAATCTTCCTTTCAGAAAACAATAACTCGGTCTACATTCCATCACAAAAGGGCACTTTCAAACTTTTCTTTAGTAATGTATTTTCTCACAAGTTTATTGATTCTCCACCTTTGTGACAGAGGGGATTTTAATAACTCATTTTCATGTAGTAAGTTTGCTTACATACATACCTTTATTAGGCCAGAAATAGCATTAATCGTATCTTTCGGAAAGATCCCAATAGCCTGCTTTTCCATGTCTTACTCTCGGAAATGAAAGAGCAGCTTTTTTCTTTGTGTTTACCGTAGGGTTTTACGGCAAAGACAGGTTGCCATTCATAATTTACATTGAATGGTAATAAGCAGAAATGGAGCCTTCATTAAACCCGGATTCGGGCTGCCGTCCCTGGTCTATTCTCTTATGGAACCATTGTGAACCAGTCCATGGAAATTCTGCTGAATGTTTGTAAATCTTTCTATTCAAAGCAGAAGGGACAACGATCGAGACAGCCCTTTGCCGAATAAACTATTCATGATAACCACTTTATTTCAAAAGGGATCGGGGTGGCATGATGATGTTTTCGGTTACGGAAGTGGATATGTTTGAGTTGTTTTCTGTACCGCATAACGTAATGCTTTTGCTGTTCATTGCTGTTGCTTTATGGTTCATTTTTTTCAGGGATGTTTTGATGCCTTTCAGTCGGTGGATTAAGTGGTCTTTATTCGCTATATTGATTCTGAGTGAAGTTTCCCAGCAGCTATGGCTGATTTTGACTGATCAATGGGAGATCGGGAATCTGCCGCTGCACCTCTGTTCAATCAGTACCTTTATAGCTCTTTATCTATTTATTAAGCCAAGTAAGAAAGCGTTTTATTTGTTGTTCTTTACTGGATCGCTCCCGGCAATCCTCAGTATGGTGACACCTGAGTTAACCTATCAATTCCCTCATTTTCGTTTTTTGAAATACTTCCTGCACCATGCTGCGATTTCATGGTCGGTTTTGTATTTTATCATCTATGAAGGCTATCGGGTACCGAAGAAGGCTGTCTTGAAAGCATTCCTTCTCTTGAACGTGATTGCCTTGCCGATATTCTTCATTAATCTGCTACTGGACACGAATTTCTTCTATTTAGCCAGTCCTACAGAATCCACGACCATCTTGTCCTTTTTCGGTTCAGGCATTTTGTATTATTTAATACTGGAAATTGCAGCGCTTATTGTATTCGTCATTACGTATCTGCCAATGGGCTGGTTAATAAAGAAAGAGAGTTCGCGTTCAGATTCATCCTCCTAGAAAATGAAAGGTCCCGGGTGCAATAGGAAGACAACGGGACTTTTTTTCTATTAAGTATGTTAAAATTAGGTGATATTGGTAAAAGTGAGGGAGAAATCATGGAGAAACATTCGATTATCAAAATGGTTGGTTTCATCCTGTTCTTTGCCGCCTTGCTCATAACCTGGGGGTTTCAAGAACAGCAAAGCTCGTATAGGGAACCTCACCAGGCGATATTGGCGGAAGATAACGATCTCGTGCTTATACCGTCATACATAATGAATGGAAAGGCGTTGTATTTCTTTATTAAAGACGGAAACAACCTTGGGGCAACAATGGTCGATGAAGGAATCTTCGGGTGGAAAGCAGGAATGTTCACCTGGAGCCCTATCGGAAATATTGAAGACCTGGATGAGATTTCGGGATACCAGGGACATGGCGATCATCTTGTGTATGGGTTGATCAGAGATGGAGATGAAAACATGATCACCATTGACGGACAGCCGGCAGACATATTGAATCTTGAGATGCTTCCTCAAACAGTGGTCAAGGACAATAATTTGGAAGGATTATCACTTTGGTACTTCGAGAAAGAAGAAGCCGGAGAACTGAAAGAACTCAACTTGGTCCAGCGGGATACCGGCGAAGTCCTTCAAGTAGTGGATTTATAGAATAGCAGCGGCTTATCTAAAGCAAGAGATAAGCTTTTTTATCGTTGAAAAAGAAAGGGGTCTTGGTATGGAAAAGATTGCGTTAATAGGCTCTGGCGGTTCTGGAAAAACAACCTTGGCAAATAGATTAGGAGGGAAATTGGACATAGATGTCTGGCATTTGGACAGACTGCTTTGGAAACCAGGCTGGGAAATGACCTCGCGGGAAGAACAAATTAAAATACAGTCAGAGCTGGTGAAGAAGGAAAAGTGGATCATAGATGGAAATTACAATGGCACTCTGGATATCCGGCTGGAAGCAGCTGATACAATCATTTTCCTGGACTTGTCCCGTTTTCTCTGTGTCTATCGTGTCCTAAAGAGGATGGTCAAAAATCGAAACCGTACCAGACCGGATATGCGGGAGGGCTGTGAAGAAAAGATTGATTTCAGGTTTATAAAATGGGTTTGGGAGTATCCTGTAACGAAAAAACCAAATATTCTGGAAAAGCTGGCACATCTTCCGGAAGGAAAGGCGATCGTTGTATTGGGAAGTCCCAGTGAAATTGAACAGTTTTTGAAAAGCATAGAGTAAGTATTTGAAACTTTTTATAATCTAAATCGTATCCATTTATAACCAATAATGGAGGGGATATACTTGTTCAGAAAACGTTTCGTATTATTAGCCAGTTCACTATTCTTGATGATCGCCGGCTGTTCCAACGTTGACAAGCAAGCCGGTGAAGGGGACAAGCTCTCGTTAAAACAGGAGGACAAAGTAAAAACCGCACAAGCTGCCGCAGGCGAAACAAAGGCAAATAACGAAATAACGGTTGGTGACCAGACTTTTCATGTCATAATGTTGAACAAGGAGATCTGGGAGTACGCGAAAGCAGTTGAAAACGACTCTGCGGCAGTCAAAAAGGAAGTATACAGGGAGAAAGTGGTCACTCCGCTCAGAAAGCAGGTTGCCGAGGCGGATGCCCATATTTATCATGATTACTTTTCTTTCCTCTCTCCGAATACCAATATAACGAAACTGAAGGAAAATGCGAAAGTTCTTTTGGATGACGAAGAAAGGATCCTCGAACTCGTCGAACAAGGCATTAAAGACTCCGCACAAAAAATGGCGGGAGAAGACAAGACCATCATCATTCTGCCGGTCAATCCAGATGAACGGTTTGTCATTGAAAAAATGGGAGGGCTTTCTGGCGTAGCTGTTAGCGAGGATACAGTGGTGTTGAATTTGGACCCTTCATTTGAAGAAGAAGGATTGAAATATCTCGTCGCACACGAATACCATCATACACTGCAAACGGAAAATAGAGCTGACAAAGCACCTTCCATTCTGGAATACTTCCTATTGGAAGGAAAAGCTGATGCATTCGCCAATAGTATATACCCTGACTATAAAGTCCCTTGGACGGAACCGTTATCTGAAAGATTACAGGAAAAAGTGTTTGATGAGCTTCGGGAGAATGGGAACGATTGGGATACTAACAGGTACTACGAATTTTTTAATGGCTATTCAAGTAAAGGCATTCCAATGTGGTCAAACTACAAGGTTGGATTTCAGGTGGTCCAAAGCTATGTGAGGAACAATCCGGATTCATCTGTAGCGGAATGGACGGCACTCCTTCCGAAAGAGATCATTCTGGGGAGTGATTACAAGGATGTTTACGAAGAATTGGAGGCAGCTGAGGAATGATATCTTTTTTAGGGACTCCGAGAATTGAGACCGGCCGGTTAATCCTTGAGAAGTTTACCCTGCATGACGCCCAGAACGCTTTTGACCGCTGGCTTTCCGATGAACGGGTATCTGATAATCGTGTCAGTGCAGCGCACAGAATCCTCTCCCAAACAGAGGAGCGGGTAAACGGCATAGTCTCTCAATATGCGAATGAAAACTTCTGCTATTGGGCCATCAAGCTGAAACACAGCGGAGAATTAATCGGGGAAATTGATTTATATGATTTTGATGAAAGCACCGGTAATTGTGAAGTAAGCTATTCCCTTGGATTTCAATGGTGGAACCATGGCTACGGAACCGAGGCATTGAAGGAGGTCCTTGCTTTTGCTTTCAGGAAAATGAATGTACATAAGGTGGCGGCTGCCCATAACACTGACAATCCTGCTTCCGGCAGGGTGATGAGCAAGGCAGGCATGGTGAGAGAAGGAGTCATCAGGCATATGATCCGAAACGCTAAGAATCAGTATAAAGACTGCGCTGTCTATGGGATTCTTCAAGAGGAGTACGTGTATAAGGGGGAAAGGTTGAAGGACGAATTCCAAAGGGGGTACATGGCTGATTCATGTTTATAAACGAAAAATTGCTACTGCCCATTTGATCTTAAGTTCATTTTAAAAGAATGACGTCGTATCCGTTGCCGAGATTTGTAACAATAATAATCTTTTTAGTAGGCCATCTTCTGATAATTGTTGCTTTTAAAGAATTTTACCCAATACCCTAGTGCACAGGCGATTGGAGCGGAAGACGTGCGACCTCCTGCGGGACTAGCGGGACAGATGAGACCCCGCAGGCGAAGCTGAGGAGGCTCAGCGCCCGCCCCGCGGAGTCGTGCGTCTGGAGCGGAAATCCATTACTTTTAAACAACAAAAATTCACGAAAACGTGTTAGAAACACCCTGTACTTACCCTAACCTTATTCAGTCAATGATGCCAGGGACTGGAGAGCAAGTCATCAAGCAAATTTTAAGCACAATCAATTATATGAATTTGCCGTTACAGACAAAACTTCAGGAGAACTATTCGGAGCCATTGCCTTATCAAATAACCAAAAGTTCAAAAACGGCGAAATTGCATATTGGATCGGAGAACCTTATTGGGGGAAAGGCTATGCAACAGAAGCTGCGGAAGCAATAGTTGAGAGATGGATTATCATAAAGTATACGCACGCCATTTTGGATCGAATCCTTCTTCCGGAAGGGTCCTGCAAAAAATCGGGATGAAAAAAGAAGGTTTGCTTAAAGAACATGTGCTGAAAGAGGGGGGATTTGAAGATCTTATACATTACGGGAAAATTAAAGTTTAGCAACTGATAAAAAGGAGCTTAATACCATTGAACCTAACGAATGGAGAATACCTTGTTGAGATAAATGGAATTCAGCATTGGGTCAAGATAGAGGGCAGCGAACAAGAAACGACTCCGCTGGTCATCCTTCATGGTGGTCCAGGCGGAAATCATTATGTCTTTGAAAGGACGGCCGGGCCATTATTATCTAAATCCCGGACTCTTGTATATTATGAACAGCGCGGTTGCGGGAGGTCAGGTTTCCCGGTATCAGAAAATGACTATTCGATCGAGCTTCTGGTAAAGGACTTTATTGAAATCATGAAATGGTTGAAGGTGGAAAGGGTGGATTTGCTGGGGTATTCATTCGGCGGGGAACTGGCACTCGAAATTGCCTATGCTCACCCGGAATCAATCAATGAAATCATCCTTTCAGGCCCAAGTTTAATGGACTTAGATATTCACAAAGTAGTTCAGATAGCAGGTTTTTTAACAGTTGCCAACTCCCTGTTTGCAGTGAAGGGACTAGAAATCCTTGGGGTGGAAGAATTATACAAGCGCGTTTGGGAGCTTGCCAGCACAGAAATGGTGGATGCCCTGTTATTTGAAAACCAGGAGATCGCCCGGAAGAACCGGCAGTGGTGGGAAGAGAGCAAATTAAGGAATACGGGGTTACTTGCCAAGGGATTGCAAACAAATCCTGTGACAACGCCTTTAGTCTCCCGTCTTAAAGGTATTTGTAATCCCGTATTGATCATTACGGGAATCTTTGACAGAAACACAGGTATTCCCGTGTCCAAAATCATTCATGGAAATCTGCCTGACAGCCGGATGGTTACTTTTGACAGAAGTGCCCATTTTCCCGACCTTGAGGAAACGGATAAATTTGTGGAAGTCATTAATGGATTTCTCATCAAACGTGTTTCAAATATTAATCCGGCAGAGGGACATCAAATACAATGAATAAGACGGCAATTATGAACATAGAAGACAGCCAGGCAGTCCAGGGTTTCCACTTATGAAGCATCAGGATTGAAAAAGTGGCCAAATTGAATAAGAGGGACCAGAGAAGCGACCATCCATGATGGTGTTTAATGCTATCACCCAGGTAGGCGACGATCTCAACACACTCAAAGAGGAGAGCCCATAGAATGATCCAGAAGATTCTATGAAGCATTGATTTGGGCATACGGCCAAGGAAGATCACAATGGCAAAAGGGTAGGCAAGGAAGGCAATACCGGTTGCGATGAGTGTATGGGTGGGGAGGATGAAGCGGTCAATCCAAACAGGCTTGAATTCCCAGACACGGTAATCAGATAGAAGGGATTCGTATAGAAGGTCCCCGATTATCCAGAAGAGCAGGGTTGGGTAGTAGTCTTTCCAGTTCTTCCAGTCCCCGAAAATCAAGCCCAAAATGATGAAAAAGAGTAAAAATGATGTCTGCATATGAATCCATCCCTAAATGTCGTATGCCATATAGTATGCACTAACCAACATGGATTATTTTTTATTTGTCCATTCTCTACAGCCTGAAAGTTACCCCTTTGTTTGTAAATAATGACATCAACGCAAGCATTTTTCATACACTATTTTTGAGGTGAGAAAAATGCCAAGAGTTAAATACAGAGATGCAGATGTGGCGTTGATGGCGAGGATGATGAGGGCGGAAGCCGAAGGTGAAGGAAAGCAAGGGATGCTGTATGTTGGTAACGTTATCGTGAATCGTGCAGTGGCCGATTGTTTGGATTTCAAGGATGTGCGGACAATCAATGATGTCATTTTTCAGGTGCAGGGAGGGAATTATTCCTTCGAAGCTGTACAGAAAGGGAATCTTTTTTATAACAGGGCGAGGTCCGTAGAGAAAAGATTAGCGAAGCAGAATTTGGATTATTGGAGACAGCACCCGGGCAAATATGCTCTCTGGTATTTCAATCCCTACGCACCGTGCCCTCCAACATGGTACGGCCAGCCATTTGCTGGACAGTTTAAGAATCATTGTTACTATGAGCCGGCAGCCGGAACCTGTGCAAGTGTTTATACATGAAGCAACACAGCGATACAATCCATACATTTTCACAAGGAACCTTCCAGGCTGATGGGGGTTCTTTTTTTCATCTCATTGAGTAAATTTTGCTGCTATAAATTAAAATTTCAAGGAAGAAAAGGACTGCTTACCTTTATTCGAGAGAAAAAAGTAGAGGGGAATCCCGGCTCTTGATTTCTTTCCGTATACAACACTTTAAAAATTCGGTTTAATAAACAAATGGATGGGGAGCTTTTTTTCTGAAAACAAACTTACACTGGAATGGCCAGGCAAAAGTGGATGGTAAACCGGCTGGTTATGCTGTACTCTAGGAGTTGAACGGTTGATCAACAGTAAATTATGAACAGGAGAGAAAAAATGACTATATATATTGAAAAATTAGTGAAGCCAACTCAAGCTATTGCGGAGTCTTTTAACCGCTGGGAAAATGATCCTGCCCTCATACCTCTCATACGTCCAAGCCAGAGTATAGAGGAGTTAAATCGAAGGCAGGAAGTCACTGTTGAAGAATTGACGAAAAGGCTGGAGAATCACAAATATTTTTTAATTTATTTGGATGACTTGCTGGTTGGTGAAATGAACTACATGGTCGATCCCGGCCATCTTTTTAAAAAAGAAGAAGGGACTGCGTGGATGGGTATCACGATCGGCGAAGCAGAAGGACGCGGAAAAGGGGTCGGCTATCTGGCTGTAGAACATTTGGCGAATCAGGCACGGAATGAAGGGCTGAAGCGGGTAGAGCTTGGAGTATTTGAATTTAATGAACAGGCATTTAGGTTATATGAAAAATCAGGCTTTAAGAAAATAGGTGTCGTGAGGGACTTTACGTATTGGCAGGGGCGTATGTGGAATGACATCCGCATGGAGAAATATTTGTGAAAAGGGAGAGGGATGGAACACATGAAAATCAATCTTGTGCTTTTCCTTGCATCCAATCATGAAGCAGGCAAAATGGAAACGTTGATGAAAACATTCGAGTCCGATTTCCGCCCTGTAAAAGGGGACATTCTTGATGATCCAGGGTTTGATCCGGATTACCACAATGGCTACGAAGTGGTGAAAGTCACAATCGATTACTCACAGGACTTATGCTGGGTATCATTGACTCCGCTTGCCATCGACCTGGTACACTTAAGTTTTGATACATATATTAAGAAATTGAGAACAAATGGATGGAATACTTTAACGCTTTAACGCAGCCGGGGACAGTCCCCGGTTTTAAAGTCCCCGGTTTTAAATTGAAGGTTTTTGAAACCTTTTGGATTGTTATGTCGTCAAATCCTAAACGAAGTGGAAATAAATTCAAAAGGTGGAAGACTATGAAAAAGAATCTGGTTGGAACGATTGTGACAGCAGCAATCCTAAGTATCCTGGTTTGGGTTGGAAGCATCCTGTTTTTATTCTCCTATAAGGAATGGAGCTTTTTTATCGGTTTTACGCTGACTATCGTCGTTTTCTTCTTCAGCAGCAGCGGCGGCATCACATCACAAATGGCGAACCTGTCTGCGAGCCGTGCCTATGGAAAGGTACAAAAGGACAGCGGACTGAAGGCGAATGTAGGTTTTGTCTTTTACGGAATAGTTTTGTTCACGGTCGTCAGCCTTGTCGTTCAGATCATCACTTATTAATCATTGAAAAGAGAACAAATAAAATGATGCAGTTCTTCAGCAAATATCCCTACATTCACTGAGTGTTTCAGGTATCGGGAACATGAAAGTCCAGAAGAAGTAAAACAAGCCTGTGGAAGAAAAGTGGCCGCTGATTGTTACGAAGAGTACGGGAAGGTGAATGCATTCCTTGAAGCGGCTAATGGTCTTTTCTCTACCCCCTGGAAAGGTCATTTAAGTACCGTCCCTGCTCATGTATTTTGCTGCTTTCGGAAATAACTTAAGATAAAGATTTTCAACCTCTCCCCCTATACCTGGACTTTGGGTGAATTGATTAAAAGCCGTTTTTCGTTTATATTGTTGTGTCCGGAAAAATCTCAGGTGTCGAATTTTTTGACTGTATTCAAAGGTTTTACTCTCGAAAAGGACGAGCAGCTATTTCTTTCCTGCCCACCGGGATTTTCATAATATTTAACAGGATAATAGTTGAAATTTATATGGCATATCAACAAAGTTTACGAAAAGAGCCTGATTAAAAGAGGGTAGTCTAATGGAATTCCTTACTGGAAAATTAATAATGATTGCTTTGTTCATTTTTACTATACATACGATTGAAACCCTGGCTTATGCGGTAAGGCTGTCGGGAGCCAGAGTGAAAATGATAGCATCCGCCTTATCACTCTTTAACATCATGGTCATCGTCTCAAGATTGGCTAATATGATGCAGCAGCCCTATACAGGCAGTCTTATTGATAATGCACCGGAAGAGAATGCACTGGGATTTGTGGAAGGGCAATTCCGGATTCTCATTGGTGCTTCGACAGCAGGGACTGTCCTTGGGGTCATTTTGTTACCCACTTTTATAGCGCTTTTTTCCAGGGCTATCATTCATTTATCCGAGGAAAAAGGTTCTGTACCTTCCTTGATGAAAAGGATATTTTCACTGCAGTACATAAAGCGTGGAATTCAACACTTCAGCCTTCCCAAGTTTTCCTATTTGGAGAATACCAGCGTAAAGGATATCCCAATCAGGCTGTTCTGTGTGAATATGGTCATCACCGCCATTTATACAATCGGGGTCCTGGCTTCTTTATACGCGGCATTGCTTGTTCCCGATCGATCCAATACTGCTGTTATGGCCTCAGGACTTATCAACGGTATTGCGACGATATTACTGGTGATTTTCATTGATCCGAAGTTGTCGGTAATCGCGGACGATGTCGTCAACAAAAGGGGAAGCTACAGCAAGCTGAAAAACATGTCATTGATGATGGTCACTTCCAGATTGCTGGGGACACTACTTGCTCAGCTCCTGTTTGTCTGGGGAGCGAAATACATAGCATGGTCCACTCAATTCATTGTTTAGTTAGATTAAATGAAATGCTATCACTAAATATTCAGAGGTGTATTGAATGGAATCTTCCTGGCAGACTACCATTCTTTCAGCTCTGATTATAACCTTGGTATCCGGATGGGACTATTACATAAAAAACAAGCATATGTTCAAATCCTTATAAAGCAATGAAGAAGGGGAATCCATGAGAGAACATCACGTAAAGTCGATTATAGAAGATGTATGTATGCATTCGTCTCTGGGGGATTTGGTTGCTGAACCAGAGCGAACCAGCGGCGGGCTGTTACATAAAATGTATGAAGTTGAGACAACGACAGGAAAGTATGCTATAAAACTATTAAATCCGCAAATCATGCAGAGGCCGCAGGCATTGATCAATTATATTCAATCAGAAAAGATTGCCCGTTTCTTATCCGCGGAAATACCTGCAGTGAATGCTATTGATGTTAACGGCGAAATTTTACAGAAGGTGGATTCCCAGTATTATCTCATGTTCAACTGGGTTGAAGGAACCACCTTGACACCAACGGAAATTACAAATAGTCATTGTGAAAAAATCGGCGGCATTCTTGCAGCGATTCATGAAGCGAAGGTGTCAGAGCTTGACGTACACTTGGAAAAAAATGTTGAGTTGCCTGAAATTAATTGGGATGAATACTTAAGAAAAGGTGAAGAACAGGAGGCAGAATGGGTGCCTGTCTTGCAGGAAAATAGAGACCAACTCTATGAATGGAATTCACGTGCTGCGGCAGCCGAAAATGTAATATCTTTAAGAGAGGTCATCAGTCACAGGGATTTAGACCCGAAAAATGTTCTATGGCACAAAGACAGCCCCGCCTTGATTGACTGGGAATCAGCTGGCTTAATCAACCCGATTCATGATTTGCTTGATACAGCCATATACTGGTCTGAAAATGATGACGGCGATTTAGAAAAAGGAAGGTTTCTCTCTTTCCTGGAAGGCTATGAAAAGGTTGGCGGCGTAATTAAAGCCGATTGGAGAAGAACAGCAGATTACAGGATGTATGGGACGTTGGCTTGGCTTGAATACAATATGAAACGCTCCTTATGGATGGAATGTACCGACAGAGAGGAACAGGAGCTGCGAACAAAGGAAGTAACAGCTGCCTTAAGCACATTAAAGAAGTATGCACAAATCATTCCGGAACTGTTAATTTGGCTGGATAATGACAGATAGGTGAACGGGGTAAAACAATATTAACCATGATTTTTCCTGCTCATAATGCGTTGATAACCGGACCACAAGAATAATTAATAGTTGGACCGGTGAGGGATGAAAGGGAACAGAAGATCATATGAATACCGGTAAATAAAAGGCTGCGTTCATCGATATTGAATTCAGAAATGGGAGGTGGCCATCTACTGGTGTCGACTTACGCATGGTCCAGGAGACACTTTCATCTTGAGGGACCATTTAATTGAAGCGCTCTGGAGTTCTTATATCGTCAAGACGGAAAGGGCTTATCTTTTATATGAAAAGGCGAGGGCTTTTCAGGAATATAACGGGAGAAACCATGATTGTGCAGTCAGAACCGCAAGCTGCAGCAGGAAGACTTCATCCCCCTGCAGCATCCCGGAGTCCAGCGAGACTAAATCATAACAGCTTCTTTTTTAGCAGGAGTGATATTCACTGTTTTGCTTGGTTCTTCCGCGCTGTCAAGAATAATTGTGACGACCGTTCCCCATTCAACTTTGCTTTTAATAATGAGCTCCCCTCCATAATCCCTGACGAGTTTATGACATATGGTCATCCCGATGCCGGAGCCTTTCTCATCATTCGAATAGTAGGGCTCTCCTATTTTGGAAAGACGGTCTTTGAATATCCCTTTGCCGTTATCAATGATCCTGATTCTGGTTTTTCCTGAGATCTCATCCACCTTTATTCTTACTGTTCCCTTTGGGGGAAGGGCTTCCATGCTGTTCTTTAATATATTGACTATAATATGCTTGAAGTGGAAGGCGGTAAGATGGATACTGCTCTTCCCATCTTGAAAATCAATCAGCTGGATATCCTTATTTTGTTCCAGTGAAATCCCCTCAAATAATACGTTGATTTTGAGGAGTTCATCCATTACGTTCATTCTTTGGACTTCGAGTCCGGGCCTGCTGGAATGCGCTTCTGGTTTGGCGAGTAACAGGATTTCATTCATTACCTTATTGATGCTGTCAATTTCATCAATAAGCAGCTCTTCATATTCCTTCCCCTCAGTTTCTTCCTTTAGAAGCTGGATAAATCCCCGTACAGTTGTCAGTGGGTTTCGGACTTCATGGGCAATGCTGGCAGAGAGTTCCCCTATCACCTTGAATTTCTCTGCTGAAATCATGAATTCCTCATGTTTCTTTTGGCTTGTCAGGTCTATTCCATAATATAAGGTATACATCTCCAGTTTATCGTGGCGAAGATGTTTTTGGCCCCAGTGAATGAAGCGGTGATCCCTGTGCATTGTGGTCACCTTCTGAAGCTGATTGTTTATAAGGGGTAAATGATAAGGGACCTCCATTAAAACAGATATATCCAAGCCTATTAGTTCAGTTCGTGCAGAAGGAAACAATGAAAGGAAGGTGTCATTGATTGATATGATCCTGTCCTTTGAATCTGTCACAATGAGATAATGAGGATTGGTATCCATGATTGCTTCCAGCAGGCTGCTTTGTTTAGATAATTTTAGATTAACTTCACTTAACCGTTTCGACTGCATCTGGTAAAACGCTAAGAAAATAATAATGGCAGCAAGAATCGAATTGAAACTCGAGAAGAATAAGGGAATGACGTTGAATCCGCTGATCAATCCATTAAACAGCAGCAGAAGGGCACCTGCCGCTAACTTTTTATAAAAACTGCTGTAGTATCGATCTTTGGTTTTAAAAGAAATGATCAATAGAAATAAAGTAGTCAAAAACACTAAGCAGATATTGATATAGAAGGTCGGATTTAAAATCCCATAGACTGGCAGGAGATGGGGAGGAGAAAGCAAGCCTTCCGGTATAAATCTATAATCCTTAATGCCTAAGCTTGTAAAATTGACGAGATATACAGTCACACTGAAAATGGAAACGATATATAGGCCGGTTTTATTAAAAAGCTTCTTTAAAGCATCTAGTTCACTGTGCGTG
Source organism: Bacillus salacetis (assembly GCF_003581585.1). Classification (GTDB taxonomy): domain Bacteria; phylum Bacillota; class Bacilli; order Bacillales; family Bacillaceae_B; genus Rossellomorea; species Rossellomorea salacetis. The sequence continues at coordinate 135,972 of NZ_QXIR01000004.1, forward strand.
TTTACGAGAAAAAAAGAAAAATAGTATAAGATCGGCATTGTCATTATCGGCCCGATTCTAAACAGCCTGAACCAGCGGTCAATAATGTCCCCGGAAAAATATTGATGTGCATACAGTACTGAAATATCCACTTGCCACAAACAAATCATAAAAATGAAAAAAGATAATGCCTCCGATAACTTGTTTCTTGAGTAAACGAGTAATGATATTGAAACCATCAAAGGTATGGCCGCAATACCTAAAAGCAATATGAAATCCATAAAATCCCCCCCTTAGTTGTAGGACTGCATTGGTGATGACTGCATCAATATTCCCATGAGTTCAATTATTTACCTTTTTCCCGATGGAACTTACTTACTCCTGCCTATGTGGCAACGAGCCACCGGTTGCTGCAAGTGCTTCCTGTATGGATGAACACCTTTTGATTAGGCTCTTTTCGTATACTTTGTTGCTATTCAATATAAATTTCAACTAATATCCTGGTAAATCGTCGTGAAAACCCCTGTGAGCAGGAAAGAAAAGAGCTGCTCGTTCTTTTTCGAGAGTAAAACCTTTGTATACAGGGGGAAAATCCGGCACCTGGGTTTTTTCCGAAAGCAACAATATATGTGAAAACGGCCTTTGATTATGAAACTTGAATGATATCTGAATCGTCTATTCAATGAGAAAATAACCATTGATGACGAATTTCACCCAAAGGAGTGGTACTCTTGGAAGAAGCAGGTCAATGGATGTTTTTGGAGGGATGGACACCGTTCATTTTGATAATTCTTTTCCTGACGGGGGCCATTATCATTATGGCGCGGTTCTCAGAACAAAAACTGCATTATAGTGTTTGTGCCCTATTAGGGGCTGCAGCAATCAGCACTTTCCTATACAGCTATTTGCAGCTCGGGGGGATGAATGCTGGCGCAGGGCTTGCATTTTACTCTGTTGCCGGCATCATAGGTGTTTCCATTGGAACAGCCATTACCCCTTTTGTAAAGACAAGGAAGGAGTGAAAGCCTACATATGAAAGGTAAGAAGAGCGCTAAATGGGATAGAATCCTGCATTGGCTTGTTGGGGCGGCAGTCGCTTTTGCCATGTTTCAATGGAGTGAAACCAATAATGAATTGAAAACGTATGAAGTAAGGCATGTCATTCAATTGAACTACCAATTCAAAGAACTTCACTCCATTTTATTCAGTATGGAAGAAACGCTTGATACATATCAGTTCCCGATAGATGAGGATAAGGAAAACTATTATCAGGATGCTCTGGATAATGACATACAGCGCCTTGATCACCTGGGACATTCAATCCAGCAGCTGAACGATTACCCTGACTTCAGGATTGTCAACCAGAGTTTTGGAGAATTAGAAAACATAGTAAAAGGGTTAAAAGGTTTTCAATATACAGAAGCGGAAAAGAATTCAGCGACTGAGGCACTTTCAAAAACACAAAGTGAGTTATACGCTTTATTAGAAAAAGACGAGTTTACAGTCGAATTGGAAGAGGACAGGGCTGAACTATTGACGATTCTGGACAATTTGGTAAAGAATCTTTCTGTACTGAAAAAATATTAAAAACGAGCTGCAGATCTTGTAAAGGAAATCTGCAGCTTTTTTGTGTCCAATGAATATGGCGTTCTCTATGCAGGCATAGTGAATTATTGGGATACAGCTGCTGTTATGTATGTGAATAACGGTAAGGCAGCTGTTGACCTGCAATAAGCTAGGGATTTGTAGGTGAATTTACGTCCAAGTTGCGACTCTGCTACAACTTGTGTCCGGATTGGTAGGAGAGTTAGAAATTGTAAGCGACTCACCTACAAATAGAGCGGGATACGCAGGTGAGCCGCGAAAACCACGTCATCACACCGAAAAAACAATTTTATCCAATATTCACCCAGTAATCTCAAACTATCCTTTTAACCATTTTTCATTCTCTTCAAACCTATTAAAATCCAGAAAAACCAAAAAAACCAAATATTTATCAAAAATATCGTTTTCCAGCAGAACTTTTTTGCCCTGGAACTCGTCTTTATTAAAGAGAAGATTAAGAGGGGGAAGTTTTGGGTGAAAAAGTACATATTAAAGATTTTGGCAGTAGTGCTGCTCATGGCGCTCATGCCGTGGCTGGCAGAAGAGACATCTGCACAAGGAACACTGGATATTGATGTAGAAGCAGGGATCAATGGAAAAGTGAAAAATGGTGAGCCATTCCCTGTTACATTTACGATTAAAAATAATGGAGAGGATATTTCAGGCGACCTTGTCATATCATCCGCACCTCATTACCATGCCTATGAAAATGTAGTCATACCGGTGGAAATCGCTGCCGGTGCGGAGCAGAAGATACAAGCTTCCCTGCCTGGTTCCAGTGATTATATGGGCAGCGGTCCGATGAATGTCAAAAAAGAAGACCAGATCCGTTTCTATGAAGGCGGCTGGGAAAAAGGCGAAAAGTTAAAAATAACAGGTGATACCAAAATCACTCATGGATTCATCCAGGAAACAAAGCTTGTTCTTGGGGTTTTAAGCGATAATCCTGATCAAATGAACGTGTTGAAGCTGACTTCGTTTCAAGGAGAAACTCCTGAAGTTCTGCCTTTGACACCAGAAACCCTGCCGGCAGACAGTCTTGGCTTTCAAATGTTTGATGCACTGATCATTCATGATTATTCTATGGATCAATTGCCCGGTGAAAAACAGAAGGCTCTTAAACAATGGGTTGAGTTGGGCGGGCACCTGATTATTGGAAGCACGCCTGACTTGCAGCAAAAAATGGGAGAGCTTTCATCTCTAATCCCCATGAAGGTAAATGGAGAAGAAGAGCTTAAGGATTTATCTTTCCTCGATGGATACAGTGAAAAACCATTAGCCATGAAGCAATTAACGCTCATGACAGGGGAAAAAGCAAATGGTACAGATGAACTCATTGCTGAAGGGGGACTGCCTCTCGCGCTTGAGAAAGGGTTTGGATTGGGGAAAGTGACTCAGCTCAGTTACAGCCTTGCTGAAGAACCACTTGCTTCCTGGGAAGGAAACAGCGGCTGGTGGAATAGGATCCTGACAGCGTCCATCGATACACGGGTCCAGCATCCGATGGCTTTTTACGATCAGGTGCAGAACATACTGATGGAAACAACCGAATTGTTTTCATCCTCATTCCTTCCGATTTCGGTCATCATTATCTTATTTGCTGTTTATATCATTCTCCTTGTCCCGGTCCTTTATTTTATCTTAAAGAAGAAAGATAAACGTGAATGGGGTTGGTGGATCATCCCATCCATCGCCATCCTGACGAGCATGGCAATCTTTTTCACAGGAGCTTCAGACCGTTCCGGCGGCGAGAGCATCAATAAGGTGGGAATCGTTTCCGTTGACGAGGAAGGTATCGGGAGCGGACTGCATTTCTCTTCAATGCTCTCAAGCGGAGGAGGAGATTATACAGTCGAGCTGGGCAGTGAAAGCTTCAATCCTGTGCCATTCAATCAGGAATTCGTCGAGCAGCAGAGATACAGTCATTACCCGATGGTCCAGGCGAATGGCGAAAACCCGGAAGTCACATTTACCGGGGTGGAATTCTGGTCAGTCCGTTCACTTGTCAATCATTTCTCGGACGTGAAGACGGGCAGGGTAGAAGGTGAGTTGGCAGCAGATGATACCCTCGTCAGCGGAACAGTGACTAATAATATGGTTCATGACATGAAAGATGTATTCATCCTTGCCGGGGGAAGTGCCTATGAAATAGGCACACTTGCAAAAGGGGAAACCAAGGATATTGAGATTGAGAAAAAATCAACTGCATTGCTGGGGGTTCCGAACAGTGTGACAGCTGGAAGAGCTTTTCCAAAAGCACAAAACTTCATGTATGGAAATGGAATGCAGCAATCACCAGGAAAAGAGTGGAAGAAGTTCAGCCTGCTCAGCTTTGCACTTCAGGAAAAGCTTTATAATGCATCTTTGAATAAGCCGCTGCTTGTCGGTTATTCTGATAAGTCGCTTATCGAAACGAAGGTTAACGGCAAAAAAGCTGATGAAGAGTCAATGAATCTGTTTTTACAGCCTATAACCATTAATACAAATAACAAAGGCGCTTTCTCACTTGACAGCTCCCAATTGGAACCGAAAGTTTCGGTTGTGGAAGGAATGATCCATTACCAGGAATTTGTGGAAGGAAACTTCTTTGTTGATGCAGAACCAGGTACTTATGATCTGGCTTTCCAGCTTCCTGACTCAGTGGTCGATAATCAAGTCAATTATACAAAACTGCTTCTGTCCTTTAAGGAAACTGTATCATCTGACGGCCTTTCAATCATTAAGGCAGAAAGCGGGGAAGCAGAGGAATTGGAAACAGGCGTAAGACAAATCAAAATCGAAGAGAACATCGGGCAATATATCGACAAGGATGGCAGGCTGATTATCAGAGTTGAGAAGCATGGCCAGCAGAATCCTCAGGTTCCGGTTCCGGCAGTAACGATAGAAGGAGACTTTGTACAATGATTGAAATTGTCAATTTAACAAAAAGATACGGCTCATTTACGGCCTTGGACAACTTAAATCTGTCTATAGAAAAAGGGACTGTGTTCGGGGTTGTCGGTCCTAATGGTGCAGGTAAATCGACGACATTTTCCATTTTGGCCACTTTGCTTGCCCCCACAGAAGGTACAGCTTATGTCAACGGCTTTGATGTGACGAAGGATCCGAAGAAGGTTCGGAAGCAAATTGGATATATGCCTGACTTTTTCGGCGTGTACGACCAATTCAAGGCTTCCGAATACCTTGATTTTTACGGAGCGAGCTACGGGCTGTCGGCTGCGGAAAGAAAAGCGCTGATTCCACAGCTGTTGGAACTCGTGAACCTTTCCCATAAGAAAGACTCCTATGTCGACCTGCTGTCCCGCGGGATGAAACAGAGGCTTTGCCTTGCCCGGTGCCTGATTCATGACCCGGAGGTACTCATCCTTGATGAACCCGCTTCAGGCCTGGATCCGCGGGCAAGGATCGAGATGAGGGATATTTTAAAAGAACTGAAAACAATGGGGAAAACGATCTTGATCTCATCCCATATCCTTCCGGAGCTTGCAGAAATATGTGACGAACTGGGAGTCATCGAAAACGGCAATCTGGTTGCGTCCGGGTCTGTTTCGGTTATCCATCAGCAGCTTCAGGCAAACAAAATCCTGAATGTTACGGTAATGAATGAAACCGAAATGGCCGCAGCATTCTTTGAAGATGATCCGCAGGTTGCCGAAGTACTGAGGGATGAAAAGGATTCAAGGACGATACACTTCGCATACTCAGGCACGGATGAGGAACAAGCTGCACTACTTTCAAAGGCTGTACAGGCGGGGCTCCTTATCATCGATTTCAGCCAGAAGAAAACGGATTTGGAAGACATCTTCCTGGAAATCACGAAAGGAGATGAGTAGATGAAGACACTTTTGATCAACCCGGTATTGAATAAAGAAATTAAATTGAGGCTGCGGTCGCTGAAGAGCTTCATGGGCATTCTGTTTTACCTGGCTGCGCTTGGCCTGGTGGCGATCGGCTTCATCTATATTACAATGATGAACAGCCGCAACGGTTATATCCGTCCTGAAGAGAGCCGGATGATGTTCATGGTCCTGTCCATGGTGCAGATGGGATTGATCCTGTTTATGACCCCGGGACTGACTGCCGGTGTCATCAGCGGGGAGAGAGAAAGGCAGACTTTAAGTATGCTGCTGACGACTGAGCAATCTTCTACAAGCATTATTTTAAGCAAGCTTGTATCATCTGTCGCTTTTCTCTTCCTGATGATTTCTTCATCACTTCCGTTATACAGCATTGTCTTTTTATATGGCGGGGTTTCACCGGGCGTCCTGCTTGGTACGTTCGGAATTTATGTTATAACAATCATCACAATCGGCAGCATAGGGATCCTGTTTTCCACCATATTGAAAAAAACGATTGTTTCGATGATTGCCACTTATGGTGTTGCGTTGTTCCTTACAGTAGGGACCGGTTTCATTACAGTTTTTACCATGAGTGCGATTTTGATGGGGAATTCAACGAATCCAGCTCCCTATTTCCTGATCATGAGCAATCCGGCATTCGCTCTTATGACGATATTCCAGCCTGGCCTTCAAGAGGAGTTCGTCATGAGAACCGGAATCGAGTTTCCATTTTGGATCAGTTTCGTCATTACTTTTGCAGTGATTGCTGTAATCTGTTTACTGGTAAGCATCGCCAAACTTCGTCCGCGAATGAGGCCATCCGGCAGGAGAAGAAAGAAAGATGCATGAGCAGAAGCTCTTTCTGTCCTTGCTTTCCTCCCTGCATAGGAAGCTTCAAACAAGGCACTACACTGTCATTTTGACATATGGCCTTTTTGCTGCCGTATCGGGGGCGGCAATCTGGTCGCTTGCGGGCAGATTTTTCGTCATACCATATCTTTTGGAGAAGATATTCATTACGAGCGGAATCCTTTTACTTGGCTTTATTATTTTTGCGGTTCTAACAAGGAAAGGGAAGAAAGAAGCCGCAGGCAGATACGATGAATTTACAGGGGATGATACAGTTTCTACTGCACTTTCCTACCTTGATAAATCTGATGGTATACATGTTCTTCAGCGAAAAGATGCCCTGCAGAAGATGAAGGCATCCAAACGGGAGGTCGACCGGATCAAATCTGTCAACCTCCCGAAGAAGCCTTTCTATATGGCAGTGCTGCTGACTGCCTTCATTTCATTATCGCTGGTTTTTCCAAATACCGTGATGGAAAAGGCGGAAGTGCAGGAAAAAGAAGAAAAAATCATTAAAGAAGCCAAAAAGAAAGCAGAAAAGCTGGCTGAAAAGAAAAAAGAATCTCTTGATGAAGAGTTGAAGAAGGAATTGGAACAGCTGGAAAAGGAGTTAGCCGAAAGCAAGACTGCAGAGGAAGCGCTGCAAAGACTCCTTGAAAAAGAAAGAAAGACGGCACAGTTGAAAAAAGAAGCAGAAACGGCTGAGAAAAAGCTGCAGAGTCTTTCTAAGGACGCCTCCGGTGACAATCTTAATCAATTGTCAAAGGCCCTTAAAGAACTGGATCAGAAAAAACTCCAGGAGGCCATGGAAAAGCTGAAAAATAAGCAGAGCTTGAACAAGAAAGATCTGGCTTCCCTTGAAAAGATGATGAGGGCAGTGGATGGGGAAAAGGCGGACCTGGAGAATGTCAGCCAGGAACAACTGGAAAAGATGCTGGCAGAGCTGGAGAATTCATTAGAAGAAATGATTGCATCAGCTTCCTCTTTATCGCAGGTTGCTTCTGTGCAAAAATCACTGCAGGAGCTGGCGTCTTCGACAAACCAGAACATGGCGCAGGCGGGGCTGGGATCCCCGGGCTCATTGGCCTTCAATAATTCTTCTTCAGGACAAAACAGCCCTGGGCAAAGCGGCAATACAGGCAGCGGTTCCTCTTCACAAGGCCAAAACGGCCAAAATGGACAGAACGGACAGAACGGCCAGAGCGGACAAGGTTCCGGCACCGGCTCGGGATCTGGTTCTGGTTCCGGCACCGGTTCAGGATCGGGGTCCGGTTCAGGTTCAGGATCGGGCTCCGGCTCCGGCAGCGGTGGAACTGGTGCAGGCTTTGGCCAGGGATCAAGGGAACTGGTGACTGTACCGGACCGAATTGGAGGGAAGACCAATCAATCTACTGAAAAAGGACCGCTCGGCCAAGGTTCCGGTGAACAGGAAACAACTGAAAATGGCCCTGCACTTAGGGGTTCAGCAAGACCGTATAGTGAAGTATACGGTGAATATGAACAGGCATACCGGGAAAGTGCAGACCGGATGGAGCTCCCGGGAAGCCTCGAGAACGTTGTCAAGAATTACTTCAGCGAATTGAATCCGGAAGGGGAATAAATCAGTGACAGAACTAGCAGTGAAAGAGCAGCAGCTGCAGCAGGCAGCTCAAACCTATCAAGAGATCAAAGAAGAAATCGGGAAATTCATCGTCGGTCAGGAAGATACTGTCGAGCAGGTACTTTGGGCCGTGTTCGCAGGAGGCCATGCCCTGTTGGAAGGATTGCCGGGCCTTGGCAAAACGATGCTCGTCCGAACGATTTCCGAGGTTATGGACCTTCAATTTTCCCGTATCCAATATACACCGGACTTGATGCCGACGGATATTACCGGGACCATGATGATTCAGCCGGATGAACATGGTGCACAGAAGTTCCATTTCCATCCAGGGCCGATCTTTTCAAATATTGTCCTTGCTGATGAAATCAACCGTGCAACTCCCAAAACACAGAGTTCGCTTCTTGAAGCGATGCAGGAGCAGACAGTCACAGTACTGGGAGAAATGAAACGGCTGCCCAATCCGTTCTTTGTCCTGGCTACACAAAACCCGATTGAACTGGAAGGGACATATCCACTCCCTGAAGCCCAAATGGACAGGTTTTTATTAAAAATCAATGTCGAAGCACCGGGAAGGGAAGAATTGAAAGAAATCGCCTTGAGAACCACGGGCTTGGAGGAAATAGAGCTGAAAAAACGAGTGGATGGCGATTTCATTTTGAACGCACAGAAGCTCGCAAAGGAACTTCTTCTGGCTGACCATATCCTTGATTACGCTGTCACATTGATAATGGCTACACAGCCGGACGAGGAAACAGCACCGGAAATTGTGAAGAAAAACGTCCGCTATGGTTCAGGACCGAGGGGACTTCAGAGTTTAGTAAAAATTGCCAGGGTGAGGGCTCTGTTCTCCGGCAGGTATCACGTCTCTGTCGGTGATTTGAAGAAGGCAGCCTTTCCTGTTCTCCGGCATAGGATTTTCCTGAACTTTGAAGGTGAGGCATCGGGTGTTCAGCCGGATGAAATCATCCAGAAAGTTCTGGATGCCGCGGATCTCGCGGTGAAAGCAAAATGACAACTATGCTCTCACCGCGGATTTTACAGCGGACTGTCAAGCATTCCCTCGTTCTTCGCAGGTCTGTCAGAGGAATGCATAAAGGGGAGAGGCGTTCTTCCAAGCAAGGAACATCACTTGAGTTTTCCGATTTCCGGGCCTATACTCCCGGAGATGATCCGCGGTTGATCGACTGGAATGCTTATGCCAGGACACAAAAGCACTATATTAAGAGATTTCTTGATGAACAGGAATTATCCGTGTCCATCTATCTTGATGGATCAAAATCGATGCTCGTTCCCCCGGAAAAATGGGAGATGGCAAAGTCCATCACCGCTTGTCTTGGTTATATGTCATTGGCAAATGATGACAGGGTTTCGGTTTTTCCGTTCGGCTGCAGCAATTCCCACTTCACTTATAAAAAAGGACGGGCATATGCAGGAAGGCTCTTGAACTATGTCAACGATTTGACGGTTTCAGGCAGCCAGGAATTTTTTTCGTCCGGACTTTCCGGCATCCGGCAGAAACGCAATGGACTTACCCTCATTATCAGTGACCTGCTCGAGCCGCTGGAGGAATTGAAGCAGTCATTAAAAAGGATACAGGCTTCACGGCAGGAAATCCGAATCGTACAGGTATTGAGCCCTGATGAAATCAAGCCTTCCTATCATGGGGACCTGAAACTTATTGACAGTGAATCAAAGCAGCAGCGTGCTGTTTCCATCAGCAGTTCTGTTCTCAGGGACTACAGTGACAGGCTGAGAGCCCACAATGCAGAGATTGAGGAATTTTGTGCGAAAAGGGGAATCGGTTTTCTGCAGTGTTCTTCTGCCCAGGACCTGGAAGAGCTCATCTTTTCGCAAATGGCTGGAAAAGGATGGGTAATGTGAGGTGAGACAATGGGATTTTTAACACCAGCCTATTTTTGGCTGACAGGTTTTTTGGCCGTACTTATATTGTTTTATTTATTTCGAAAGCAGTTCACAGAAAAAGAGATCTCCTCCACCCTCCTATGGGATCAGCTGATACAGGAATGGAAAGCGAACCGCTGGTGGAAGAAGCTTCAGCGCCATATCCTGCTGCTTCTGCAAATATTGATTGTTTGTTTCCTGATCCTCGCACTCGCTCAGCCATTCCTTTCCGGAAAGGGAATCAATGGGGACCATGTTGTGGCTGTTATTGATACTTCAGCTTCCATGCAGGCGGACGAAGGAGAAAGGACAAGGTTTGAGGAGGCAAAAGCCGAAGTGCTGACGATGGTCGATTCCCTTGGAAGCGGCCAGCAAATGAGCCTGCTTACGGCAGGTAAAGTACCGCAATTGATCTTTTCGAATGAATCCGAAAAACAAAGGATGAAGAGCGCCATCAGTGAATTGGTTCCTTCCCATCAGGAGGACAGCATGGTACAGGCGGCTGGATATGCTTCTTCCCTCATCCAGGAAGGAGAAGGGGAAATCCATCTCTACACCGACTCACTAACCGAAGAAGAAATAGAGGAAGTTCCATTCAGCAATAAAGTGGTGGTCCATAATATCGGTGAACAGAGGGATAACCTTTCGCTGAAATCCTTCGGTGTTGCCAAAACAGACGGCGGCATTAACGGGGTCCTGACTGTAGGGAATGAAAACAAGGAAGATCAAACGGTTACCGTGCGGATAGAAGGACGGGAGGGGACGGTTAAAAAAAGCATCGAAGTAAAAGCCGAAGAAACTGAAATGCTTTCTGTCGAAGGCCTTGGTGAATCGGACTATTATGAAGCAATTCTTGAAAATGAAGATGCGTATGAGGCGGATAACCGGGTTTCTGCGTTTTTGGGCGGGCAGTCTGAAACCACTGTGTATCTGGCAGGGAAAGCAAATCCATTTTTAGAAAAAGTCCTGCCGCTGCTGGGCCATGAACCGGTGGTGCTGTCTCAGGATGAAGACGGGAAGCGGGACTACCCCCAAGACAGGAATGCCTTGTATATATTATCCGGTATCAAGCAGGAAAATTGGCCGGACGGTCCCAAGCTGATCCTTGCTCCTGCCGAAGGAGGATCCTTCAGTGTGAATGGAAAAGTAGAAGCCGGAGAAGAATTGAAGAGCACAGCTTCCAGTCCCCTCCTGCGTTATGTAGACATGGAACAGGTTTTCCTGCAGTCAAGATTTCCTTATGAAAATAAGGATTTAGAACCTCTTGTGTTAAGCGGGGATAACCCTGTCATCAGTACCGGAAGTTTTGAAGGAAGCCCGCTTGTCCTGATAGGGTTCGATCTGCAGGATTCAGATTGGCCGCTTCAGCCGGGATTTCCAATCTTTATGAAAAACGCACTTGAATTTCTTCAGCAGGAAAATCAATCGCTTGGCTATGCTGCACCTGATGAAAAGATACAGATGACATTTTCCGCAGATGCACAGTCGGCGGAAGTCATTCAAGCAAATGACGGGAAGACAGTCACGGATTTGAAAGTGGATTCCGATACGATTTCTGCGCCGGGTGATCCAGGTGTTTACCAGGTGAAAGAGTCGACTTCAACCGGAACGAGAGACCGTTATCTGGCAGTCCTTCTTCCTGAAAAGGAACAATCGATTGCAACTGAGCAATCCTTTTCAATCGGTTCTTCAAATACTGCAAATCAGGAGGAAACGCAGAGTATCCATCCACTCTGGAAATGGGCAGCTCTGTTCGCGTTTATCCTGCTGATTATGGAATGGGAGGTGTACCGCCGTGGAATTTCAGCTTGATCAGCCTCTTTGGCTATTGCTCCTTCCGGCAGCAGCAGCGGGTTTGTTTATGTATTGGAAGAGCCGGACAAGCATTCCTCATTTCGAAAAGAGGTTGATCCTTGCATTGCGGTCGGCCATCATTCTCCTGCTTGTTTTTGCATTGTCAGGAATCCAAATCCTCTTTCCTGTAAAAGGAGTCTCTACCATTTTTGTCGCAGACTTATCTGACAGCATGGATAATCAAAAAGATTCAATAAGAGATTCGCTTAACTCAGCACTTAAACAAATGGACATAGAGGATCGATTCGGGGTCGTTTCGACCGGCCAAAGCTCCGTCGTGGAAAGGCCATTAACAAAAAAAACGGAAGCGGAAGTTCAGTTCCGCAGTGAACTTGAAACTTTCAGTACCGACCTTTCCAGCGGCCTGCGGCTTGGGGGGAGCCTTATTCCTTCATATAACAATGGAAGGGTGGTCCTGCTTTCCGATGGGAATGAAAATACAGGAGATGCCGTTAAACAGGCAGCGTACTTAAAACAGCAGGGCCTCACAGTGGATGTCTTTCCTGTGGACCCTGTTTATGGGGAAGACGTGTCAATCGGTTCTTTCGAAATTCCAGACACACAATTCATTGGTGAAATGGCAAAGCTGGAGGTAGAAGTTGAAAGCAATGTCGAGACAGAAAGCAGGATCAGGGTTTTTGAAAATGAAAAGCCGGTCGTGGACAGTAAGGTGAAGATTGAACCCGGTAAGAACCGTTTTACATTTCAGCACAAAGCAGCCAGTGAAGGATTCCGGCAGTATCGTGCTGAGGTGATCACAGAAACGGACACTGTTGTTGAGAATAACGAAGCGTTTGCTTTTACCAATGTAAAAGGAGATCCAAAAGTCCTGATCGTTGAAAACACGAAAGGTGAGGGAAAGAATTTAACTGATTCCCTGACGGCAGCCGGATTGTCTGCAGAAGTCACACAGCCTGAACTTCTGCCTACCAGTCTATCAAGCTATGTGCAGTACCAGTCCATAGTGTTTGTCAACGTACCCGCTACAAAGGTCAGCCAGCAGCAAATGGAATTGATCCATAGTGCTGTTAAGGACTTCGGAACCGGATTTGTAATGGCCGGAGGGGATAACGGATTCGGATTGGGCGGGTACTTTAAGACCCCAATCGAAAAGCTGCTTCCTGTGGACATGGAGCTGAAAGGGAAAAAGGAGCTCCCCTCACTGGGGATGGTCATCGTCCTCGATAGGTCCGGAAGTATGGCCGGTTACAAAATTGAACTGGCAAAGGAAGCTGCCATCCGCTCGGCAGAACTTCTAAGGGAAAAGGACACCCTTGGTTTCATCGCTTTTGACGACAGGCCATGGCAATTGGTGGAAACCCAGCCTATAAAGGATAAAGCGAAAGTGGTGGAACAGATTAACGGATTGACGGCAGGAGGAGGGACCAATATCTTTCCTTCACTGGAACTTGCTTACGAACAGCTGACGCCTCTGGAATTGCAGCGAAAACATATCATCCTGCTGACCGATGGACAGTCGGCAACCTCGCCGGACTATCTCTCGACCATCGAAGAGGGAAAAGCCAACAATATTACGCTTTCCACTGTGGCCATTGGAGATGGTTCTGACAGGGTCCTGCTTGAGCAGCTTGCGGAAGAAGGCGGGGGCAGGTTCTATGATGTCATCGATTCCTCTACAATCCCAAGCATTCTATCAAGGGAAACGGTGTTGACTACCAGGACATATATCGAGGATGACCCATTTTATCCCGCTGTAGTGCAAGGCAGTCCTTTTGCCAGCTTGTTCCAGGGAGGCATACCGCAAATGAACGCCTATGTCGCTTCCTCTTTGAAAGGAAGGGCAGAAAGCATCCTTGTCAGCGGGAAAGAAGATCCCATCCTGGCAAGATGGCAGTATGGACTCGGCCGGACAGCGGCATGGACCTCGGATATCCCGGGAGAATGGGCGGGAGAGTGGCCAAAATGGGAAGGCTGGCCTGATATGTGGAACCAGCTTATCACTTGGAGCTTCCCAAGCTATCAAGACACATCTTTTGAAGTCAGCCAGACAAGGGAAGGGAACGATATGAAGGTGTCTATCACACAGCCGGACTATCAGGCTAAGCCGCTGGAAGCCATCCTTGTGAATAACAAAGGAGGAGAAGTCACATCATCCTTCAAAACAACAGGACCCGGCCAGTATGAATTAACCTTTACAGCCCATCCCGGTAACTACCTGCTTCAGCTGACAGAAGAAACAGGCACGGACGGGGCAGGTGTATTCAAGACCGGCTTATCTGTCCCCTATTCATCTGAATACAAACTCCTTGGATTGAATCAATCAACCCTGGAGAGGATAGCGGCTGCAGGGGGAGGGGAAGTTCTGAAGTCCACTGAGGATCTGTACAAGGACGACCTGCCGCCATCAGTCACCAGGACGAGTATTTCACAGTGGCTGTTATTAGCTGCATTCTTCCTTTTATTCCTGGAGATAGCGCTCCGCAGGTTCGGGCTTCTCGGCCCGGCATCAAAACTTGCCGGTAAAAAGGAAAAGAAGAAAACAGAAAGAAAACAGGTGCAGGATGAAAAGGTTGAGCATTTTAAGAAGCTTAAAACCTCCACTGTCAAGAAGAAGACAGAGGTTAAGAAAGAGGTGAAGCCTCCTGTGGCTGCAGAACCTCTGGCAGATAAAAAGGAAGAACCAAAAGTCCAGAGGCCAAGACAGAGGAAGCAAGTAGATGAAACCTCCCGCTCCGACCGGATGAATCAGCTTCTGAAGGCAAAGGATAAGCGGAAAAGATAGAATAGAAATGATGGGCCGCATCGGCATTTTTGCCGGTGTGGTTTGTTTTTATTTGCAGGTGTCAATTTGATGATTAGTATTGAGGGAATGACGCTTTGTGTTAATAGGCAGATAACGTTCTGTGGAGCTGCGCAGGGCGTTTTGAGGATGGAAAGAAGTGTTCCTGACTATATTATACCATTTCCATCCAATGAATATCAGTCTATACTTTTCCCCGAAAGCTGGTAATCTATTAATCAGACTTGCTGGGAGGTTGGGAAAATGATTGATTATAGAATTAAGCCTGTAGAGGGCTTTACTCAGAAAATCGGAGAGCTTGTATCCATGCTGCAGCATACAAGGGCTGTCACACTGGAAGAAATTAAAGGACTTTCGCAGAAGGAGTTGGATTTCCTGACGGATGAAAGTGCAAATTCCATTGGTACACTCCTGTTACATATTGCTTCCATTGAATTTGTCCATCAGGTTATCTCTTTCGAAGGAAGGGACTTGAATGAGGAAGAGCTGCAGGAATGGAAGGCCCCCTTGGAATTGGGGCCATCTGCAAGGGACAGTATTTGTAATCTTTCGATTGGGCATTATCTGGATAAATTATCACAAGTAAGGGGGAGGACTATCAGCCTCCTGAAAAATACCGGCGATCAGTGGCTGCAAGAAGAAAATGAGTGGGGGAACGGAATACCTTATAATAACTACTATTTATGGTTTCATGTGATGGAAGATGAAATCAATCATCGAGGACAGATCAGAGCGATCAAGAGGCAGCTTTCTCGACAATAAAAATAGGAGATTGAAGGATGAATATAGTATTATCGCTAAGTTTCCACTCACATTAAGCTTCTTTCATCATCGAAATTCAAGGCACTTTATCTTACCACCCATTTTTTTCTTTATAAAGGAGAACGAAGCTCACCGGTCAATAAAGAGGCACTAATTTCAAAAATGAGAATATTTGTTCTCGTTTTAGAAGGGATTCCTTAACTTATGGAGAATTGTATACACTGGTTCAAAAAAAATATTGGAATAATAGGAGGGTGAAAAATGGGAAGGATCGTCCATTTTGAAATTCATGTAGATGACATGGATCGTGCTGTAAAGTTTTATGGAGAGGTTTTTGATTGGAAATTCGAGGATTGGAGCGAGTTTGCCGGAATGCCTTATATGGGGGCGGTGACTGGCGGGGAAGACCAGCCGGGAATTAATGGTGCGCTTATGCAGCGTCAAGGTCCTCCTCCTGAATCGGGCCAGCCTATGAATGGCTATGCCTGCACAATGGGAGTAGGGGACTATGATTCAACAGAAGCAAGGATACTGGAACTAGGCGGCAGTGTGGCAATGCCGAAGTACGCCCTTCCGGGAATGGCGTGGCAGGGATATTACAAGGATACGGAAGGCAACATCTTTGGAATTCATCAACCGGACGAGAATGCGAAGTAAATAAGTGTTCAAAACCTGGACTCTCATTAGCAGGGACCAGGTTTTTGTATTTTCGGAAGGCTCTTTTCGTAAACTTTGTTGCTATTCAAAATAAAATTCAAATAATATCCTGGTATATCGTCGTAAAAACCCCCGGTGAGAAGGCAAGAAAAGAGCTGCTCGTCCCTTTTCGAGAGTAAAACCTTTGTATACAGGGGAAAAATCCGGCACCTGGGATTTTTCCGAAAGCAACAATATATGCGAAAACAGCCTTTCGGAATGACAATTTCCATATTTTTGAATAAAAATACCCGAAAAGAACACATAATGAGAGTATGTCACAACATACAGATAAAGGAGATTTATGAATGTATGTACTGCCTCTGATGACCTTCCTATTCTTAACTGTTTTACTCTTTTTCTTTTTTCAGAGAAAATCCTTTTCATTTGTCGAAAACAGCATACTATTTATTCTTTTTACCATTTTGATCACTAATGTCACGACTATACTCACTTTGAATCTCGATTTAATTAGAAGAACCGACAATCCGTTTTTATTTCCGGCTTATCTGCTGTATCGGAACGGCATCCTGCCATTGCTTCTGCTGATTTTCATCAATATGGTCCATTCAGGGTTTTCACTGACAGTTAAGATCGTTAATGCCGTCCTTATTTTTATCGGCCTGAATGGCTTAGCTGTGCTGTTGGTTTCTACAAGGATGATGACATTTATAGACTGGAACTATGCAGAAACAGCCGCTTTGAATGCAGTCTATTTATTGGCAGGACTCGGATTTGGAAAATTGGCATTCTTGATTTCCCAAAGGAGTCCAAAGCATGATCATCATCTATGAACAATCGTTTGATTGGAATGAATGGTTTGTTATTATCACTTTAATTGGGCTTGTTCTTTTGATGGTTTTTACGAAAAAAATTTTTACTGTTGCAGAGGCAACCGCTTTTTACTTATTCGGAGTCGCAGTCGTGTATTTTTTTGACCATACTCTCAGCATTGAGCCCTGGGATTTTTATGACGTTAATGATAAATCGAGCTATGAGGTCATGGATTTCATTTACTATATCATGAACGGTCCATTTAGTTACTTCTTTGTTTATTTGTATAGCAGGCTGGGGATCAGGGGTTATAATACCATCCTTTACCTCATTGCCTGGTCCATTTTCTCAGTCTTTACAGAATGGGCAGGTTTGAAAATCGGCCTGTTTCACTACGAAAAAGGGTACCGGATGTATTGGTCGTTCCCGATTTATATGGTCACCCAGTCAATTTTTCTAGTGTACTACCATAAAATCATAAACAGCAGAGAGGAAAGTTCTTGAAGTGTGCCTGCCTGCAGGCTTTTATGCGGCATCTTTTAATGGCCTGCCAATAAACGTGTTGCTGTGCGGGGATCCGGAAGGAAAGTGCTGTATGAAATGCCGGTAAAACCCCGGGAGCCTGAAACCAAACCGGCTCCTTGGAGTTTATAGTGTGGGAAGCTTTAACGCTGTATCGATATTCTGAAGGCTGAGATTGAGCTGCTCGTCCGTATCAAAGGCATGATACCAGCCGCGCTCTACCATATAATTTGATACTTGCTCATGCATATCAAGAGCTTCTTCGAGATGCTTCATCAGTACTTCCTTGATTTCTGGCGAGCCTGTTTCCGTTACAGCCATTGCGTAATTCCGGACACCGCTTTTGGCTGAAATCAGTAGATCTGTGACAACGACCTGGTCGGTCATCGCCTTTAAGCCAGTCAAATTCTCCAAGATGAAATTCATTGATCAGCAACTCCTTTTTCATGTTTTGATTTGGATAAAATTTCTGCATATTCCCTAAGCTGCCGGGTGGAAACCTCCACATCTCTTTCCATGATCCGTTTCAATTTCTCATCGGAAACAAGTCCTCTCATGGTCTTCGACTTGGTAAGGCAATTCGTTTTGAATGAGGCCATTTCCTGTACCTCCAACACCTCATGCAGTACATATTCCATTTTTAAAACCTCCTTTGTTCCACAGATTAGTTACTAGATTTTTTCAAAAACAGTTCGTCACTTCAGTAATTGCTAAGAAAGAAAAGATTCAAAAAGCTGGAATCAGGTGAGATAAGCGGCTATTTCATTTTAAAGAACAAGCTCCTGGAGGATGGAAAGGTGTCTCATTCCATCACAAACCGGGGCAAAAGCGGGTTTAATGATGAAATAGCGCCATTATTCCATCACGACCCCTCTACCCAAAGCAGACAAACAAGAATCCTCTCTGCTCTGCCCTTACACAAACCTTAATACGTAAAAATTTAAGGTTTCAAAACAACCTTGATACAATTATCCGTCTTAGTATCAAAAATTTCATATCCATGCTTTGCTTCACTCAATGGAAGAATATGAGTGACAACATCGCCTAATTCAATTTTTCCAGAGGCAACGAGATTATACATATGGGGCATCAGGTGGATCATCGGTGCCTGTCCGGAGCGGATATTGATGTTTCGCTGCATGATGTCCCCAAGAGGGAAGCCGTTATAGCGGCCGCCGTACACACCTGTAATCTGAATCGTCCCGGCTTTCCGGACAGCCTGCGAGGCGATGACCAACGCACTCATGGCACCTCCCTGCAGTTTCAGACCGGTTGCAAGAAATTCCATATCGGTCATTTTGCCATCCATGCCGACTGCATCAATGACAACATCTGCGCCGCCTTTGGTGATTTCCTTCAAGTAGCTTCCCACATTTTCATGGTCCTCAAAATTAACGATTTCCACTTTGTTCGTCTTTTTGGCATGTTGCAAACGATACTGAACGTAATCGACCGCGATCACCCGTTTAGCGCCTTTCATCCAGGCGAATTTCTGAGCAAACAGGCCGACCGGTCCGCAGCCCAAAACGATGACTGTATCGCCATTTTTCACCCCGGCATTATCAACACTCCAGAAGCCGGTCGACATTGCGTCGGCAATACAGCTTAATTTTTCATCGGGTTCTTCACAAGATTCTGGGATTTTGAAATGAGTGAAGTTGGCAAATGGGACCCTCAGGTATTCAGCCTGTCCTCCTGCATAACCCCCTGTATTTCCGGAGTACCCAAAATAGGCACCCATATCTCCGTTATCATTTGAATTATCACACTGGCTTTCGAGCTGATTTTGACAATAGAAGCATTCTCCGCAGGCTATATTGAATGGGATGATGACGCGGTCGCCTTTTTTCAGGTTCTTTACTTCCGGACCGATCTCCTCGACGATCCCCATTGGTTCATGGCCGATGATGTAGTCTTCCTGCATATTAGGAATCATTCCATGAATCAAGTGAAGGTCCGAACCGCATATGGCAGTACTCGTCACCTTGATAATCATATCGTCCGGCTTTTCAATCCTGGGATCCGGAACTTCTTTCACTTCGACATTTTTGATGCCTTGATAGGTTACTGCTTTCATGCTGTTTTACCTCCTATGTTATTGTTCATCCGGGGTCCGGTCGAACATTCCTTTTCGGTTAGAGTCGACTGGGAACAGGTTCATGCTTCCGATCATAAGGGTATTCTTGGCAGAAAGCTGGTCCAATTTATATTGCTCACTCAAGTCGTGGGGGTGGAACCACTTTTTCTTAACCATCAGCTCGCTGATTTCCTGATGAAGGGCGATGCTTTGAAAAAGCTGCTTCCGCAGAACAGCCCTCAATTCAGGTGTGATCGTTTCCGATAAAGCAACAGCTGTATTCCTGACAGCCTCCTTGGTCCGGACAAGGAAATCAAGTGCAAAAGTGGTGTCCGCCAATTCTGGCATATTCAGGGCATTTATGGGATCCAGGTAATCTTGATTCAATGTGTTTGTCCCTCCTTGCCATCTATGATAGGTGTCGGGCGGCTCTCCGGAACGGGAGCCTCGAATGGTGCATGTTTATAGATGTCCTGTAATTCAGCCAGATCAGCCATAGACTGCCGGACATCTTTTTCCATCAGTTCCCTCAAGTCCTGGTCAAAGACAAGCCCCTGCATCAATTTCGATTTGGCAACACATAAGGTCTTGAAGTTTACCGCTTCATGAAGATCCAGGGATTCATGGGGTGCCAATTTATATTGATTCAATGAAGTTCACCCTCCTTGTAATATTCTTTCAACCCAAAACGGAATAACCGTCTTCAGATACCTATTAAATTCTCCTTAAAAGAGGACATTATTCAATGAGGGAGTTGGTTTCCATTCTGAAACCGAAAAATGGCTGCGATCCCCTGGAGCATCCGGCAACAGGAATTTTTCAGTAACCCGACAGCTCTCCAAAAATAACTTTTACTAAATGGGTGCAAAGCAAAAAGACCCGCACAATGGCGAATCTTTTGGTCAATAAGAATATTGGGTTGTTGGGTAGTCATTACTTTCCATCAAGGTGATAACGCAGCTGAACTACGCCGGAAGAAAAACTTGTGGTCTCAATAAGCTTGAGATTTACTTTTTGCTTAACGTGGTTAAATAAAGGTTTTCCTTCTCCCAAAACAATGGGGTGGACCGATAATCTGAATTCATCGACCAGTTCCAGATCGATAAAGGTGGTGATTAAATCCGCCCCGCCGTACAGCCAGATGTCCTTGCCGAGCTGATTCTTTAATTTGAACATTTCCTCTTTAATATTTTTACTTATATACGTAACATCATTTGCTGTATGATTCTGTGTTCTTGAAAAGACGTATTTCTTTTTACTGTGAACCAATTCCCAGGTTTCTCTCTCTGTTTCATCAGCATCAGCATCCGGTATATAGCGGCCCCATAAATCAAAACTTTTTCTGCCATATAAGATGGTATCTATTTTATCCAAGAAATGATTGAAGTCCATATCGGGATCCATGATACACCAGTCTACCTCACCTTTGGGTCCTTCGATAAACCCATCTAAGGTAACGGCCAAATCTAATATTACTTTTCTTGGTTCTCGATCCATAACAGCATTACATCTCCTTAATGGTTTCTATTTTCAGGGATAAGGTTTTATTTCTCATCAGGAAGAGGAGCACTTTTCTTTCAAAGGCACTATGTAAGTTACAGAAATTACTATCCGTACTATCTATCTGAATTTTCAATATTTATATCCTTATTTTAACACAGACTAGCATGCAGAAAGAATGGAACAATTCGTTTGTTTCTATTACTTCTAATGGAAAGGCTGTTTACCTATATATTGTTCCTTTTGGAAAAATCCGAGGTGGCGGATTTTTTCCCTGTATTCAGGTTTTACTCTCAAAAAAAACGAGCAGCTCTTTTCTTCCTTCTCAACAGGGGTTTTACGGCGATTTTCCAAGACTTTATTTAGATTTTTAGTGAAATAGCAACAAAGTTACGAAAAGAGCCTTTCAAAAAGCCTTGAATCAATCCAAAGGCAAATTTCAAGTATGAGCAGGAGAAAGACAACCCATGGCAGAATGGTTATGAGTAAGGATTGAAATGGAAGATGGACTCCTGTATAGAATGGGTCATTCACAAGCGTGTTTGTGAATGCAAACAGCATGCCGAACGTAAAGTTTCGTGACCATTGGCTGACTTGATAAGTGAGTAATCCTTTTCTCCATCCGTAGATTTGCATGCGTTTATAAGCCCTTGCCATTTCAATGGCCTCAATGACGGCAAAAAAGAAAAGGGCAATGAGCCAGTATCTCATTAACCATACTGGCGGTAGGATATGAGATAGGGTTAAAGCCAGTCCTGATATGGAAAGCGCGCCATGAATGATACAATTGGTGTTTGCCCAATCTTCAGCAAGCGACCAGTCCTTTAAATGCAAGAAGCGTGCGAGAATCAAGCCCGTACCCGCAATATAGAAACATAGGCCGGCTGCTATCCCGGCGGCTGAGATAATATACGGCAGCGAAGGATTAAGTTCAATCCACAGGATGACAATCGACTGCGTGGACACGGTCGATAATAAAACGACTCCATGGACTTCGTGCTTCAAACGCCCCTTAAATAACTTAAATATGTTGCGAAGATAAAAGAATAGAAACAAAAAGAACACAACCGAATTGCACACAGCAATCCATAATAGAATATCTTCTGCCTCAGGATAGAATTTCAGAACGACGTTGCAGACGACGGAAATACCGGCAATCCATGACCCCATGACAAAGGAGTTAACTGGGTTATTGATAAAAGGTGTAAGAAAATCCGGCTGCAGGACCTGAGCAATAATGGAAAGGAAGATTATCAAGGAAATAAACAGATAGGGAAGTACAAGGATGGCGGCAGCATCACCCAGAAATGGTATCCTATCGATTGATGCGAACAAAAAAATGCCGATTGCCATTACAGCAGCTCCAGCAGAAGGATTGATGATTTTTAATGTATTAAAAGGGTTTAGCACTTGCACTCACTTCTCTAAAGAAATTTGTATTGTATATTTTGTTGCTTTTGGAAAAATCCCAAGTAGGATTTTTCCCCAATATTCCAGGGTGTTACTCTTGAAAAAGAAAAAGCAGCTCTTTTCTGCTTTTGGGCTTTCTATGTCGATTTTCCAGGATATTATTTAAAAGTTAGATTGAGTAGCAACAAAGTTAACGAACAGAGCATTATAGCAAAATTTTTATGATTCATTGCCTCTTAAAGGATACAAGAAATACAGGGAAATGCCAACAGACATCCTTTCAAACATGGCGGAAAAAGAATCAAAGGGGAGAGGGACATGACGAAAATCGATGAGCAGCAAATGCATGCAGAGAATTTTGATAATATTTATGAAAAAGTGAAAAATGATCCTTATGCACGGTCATTAGGAATCGAATTGACCAGATTTGGGCCGGGGATGGCGGAAGCAGAACTGGAAGTGCAGCCGCATATGGTGAATGCCCATGGAACGGTTCATGGGGCGGTCATGTATGCGTTGGCTGATCATGTTTTTTCCGTTGCCTGCAATGCCTATGGAAGGACATCTGTCGGCCTTTCAACCAATGTTCAATTCATGGCAGCCGCAATGCCTGGGGACAAAATCACTGCTGCAGCAGCGGAGGTCAGAAGGAACTTCAGGACCGGTTTCTACAGGATCGAGGTTTGCCATGGAGTAAACCAGATTGCTGTCATGGATGCAGTGGCATACCGTAAAGATCAATATTTTATTTGAGTAAGTTACAAGACATGGGCGTATCCATGTCTTTTTTCTTTTGCTTCCAATTGAGGATACATTCGTCGGTTTCGTTGCTTTTTATTTTGTTCAAAAGGTTGACTGATTTCTTATATCCCTGGAATTTCAGAATTTAATCGAATGGTTACCCGTTTGGACTAATAATGAACTATATTTTAATGAAAGTGATGGGTAAAAATTCCTAGAAACTGTTCGATATAGTAATAGTATGCTTCTCAGATTGCAGAAAAAGTGAAAAGGGGTTCTGGTTAGTGGTTAAAAACGATAATAAAATTTCCAATAGGACTGGGTACCGAAGAGATGAAATGGCGGTTTACCAGGCTTTTTTTGAACATCATCCAGATCCGGCAATGATTTTGAATCATGAGGACTTTAAGATAGAAATACTGAATGATTCAGCTCAGAATCTGATCGGGTGCAAAAACATGGAATCGTTCCCTGCCCTAATAGCGGACGAATATCAAGAACATGCAGCGCGATTTCTGGCGAAGGTAAGGGAGGGAGAGACGCATCACACTCGGTGCGTTATACATATAAACAAAGGCACACATCTGATGGCGGCAATAAAGGCGGTGCCCTTGGTGCAAGGCAGAGAAGTATCAGGAATAATGATGTTTATAAAGGACCAAACCGAAGAAGAAGTCCTGAAAGAGAAAATCATAGAAAAGGAAGAAAAGTTCAATTCTTTGTTCCGTTTTCATCCTGATGCGGTATTCATGCTGGATTTGCATGGAAATATAGAAACCTGTAATGACATCATTGAAGAATACACTGGTCTTTCCAATTCAAAATTGACAGGGCCCTTCTATCAGTTTCTTGCTCCGGGGAGCAGAGACGAGGCAAGGAAAAAGTTCCAGGAAGTTCTGTCCGGACAGTCAGTAAGCTTCAACACTTCTTTCATCAATAACAATAATGAAGAGTTGGACATTCACATGACAAACATCCCCATCAAAAACGGAGCTGCCATCACAGGAGTCCTGGGGGTTGCAAAGGATATCACCCGTTTCAGAGTGTATGAGGAAAAACTGATAAAGACGCAGGAGGACCTGAATTTCGTTCAATTCGTCAGCAATGTCGGAAATTGGGAATATGATGTGTTGACAGGGGAAGCCGCCTGGTCAGATCAATTATACAGAATATATGGAGTCAAGGATAAAAGTGAATGTTCAGCCTCATTAGTGAACTACCTTTCCATGGTCCATCGGGATGACGCGCAAAGCTTCAAGAAGAATTGCATGGATGCTTTTTATTCTGGAAAGGATTTCAGCTTTGAGTACCGGATCCTTGGAAGGGATGGGGTTGTAAGGGTTGTCCATGAACAAGGTAACTGCATCCGTGACGAAAACAACAGGGTGATCCGGATGATCGGAACCATCCATGATATTACAAAGTACAGAAAGACAGTAGAGAAGCTTAAACAAAGCGAGATCCAGGCACAAACGATTTATAACAGCCTGAATGAAATCATCTGGTCGATCGATATCGAAAATAAAGTCGTACTTTTCTGCTCAGAGGAATTTAAAGAGTTATGCGGCTATTCATTAGAGACGTTCCTTACTACTCCTTCATTATGGGATGAATGCATCCATCCTGATGACGTTAAAAAAATCAAAGGCATCATGAAGGATGTCCGGGAAGGAAAAGAAATAGTTGAACAATACCGTTTTCAACATTCTTCTGCAGATGTAACCTGGATCGACGTAAAGGCAATCCCGTTTATCAATGAGGACGGTAAACTTATTCGGCTTGACGGAATCATGTGGGATATAACAGAAAAGAAAAAAGCGGAAGACAAGCTGTACAGAGCAGCCTTTCATGATTATTTGACCGGCCTGCCGAACCGAAGGAAGTTCGAGGAAAGCATCGAGGAAGAAATCGCCCGCCATAAGGTACAGGGACAGTCTTTTGCGTTATTGTATCTGGATCTGGATAGGTTTAAATTCGTAAACGACCGGCTTGGCCATTATGTCGGAGACGAATTGTTGAAGAAAGTGACGCGTCGGCTCCAAAGCCGTTCCGACAATCAATTTATAGCCAGATTGAGCGGCGATGAATTCGCTGTCTGTATCCGCGGGATTCAATCTCCAGAAGAAGCGTCCCTGGCTGCTGAAGAAATCATCGGGATACTGGAGGAACCTTTCAAATACCGGGATTACGATTTATTCATTTCCACCAGTATCGGGATCAGCATCTACCCTGAAGATGGCGAAGATTCCTATTCTCTCGTGCAGAATGCAGATACCGCCTTATCCTATGCCAAGAACAGCGGAAAGAACACCTACCAATTGTACACACGCGAAATGAATCAGGAATCTTACCGCAAATACTGCCTGGAAACAGATATGAGAAAGGCTGTGGAGGATGATGAGTTTGAGGTGTATTTTCAACCGAAAGTGGATGCAAAGACAGAGAGAATTACAGGCGCGGAAGCACTTCTAAGGTGGAACCATAAGAAATGGGGGATGATTTCGCCTGCAGAATTCATCCCGATTGCAGAAGACAGCGGCTTTATCACGGAAATCGGAACCTGGGTGTTGAAAGATGTCTGCAGACAGCTGAAGCAGTGGTCCGCAGACGGCCATCCATTAGTGCCGATTTCCATCAATATCTCGCCACAGCACTTTTTGAAGAAAGATGTTGTGGAACTGGTTACCTCCTATATCACGAAATATGGTGTCGAGCCTCAATGGATTGAATTGGAGATTACTGAAAACTCCCTTATTCATTATTCCGATGTAGTCAGGAATACGATGGATAAACTGAAGGAGATGGGTGTGAAAATGTCACTGGACGACTTTGGTACGGGGTACTCTGCATTATCTCAGCTGCATAACTTCACCTTCGATACATTGAAGATCGATCAGTCATTCATAAAGAACGTACCCGCTAAGAAAGAAGACACCGTCATTACAGCCAGTCTAATAGGGTTGGCACATGGACTGGGATTGAATGTCGTGGCAGAAGGGGTGGAGTCGAAAGAACAATTGGCCTTTCTCCAGGGAAATGGCTGTGATCAAATCCAGGGGTATATTTACAGCAGACCCGTCCCTGTGAAAGAATTTGAGTCATTAGTGAAAAATAACTTTTAAAAAATAGGGTGCTTCCCATCAATTGCTCCTAGAAGAAAATGCCGACAGCCGGATTCCCCCAGTCTGCCAGGGATTGATTAAAATCAGAGAGGCGTTATTCTTTCGAGATACCCGGATTTTCCAAGTAGATCACTGCCATTAGAAAGTATTAGGAAAGAACATGAAAAAAGGAGAACCATGTGTGGGATGGTTCTCCTTTTTCCTGTTTAACCTTTGGAAGCAACGGCATTTTCAGGTGCCTGTGCAACTTTTTTTATAAAAAAGGAAAGCACGAGGCTGACAAGACCGATGATCATGATGGCAAAATAAGTATCGCCGATTCCCTGAATGGAGGCTTCCATCATCATATGGGCTTGTGTTTCCCCTGCAGATCCGCCAGCCATCATATCCTGCAGGTGGTCTTTCGTCCGGTTCGTCATGATGGTGATGAGCAGGGAGGTTCCAATCGCTCCCGCCACTTGCCTTGCGGTATTGGAAATGGCCGTGCCATGTGCATGAAGGCTTGCGGGAAGCTGGTTCAAACCGGCAGTCTGGATCGGCATCAGGAATAATGCCATCCCAATCCGGCGGCCGGCATACATCAAGATCAAATGGCTGTAGCTCGTCGAGTCCGTCAAATTGGTGAAAGTATAGGTCGTTCCCAAAATGATCGCAATCCCGATGATGGAAAGCCATTTTGCGCCAAAACGGTCAAATAGCTTTCCGACAGCAGGACTCATCAATCCCATCAAAAGGGCTCCCGGAAGCATCAGGACTCCAGCTTCCAAAGCGGTGAAGCCGCGGGCATTCTGAAGATAAAGCGGAAGAAGGATCATATCCGCATACATGACAATCGTGATCACACAGTTAATGATCGTCGTAAGCGAAAACATATTGAACTTGAACGCCCTCAAATCAAGGAACGGATCTTCAGCTGTCAACTGCCTCCGGGTAAATAGTCCGACCGCAATCAAACCGACCGTTAACATTACGATGACCACCGGGCTGCCCCATCCTTCACTTCCAGCTTCACTGAAACCATAAAGAAGTGCACCGAATCCTATGGTGGAAAGAATCAAGCTGATGACATCAATCTTGCTCATAGTGGTATCTGAAACATTTTTCAGGAAGATATAACCACAGATGATTATGATCAAAATGAATGGAATCATTCCGTAAAATAATGTCTGCCATGGATAAACATCAAGTACGTATCCCGCCAATGTAGGTCCGATGGCAGGAGCGAAAATGATCGCAAGTCCGACCGTCCCCATCGCAGTCCCTCTTTTTTCAGGAGGGAAGAGCGACAATACCACATTCATCAGCAAAGGCATTGTAATTCCCGTCGAAGCTGCCTGTATAAGCCTTCCAGTCAGCAAGACTGAAAAACTCGGGGCAGCAGCGGATACAATTGTACCGATCAGGAATATCACCATGGATGTCTGGAACAGCTGCCGGGTTGTGAACCGCTTCATTAGAAACCCAGTGACCGGGATGAGCACCCCGTTTACAAGCATATACCCCGTTGTCAGCCATTGCCCTGTAGAGGCATCAATATTAAAAGCTTCCATTAACTTAGGAAGGGCGACAGTCATTGTCGTTTGGTTAAAAATCGTGAAAAAGGCACCAAGGATCATGATAGTCATAATCGGGCCTTTTCTCAGTGAACTGCTGTCTGTTGCTGCACTGTGACTCAATTTCATTCTCCTCTCAATCAGTTGCAAACTTAATTTACAGTATGTAGTATAGTTGACAACGCATAAATTATATTATAAAAGTAAAAAATCGACCCGACAACCTACAGTAATTGATAATCTGTCAATTAGTTTACGAATCATTCATATATGTAGTTTAATTGAGTAAAATAAGACAGATTTATTCAGGTAGTCTATTTTGTTTAAAGAGAGGGAAGAAATGGGAAATGGATAAACATTCAAAACATATCGATCCAAGGATTCTCCGGACCAGACAGTTGCTTAAGGATGCATTTGTCGATTTGCTGCAGGAAACAGATATTGAAAAATTATCAGTAAACCGCCTGGCGGAAAAGGCGACAATTAACCGTGTCACGTTTTACCTTCACTATAAAGACATCTCTGATATGCTGGAAAAAATGGCCGCCGAGATGATACTGGAAGTTTCTGCAGTATTAGGAAAGCCGGAAGCCAACCAATCATCGAATGATGAAGAGAACATGAAAATGCTGGAAAGGTTCCTTGAACATATTGCCGGGAATGCAAAGTTCTACAAAACCATCCTGGCTTCCAGGGGCATCCCGATATTTAAGGAACGTTTGCTGAATTTCCTGAGCGAATGGCTTGTCCAGAGGATCGACAGCCGAAGCAATGATTCGTTTGTGAAAAGTGCCGGGATCCAGAAGGAAATTCTGTTATGGTATGACGCAGCAGCTGTGATAGGGACGGTCGAAGCCTGGCTGCGGAATGATATGCCGTATACACCAGCATATCTGGCTAGACAGTTTTATTTAATTCATAAAAGAGGGCTGGACAATGAAAGTTCAAATAATTGACTGTCAGTTTACTTATAGCTAAAATGTTTCCTGAGGTAAACATTCAGTAGAAGGAGTCCATTCAATGGTAGACTTTTTTCAACAATTCAATCCAATTACACAGGCATTCATTGCTACATTATTTACCTGGTTGATGACCGCGTTGGGAGCATCACTTGTATTCGCCACGAAAACGATGAACCAGCGATTATTGGACAGCATGCTGGGATTTGCCGGCGGTGTCATGATTGCGGCCAGTTATTGGTCTTTACTCGGTCCCGCAATCGAATTGTCAGAAGATAACCCGCTGGGAACCTGGTTTCCGGCTGCGGCAGGCTTCTTGTTAGGCGGCATTTTTCTATGGGGAATCGATAAGGTCCTGCCTCATCTTCATCCCAATAGTCCTCTTAGCGGCGCGGAAGGCTATCATACCAGACAACGAAAAAGAAGCACCTTGCTGGTCCTGGCCATCACACTTCATAATATCCCCGAAGGCCTTGCCGTCGGGATAGCGTTTGGGGCTTTGGCCAATGGAGGAGCAGAGGCATCACTCGCAGGAGCCGTCACTCTGGCGCTGGGAATCGGGATCCAGAATTTCCCCGAAGGCCTGGCAGTTTCCATGCCGCTTCGGGGAGACGGGATGTCACGCAGAAAAAGCTTTTTCTACGGACAGTTCTCAGGTATGGTCGAACCGATTGCGGCCGTCATAGGCGCGCTGGCAGTTGCCTTCTTCGAGCCTTTGCTGCCTTATGCCTTGAGCTTTGCAGCGGGGGCGATGATATTCGTCGTCGCGGAAGAAGTTATACCGAGTTCACAAGAAAATGGCCACAAGGACCTGGCATCCATGAGCTTGATGGTTGGGTTCGTCCTGATGATGATTTTGGATGTGGCATTGGGGTAGAATTTTCATTGTTATGGCACCGAGGATTGGATTCCACGGTGTCTTTTTTTGTTGGCCGGGTAATGAAGTGATTAGTTTGGAGGGGGATTTGCAGGGGAGTGGAGCCTGGTTGGCGGAGAAGTGTAGGAATAGGATGTGGATTTGTAGGTGAGTTGGGGTCAGATGGCGGAAAAGTGTATGAATGCAGGACGGATTTGCAGGTGAGTGTTGGCCAAATGGCGAAGATGTGTATGAATGAGCGGTTTATTTGTAGGCGAGTTGAGCTCTAATACCGAAGATATGTTTAACGGTTCTCTTTCAGTTGAGTGTATTCAATGTTCCAGAGTCAAGCATCAGTAATCAACTAAATTACTAATATATTGTTGCCAAGCGGGGATCCCCCGCAAAGAGATGGCAGTAAGGGGGAGAGTAAATGGCGATTGAAATGGTGGAGTTAAATAATGAATCATTGGAAGAGAGGGGCTGCTACTGCCTTCGAAGCAAGCCCAAGTCAGCTGGTTATCTTAATAAAAATGAGTGGCTTTCCGAGAGGTTCCAAGAGGGAATGAAGTACATAAAAATAACCGAGAATTATAAGCAGGCAGGTTTCATCGAATATACGCCAATTGAATTTTCTTCGAGGGTCGTGTATGGCGAGAATTATTCTGTCATCCATTGTTTGTGGGTAAGTATTCCAGGTCAGGGATATGCCACGAAACTGATCCAAAAGTGTATCCAGGATGCCAGGGAACAGCATAAAGATGGGGTTATTGTCATAACAAATCCCGAAACTTCCTGGACACCGAGCAAAGAAATTTTTATGAAAAATGGATTTTTGGAAGTCGATCAAGCACCATATGGTTTTCAATTGTTTGTCCATAAATTCGGTAATTCCGCAGATCCTTACTTTCCAACTGATTGGGAGGAGAGGCTTGAAACATTCACAGAGTTGACAATTCTGCGCACCTGGCAGTGTCCTTTCATTGAGGCAGCGACCGATAATATAATGGAAGGCGCAGGGAAATTAGGGATAAAGCCTGAAGTGATAAACATGAATAACAGGGAAGAATTACTAAGGCTGTCGCCGACTCCTTATGGTGTATACGGTGTGGTTTATAAAAGAAAATTGGTGTCTTTTCATAGACTCACGGTTCACTCGGCAATGAAACGTTTGAAAGAATTAGAATTGCTGTAACGCAAAAAGAGACATCCGATCCAGGATGTCTTTACTATCGTCATCATCATCGATCATAAAATGAAGGAAGTGCCGTGCACCGAAAAACCACCCTTTACAGAACCGGCATTTGATTTGCGGACCTGTGCGGATGAGGGGCTGTCCAAACCTGAAAAGCTATTTTCACCTCTCTTTCTATTAATAATGTATGAAAGAATAAGAAAAGTGCTTGGACAAACAATCGAAAATAGTAAATGAAGGCTGTTTTCGCATATATTGTTGCTTTCGGTACAAAGGTTTTACTCTCAAAAAAGAACGAGCAGCTCTTTTCTTTCCTTCTCACATGGGTTTTTCCGACGATATACCAATTTATATTGAATAGCAACAAAGTTTACGAAAAGAGCCTAAATGAAACAACCGCTTGCATTCACTGCCAGCGGTTGCTTTTAAAAAATCTATCAGTTCATTTTTTCAAGGAATTCCGTCTTGAAAATATCGAGAAGATATTCGAGAGTAATAGGATCACTATATGTAATCGCTTTTGTATCAAGCTCGATCACCCTGTTATTTTTTACAGCGGGGATTGTCTTCCATGTCTCTGTCTCAAGGAATGAACCATCACCATCCTGGTTTTTGCTCAACACGATGTAATCGCCGGAGAACTCTGGGAGAAGCTCATGGCTTAATGTGTAATAGCCGGGTTCCAGCGCATTTTCTTTTACCTTTTCAGGCATTTCCAGCTTCATTGTTTGATAGAGCAATTCCGTTCCTCTTGCCCAGTTGTTCCCGAAGACATAGGCTGACTTTGCATCATATTCGAAAACGGAGACAGTGGCGTCCTTACCGATTTTTTCTTTAATCGCAGCGCCGGTTTCTTCTGCACGTGCAGTAAAGTCTTTCACCCAGTCCTTTGCTTCCTGTTCTTTGTTCAGCAGCTTGCCGATTTCAACCTGCTGGGATAAGTAATCCAATTTTCCCCAGGTGAAAGCAACGGTGGGAGCAATTTCACTCATTTTATCAATGTTTTTGTTGTGGGATCCGACGATGATCAAATCAGGCTCAAGTTCAAGGATCTTCTCGATGCTCTCATCTGAGACGACCTCCACACCGTCAAGCTTATCTGTAAACAATGGATTTTTGTTTGTCCATTCATCAACGCCTACAATCCTGCCATCCAAAGCCAGAACATTGGGAGCGCTGGATAATGCTATGATACGGACAGGATCAGCAGGGACTTCGACGGGACCGCTTTCCGATTGATATGTAATCGTTTCTGAAGTTTCTTCAGCCTTTGATTCCTCAGCTTCAGCTTTTGTGGAATTGCCGCTGGAGGTTTCTGCTCCGCATGCTCCAAGAATGAATACAGCGAAGAGCAGGATGGTAAAAAGTATCTTTTTCACATTTGCTTCCCTCTTTCTAATTAATATTGATAATCATTATCATTACACCATTTAATATACTAACAATGATAATCATTGTCAATTAAAAGTTTGAATTTTTCTTTCAAAAGCAAGTAATCAATAAGGAAACCTAAACGTCTGGTTCATCGTCTAATCATAAAAAGAAATGAAGGCGGGATTACTGATGAAATACATAAAACCGTTTTTAGTCTGTGAGTGGATCACCATTATCGGAGCAACAACGGCAGCTTATTTTAAATTGGACTTACCCCTTTGGATATGCATCGGCATCGTTTTGCTCGGTGTGATCTTGACTCTGTACTTTTCTATCAAATTTGAAAAAGAGTCAGGCGGGGTGGTTGAAAAATGAAGACACCTGCCTTCTTTTTCGGAATTCTGCTGATGGTCATTTTCGGCGGAGGGTTTATGATCCGCTTTTTTCGCGATGGGGATTTTTATATAGCCGTGTTTACTGTGGGAGTCGCAGGCATCCTTTTAACGGCTATAAGCTTGTATCTTGCCAAAAAGCAAAGTCATATTGAAAACTGAGAGGGGATTATTGAAACCTGCTGGTCCTTTGAAACGTACTTACCTAATAAGGGGCATAGACAAATACTTTCTAGTCTGGGCGGATCACTCATTAAAGGGAAGATTCACTGGACAAGGAGCAGGAGAAATAAAGCCGGATTCCGTTTATCTTCCGTCTCATTTAGTTATTAAACTTAAAGGTACTCCTTTATATTATTTTGAGCACTTTGTACGGTTAAAGGAATCGTTTCCTTACAAGAAGAAGAAGGAGGATTTATGGAACGTATAATACTTAGCCGGTTAAATGAATTATATTGCATGAATTTTACTCACATGGAAGCAGTCACTGATGAAATGTTCAAATGTTATAGTAAACAAGGCATCTATTTTGCAAGAATGACAAACTACAAGACCTGCGAAGAACAACAGGAAGAAGTAGCATATACTGACTTTCTCTATGAACAAGGTTTTGGCACATCCAAGACAGTTTCTTCTCTAAACGGGAATGTGATTGAAAAAATAATTTTGGACAAGGAGGTTTTAGCCGTTCTATACAAGGCGGCTCCTGTTGTGCACCTGCCAAGAAAGGAATGGAATGCAGGGGTTTTCAAGAGGCTCGGAGCTCAAATCGGAAAGCTGCACAACTTGTCCCGACAATTTGAAAAAGCCTATCCAATTCGGTATATCAATGACTGGCATATGAATGATGAGTATTCTTTTTTTAAGTATATTCCGGAAGAAGAGCGGTCGATAAGGGATATTGCTGAAGAAGCAGTAAGTTCCGTGAAAAACCTCCCAAGGAATGATTCTGATTACGGTTTGCTCCATGGTGATATATGGCTGGGAAACGTTTTGATGGACAGCCGTTCGAATATGTCATTTATTGATTTTCAAGACTGTGAGAAGCATTTTTATCTATATGACCTTGCTGTCCCCATTTACAGCGCGCTGGAATATTCCTATGCAGGTGGAGGCAATATTAAGGATTATGGGCGTGAGATTACGGCGGCTGTAATTGAAGGATATATGAAAGAGAAGGAAATTCCGGCAGAGATGTTAAAGCATCTACCCCTGTTCATGAAATTGAAACAGCTGTTCGAGTACAGCTTGATGCATATGTATCTGGATCCTGAATCGCTGACAGAAGACCAGATAAGAATCATGAACCTGCAGCGAATGAGGTTGGAATTCAATCAGCCGATTCTAGCTTAATAACTTGAATTCTTGTAAAAAAACAAAGTCAAAAAGTAAACCATAAGCAAAGTAATAGGAGTGGTCGCGATTTTCTTTTCAGTAATAAAAATATGCATAGCTGTAATTGTAATGGCATTTTCAACCTACAGCCTTATCTTCAACCGTACATCCGACTTTCAACCATATATGTTAGTTCTTCTGGGTATCTTGATGCTGATGCTCGGAATAGATGAAGTGAAGGGGAAGATCAATTTTTCTTCTATTCTTTACTTCTCGACTTCGGCGTTCCTTATGTTTGTTTTCTTTTATACTTTATAAGATGGCTGAAATTTTCAACCTTTGGGATAAAAAAAATCTTTATCATAAGTATAAAAAAAGGGAAACTCCATATGGGAATTTCACCTGCCGTTCAATCATTCTAGAAAAATACGTTATTATAGGCATCATTCACCAGGTGGAAGTACCTTACCCAGATGAATATGGCTGCAGCTGCTGCAATAGCATTCAAACCGAAAGTCCAGCGGAGGTATTTCTTCTTAATTTGGTTCTCCTTTAAGGCGTCACTGGCCAATACCCAGTATGATGCGATAAAAAACGCAGCCAAACCGAGACCAAAGAGAATCCAGGTGTTAAATGCTTTTACATGCTTATCTAACACAGAAAGGCTTTCCTGCTTATCGCTGACATCAGCCACATGCGTCATTGGTCCGCTGAAACCATCATACATAACAAGCTGATTTTGTTCATTTACTTCAAACCTGACGAACTGAAAGTCGAGGATGGCATAAAGCGCGAGCAAGATCCCAAGACTGATGAAGAATGTCAATCCCCACGTACGTTTAGTTGACATGATCGATCACTCCCTTTCCAGATAGTGTTATCCTTATTATTCCAAACCTGGAGGATATGTCAATGGATTTTATGATAGAAAGAAAAACTGGTACGTTGATAGAATCCTGTTTATTAGGAGGTATGCAATGAAACAGAAGCTGAGAACGATAGTGGGTTTGCTGCTGCTCCTGATGACGGCGGCTTGTTCTCACGAAGAGGAGGACCTGCCTTCCCAAAAGAAGGTGGAATTCGAGGAGGGCGGCCAGCAATTCACGATTGTACCACTTTATGAAGAGTTCCTGGATTATTCAAAAAATGCAGAAGAGAATCCGGAGCTGAATAATAAGGGCGAACTCTTTACAAAAGTTATCCAGCCATTTCAAAGCTATATGAATGAAGAAGATGCCAGTTTGAGCGGCGGAATGGATTATACACCTTATTTTTATCCGACCAGGAAGGCAGAGGCTATAAAAGAAAATACAGCGGAACTTCTGGAACGCCAGGATGAAATCAATGAAATCATAAAGTCTGCCCTTGTAAAATCAGCCGGGAAATTATCCGGGGATAAAAAGACGATTGTGGTAAGGCCTGCGGATCCTGACGACTCCAGTGTCTCCTCCTATTTGAATGGTGCGGGAGCAGTGACAATCAGTAAAGATGTCATCCTCCTTATGCTGGCGCCTGAGTTCGAAAAAGAGATGCTGGAATATGTGGTCGCCCATGAATATCACCACTCCATTTTTCTCGAAGTGGATCCAAAAGGTGTGAATCTATTAAACAGCATTGTTTTTGAAGGAAAGGCAGAATCCTTTGCTGTTTCTGTCTTCCCTGGTGTGGCTGCCCCTTGGACAGAGCCTATGGAACCTGAAGAAGAGAAAGCCGTCCTAGAATACCTAAGGAATAACAAGGATTCAACCAGCTCAGAGATTTATTTTGAATTCCAAGAAGGCAGTTTTAAGAAAGGAATTCCTATGTGGGCGAATTACAAAATGGGCTTTAAGATTACTGAAAGCTTCCTGAAAAATCATCCGGAAGTGCCTGTTGGGGAATGGACCACCATGACCGGGGATGAAATAGTCCGGGGCAGCGATTACCCAGACCTTCTTGAAAACGAAATACAGTCCCGGGAGGAGTGATGAAGCATGAAGGAAAAATTCAGCAAATCATCAGCTATATCCAGCGTCATTTGTGCCTTAACCTTATTCCTTTCTTATGAGCTTGCCCCTGACAATCCAGAAGGAACCATAGTCATTATGTTACAGGTGCTTTTTTTTACGTCAATCATCACCGGCATCCTAAGCTTGATTTTCAGTATCATGGCACACAAACGTAAAGAATCTGGGTTCCTAAAGAACATTGCACCACTGATCCTGATTATGATCCTTTTGATCATTGCACTATCCATCGCAGGGATAATTGTTAGTTTTATGTAAAGGCGGATAAGAATTGCGGCTATTTCCTGGAAGGCTTTGATAGATTCAAATAAACCGCTTTTTTTAAATGAAGGCTGTTTTCGCATATCTTGTTGCTTTCGGAAAAATCCCAAGAGCCGGATTTTTCCCCTGTAGACAAAGTTTTTACTCTCGAAAAAGACGAGCAGCTCTTTTCTTTCCTTCTCACATGGGTTTTTCCGGCGTTATACCAGGATAGTAGTTGAAATTTATATTGAATAGCGATGGTCTGATGATTTACCAATAGCCGCAAGTAGGGCGATGAC
Source organism: Bacillus salacetis (assembly GCF_003581585.1). Lineage (GTDB taxonomy): Bacteria > Bacillota > Bacilli > Bacillales > Bacillaceae_B > Rossellomorea > Rossellomorea salacetis. The sequence continues at coordinate 172,177 of NZ_QXIR01000004.1, forward strand.
TGCTTCCGGGACACTGAGAAAAGGAGATTATTAAAGATGTTTGGATTCGTTAAAAAGCAAAAACTAGTGAAAGATGATTTGAAAGGAAGGGCAAGATTAATGTACGAGGACGTGTCCAAGGACCCTTGGGACCAGGAAAACCTGACGAAAAGGAATTTGGATTACAGCCTGGAAAGCCTTAGGATAGTGGATGCGTATATTATGAGGTTAAAGAACAGGGAGTATGATAGTGACCTGCTGTATGACCACTTCCAAAACTTTGTTTCCCGCATCGGTGCTTATACTGGGGAAGTGATCAAAAGGAGGCTAGATCGGGATTTTCAATGGTATGAGGCTCAATCTGTGATTCGGCATACATCCAATCATGCCGTAAAAGGACTTGAAAGAGAGAGCGAAACGGTCCTTTATTCGAAAGCAATGGATGAAGTGATTTCACCTTTGAGTACCGTTTCGCAATTTTTAAAAGGGGATTCATACTACAAAAGCCTGCTTGCATTCGTTGAGGACATGGTGAATGGAAGGTAAGATCTCGGCTGACGCAAGTTATCAAAATGCCGAAAGTTCGTTATACTAAAAGTAATAATCGTAAGGGGGAATGAAGATGACAAGCAGCCAGCAGATAAATGACAAGTCACTGTCTCCGGAACAGCGGGAAGACCTACTGAATGCATTAAAAACCCGGTTTGAGAAAAACATGCATCGGCATGAAGGGATGGAATGGGAGGACGTTCAGGCAAAACTGGAAGCAAGCGGCGGTAAATTATGGTCTTTAAGTGAAATGGAGAGGACGGGCGGTGAACCCGATGTTGTCCAGTATGACGAAAAGACGGGTGAGTACACTTATGTCGACTGTTCAGCAGAAAGCCCAAAAGGCCGCAGGAGTGTGTGCTATGATCGCGAAGCATTGGAATCAAGGAAGAAACATAAGCCGGAAACCAGCGCAGTCGATTTGGCGGTTTCAATGGGGATTGAGCTTTTGACAGAAGACCAATACCGCGAATTGCAAAAGCTGGAAGCCTTTGATAAAAAGACGTCCAGCTGGGTTCAGACTCCGGATGACATCCGGGGACTTGGCGGAGCACTATTTTGCGACTACCGCTTCGGCAATGTTTTCGTCTATCATAATGGCGCAGATTCCTATTATGCTGCGAGGGGATTCCGGGGTGCACTGAAGGTCTGATCGTTTTAACAATGTTTGTGCTGGAGAAAAGTTCTCCAGCTTTTCTTTATATAAGGCTGTTTTCACATATATTGTTGCTTTCGGAAAAATCCCAGGTGCCGGATTTATCCCCTGTATTCAGAGGTTTTTCTCTAGAAAAAAGAACGAGCAGCTCTTTTCTTTCCTGCTCACAGGGGTTTTAACGGGGATTTACCAGGATATTATTTAAAATTTATATTGAATAGCAACAAAGTTTTCGAAAAGAGCCTTATAAAATCATAAAAAGGAGTAATGAGATGAAAAATTTTATGGAATTAACGGTTGGGATCGGTCCAGCTGAGTCAGTGTCGTTAATTTTGGGGGATGCAGAAATGAAAGAATCCCTGGTTTTTCAGGACTATAAAGTAGCCAATGGCGACGGAAAAGAGGAACAAGCCATCGCAATCCTGGTTTTTGAAAAATATTTTTTCAGGAACAATAGTTCCGCCTCCCTTACGGTCACAGTCAGTAACTTTGAAGGCGAGACGACCATCAAATGCATATCCACTGGAAACGGCGCTGGAATCTTCAATATTGGATGGGGAGCTGGCAAGAGTTTCATGAAGCCGATCAGGAAAACCTTGGAGTCCCATATTCTGGAGGTTAAGGAAGATTCATAGATTCATTAAAAAGGAGCCTAGTAAATGCGTGTAAAGAAAATCAGGGGCCTAAAACGAAAAAAGAAGAAATTAATGGAACGAATTGTGCAGCATACGGAAGAGTTTCCTGATCATTTCATCAATAATCACTGGAATGCAGCTTTGCCGGCATCTCAGTGTTTCATTTCTTCTCCTAAAACACCTTTCAAAGTAAAGAAAGAATGCATTGAAACGATGATTAAAAGAGTGGAACATCTAATTAGCATCAAGCCTCATTCAAATGAAGAACTGCGAGTGGTGGCAGCGATTGATCTGCCTGCAATGTGGAATTCACAAATGATCGTGTTTCAAGGCAGTACATACTTTAATTGCTTCTTTGATAGGGATAGTGAGGATTAGAGGTGGATTCCTCTTTCAACTGACAGAGATTTTGAAAGAGAATGGCATGTCGATATTCCCCCGGTTTTGAATTGTAAAGGATATCTAGAATTGATTAAAGATGAAGGTGTTATATACGAAAGGGAAATATGGTTTATAGGTGAATTATAATATTATTATGTAAACATAAAAATGAAAGTGGGTCTTTCAATGAAACACAAAGTGAAGTCGACTTTCAACAAGTTGGCAAGCATTTATGAGAATTCAATTGATACGGATGGCTTATATAATATCGAGTATGAAAGACCAGCGATGATGAACATGATATCAGAGGATTTACAGGAAAGAAAGGTACTCGATGCAGGCTGTGCAGCTGGATGGTATACTAAACAGCTAATCGACAGGGGAGCAGAAGTGACGGCGACGGATATCAGTCCGGAAATGGTGGACTCCGCGAAGAGGCGAACAGGGGATAAGGCAGAAATCTTGTGCATTGATTTGGATTCTGATCTTCCTTTTGAAGAGAACAGCTTTGATTTGATTGTAAGCTCACTGACTCTTCATTATATTAAAGATTGGACAGGAGTCTTCAGTGAATTTCGAAGGATCCTTAAACCTGGAGGAGAATTCTTGTTTTCTGTACACCATCCCTTGACAGACCTAAGACTGTTGAAGGAACCTCACTATTTTTCAACCGAGTTGATTATAGACAAATGGAAAAAACAAGGCAGAATCCATGAAGTCCCATTTTACAGAAGGCCGCTTCATGACATCTTTAATATGACAATCAACTATTTTTCAATTGAAGAAGTTTTAGAACCAGAACCCACCGCTATGCTCAAACGGATCTCGCCCGAAAGCTATGATAAATTGATGACGGCCCCACAATTTTTGATAGTGAAAGCCAGAAGGTGAAAGGCTGCAAAATAAAAAAACAGCAAGCCAGCTGTTTTTTTTAATGTATATTTATCATTTTTATGAATGTTTATCAGCCAGCCTATTGATGGCAGTAACCAATTCATCTGTATTTCCTTCAAATAAATGAAAGTTAAGAGAAGAACGGAGCTTCTCGGTTTGAAATTTTTCATTTTTCTCCTGCTTGAACTCAGCAGACCAATGGATGGCAGGAATGGAAACAATGAAGCGGTTGTCTGGCGTCAGGAACAAGAAAACCTCTGCAGACTTATTGCCTGAAATTGTAATCTTTTCATATGAGGAAATCATGTCGTCACCATCTTTCTTGAATATATCACTCATTTTAATAGAGTATACCATTATTTTCATCTGATTTAAAGCGATAGACCGAGGGTTCCCAGAGTATTTCTCCTTAAATGAATACCGAAGAAAAGAATGAAAGTACAGTTATCGGCAATACATTCTGTGGAAAAATAAGGTTTCCAGGAAGTGAAGGGAAAAGTTTTTCTTCACTCCCGAAAAGTTCCTTGAAGTTGAATATTTTTAAATAACCTATTACAGTTGCGAGCGGATCCAAGGAATATAGTAATTTTTTCAGGCATCTTTAAATAGATATATAGTAATAAAAAAAGAGGTAATAGAAGGAGATTTATAGAAATCTTTGAATGATTGAAAAGAGAAAAGGAGTCCAAAATGTGAGCGATCTAATTATCCCGGCCTTAATTGCTTTTGCAGCTGTTACAATACTATCTCCATTATTAATAAGTGTCCTGAAGAAATTAAAACTCCTGCAGCCGATAAGAAAAGAACTTCCTTCAGACCACCAGTTGAAAAAAGGAACTCCGCTAATGTTCGGCATGATTCTATTCATCGGGGTCATCATTTCCCTTATAGTCTATCCAAGCCCATTAATGTATTTCCTGGCTGTCGTTTATATTTTATTTAGTTTTATAGGGTTTCTGGATGATTTTTGGAAAGCATCCCGCCAGGATCCTGGAGGAGTATCCGGGAAGACCAAACTGATGTTTCAATTTGTATTTACAGGTTCCCTGCTCTTCTATGTCATCACGGTATTAGGGGTGGATACGAGTATTGGAATTTTTAATGAAGTCTCCTTGAATTTACATATGGCGGTGTATGTCATCATCATTACTTTATTTGTCGTAGGTTCCGCAAATGCGATAAATTTCACCGATGGTTTAGACGGGCTGCTGGGGGTTGTTGCCATCCCAACGTATTTTTTCTTTTTTATTGTTTCAGACAAGGCAGAGGTTCAGGTTTTCAGCTTAATCATGATCGGTTGTTTACTCGGCTTCCTCATTTATAATATATATCCAGCCAAAGCTTTTATGGGGGATACGGGATCATTGGCAATAGGAGGGTCGCTTTCCTTTCTTGCGGTTATAGAAAAAGTTGAAATACTCATTCCTGTACTGTTCTTTATTTACTTTGCTGAACAGCTTTCGGTTATCTTACAAGTTTCGTTCTACAAAATTACTGGTAAGCGCATCTTCAGAATGACCCCGATTCATTATCACTTTGGATTGAAATACGGATGGTCCGAAACCACAATCGTAACGGCATTTGGATTCATTTCATGGATTTGTACCTTCATATGTTTAGCCTATTGGAGATTTTTTCTATATCTATAAACGAAACGATAATGATCCCAATGACCATGAGTGGTAGCCAAGCAATGAACACCAAGAAGAATGACCAGTGCCGGTAATCTGCCGTTAGAAATAAGGAACTGGCAATCAATGCCCCGACAATCAAATAAATGAAAATAATTTCCATTTATCAGAACTCCTTTATTTATAGTATAGAAAGGAATATCTGAAGAAGTTCTGCTTTTGGGCAAAATAACTATGCTGATTATAAAAAGCTGTTTTCTCATGGCTGCTTTTGAACAAGAGAGAACAGAACTTTTCTTATTTGCTCACTGGAATAGAAATTAGAAAAAAACGGTCTTTAGCCTGGAGATTCTTTTTTTTGTTTCTGTCCCGGAGATATATGAGGTTTTGCTTTCAGGTCATTTTTTATATAGAGCATCTGTAATATTGTTTAGTAGAAAAAAAGTGGAAAATACCACCAACTTATAAATCAGAGATACATAGCACACTTAAAGTTGTGTTTAGTGGAGGAATAATTTAGCATAGACTATGTTAGTTCTTTTTACCTATTATTTTATAGTAATAGAGAACTATAAAAACTCTTTGAGGAGATGCTTAATGGATAATAAAATGGAGCTGCTCAATCATAGGAATAAGCTGCTGGTGAAGCTCTGCTGGTTCTCTATTGGCTTAAGTTTATTGATTAACCTTTCAAGCCAGAATGGATGGCAAATATTAGCCATCATAGCCGGAGTGGGCGGATTTTTTACATTAATCAGCACCATTATGGCTTGGAAAGAAACTGGCGTTAAGTATGTTATGTATGTGTTGATTTTTACATTGACTTTGATTACTTTCTTCATGGTCGAATCCAATCCCCATATTCTCACCTATTTGATGGTTTTCTACAACTTAGCAGTCATTTCGATGTACCAGCAGGTTAAACCCATCATACTGATCGGCGTGTTGCAAATCGCTTTATCAATCTTGTTTTTTGTACGGCATGGAAATGAAATGTTCCCTGACTACGGTGTCTCAGGGCTGGTATCCTTGATCTTGTACATAGTGTTGGTTGCATCCTTCCTTATATTCCAGGCAAACTTGAATGCCAAATTACAGCACACCTCATTACAGAATGAAAAAGACGCTGTGGCAGCAAAAGAAAAAGCAGAGGGAATGATCATTCAAGTTAGAAACTCACTCGATTCATTGCGTTCCTTCAGTCATGGCTTAAAGGAAAACATAACGGTTTCGGGAAGAATCTCTACCGATGTCACTTCAACTTTCAATGAAATGGCAGCATCCATTGAGCACCAGGCGGAAAGTGTCTCGGACATCAACCACTTTGTGGCAGAGAGCAATGGCAGGGTGAATGAAGTCTTAGAGGGTTCCATTGCAATGAAAACCCTGACGGAATCTTCTGTTGAAGTGTCGAGAGAGGCTGCTGAAAAAGTCGACAGCCTGCATGCAGAAATGCAAAATCTAACCGGAATCATGGACCAAACGAAGAATACGATGAATCAGTTGGACCAGGATACTGATAAAATCAGTGAAATCGTCCAGGTCATCAACAATATTTCTGAACAAACCAACCTGCTTGCTTTGAATGCAGCGATTGAGGCAGCAAGGGCTGGTGATCACGGCAAAGGCTTTGCAGTAGTGGCCGATGAAGTTAGAAAACTTGCCGAAGATTCAAAAGGGTCAACAGAACAAATCACTGCAATATTAACCAAAATCCAGGCAAATACCAGCAGCGCTGTACATCAAGTTGCAAGTGGTACAACCGCGGTAACCAGCAGTCAGGAAAACACCACCAAGATAAAGAGTGTCCTTGAACTTGTCAACAGCAACGGCCAGCAGGTCTTGGAGCAAGCAGGAAAAATAGATCAATTGGTCCAAACCCTTCAAGCATCCTCCTCGAAAACAACAGAAGAGGTCAACGCTGTCTCCTCTGTAACCGAACAAACCGCTGCAGGAGTAGAAGAAGTACTGGCCAGTGTAGAAGAACAAAACAATAAAACAAGCGAAATTGTAAATAATTACAATACACTTGAAGAGTCGATCCAGTCATTATACGGCGTTGTTAGAAATTCGTAATGCAGGAGATTTTGTTCGTAAACTTAGTTTTGATTTTAAAAAGGTCAATTCCTATATCATGTAAAAATCATTGGAAATGAATTTTCAAATGTATGGGGAAAACCCTGGGTTACGGATTGCTTTGAAAGCAACAACCAGAGCTAGGTGAAATTCTGACAAATCTATATACTTGGGCACATCGAAAGTTGATGTGCTTTTTTTGTTTGGTCTAGTTTAGGCAGTATCGTTGTTGGGCGATTCTTATGGAAGTATAGCGGTTGTGGAGAGAGGGGCTATGGCTGCGTGGAGTGGTGGGGTAGTCGGAAACGATGTCGTCATAGAGTGTCTATGGCTGCATGGAATTGATTTTAGCTGGAAATCGATGTGGTCAAAGAGGATCTATGGCTGCATGGAGGTGGTCTTAGCCGGGAATCGATGTGGTCAAAGAGGGTCTATGGAGGCATGAAATTGGTTCTAGATGGAAATCGATGTGGTCAAAGAGGTTCTATGGCTGCATGGAATTGGTTTTAACTGGGAATCGATGTCGTCATAGAGTGGCTATGGCTGCGTGGAATTGATTTTAGCTGGAAATCAATGTGTTCATAGAGTGACTAAGACAGCATGGATGAATCGACTGCCTCAAAGAGGATAAAAGGCAGAGCTGGAGAATTACCCGCCGAAAAAAAACAAACTAAATTTTTGACAAAGTGACAACGTGTCATATACAATAAACCTATCATCAAGTGACACGTTGTCATAATCATGGAGTGAGCTTATGCCAAATGCGACTTTTTTTAACTTGACAGAAATTAAGCGGAAAATATTGATACAAGCAGCAGAGAAGGAATTCTCTCGGGTTCCTCTGCATGAGGCATCGATTTCGAATATAGTGAAGGCTGCGGGAATTCCGAGGGGCAGTTTTTATCAATATTTCGAAAATAAAGACGATCTTTATTTCTATTTACTGGACGAAAAGTTGAAAGTGGGAAAAGAACATTTCCTGAAAAAATTGACTGAACATAATGGGGATATTATTGAAGCTTTCATAGACATGCATTATCAGTTCCTGGTGATGATGCCTGACGAGGAAGAGGAGAACTTCATAAAAAATGCATTATTGTATGCGACGCATAAAGTGGAGAATTCTTTTACTTATCTGGCTGATTCCTCTGAGGACCAAAATCACTTTAACAAAATGATGAATTTAATCGATAAACAATCCATCAACGTGAATAGTGATAATGACTTGAATCTGATCCTGCAAATCATTGCCGCTGTCGCATTTCATAATTTAATCGAAAAGTTATCGAAACGGTTATCGGATGAAGAGGCAATCAAGAATCTGCGAGTTCAGATGGATTTAATCAAATTCGGAATATACAAGAAGTAATTGTTGCCGTAATGTTCCTGGTACGTAATAATAGGAGGAATGTAAAATGACTGTTACAGTGTATGGCCGCACCTGCAGATCTACTAAAAGAGCAAAGCAGTGGTTGAAAGATAATGGGATTCCATTCGTGGAACGGAATATTGTGCAAGAACCCATAACCGCCAGTGAAATGCACAATATCTTACATATGACTCAGGACGGAACCGATGAAATCCTGGCAACCCGGTCACAACTCTACAAGGACCTGGATGTAAATCTGGATGAACTTTCTCTTAATGAGCTGCTGGAGATCATCAATGAAAATCCCAAGCTCCTTAAAAGTCCGATACTCGTCGATGAAAAGCGGATCTTATCTGGGTTCAGCGAAGATATACGCCAATTCCTTCCGAGGAAATCCCGCCTGAACTGGAGAATGAAAAACGTTGATTCATGGGATTTGATTGATTGGGGAGTCTAAAGCGATTAATAAAATCCAACAAAGGCTTGTCTGAGGACGAGTCTTTTTTATTTAGATATCTTTTTGAGAATCTTATGTTTTCATGAGGGGGTGTACACTGCCTTGTAAAAGACAATTGCTTTGAAGAGGAGTTTCCCTATTGCAAAAACCTACCTTTACCCAAAGTAAACCTGGCTACCAAGTTGTAAGATTAGCATGTAACGTGCCGCTACCCCGAGCAAACCCAGCT
>NZ_QXIR01000040.1 GCF_003581585.1 Bacillus salacetis
CCAGCCCCTCGGGGTCATAAGCCAATCCGCCAAGAAGGGAAAGAACACCCTTCCCGCCGGCTCGTCTTATGCCTGTCGGGTCTGATCAGGCCGCTTCCGCCTTAGTTCTCAAAATTGAAGAAATTACCTGAACAGGCTTACGTTTTTTAATAGGTTAAATGGGTATTTAATTATTAGAGAACAGCAGTATCAATAACAAATCTGGAGGGTTTTTTAATCATGGCAAACAATAATAATGATTCCAACAACCGCAGCGAGTATTTCGAAGATCGCGCAGGCACTGATGAAGCACGCTATCATGTCGTACCACATGATGAAGAAGGCTGGGCGGTGAAAGAAGAAGGGAAAGATGATCCGGTCTACACAGCCGGCTCCAAATCTGATGCAGTTGAAGAAGCGAAACAGAGAGCTAAAGATTCAGGAACCATGGCTTATATTCATAGTGAACATGGACAAATTGAAGAACAGGACAATTACACAGACGAATAAGATATTACAGAGAGGGACGGAATCGCTGATGATTCCGTCCCTTTCTAATTGTACAGTCGCTTTTCCTTTGTGAATCTTAAAGATTCACTTTGAGGAGATGGAAGGAGTAAAATATATTTAAATGAAAAAAATTAAAAATATCCCTTTACCTTCACGCGGCGTCAATGTGTAATGTTAAAGGTGTCAGGAGGTGACATCATGGAATACACGGTTAAGAAGCTTGGCGGACTCGCTGGGGTCAGCACACGTACATTACGATATTATGATGAGATTGAACTTCTTAAGCCGGCAAGAATAAATTCATCAGGATATCGAATATACGGGGAACAAGAGGTCGACCGCCTGCAGCAGATTCTCTTTTACAAAGAAATGGGAGTCGAACTGGAACAAATAAAGGGAATCCTTGACGATCCTGCCTTTGACATAGCAAGCGCTCTTGATGACCACAGGAAAAAACTGGTGGCTAAGCGTGAGCAGCTGGAAAGATTGATAGACAATGTTGAAAAAACAATCGCTGTGAAGAAAGGGAGATTGACTATGACAGATAAAGAAAAGTTTGACGGCTTCAAAAAGAAGCTGATTAAAGAAAATGAGGACCGATACGGAAAAGAAATCAGGGAAAAGTATGGTGAGGTAACTGTAAATCAGTCAAATGCCAAGCTGGAAAAAATGTCGCAAGAAGATTTCGAACAAGCGAACAAGCTTGCAGAGGAAATCCATTCAGTGCTTGCTGAAGCTATGAAAACTGGTGATCCAGCTAGTGCATCCGCTCAGAGAGCAGCACAGCTGCACAAGGAATGGCTGATGTATTATTGGTCTCAATATAGTAAATCCGGCCATGCAGGCCTGGGTGATATGTATGTCTCTGACGCTAGGTTTAAGGCTTACTATGACAAGGAACAAGAGGGAGCCGCTGAATTTCTGAGGGATGCAATATATGTTTTTACCGGAAAAACGCAATAAACCCCGGCATGCTTCTGTCTGAAAGAGGACATTCAGAACTAAATCCTTCTCTCTAAAAACCGTATCATTTTAGCTGCCAATAGTAAACAATTGAAAAAACCGAACTTTTTAGAGGCTCTTTTTTAGAGCTTTAGAAAAAGTTCGTTTTTTTCTTTATGCCCTGTTCAAAAGGCTGTTTTCGCATATATTGTTGCTTTCGGAAAAATCCCAGGTGCTGGATTTTCCCCCCTATATTCAAAGGTTTTACTCTCGAACATGAACGAGCAGCTCTTTTCTTCCCTGCTCACCGGGGCTTTTACGACGATTTACCAGTACTATATTTGAAATTTATAGTGAATAGCAACAGAGTTTACGAAAAGAGCCTTTCAAAAAGATTATCGCTAAAGATCCTTAGTCGACTACAATTCTTTTATCCGGCCACCTTTTTTGATCAATTAACATAAATAGAGAAGGAGGTCTATTTCAGAAAATTCCACCTATTAATACAGCATGAATTCTAGTACTATAGAATTAGGACATTAAGGAAAGGAGGCAGCAGTGATGAAAACCGAAACTGAATCGGTTATAGTTCAACATATTAGTGAGAGCAGTATGAAAGCGGTGTTGAGCTGGTTTGAAAAAAATAAAGGTTCTTTATATAAACTGGGATGGTTATACCTTAAGGAGACTTCCGCCATTCAAGAGGCTTTTTACCAAACCATTCTGAAAGTTCATGAGGATGCCAGGTACATAAGAGAGACTGAAGAGTTTGATTCATGGGTCACTGAGAAATTTATTAATGAGTGCCGCTCAAGGACATCTGACACAACAATCCAGTTTGCAGATATCGGGGACGAGGTGCTGAACAGTCTAGATAAATTGCCTTCAGCCGAGAAAGAAGCGATTTCCCTTATATACATAAAGCCGATGCCTGTTGAAGAGGCAGCTAAGGTGCTTAAGTTATCAGTTCATGAATTGAATTCACGCTTGTCCCGAGGGATTGGCACATTAAGCAAAGAGCTAAATGAAGATGTTGTGTTAGAAGGTTGTGCTGAATATAAGGATAGATTCATTGAATACTTGGGAAAGATGCTTAATAGAAGAGAAAAGATAGATTTAGAGATACATATTTATCATTGTCAGGCATGCCGGAAAAATCTATCCATTTTCCAGGAGATTATTTTCTCTTTGGAGAGAAGCATGGATGAATTGATGATTCCTCCTGAGTTTATGGTGAAAGTCAACGAGAAGGTAGCAGCCCACGAAAGAATGAAGAGGGAAAAAAGTAAAAAGAGGAGCAGGATGGGCTTGACGGCTGCCGGGTTGCTGACTTTCATGATTTGCACAGGTTTTGTCACTGGCGGATTTACAAGCATCTATTACTCCTGGATGGGGTGGACCCAGCAGGAGGATCAAGAAATCCTTTCTTACTATAAGGAAGGCATAAGTGAACCGCTGAATCTTGAGCAGGAAAGCAATGGAGTGAAAGTGAAAATCAAAACCGCCGTAGCCGATGATATACAGACACTCATCTACTATGAAGTAGAAAGTATGAATGATGAAAATCAATATTTCATCAACATGCCGGATGGGGCACGTATAGAGAATGAGTATGAACTACTGGACCAGCAGGCAGATCAATTATTTTATAATCCTTATGAACAAGGACTGTCCAATGATGAAAATGGAAAAGTTTTCAAAGGAAAGATCAGCCTGGCACCAATCACAAAAGACAGCGGAACAATTGAATTAAGTTTAATGAGGCTACAGGAAGCAATAAATGACCAGGAAAACCAGACAAACTTTAAATATTACCAGCAGGAATTTGTTGAAGGAAAATGGGACTTCGATATTCCAGTTACAAAGCATGAATCCACTGTGTATGAAATCAATAAGGAAACAGAAATCGAAGGAGTGCCATTCAGGATTGATAAATTGAAGCTTGCCCCTTCTGCGACTATATTGGAATACAGCTTTAAACAAACACAGGAAGAGCAAATGATAGAACATGTCACGCTGAAAGCGTTGGCGACAAAGGATAAGAGTGTTAAGGCGGATTTATTCGGAGGAGGGAGATTTGTGAATTCTTCCGGCGAATGGCTCTCGCTTCAATCAAAATTTGATTCTCTTTACTTTGACCGGCCAGAAGAAGTCGACCTTTCTTTTGATTCGTTGAATGTTTTTGTAGAAGATAAGAAGTCGATTGAAATCAAAGGGGCGGACCATTTCCCCCAGACATTTGAATATCAGGGGAATGAACTCTCAATCGATAATATCGTAATGGGAAACCCGACCAGATTGTACATCAAGGATGAGTATACTGCAAACCGCAAGTATGAAAGCATTCAGTTCAATGTGGTATCAAATGAGGGGCTTCAGTCATTTGGAATAGGCATTGGTGGAGAAGGCATCCTGGTCGATAAAGAAGGAAATACTTTTAAACCTGAAGAATATCCATTTACATATGATGAGGTGGAACAACCCCGCTATTTCAATATAAGTCATGAGGTGGAACTTCATCACGATAATTCCGATGAACCGCTGACCCCCAAAACTTTATTGATTGAGGGATACAGAACAACAAAGTACATTGAAGACAGTTTAAAGATCCCATTGGATTAGTGGGACAGGTCTTTAAGGGGGATTCTTTTTTTGGAGGTATATCAATGAGATCAGAAGAGGAAATGATGGAGGTAATTCTTGAAGCAGCCAAAGGTAATGATCTTGTTCGCGCTGTGTATATGAATGGATCAAGAACCAATCCGAATGTGCGAAAAGATATCTTTCAGGATTACGACATCGTTTATGTAGTGACAGAAACTGCTCCTTTCATCATGGATAAAAAATGGCTTGAATCATTCGGGGAAATGCTTATGATGCAAGAGCCGGATCAAAATGATCATATGTCAGGAGAAGATAAAGATTTTACAATGTCATACGGTTATCAGATGCTATTTAAGGATGGCAATCGGATCGACCTGCAAATTCAATCAATCGAATGTGCGTCAGAAAGGTTTCTAAGCGACAAGCTCACTATTCCGCTTATGGATAAGGATGGGATTCTTCCTTCTATAGAAAGTCCGACTGACCGACAATATCATGTGAAGACTCCAACAGAAGGGCAATATTTCAGCTGCTGCAATAATTTTTGGTGGTGCCAGCAGAATACCGCAAAAGGCATATGGCGGAACGAACTGCCATATGCCCGGTTTATGTTTGAATGTGTGATAAGACAAGAACTTGATGAAATGGTTTCATGGTGGATTGGCATAAGAACAGATTTTCAGGTTTCAGCTGGCAAACTGGGTAAGTACTTCAAGGATCACCTGCCGGAATCCTATTGGAATATGTATATATCAACCTGCTCAGATGGGAATTATCAAAATATGTGGGATGCTTTATTTACAGCAGGCAATCTGTTCCGTATGCTGGCGAGGGAAGTAGCGGAGTCCCTTTCATATAGATATCCAGAAGAGGATGACCGAAATATGTCCGCTTACTTAAATCGGGTTCGGACGCTGCCTGCAAATGCCGAAGTCATTTTTTGAGAAAGCTTTCTAAAGGGGATATTCGTAAACTTTTCTGCTTTTAATAATAGGCTCTTTTCGTAAACTTTGTTGCTATTCATTATTAATTTCAACTAATATCCTGGTGTATCGTCGTAAACACCCCGGTGTGAAGGAAAGAAAAGAGCTGCTCGTTCTTTTTCAAGAGTAAAATCTTTATATACAGGGGAAAAATCCGGTACCTGGGATTTTTCCAAAAGCAACAATATATGCGAAAACAGCCTAATAATTATATGGAGTATGGGGGGATGATATGATGACACCGCCGAAGCATATCGTTTCAGCAGCTGCTGTGGTTGTGAATGATAGAAATGAAGTTTTATTAATTAAAGGTCCCGGACGGGGTTGGGAAATGCCTGGCGGCCAAGTCGAAGAAGGCGAGTCATTAAAGGAAGCTGCCATCCGTGAAACAAAAGAGGAGTGCGGCCTGGATATTGAAGTGACTAGGTTTTGCGGGATATTCCCGAACGTCAGCGCCTCGATATGCAACACACTATTTCTTGGTAAACCGGTAGGGGGGGAATTGACTGTTACCCCCGAAGCTTTGGAAACGGGTTTTTTTCCTATTGAGCAGGCAATGGAAATGGTGACCTTTCTCAATTTCAGGGAGAGAATACAATTTTCCCTGGACGAAAATATGCAGCCTTTTTACGTGGAATTTTAGAAAGCCCCCTGAATGGTTACGTACAAAGAAAGAGGCACATTCCTGGAAGGTTTTGTAGCTGGCTTGGGATGTTTTCACAGCTTTGGAGCTGAGGCAATGTGTACAGGTCAGGGAGGTGTCTGATCGGTGAGATCGGAGGTTTTATCGAAGACCTTTTAGCAGTGGGAAGAAGTATAAAAGAAGCCAATGGAGAGTGAGAAAAGAAATGACCTTTCCAGTTATTGAAACAAGCAGATTGATTCTAAGAAAACCCACACAGGAAGATGCAGAAGATATGCTTGTTTATCTTGCTGATGAAGAAGTCGTAAAGCATATGGGCTTGGCCCCATTCAACGGGGTTGAAGATGCTCTATCTGAAATCCAATGGTACGATTCCATCAGAAGGGAAGGCAGCGGAATAAGATGGGGAATCATCCTCAAAGAAAGCGGGAGAATGATCGGAAGCTGCGGTTTTCATAATATGGATACGGCCCATTTCAGGGCAGAAGTTGGATATGAATTAAGCAGAGATTGCTGGGGTAAAGGGATAGCCAGCGAGGCATTGGGGGCAGTTTTGAGATTTGGCTTCGAATATTATCGGCTCGAGAGGATCCAGGCCCTTATTGAACCTGAGAATGCACCATCACAAAAACTTATAGCAGCAAAAGGATTCATTAGGGAAGGACTGCTTAGGCATTATGAATATACAAATGGCAAGTTTGATGACCTTTATATGTATTCATTATTAAAGAATGACATGAACTTCCTTGATTAGCAAACCCTCCAGGTTTTATCAATTTTTACTGGGGTAGAACAAAGGGACGGAGGAGGGTTTGAATGGATACTATCCTTTTTGGTTTTTTTTTGGCGGCTTATGTCGGACTTTTTCTATATATTACTGCCGCTTATAAAAAGTTCAAGGTCAACAGCTCTGCCATTCTGATTCCGGTGGTGCTTGGGCTTGTTTATGACAATACCATCATATCAACGGGGAAGTTCATTGGAGAAGGGACACTGTTAGAGAATTTAAACTTGGTACGATATTGGCTGCATGCATTCTTTACGCCTTTGCTCGTCCTATTTGCATGGAAGACATTAGAGCAGGCCCATATCGGCTGGGCTGATACTAAATGGTTCACCATTTCGGGCATACTTGTCACGATAGGGTTAGTCATATTAGAGCTTGTTACAGAAGTGTTTGGCCTGGTTGTCAGTCCTGAATGGGAATACGGCGTTCTTACTTACAGCAGTACTGATGCTTCTGGGGGTCCGCCAATTATGGTATTGATTGTGTCACTTATACTCTTTATTTCTTCAATCATTATTTGGCGCAAGCAGAAATGGGTTTGGTTCTTCATCGGTTCAGCCGCAATGATTGCCGGAAGCGCGGTGCCGCTACCGGTTGAAAGCGCTGCGGTCACAAACTTTTTTGAACTAGGACTGCTGATATCCCTCGCAGCCACCGCTGTATTTCAAGGAAAAAACAAGTGATGAGTTAGAAATTCACCTGACAGAGTTGGAGAGCGAATGCTACTCCTGCTCTGTCTTTCTATTTGCTTGCATGTTTAATCATGCAAGCCATCCACGGATCATACTTCGCTTTTGCTCAAATACAGCGATCGTTTCAGCTCAGGGTCTCTTTTCAAACCGCTCTTTTGTTGTTAATTTCTTGATTTCCAAAGGAAAGGATTCCATATTGGCAGTTCGTCCTTTATACTAGATAAGTATGCTTTCTGGCAAGTATGTAATTATACTTCAAAAATAAAACTTGATATATATCGCTATACCTTTGCATGAAGGAGGAAGTTGAATTGAAAATTGAAAAAGGTGAAATCATAGAAGCACAAATTCATCGCTTGGATGATAGAGGGGCCGGGCAGGCGGTTGTCTGGCGTGAAAATGAAAAGGGAAATATCGGAAAGTTAAAGTTGACCATTCCCCGCACACTGCCAGGAGAAAAGGTGAAAGTCGCAGTGGATGAACCTTTGAAAAGAAGAAGGAAGGCCATTCCGGAAGAAATCCTTGAAGCACATCCTGAAAGAACGGCTCCGCCATGCCCCCACTTCGAACGCTGCGGCGGCTGTGTATGGCAGCATTTGAGTTATGAAGGGCAGTTACAGCAAAAAACAGATCATGTCAAAGAGGCAGTTTCATCTCAAGGGTACGATCCTGCTCTAGTCTGGGATACAATCGGCATGGAGAACCCATGGCAGTATCGCAACAAAATGGAGTTCACTTTCGCGCCGGATGGTTCTCTGGGCCTGCATGAACAAGGAAACTTCCGAAAAGTCATTTCTTTGGAAACCTGCTTGATTGCCAGTGAAGATATGGTTGAAACAGCAATGGAAGTTGCTGAATGGGTTAACGCTCATGGTTTGAAAGGTTACGATAAGGATACCCATGAAGGATTGCTTCGGCACTTGATGGTAAGGCAATCATTTGCCACCGGTGAAATCATGCTGGGCCTATTTGCTACAGAAGCACCGGCAGGTAAATTAAAACAAGCTGCAGCTGACTTGGTGTACCGTGTAGAAGAGAAATTCCCGAAAGTAAAAAGCTTGTTATGGCTGGAAAACAGGGACTGGGCAGACAGGACTCAATCTGAAAATACTCATATTCTTTCCGGGCGTGACTATATTTATGACGAGATGGATGGTTACCGCTTCCGTCTTTGGTTTGACACGTTCTTCCAAACGAATCCTGTTCAGGCGCAGAAACTGGTCGACCTTGCCATAGAAATGGGGAAACCAAAGAAGTCGGAAAAAATGATCGATTTATTCTGTGGGGTTGGAACATTCTCTCTTCCGTTTGCAAACAGGGTTGGAGAGCTGGCCGGGATTGAAATCGTCGAAAGTTCCATAGAGTCAGCAAAGCGGAATGCAGATGATAATGGAATTCACAACACGACCTTCCTTGCGAAAGATGCAAGAAAAGGAATAGACCAGATCCTGGAGACATTTGGTACACCTGAGCTGCTGCTGCTTGACCCCCCTCGTTCAGGCGCCGGTGGAAAGGTCATGAGGAGAATCGGCCGTTCCCAACCAGAGCGGATTGTCTATGTATCTTGCAATCCTGACACATTCGCAACGGACATTAAAGAATTAGAGCAATTCGGATACACTTTGAAAGGCGTTCAGCCGGTTGACCTCTTTCCTCACACAGTCCATGTGGAGTGTGTGGCAGAGCTGGTCCGTGATAAATAACAAACTTGACACCTGCATTCAATGCAGGTGTTTTTCAATACTGGATTTAGGATTGCAGACAATTGTGGACTTTGCAATAATTGAAATCATCAAGGATGGGAGGGGTTATATGCTGAGATATAAAACTATTGATTTGAAAAAGGATGAACGGATTGTAACAAGCTTTAGAAAAGATTCATTTGCCATCAGTTTTAATGAAACCTCAGGATTTGAGAAAGCAGGGTATGTGCAATGGTTAGCCGGGAAAATCAAGGAATTTCCCGACGGATTTGTGATGGTCGATGAAGGGTCTGATCCAATCGGCCAGCTTGAGTTGTCCATAAGGGAATACGAAGGCAGGCACATCGGGTATGTACATTTATATTATTTGAAATCTGAATACCGGCGAAGAGGACTGGGTAATGAGATTCACCAATATGCTCTTCAATCTTTCAGGGATCACGATGTTCCAGAATATCACTTAAGGGTCTCTCCGAATAATGTGCAAGCGAAAAGATTCTATGAGAAAAACGGGATGATTGAGATAGGGCCTGAGATAGGTGATAAAGTTGTCAGGATGAAAGGGGAAGTTGAAAGATGAAATTCTATGTTGCTTCCAGCTTTCAAAATATTGAACAGGTCAGGTATTTCAGCCGGGAACTAACCAAAAGGGGTTTCTTCCATACATATGATTGGACAGAAAACATAAGAGCTTCGACTCTGGCAGAACTTAAACGAATTGGAGAGGAAGAGAAACGGGCTGTCAAGGAAGCGGATGTGGTCGTCATTTTGCTGCCTGCCGGGAAGGGCAGCCATATCGAGATGGGCATGGCCCTTGCTCTGAATAAAAAAGTCTACCTCTATTCTCCTAATGAAGAAGTGAAAAATCCGGCAGAAACCAGTACCTTCTATTTTCTCCCGGAAGTAGAAAGGTGCTCTGGCAGTCTGGAGGATTTGATAATAACGATAAGCTCATACAAGTATTAGAGAGTAGATTGCTTATAAAGAGATATAAACATGAGTAGTGGTTCTTAATCCTTTTAAAAGAAGGTACACCTTATTTTTTCAGAAGTAGTCGCTGTGTGTGAATCTACCTTTAGTATTAACGTGTCTTTTTGGCCAGAGCAGTTGAGCTATATGGAGAAAATCAGCATTGATTGATGAGGAGAAACAATTAACTTACAGGCAGTTGAATGATCAAGCGAATCAGCTGTCCCAAAGGTTCCAGGAGCTAGGCCGCGTATCTTGCTCCAAATACAATAGAAACGCTCGAAGATTTTTACATGGTCTTTAAGGTTGGCGGGGGGATGACTCCCTTAAACACTGGTTTAAAACCTGCGGATAATAAATTCAACTTGAATCACAGTGAAAGCAAGGTTCTATTCGCAAATGAAGAACTTTACCTGCTGGTTTCTCCTGTCTTATTCAGAGGATGAGATAATACAGTTCAGCACAGAAAAAATGGCAAACTTCAAAGCTCCAAGAGGAATCACTTTTGTACATGAACTGCCAAAAACAGCTTTGGGGAAAATTCAAAAAGCCGTCATCCGAAAAGATTTTTGGAAAGGAAGCGGCCGAATGGTCAACTGATTGTTTCCTTGAATGAAAAACAGTATTTGCTCTTATTCTATTAATATGGAATAAAAAAATCCAGGCTGGACGTCCAGCCTGGATTTTTTCTTCTTGATTTAATGTATCTGGCGGTATACTCCGATGACTTTACCTAAAATCGATACATGGCGCAGGATGATAGGATCCATAGAAGAGTTTTCAGGCTGAAGCCTGAAGAAATCCTGTTCCTTGAAGAAACGTTTGACCGTTGCTTCATCTTCTTCTGTCATGGCAACGACAATATCCCCATTATTCGCGGTTTGCTGCTGGCGGACTATTACATAATCCCCATCGAGAATTCCGGCTTCTATCATACTATCTCCCATGATCTCAAGCATAAAAACCTGTTCATCGGAAGGGGCAAGGTGCTGAGGCAGTGGGAAGAATTCCTCAACATTCTCAACTGCCGTGATTGGCTGACCTGCTGTGACCTTCCCGATCAGAGGAACATTGACAGCGGTCTGCCGCGGAATGGAATCTTCTTCAATATCCAATACTTCAATAGCCCTTGGCTTTGTTGGGTCTCTTCTGATCAAACCTTTGCTTTCGAGTCTTGCAAGATGACCGTGTACCGTTGAGCTGGAAGCGAGTCCAACCGCCTCGCCAATTTCCCTTACAGATGGGGGATAACCCTTCAATTTGACTTCTTGCTTGATATATTGAAGGATATCCTGCTGCCTTTTTGATAATTTTGTCATTTATTCCACCTCTAGACCGATCTTTTGTTCCCATTATAGCATGACTCACAAGGTGATACAAACATAAGTTCGAATAATTGTTGACACCAAACGAATGTTCGTATTATACTTGGATTAACAAAAGCGAACAAACATTCGTGCGGAGGTAATGGTATGCTAGTTTCTATCTGGAAGAATTATTCGTATGTTATCCTGCTAATGGGATTAGTGGTCGTCATGGGAGCAGTTGCATTGATTAATGCAGGTGGAACGGACTCTTATCATCAAGTAACAGTCCAGGAAGGAGACTCGCTTTGGACAATTGCGGCGGAACTGTCTGATGATTATGATATGTCTACAAATGATTTGGTAGAATGGGTAAGTGAGAAGAACAACCTGGCCACTGATATTATCAAGCCTGGTGACTCATTGATTGTACCAGGCGGAGAAGAACTCCATATCACTGACAACAATATTGAACTTGCAAGCGGAAAAGAATAGGAGTTTGATTTATGAGAGCAGCAATCTATTGCAGAGTCAGCACGAAGAAAGATACACAGGAAACCTCCCTTCAAAGACAGGAGGAGGAACTTCTTAAACTGGCTGGTAATTTTAATTTTGAGGTAAAGCATATCATAAAGGACCAAGCGAGCGGGTATGAATTGGACAGGGATGGTGTCCTTGAACTGCTGGACCTCTTAAAAAGGGAGGGAATAGAAGCAGTCCTGATTCAGGATGAAACCCGTATTGGAAGGGGAAATGCCAAGATAGCCCTCATCCACTGTATCATGAAGGAGGGAGTCAAAATCTTCAGTATATCCCATAACGGTGAACTTCATCTTTCTGAATCCGACTCTATGGTCCTCCAAATTGTCAGTATGGTGGAAGAACACCAAAGAAAGCTGCATAATCTGAAAATTAGACGCGGAATGAGAAGGGCTGTTGAAAAAGGATATCAACCCCACAGGAATCTGAAAAATAGGGGTAACGGAGAAGGTCGTGAACGAATAGAAGTCCCTGTTCAGGAAATCGTCAGATTAAGGAATAATAAATTGACCTTTGCAGAAATTGCAGCTACATTAAGGGGCTTTGGATATAATATCTCGAAAGCGACTGTACACAGAAGGTATCAGGAGTTTGTGAACTCTGCTGAAGAAGCCTGAAACTTGTATTTTTCCCCTATTTCTAGTAACATGTCGATATTCAATCGTTAATCCTGCATCGATTTAAGCACTGATTCTATTCTAGTGCTTTTTATAGTACGACAAAAAGGAGAGGGGAAACAGGTTATGCTTTCAAAGGAAAAAATGATTCGGATCAATACTCTCGCAAAAAAAGCAAAAGCAAAAGGTCTTACACCAGACGAAGCCAAGGAACAAACCAATTTGCGAAAAGAATATCTAGAGACTTTCAGGAGCTCCATGCGCTCCACCATTGAAAATACAAGGATGTTTGATCCTGAAGGAAACGAAGTAACTCCGGAAAAGGTAAGAGAGATCCAGAAAAATAAAAAGCTTCATTAATAAGAATTAACCAATTGGTAATTGATAAACATGCATTTTTTGCATGTTTTTTTATTTATCCCAATTATTCAGCATCAAATAGGGTATTAGGGCTATGAAAAGGAGCATTCTAAAAGATGTAACATAAGGTTCAGGAAAGATATTATCATGCAGGTGAAAGTTTATTCGAAAAAAATTCGACGAATTTTATAAGACCGGAAAATAATTTTCGTTCTTAAGAAAAGGCTTTCAAATCAATGAAGTAAACGTTTTCAAGGTTTAACCTTGGGGTTTTACAGTAAACAAATCAGTTGTATAAACCGGGTAAGAATATTAATATTAACAAGTAGTAACTGAAAAAAGGAAGGATGTTGATTAATGTTTGATGTAACTGATCAATTAGCCATTAATACAATTAGGACTCTTTCAATAGATGCTATTGAAAAAGCGAATTCCGGCCACCCGGGAATGCCGATGGGTGCCGCACCTATGGCTTATGCTCTTTGGTCCAGGGTAATGAACCACAATCCAAAGAATCCAGAATGGTATAACAGAGACAGGTTTGTTCTTTCAGCAGGACATGGATCTATGCTTCTATACAGTTTGTTGCACCTATCTGGTTATGATGTTTCCATGGATGACCTGAAGCAATTCAGGCAATGGGGAAGCAAAACACCTGGACATCCAGAATATGGCCATACTCCTGGAGTAGAAGCAACAACTGGCCCTCTTGGACAAGGACTTGCTATGGCAGTGGGAATGGCAATGGCCGAACGTCATCTTGCTTCTGTTTATAACCGGGATAACTATAATGTAGTGGATCATTATACATACAGCATTTGCGGGGATGGGGACCTCATGGAAGGCATATCCTCTGAAGCGGCATCACTTGCTGCTCATTTGAAGCTTGGCCGTCTGGTTGTTATGTATGACTCTAATGACATCTCATTGGATGGAGACCTGGATAAGTCTTTCTCTGAAAATGTAGAAGGCCGTTTTAAATCATATGGTTGGCAATATATCAGGGTCGAAGATGGAAATGACACGGAAGCCCTGACTAAAGCCCTTGAAGAATCTAAAATGGATAATGAGCGTCCGACCTTAATTGAAGTGAAAACAGTGATTGGTTATGGAGCTCCAAATAAATCCGGTAAATCAGATGTACACGGTGCACCGCTTGGTGAAGATGAGATGAAACTGACGAAAGAAGCCTACAAGTGGACATTCGAGCAGGATTTCCATGTGCCTTCTGAAGTGCAGGAACGATTCCAGCAGCAAATTGTTGATGCAGGACAGAAAAAAGAACAAGAATGGGAAAGCTTATTCTCTCAATACAAAGAAAAATACCCTGAACTTGCAGCACAGTTTGAGTCTGCAATGAAAGGTGAGCTTCCAGAGGGATGGGATAAAGAGATTCCTGTTTATGAAGAAGGCAAAAGCCTTGCAAGCCGTGCTTCGTCAGGGGAAGTGATGAATGCCATCGCAAAGAATATGCCTACGTTGATCGGCGGATCGGCTGATCTCGCCGGCTCCAACAAAACAATGATCAAAAACCAGAAAGATTTCACGCCTGAGTCATATGATGGCCGCAATATCTGGTTCGGTGTCCGTGAATTCGGGATGGGTGCAGCCATGAATGGTATGGCACTTCATGGAGGAGTCAATGTATTTGGCGGTACATTCTTCGTATTCTCTGACTACTTAAGGCCGGCAATCCGTCTTGCGGCTTTAATGGGGCTTCCTGTAACGTATGTCTTCACGCATGACAGTATCGCTGTGGGAGAAGACGGTCCTACACATGAACCGATTGAACAGCTATCTTCACTGAGAGCGATGCCAAACCTTTCCGTTATTCGTCCTGCAGATGGAAATGAGACTGCAGCAGCGTGGCGCACAGCTTTAACATCAAAAAACAAGCCGACGGCGCTTGTCTTAACGAGACAGAACCTGCCTACTTTGAAAGGCACTGACGCTAAAGCCCAATCAGGAGTTGAAAAAGGTGCATACGTTGTTTCGCCTGCAGGGAAAGAACAGCCTGATGCGCTCCTGCTTGCTTCTGGTTCCGAAGTCAATCTGGCCGTGGATGCTCAGGCAGTACTTGCAAAAGATGGGATTGCCGTTTCAGTGATCAGCATGCCATCATGGGATCGTTTTGAAGAGCAATCCAAAGAATATAAAGAGTCAATCATCCCTAAATCTGTTAAGAAGCGTCTTGCAATTGAAGTGGCTTCACCGCTTGGTTGGGATCGTTATGCTGGTGATGAGGGTGATATCCTTGCTATTAATGGATTTGGTGCTTCAGCTCCGGGAGAAAGAATTATGGAAGAGTACGGCTTTACTGTTGACAACGTAGTTTCACGTGTAAAAGCTTTACTAGAGAAATAAACTTAAAAAAGTACTTGAAAGCTGCTGTTTTTCAGCAGCTTTCATTGACTTTTAAATTTGTAAACGCTTTCGACAAAAATAGTGATTTTTTTCAACAGTTTTCTACAATCTTACCTTCGAGGGTTCTTTATACTTGGTAAAAAGGACAGGCTTTGGGGAGGAAGAGAAATGAAATTCTACCGACTCTACTGGATAGAAAATGAAATTGCTGATTATTTTTATGGAAGAGAGCGATCTTTTTTTAATTTGTTTCGAGAGAGCGGGTCAGCAGATGGTCCTTTGCGAGAAGTAATTAAGTCGCAAATAAACTATATTACACGCTGCATCCCTTTTTTGCCTTTTAATCGAGCCATTTCACAAGCTCTGGCATCTAAGCGGGAATTCAAGCAAAGTGAAAATCAATTTCATATTGAGTCTTCCTGCGGGCAGAATACAGCCAAAATACGTTTGCTGGACAGATATATAGAGGTAGAGCTGCAGGGACATAGCAGTGATTGGGATGCCTATATCTTTGAAGTGTTAAGAAAGCTTGATGGCCGGCTTTTTGCCATTGACATAGAAAATGAACAGTTTGGCTGGCTCAAACCGATAAAAGTCAGGAAATTTATTTGAAAAACATTCGTGGACATAGAAATTTTTAATTAAATTATTGTATAATCTTTCTTGGTTTAGTACACTTTTATAAGGACAACATGAAGGAGGAAATAGAACTATGCTTTGGCAATTCATTCTAGTCGGTGTTCTGGCTGCATTAGCTGGGGTAGCGCTAGGATTTTTCATCGCTCGTAAATATATGATGAGCTACCTGAAGAAAAATCCACCAATCAATGAACAAATGTTAAGAATGATGATGATGCAAATGGGGCAGAAACCTTCCCAGAAAAAAATCAATCAGATGATGAACGCAATGAACAAACAGCAAGGAAAGTAAAATCCCATAACCATATAAAGGTTGATTAGTGAAAAGGGAAGTTCTTGCTTCCGGATTGCTACATCTTTCTTGTTTGAAATCATTCAATTTGGTTACTTTTTTACTCTATAAAGAAGAAGGCCGCTTTTTTCAAAAGGAAAAGCGGTCTTTATTATTGTCTCCTGCCGTTCGTTAAGATTTTTTTTACTAGTCACAGAAAATCGGCACAGGCAGCGGAAGGGAACTTGTCAGGTGTTCCAGGCTCTCATTTAAAATGCCCATCTGAATGTCCCCTAATAATTTCCCCCTGAATATATTACTTATAGCGACTAATTCCCTAGTTTCGTTTCTTTGGTACAGGGAAATATAAGTATATCTTGAGATTGACCCCCTTTTTTGACCCCTCCCGTTAACGGAAGGGGTCCTTTTTATTTGGCTCTTTTCGAATACTTTGTTGCTATTCATATAAATTTCAAATTCAATCCTTGTAAATTGCTTAAAAACCCCGGTGAGCAGTAAAGAAAAGAGCTTCCCGTTCTTTTTCGAGAGTAAAACCTTTGAATACAGGGGGGGAATCCGGCACCTGGGATTTTTTCGAAAGCAACGATATACGGGAAAACAGCGTTTTATTCAGTTGTCTTCAGCCTGTTGTGTATAAAGGGAATTTCAGGCAGTACTGATGCTGAAGTGAGCCTATTGCTTGAATAAATCCTGCAATTATATTATTTTACTCTTAAATAATACAGTGGCTGGTCAACACCGGTCTTTTTTTGTGCTAAAATAATGGTCGGAGGGAGACCTAAATGAAAAAACGATTAATTGCAACAAGTGCAGGACTGCTGTTGGTATTATCCGGGTGTAACTTCTTAGGTATGCCTGGAAAGCAAGAGAACGAAAACACGAATCTGGTTACACAGCAGAGTACTTCTGAGAATGAGACAAATGAGTATTTGCGATATAAAGTGAAATCTTCTGTTTTCAGTGAAAATAGAGAATTGATTACTTATCAGGTGAATAACCGTGTGGACATGAATGAAATCGAGACAGGTCTTATGAGTATTTCAGAAGAATACTTTCCTGCTGATGAATTCATTTATCAGGAAGGACAGTATCTGAATGGAATCAGCAGCTGGATCAGGCGGAAATCAAATGATGAACTGGGCTTGAATCCTGCAATCGAAGTAACCGAGGATATGGGATGGGAAAAAGTAATGGAGCTCAGTAAAGATCATCCTATGTATCTCGGATATGTCCATGAACAAAACTATGTCGATCAAAAGGGAAATATTAAGGGCTTATCAATCGGCCTTGCCATGAAGTCAGTCGATTATATATCCGTGAATGACAATATGGGTTTAAGGCACTTCGATACTAAAGAAATAAGTGAAAAGAAAATGGTCAGTGAAGGCAAAAAAATGGCAGAAACAGTCATTAAACGGGTAAGGGAAAACGAAAAACTAAGGAATGTACCAGTTGTCATTTCCCTCTATCAACTTGAAAAGCAAAATAGTGTGCTTTCGGGTTCGTATTTCACCTATGCCTACTTGGATGGAAATGATAAGGGGATAAAAAAATGGCGTGACGTGGAAAAGAAAGATTATCTGTTCCCTTCGGATGAAGCGGAAGAACACGACCGGGTAGTGGCCAACCGATTTAAAGGCCTGGAAGAAGACATGAACTCCTTCTTCAGTGACAGGACGATCCAATTGGTGGCCAAGGGAACCTATATTGAGAGTGATCTTCAGAAAATGGTCATCAATGTAAACACAGACATGGCCAAGTACGGGGAGATCGTCGGATTTGTCCAGGCGTTCACACCTGAAATTCAGGATTTCTTCCCTCATGAACCAGTTTATATTTATGTGAAAACACCAGAAGGGACAGCTGCTACAGTCCTTATAGAACCAGAAGAAGAACCGGTTGTCCATATCCATGACAGTGGAAGCTGAAGAAAAAACGTGCCTGGCAGCACGTTTTTTCTTTTGGTCCGATTAAAGAAATCCTGTGGCATTTCATCTGATTATCCGATTTTTTCAGGCTTTTGGGAAACAATTCATTCAAAAAGCTTTTATTTTATTTTCTATTTTTGAAAAATTTGCTAAAATTAAGAGTCGCAAAATTTTTCGGGATTCGGAGGAAATCATCATGAGAGTCTTTCTTGATTTAATGTGGTTTTTTAAACAAGAAAAAAAGTCCTACCTTACAGGGATTGCTGTCCTGTTGGTGGTTGCTGTGCTTCAGCTGATACCGCCAAGAGTGATAGGAATTGTCGTTGATAGCATTAAAGAGGGGGAGTTGACATCCGGCATACTGCTGAAATGGGTCGTGATCCTGGCGGCTGCGGGAATAAGTATGTACGGGTTGAGGTATATTTGGAGAATCATGATTTTCGGTTCTGCTGTGAAACTTTCAAAATTGCTTCGAAACAACCTTTATCATCATTTTACTAAGATGACCCCATCTTTTTATCAGAAAAGGCGGGTCGGGGATCTGATGGCCCACGCAACAAATGATCTTCAGGCGATTCAAATGACAGCCGGGCAGGGTGTTTTGACCTTTGTCGATTCACTTGCTACAGGCGGGTTCGTGATCATTGCCATGGCAGCTACAATCAGCTGGAAACTGACATTGATAGCGCTGATACCCATGCCGTTCATGGCTTTGCTGACAAATTATTACGGAACATTATTACATAAGCGATTCCATAAAGCGCAGGAAGCATTCTCTGACTTGAATGACAAAACCCAGGAAAGCGTTTCGGGTATTAAGGTCATCAAGACTTTTGGGCAGGAAAAGGAAGATATCGAATCTTTCCGGGAGCAGTCAGAAGATGTCGTCCAAAAAAATATTTCCGTTGCCAAGGTCGATTCTTTATTCGACCCGACCATTTCCATCATTGTGGGAATTTCTTTTTTTCTTTCTGTAGCTTTTGGTTCCCGGTTTGTCATCTCGGGTGAATTGACAATTGGTGAACTGGTCTCCTTTACAACCTATTTGGGTCTGTTGATTTGGCCGATGCTCGCTTTCGGCTGGCTGTTCAATATTGTCGAAAGAGGCCGTGCGTCCTATGACCGGGTGGCAAATCTGCTTGCTGAAAAAGTGGAAATCGATGACACCCCTGATGCCTTGAACATCAAGCCGACAGGAGATATCCAGTTCAATATTGACCAGTTCACTTACCCTGACGAAGATGAACCTGTGCTGAGGAATATCCACTTTACTTTAAAAAGGGGAGAAACGCTTGGTGTAGTCGGCAAAACCGGATCAGGAAAAACGACATTGCTTAAGGTATTACTAAGGGAGTTTGAAGGTTATGAAGGTGAGGTCCTATTCGGAGGGCGTCCAATTAAAAATTACAAGCTGGAAAAACTAAGAGAATCTCTTGGTTATGTGCCGCAGGATCACTTTCTGTTTTCCGCAGCAATCTCTGAAAATATTGCATTCACCAATCCAATGGCAGATAAAGGAACAATTGAAAAAGCTGCATCATTGGCTCACATTCACCAAGACATTGAGCAATTTACAGAAGGGTATCAAACGGTTGTCGGTGAACGAGGGGTTTCACTGTCAGGGGGGCAGAAACAGAGGATTTCCATCGCACGTGCCCTCATGATGGAACCGGAAGTCCTGATTCTTGACGATTCATTATCAGCTGTGGACGCAAAGACAGAGGAATCGATTCTAAAAGCACTCAAAGAAAACCGGGAAGATAAAACCACTATTATCACCGCTCATCGATTAAGTGCGATTCAGCATGCGAGTTTAATTCTCGTTTTGGATAATGGGGAGATCACAGAGAAGGGGACGCATGAAGAATTGATGAGAAATGAAGGATGGTACAGGGAGATGTATATGCGCCAGCAATTAGAAGAACTAGTGGAGCATGGAGGATGACCGTATGGAAAAAACAAAGACAATGTCAGCAAAAGAACAGCGTCATGTATTAAAGAGATTAGTAAAGTATACGATCCCGCATAAGAAGTCGATATTGGCGGCGTTCTTCCTATTGGCCCTGACGACACTTGGAGACGTCCTTGGCCCCTATCTCATCAAGATATTTATCGATGACCACCTGACTCCAAGGAATTTCCCATATCAACCTCTGGTCTGGCTCGGAGCAGGATATATCGGTATTCAAATAGCTAATGTCGTCATTTCTTATTTTCAATTGATGAAATTTCAGGAAATTGCCTTGAAGATCATTCAGCAGATGAGGGTAGATGTCTTTTCAAAGGTGCAGAACCTGGGTATGAGATACTTTGACAGGACACCAGCCGGAGGCATTGTATCACGGGTGACAAATGATACTGAAGCTATCAAGGATATGTTTGTAAGTGTACTTGTCAGTTTCATCCAGGGAAGCTTCCTTATGATCGGGATCTTCAGTGCGATGTTCATTCTGAATGTTAAATTGGCCCTATTCTGCCTGTTCATCCTGCCTGTATTGTTCATGATCATTAGAACCTACAGAAAATACAGCTCCATCTTTTATCATGATTTAAGGGAGCGGTTAAGCCAGTTGAATGCCAAGCTGAGTGAGTCACTCCAGGGTATGGCGATCGTTCAGGTATTCAGACAGGAAAAGCGTCTGAGAAAAGAATTCGATGACATTAATGAAGAGCATTATAAAGCGGGGATGAGGAATATCAAGATGGATGGTCTGCTGCTTAGACCGGCCATTGATTTAGTATATATCTCAGCCCTGATACTGGTTTTATCCTATTTTGGGATCAGCTCGTTCAACAACCCGATTGAAATCGGAGTGTTGTATGCTTTCATCAACTACCTTGACCGATTCTTTGAGCCAGTCAACAACGTCATGTCCAGGCTTTCCATGTTCCAGCAGGCAATCGTTGCCTCTTCACGTGTCTTCACGTTGCTGGATGAAACAGAAGAGACTCCTGGCCAGACGGGGGAAGTGGCGGGAAGCATCACTGATGCAGAAATTGAATTCAAGAATATTACATTTTCATATGATGGAAAAAAAGATGTCCTTAAAAATATTTCCTTTACTGCAAAGCCTGGAGAAACGGTCGCATTGGTCGGTCACACAGGGAGCGGGAAAAGTTCGATCATCAACCTGTTGATGAGATTTTATGAATTCAATCATGGAGATATCCTGATCGATGGACATTCAATAAAAGAGTACCCAATGGAAGAACTGAGGGACAAGGTAGGTCTGGTCCTTCAGGATCCGTTCCTGTTTTATGGAACTGTCGAGGATAACATCAAGCTGCATGCCGCTAACATGACGGACGAGGAAGTGAGAGAGGCAGCGGAATTTGTTCAGGCTCATACTTTCATTGAAAAGCTTCCGGATGGGTATGAACATAAGGTAGTCGAACGAGGGTCGACCTTCTCAAGCGGCCAGCGACAGTTGATTGCCTTTGCCAGAACCATCGCAACCAATCCGAAGATTCTCGTACTGGATGAAGCTACAGCAAATATCGATACAGAAACGGAAGATGCTATTCAGCAGGCCCTGGCCAAGATGAGGCTAGGCAGAACAACTATTGCCATTGCACACAGGCTGTCCACCATACAGGATGCTGATTGCATTCTGGTTCTTCACCAGGGGGAAATTGTTGAAAGAGGGAACCATCAGGAACTTCTTTCGCAAAAAGGGTTGTACCATAAAATGTACCTCCTTCAAAATGGTCTTGTAGAGGGTATTGAAGATGCTGTAAGTTCCTAAAGAAGGAAGGCAGCCGTTGTCTTTTATTGGGTTAGTTAATTAGCTTAAGGTGTATAGGCTACTAAGGCATAAATCCCTAGGGATGGATTTTACGGAAAAACTATTGTGCCTGGCTGGGAATTCCATCTGCATAGCGGAAGCGAGAGGAAAGCTGTCGGCAGCGTATACAACTGCATGTAAAGATAGGAAGCAATAAGAATCGCTGAAATTCTGCTTTTGAAAAGGCTCTTTTCGTAAACTTTGTTGCTATTCAATAAAAATTTCACTTAATATGCTGGTATATCGTCGTAAAAACCCCGGTGAGAAGGAAAGAAAAGAGCTGCTCGTTTTTTTTCGAGAGTAAAACCTTTGTATACAGGGGAAAAATCCGGCACCTGGGATTTCTCCGAAAGCAACAATATAGGCGAAAACAGCCTTTGAAAATGAGGAAGCTTTGATTTTCCGGCGGGGTCCGAAGGTTTCTAACATTATTTTAGAAGTGCGGCATTTTTTGTAAACCGGGATTTTTCAAGTGAGTAAGGGCATTGTTTTTCAGGGTTCATTTGAATCGAGTTCAAGAAAAGAGCAATATAAAAAAGGCAAAAGCGTTAAATCGCTTTTGCCTTTTTTCAGGGCTGCTTTACTTGGCAACCAATGATTTTGATATGGATGATGTTTTAATGAATTTCCGGTTATAATGATTCAAAAGAGTATCAAGTTCTTGACTGTATTTTATAGCCAGAGGTGAATTAAGGCCATTTACAGCTGCAATATCTATTAACTGTGCGCGTTTATTTTCGATTCGATCAAGGAGCTCTTGTTTACACATGGCCTTAAGTCCTTTCTTGAAGAGTTTTCTCTTTTTCTATTTAATTCTATTCCTTATTCTGCTAATAATTGTAACTGATATATAATAGTATAGCGAAAAGTAACTGCCAATGAAAGAATTATTCACATTTTTTATGAAAAAAGTAAAGAATTGTAAAGTACCTTCATAATAAAAGTCTGTCATAACAGTCACCCTGCACCTGCACAAATTGTTCACAGGAGTGTAACACCAATCAGTTAGGAATGTCTGATACAATAAAATAACTAATAAAACTTTTAGGAGTTGGACTTATGGGTGATGTAAATATCTTTTTGGCATTCGGCGCGGGGTTCCTGAGTTTCATATCACCTTGCTGCCTGCCGCTCTATCCTGCATTTCTTTCATACATAACCGGGATGTCAGTAAGCGACCTGAAAAATGAGAATGTTAAGCTTCAAAAAAGGAGTTTAATCCATACCATTTTATTCCTGATTGGATTTTCCTCCATTTTTGTAGTACTGGGTTTCAGTACTTCCTTTCTGGGCAACATTCTATTTCAATATGAGGATATCATCCGCCAAACAGGTGCCATATTTATTGTCATCTTCGGTTTGATGGTCATTGGAGTGTTCCAGCCTAGGTTCCTCATGAAAGATCGGAAATTTGAATTCAAAAACAGGCCAGCCGGCTATATTGGTTCAGTTTTGATCGGGATGGCATTTGCTGCCGGTTGGACGCCTTGCACCGGCCCTATTTTGGGAGCCGTCATTTCCCTTGTCGGAACCAATCCCGGCTCAGGTATGCTGTACATGATTTCTTACGCGCTGGGCTTTGCCATCCCGTTTCTCGTCTTATCATTCTTTGTGGGCAGGATGCAGTGGATCCGAAGAAACAATGCAAAGATCATGAAGGTCGGCGGTTATATCATGATTGTTGTCGGAATCATGCTCTTCTTTGACTGGCTCACTGCAATTATCATTTTCTTCAGCAAAATCACTGGAGGCTTTACTGGTTTTTAATACAGGCTTTATCCGGATTACCGGGCCTTTGCATGGCTCCAAAATCCGGATTTTTTCCTTATAGTAATTGACCTGATGCTGAAAGATCCTTTTTGGGCAATGTTTGATTAAGAGCTTTGATCAAACACCACTTGATGATTTGTAAAGATTCAATTACAGGATTGAAAACAACTGGAAAAGAATGCTATATTAATAGATGTCATATAATTACATCTATTAATAAATCAATTCCAGGTCCATTGATGGAACGAGGAGGATCACCTGTGGCAACAGTACTGATAGTGGATGATGCTAAATTCATGCGAATGACTCTTGTAAATATGCTCCAAAACAGTGAACACCAAGTCATTGGAGAAGCTGAGACCGGCATCCAGGCAATTCAAAAATATCGCGAGCTTCACCCGGATATTGTGACAATGGATATCACAATGCCTGAGATGACTGGTATTGAAGCAGTAAGACAGATCATCAAGGAATATCCCCATGCGAAAATCATCATTTGCTCTGCAATGGGACAGCAGAAACTTGTGGTAGAAGCCATTGAAGCTGGAGCCAAGGACTTCATCGTCAAGCCTTTTGATGAAAGCCGCGTAGTGGAAGCAATCAATAGGGTGTTAAATTAGGATTTAAAACCTCTCAGGCAAAAGGCTGGGAGGTTTTAAATTTTTGTGAGTACTGTGTCCGGGTTTTCGGGGGTGTCTTTTGGGAGAGAGGGGAAATTTTCTATATCGCGGGATCTTGAAGCGCCACAGAAAGAATACAGTGAGAAAGTGGGATCAAGAAGGGGCAATGAAGCACCATAACGAGAAACAAAAGAGAAAATCGGCTGTATAAGTTATTACCGGAGCCATCCAATCTCTATGTGGTTGAACGGCAACTTGCGCTTTTGGTGTAATAGTCTATAATTAGTGACGATACTAGTAATTTATTTATAAAGGATGATGATTATGTCGATGACGATTGCTTCATCCATTATTGCGATTTGTATGGGCTTTTTTGTGATTTTTATTCGTATGAAAGCACAGAAGAAGCCTGTGACAGCCAGGAAAATCATCCTGCCTCCGATTTTTATGAGTACAGGTGCTCTTATGTTTCTTATCCCTATGTTCAGGGTGACGCTGGCAGAAGTAGTTGAGGCTTTGGTTGTAGGCATGATTTTTTCTATTTTCCTCATCAAAACTTCTCGTTTTGAGATTCGTGATAATGATGTGTATCTTAAACGATCAAAAGCTTTTGCATTTATATTAATCGGGCTGCTCCTGGTGCGGATTGCTGCAAAGATGGTACTGAGCAATAGTATTGATTATGGTCAATTGAGCGGTATGTTCTGGATACTTGCTTTTGGTATGATTGTACCTTGGCGGGTTGCCATGTATCTGCAATATAAGAAGCTGCTGAATGATAAAGATGACTTGACGACCAATACAATATGAGAGGACCGGTAACCTGTTGAAGGACAGGCAGCCGGTTTTTTGCTGAAAGGAAGAAAAAGGCTGTCACAGAAAACTCTGCTTCAGCCTTTTTTCTTTTTGTATTTTTTAAAAAGGACTATTCCGGCTCCGAAAAAAATGATGTATAGAATGATGGGGATGATCAAAATTGCACTCATTTACTCCGAATCCTTTCCTGCAGCTTCAAATAGATGTTCATAGGGTGATGCACTGATGTTCATCTCATCCAGCTTCTTTCTTAAGAACTTATGATCCCTTTTTGGAGTAGCAATGATATAACCGCGGATAATCAATTCTTGGGAAATCGATGATGCTTTCTCTTTAAGTGCGAGTTCTCCTATTTTGCCGGCAATTTTTTGTTTTGCCACGTCCCTGAACAATTCCGGGACAGGTGATACCAATTCATTTAACATTTCTTTCTCGTTCGGTCCCCATAATTGATAGGTTTGATTGACATAATACTCTTCCCAATCCAGATCCGACCGTCCATCCTCTTTCGGCATTCTTTTGAGAAACTTTCTGAACATGAAAAATCCGCCGATTGCGAATAAAGAAACGAGGATGACTACCCAGAAAAGGATGAAGATTAAAAACCAGCCTTCTAATTGCACACTTGTTCACCTCATAATTCTGTAAAAGCCAATTATCGTCTTTCATTATAGACAAGGGAAGGAATAGTGACAAGTATCAGTGCAAATTTTCTTTTTTTATTGAATGCTTTGCTGATAAATAGGAGAAGAATTTTCACCACTTTAATTCGTTATATGGAATTATCGTAAAAAATCATCAGGAAAATATTTCTTTTTTAAAGAGAAATGGTATACTGATTTTAGGATAATTGTGCGAAAATTGGGATAAAATAATATGATTGGAACGAAGGGTGACGAAATGGGTCGATATCGGGGTCGTCTTACAGCTTTCATCGTGGTTGCATTGTTTATCATCATCTGGGATTATATCTTTTATTATGTGCTGGGCAACCGTCTTATTCTATCGGTGGATATCATATATACCATCTTGATTTTGGGTGCTGCATTCTGGCTTGGGGGTTATTATGACAGCCACCAAAACAGTATTGAAAAGCTGAAGAAGAGCGAAGAAAAGTACCGCGCTTTATCGGATGAAATGAGCCTCGTACTGGAACAAATTGATGAAGTCGTTTTTAAGACGGATGAACAAGGACTCTTTCAATTTTTGAATCCTGCCTGGGAGAATTTCTCCGGTTATTCCGTACAAGAAAGCTTGAATGCCAATGCCCTTCATTTTCTGCCTCTGCAGCAGCGGCATGAGGTACTGCCGACTATCAGGGCTTGCATTAAGGATAAAGTGGACCGAAACAAAATAGAAATATCTTATCGGACAAAAGAGGGAGGAAATTACTGGGCTGAACTGCATATGAAATTCAACTATGATGAAACGGGAAAGTTCAAGGGAACCATAGGTACTATCTCAGATATTACCCATCGAATATATGCAGAAGAAGAATTGATGGAAATGAATGAAAACCTTGCCGTGCAGTCACAAAAGCTTTCAGTCGCAGGGCAGCTTGCGGCAGGCATCGCCCATGAAGTGAGAAACCCCCTTACAGCTATCAACGGCTTTCTTCAATTAATGAAAACAGACTCCAATTCAAACCACTACTATTTGGATATAATATTTACAGAAATAAAGAGAATTGAAATGGTTCTCAGCGAGCTCTTGATGCTGGCAAAACCGCAGGCTGTACACTTAAGGGAAAAGAATGTCGTCCACATACTTAAACAGGTGACGGCCCTGCTGCAAACCAATGCCACTTTATTCGATGTCACTATCCACTCACGTTTTTCAAGAGATGAATTGTTCATTCGGTGTGATGAGAATCAAATTAAGCAAGTATTCATCAATCTGATCAAAAATGCAATTGAGGCGCAGCCAAACGGAGGAAACATTTACATTGATGCAAGTGAAATGAACGGTCAAATCTTGCTTACATTTGAAGATGAGGGAGAGGGTATGGACAAAAATACCCTTAATAAACTGGGAGAACCTTTTTACACAACGAAGGAAAAAGGGACCGGATTGGGATTCATGGTTTGTCTGCGGATCTTAAAAGATCACCGGGGAACCATCACTGCCCAAAGCGAAAAAGGGAAAGGGACAACTTTTGAAATCATTCTGCCCTCTGCGCTTCCCAAAAAGTCAAAAAGGGCCAAAGAGGCTGCCAAAGGAGCTGCTGAGAAGCTGTAAAGAGATTTACAGCTTTTTTGTGTTGGAAAAAATGCCCTTAGTTACTTAGCAGCCATCAAAGTTTAATAAAGAAAAAAACGGGAAATAAAAAAATAAGTCAATAATAAAAATTTGTAGGAGGATGAATATTTATGACACAAACGGTTTCTTATAACAATTCCGGTGTATCCACAAATCAAGAAGAAAAGAATGGGAAGCTCGTTAAAGGAATGGTTCTTGGAGCAGTAGTCGGAGGAGCGATTGCCATGCTCGATTCCACAACGAGACAAAAGGTGGTTTCCAATACGAAAAATGTAAAAGACTCAACAATGGATATGGTAGGACAGGTCAAGGAAGATCCATCAGGAGTCAAACATGATCTTCAAGATCGCTTAAAATCTGCATCATCTGTATTGAAAGAAGCCATTCATGATGCGCAAAATCTTTATGAGAAGGTAAATGAAGATATCATGGGCCAGGTTAATCAGGTCAAAGACGAATCTACAGATATCCTTTCAACTGCCAAAGAAGCAACTTCCGACCTTAAAGATATCGGCGGAAAAGTGAAGGAAGCCGGTGAAGAGGTGATGGATGAAAATCACGACCAGTCACGCGGAGGCACCACAACTGGTTCGGTTAACTCCGCCAATTATAACAGCACCAGCTCCACCACAAATAATAATCCAAATACCAAGATTCCTGGCGAGCTTGGATAAAAAACCGGTTTTGACCGGTTTTTTATTTTGGAGAAAAATCCTTCTTTTCAAAAATCACTCACCTTGCGCCTCTTTATATCAGGGCAGTTGTATAATGAGTGACAAAAGGATTGATAATATGCGAAAATCTAGTGGGATGATATTAATAAGGACTTGAAATCGAAGCGCAAGAGAGGTGGAAGAAAAATGGGACTAATAGCAGATCTAGGCGGTGTCATCTTCGGCCTCGTGCTGTTATATGCTGCATATAGGATGTACAAAAAAGGGAAAGAACAATAAACAAAAAATCCTTAACGCTTTTGGCATTAAGGATTTTTTTATGTGTAATTCATTTTAATTGAAGTTTTGGCGGGACTGCCTGGGAATCGAACCCAGCGGAGACGGCACGCGCCTCCCAAGCGGTTTTGAAGACCGAGGCATGCACCAGCAACACAATCAGCCCCATATAATGAACATGCTTTATTATGGAGCAGATTCAGTTTTTTTTCAAGTAACGTGATTCAGGTCAATTTATTCAGAAAAAAGGTAATTTTTCCAAGATTTAAACTTTAGAGAAATGGAGGAATATTCCTTTACCTTTCCCAAGGAAGCATGGTACGATACATATCGGCTAAAAGATGGAAAGCTCCCTGAAAAAGGGAGTCATATAAATTTTGCCAATATTCTACTCAACAAGGGAATTTCAGAAAGGATGGAGAACATGAAAAAATTATGGTGGTTAGGATTGGCTATATTGTTAGCGGTTGCAGGCTGCTCTGATAACGGTGGTAATGACAATGCAGGCAATAATGCAGCAAATGATGCAGAGGGTACAGAAGATGCTGAGGAAACAGCTGATGCTTCCGGAGCTATGATGGACTTCTACTTGAATATGACAAGCACTTTAAATGGAATTGATAATGAATTGAATGATTACGAAGCGGCATTGGGCGGGGAAGAAGCTCCAAGCGCAGAGATGAAAACGGCAGCTGCTGAATCTGCTGCAGCTTCAAGCGAAGCAGTAAAAGGCCTTGAAGTTTCAGGAGATCTTTCAAAATATGAAGAAGAACTTGAAACATTCAAGACAACTTTAGCAGAGGCTTATGATATGAAGGCTGCTGAACTTGAAAAAGAGGAAGTCAACTTCGATGCTGCAAATGAAAAGTTTGCAGAAGCTGAAGAGCAGATCGCCAGCCTTCTTGAAGAAGCAGGACTTGTGAAATCAAGCCTTACAAATGATATCAACGGTTAATAGAATACACTGGAAAAGGATTGTCCCAATGCGGGACAGTCCTTTTTTTTGCGTTAAATTCCTCAGGTGAATATGGGATTTGTGCAGAAGTCTGCAATGCTGGCAGAATTGTATGCGATAGAAAACCCGGCTTGGACCATATTGCAGTTGAGACTCTCTTCCCTGCATAATGCGCACATTGGCAGGCGTAATTTTGTGTGAATACTGATAAAGCTGAGGCAGCACCTCTGAAAAAACAATTATAGCTGGTGTCCATTTCCGCTTCTTTTCCCTATATAAAAGGTGAAAGGAGGTGAGGGAGATGGCAACAGCCGATTTGAAGAGCATCAAGCTTAGAATGGTGTTTGATGAAGGGGTGGACCAGGAAGGGAGACCGAAGTACTCCAACAAGACATACAGCAATATCAATAATGCTTCGACACCGGACGAAATTCTTCAGGCGGGAGAAGCATTGGCAGGTCTCAGTGCAAAACCGCTTGTCCTATTGGAGAGGAATGACAGTTATGACATCAACGCTTAATTGAACAGAATACCGCAGAGAAAGGAGGTGAAAAGGAATGGCTAAAACATTGGAACTGCAATTTACCACAGAACTCGGAAAAATGGCCCGTCTTTCGGTTGAGGAGCCAATTGAACCGGTAGATCCAGCGAAAGTCAAACAGGTAATGGATACTATCATTGCCACAAATGTCTTCCTAAGCAACAGCGGATCGTTGGTTGCTGTCGAGGGAGCCAGGGTAATCGAGCGCAATATCACTGATTACGAAGTGTAACCTCAATAAAGGTGCCCTGCCGGCGTCAGTCAATGGGCGCCTTCTCGTAGAAGGAGGTGATAGTAATGGATCAATTGATTCCCTTCA
Source organism: Bacillus salacetis (assembly GCF_003581585.1). Lineage (GTDB taxonomy): Bacteria > Bacillota > Bacilli > Bacillales > Bacillaceae_B > Rossellomorea > Rossellomorea salacetis. Next base: position 29,872 of record NZ_QXIR01000040.1, read on the forward strand.
TCTCGGAAGTCGGTTTCCCAATTGTAGTGACAATGTATCTGCTTTATAGGATCGAAACGAAGCTTGAAGCGGTGATTGCTTCAATCCGGATGCTGCCTCAAGAGATGAAGAATCAATAATGCAACGGTGTTTAACCTGGTTTATGAAGGCCGGGTTGAACACTTTTTTTCGACATGGATAGGCAAGTGATGCTGACTGAATAGACCTTCCGTTAATTGATGCCAGCTGCAAGAACAGTAACAATCCAAGGGAAATCTTTGATATAATATTTAGTAGAATACGTGTTCGAGAGGTGAAAAAAATGAAATTTATACATACAGCCGACTGGCACCTTGGAAAGCTTGTCCATGGCATTTATATGACGGAGCAGCAGCGGGAAGTCCTCCTTCAATTTGTGAATCTGGTAGAAGAGGAGAAACCGGATGCAGTTGTCATTGCTGGAGATCTTTATGACCGGTCTGTTCCCCCAACCGAAGCAGTCGAATTATTAGATGAGATTCTTTACAAAATCAATGTTGAACTAAAAACGCCGGTGGTGGCCATTTCAGGCAACCACGACAGTGCAGAAAGACTTTCCTTTGGTACATCCTGGTATCGCCAGAGCCGTTTGTTCATTAAAGGAAAGCTGACAAATGACTTTACACCGGTGCATATTGAAGGAGTCAATTTCCATCTGATTCCTTATGCTGAACCAGGTATAGTGAGGCAGCTTTTGCAGGATGATTCGGTTCATTCCCATCATGATGCCATGAAGGCACTTATCGGTGAAGTAGAAAAGCACATGGATTCTTCTGAACCGCATGTTTTTGTCGGGCATGCTTTTGTGCTGGGAGGGAAAACTTCAGATTCAGAACGGACCTTATCAGTAGGGGGATCTGGCTGTGTCGGATCGGAACTGTTCGATCCCTTCCATTATACAGCCCTCGGACATCTGCATAGTCCCGATGCGATTAAGCATGATAAAGTCAAGTATTCTGGTTCACTATTAAAATATTCTTTTTCAGAAGCCAGGCAGCGCAAGGCGGTTTCCATTGTGGAAATCGATTCAAATGGCAGTATTTCAGTGGAAGAAAGGAGTCTCACTCCTAAACAGGATATGCGGGAGATAGAAGGTCATCTGGAAGAGTTATTAGATCCGGGTTTCTTTCAAGCGCAGAAAACCGATGATTTCCTGAAAGTTATCCTCCGGGATCAAGGTGCGTTGATCGATCCAATCAATAAATTGCGGCAGGTCTACCCCAATGTTCTCCATCTCGAGAGAAAAATGGAACAGCAAGACTTAAGGATGAGAGAGGATTATACAACGGCAAGGGATGAAAAGAAATCGGAACTGGAACTTTTTGAACAGTTCTATAACGACATGACCACTTCTGATTTTACAGAAGAAAAAAGGCAGATCATGGTCAGTGTGATAGAGAAAGCCAAGAGGGAGGATGGAAAAAAATGAAACCAATGAAGCTAACAATGCAGGCGTTCGGGCCATATCCTTCTGCTGAAACAATTGACTTTCAGCTTCTTGGGAACCGCACAATGTTTGTGATATCAGGCAAAACAGGTGCGGGTAAGACGACCATTTTTGACGGCATTTCCTTTGCTATTTATGGCAAGGCATCCGGAGAAGACAGGAACGGGAATGATCTCCGCAGCCAATTTGCAAGTGATGATGACCTAACGGAAGTTTCCTTGACCTTCTCACTTCGAGGAAAGACCTATCATATTGTCCGGTCTCCCCAGCAGGAAAAGAAAAAAGCGCGCGGTGACGGTTTTACGACAGTCACAGCCAAGGCTGAGTTCTATGCAATCGACGAGGATGGAGAAAAGCAGCTTTTGGCTGCAAATGTGCGTGATGTCGATGAAAAGATCAAGGAAATCATCCAGCTGGATGCCAACCAGTTCAGACAGATCCTGATGATCCCGCAAGGAGAATTCAGGAAGCTGTTAATTTCGGACAGTAAAGATAAGGAAGCGATTCTGCAAAGGCTTTTTCATACGGAATTTTACAAGACTGTACAGGATAAGTTGAAAGAAGAAAGCGATCTGTTAAAACGTGATGTGGAAAAATCCGTGGAGGAGCGAACGAGGAGACTCCTGGGTATTCATCCTGAAGAAAATGATGGCTTGAGGGCACTGCTGCTTGAGGACCCATTAAAGGATCAGATAATTCTGGAGGAACTGGAAAAACATATTCAATTGATGAAGGAAAAGCTGGCTGACCTGAACAAGGCTTTTGATGAAAAGCAGAAAGAAAGGGACCAGCTTCAGAAGGAGATTGTCCAGGCTCAAAAGCTTTCAGAACAATTTGAGAAAAGAAGGGCTCTCCAGGAGGAAAGGCGGAAACTTGAAAGCAAGCAGGAGGAAATCAATCGTCTGAAAATGGAAATCAAGAGAGCCTATCAGGCGGACAAGCTGGTCAAACAAGATGAATATTGCCATAGATTGAACCGGGAATTGAAAGCTGTGGAATATGAACTGGAGAGACTGCATTCTAAACAGAAGGATCTTACTGAACAGCTGGATGCTGCCACAGGGAATTGGAAAAAAGAACAGCAAAAAGAATCAGAAAGGAATATTGCTGTTAAAAAGGTGAATAACCTTGAAAATCTGAAGGAAGATGTCTTCTCGATGGGACAGCTTGAAGATGAGATTAAGAAACTGGAAAACCAGCGGCAGCAATTAGTAAAAGAGATAAGCAGGACATCCGAAGAGTTGAATAGGAAAAGAACTCTTCTGGAAAAGGATGTAAAAAGAAAAGCTGATTTGGATAATGTACGGCTTATGTCGTTTGAGAAAGAGAAAGCGGTCACTCAAATGCAGGCTGAAGAGAAGCTTCTGAATCAAGTGCAAAGGTTGATGAATGAAAGTGAAAGCATGAATGCCGCAGCGGCAAAACAAAATGAACAGCATCATGCGGCATCACGGGAACTTGATGATGCACGTTCCACGCTGATATTCCTGGAGGAAAAATGGAATAAAGCACAAGCTGGAATACTGGCATCTCAGCTGGCCCAAGGGGAAAACTGCCCTGTATGCGGTTCAGAACATCATCCAAACCTTGCTCATTTACAAGAAGACCTTCCGGATGACTCGGACATCAAAGCAGCAAAATTAAAGGTGATGGAAAAGGAAAAACTTTTGAATGAAAAAAGCAAGTCTTTCTATGAAGCCGAAGCAAAATTTGCAGCTATCATGTCACAGAAACAGGCAGCTATTGATGAAGTGAGGAAACTCCAAGAAGGTTTTGAAGAAACAGCTCTCGACGCGGAACTGAATTCCATAAGAAACAAGCTGAGCGGTGAAAAACTTCTACTTGATGATTTCAGGCAGCGATTGGCCGGTCTGGACCCTTTGTTGAAGGAAATGGAAGAAAGCAGGAATGCCGCTGCAGCGTTGGAAACCCAATTGGAAAGGCGTAAGACTGAAGAAGCCTCCCTCTCTGAAGCTTATTATGCAAAAAAGGGAGCGTTAGACAGCAGACAGTCAGCTATCCCGGAAGAAATCCGGTCAAGGGATACTTACACTGCTGCTCTGAATAGCGCACAGAAAGAGCTTGAAAGGTTAAAAATATCCTATCAAAAAGCTCAGGAAACATATAACCAGCTGGTTAAAGAAGTATCTGTCAACGAAGCTCAGGTGAAAGATAAAGAACAAACTGTATCAAGAGTAATGAAGGAAATGAAAGAAGAGCGGAAGAAATTCCTGCAAATCCTTGATGAGCAAGGTTTTGAAAATTATAAAGAATTCCAGGAAGCAAAGAGAACAGAAGCTGAAATCGATTCTATGGAAAAGATCGTCAGCCGCTTTGGTGAAGAAGTCCGCTCTGTCCATGACAGGCTTGGTGAACTGGAGCAATCCCTGAATGATCTAGAAGAGCCGCGGCTGGAAGCACTTCAGCAAGCTTTTACAGAAATGGACGAAGAGCTGAAGGAATTGAATGATCAATGTAATTCAATGAAGATGAGAAAGATTGAAAATGAATCCATTCTTTCCTCTGTCCGAACACTGAATGATCAGATGAAAGACCTTGAAGAAAGGTACAGTGTCGCAGGTCACCTCGCGGAAATGGCAAGGGGACAAAATGCCCACCGCCTTACCTTTGAACGGTATGTGCTGGCTTCCTTCCTGGAGGATATCCTGCTTGTTGCAAACGACAGGCTTATGAAGATGACGTCGGGAAGATACCGGCTGATCAGGAAAAAGGACCGGAGTAAAGGGAATGTACAGAGCGGCCTGGAACTTCTCGTTTTCGATCAGTACACAGGCCAGGACCGGCATGTGAAGACGCTCTCCGGCGGGGAAAGCTTCAAAGCGGCTTTATCATTGGCATTGGGTCTGGCGGATGTAGTCCAGCAATATGCTGGAGGCGTTTCACTTGAAACAATGTTTATTGACGAAGGTTTTGGAACTCTCGATCCTGAATCACTTGACCATGCGATAGAGGCTCTGATGGATATTCAAAGCAGCGGACGCCTCGTCGGTCTCATTTCCCATGTCCCCGAGTTGAAGGAGAGGATCGATGCGCGGCTTGAAGTCATCTCTTCCCAGAACGGCAGTACCACACAATTTCAGTTTCTGGCATAATGATAATTCCAGTAAGGGATAAGGGGCGGCTCCTTATCCCTTTTTCCCATCTAATACTTTATGTTGGCATTAATTTCTAATATGATAGAGGTATCTTAAAAATGGCAGGTGGTCATAATTATGGAATTATTCCTTTTTGTATTGATTATCATTCTGGCTGCTGCAGTCTCTTTCATTTGGAGTTGGAAGCGTCTGCTTGATTTCAACAGTTATAAGAAGCCCTTCATGGAAGGGACGATTTTGAATTTCCTGGTTCTGTTGCTTGGATCGATATGGTGGGGCTTCGCTGCCGGTTCATCCGAAGAAAAGCTTACCGGCATTTTTTATTTCCTGGTCTCTTTCCTGATAATCATGGTACTGAATGGATTGATTCTTGCTTTTCTATTCTCTAAACGAAAGGATGCATCGTCATGAACAGGATCGGAATTGATGCTGGCGGAACACTGACCAAAGTAGTCTATTTTGAAAGAGATACAAGGCATCATAGATTTTTTCAGACAAGCGATCTTGATGGGTTGGGAAAGTGGATTAATTGGCTGTCGCCAGACTCTGAATATTATGTTACAGGCGGGAAAGCAGGCGTACTCAAGAATATCCTTGCGAACAGCACACTGGTGCCTGAGTTTGAGGCAGTATGCAGCGGTTCTGCCTATCTTGTTTCAGAAGAACACCAAATTAACAGGCCATTTATTTTGGCTAATATCGGGACGGGCACATCATTCTTTTATGTGGATTGGAAAAACAATGAATACCGCAGGCTTATGGGAACGGGTTTGGGAGGAGGTACCATCCTTGGGCTTGGTAGAATCTTGACAGGGCTGGATTCGTTTGAAGAAATCATCTCCCTTGCAGCAACAGGAAAGCGAGAGAAGGTGGATTTGCTGGTAAGGGATCTTTATGAACATGAAGAGCCGCCTATTCCAGGATATCTGACTGCAGCAAACTTTGCGGGAAAGAGGACAGGTGATGAAACACCGAACGATTCACTGAGAGCGCTTATTAATATGGCTGCTGAAAACACGGTCCTTCTTGCTGCGCGAGCTGCCGAGGCTGAGGGAATCAACACAATTGTATTTACTGGAGGGGCATTGACCGGCAATACTTTATTGAGGTCAGATCTTTCCCAGTTTCGAAATCTAATGGATTATGAACCTGTTTTTCTAGAGAATGGAGCTTTCGCCGGAGCGGTTGGCTGCATTCTGAACAGCTAATATCCTTTCACAAAATGGTCAAGTATAATCTTCTGAGCAGATTGTATTCATCCGGTGATTGAACTAACATAGGAAATGAAGATATTTGTAAAGTGTGTGGAGGGATTTCTTTGGTTAAAAAAATTAAGCTGCCCGCTTTAATATTGGCAGCTGCAATGATTTTGGCAGCGTGCGGCAACGGAGGATTTGAAGCCGATCATCATTGGGATGTTCAGGATTTCAGTTATACCAATCAAAATAATGAAAAAGTGAACCTTGAGGATTTAAAGGGTGAAGTGTGGCTGGCCGATTTCATTTTCACGAATTGTGAGACGGTTTGTCCACCAATGACTTATAATATGACACTTCTACAGGAAAAGCTGAAGGAAAAAGGAATTAAGGATTACCGCATCGTTTCTTTCAGTGTCGATCCAGAAGTGGATACACCGGAAGCCCTGACTGAATATATCAGCAAGTATGATGCCGATATGAGCAAGTGGGACTTATTGACAGGCTACTCACAGGATCACATTTCCAAGTTTGCTGAGAAATCGTTCAAATCCCTTGTAGCTGATGACCCCAATACAGATCAGGTCGTCCACCAGACAAGTTTTTACCTTGTCAACCAAGAAGGAGAAACGGTAAAAAGCTATAGCGGATATGAAGATGTGCCGTATGACCAGATCGCTCTTGATATCGAAGCACTGTTAAAAGAAGGAAAATAAGGTTTGGAAAGGCCTGCCTTGCAGAGGCGGGCCTTTCATTTGCATTCATCCTTTACCGCATTAACGCGATGAGGGGCAGTCCCCTGTTACTTTAAAGTAACAGGGGACTGTCCCCGGCTCAGCGGCCGGGCGGGTAGGTGATCTGGCATGGCGGATAATGGAGGTTCGGTGCGTAAAATGACATCTTTTTCATGAAGTAGCAGGCTTCCGGAAAATGATGGAAGAGAAACCTTCTGGTTGATTGATTGACAAGTGATTTTTCATTATACTTCTCTAACGTATAGCTCATCAGGTTATTGAAGGCAACGACTGATTCTGCAACTTCATGGGCAAATCGTATTTGGATGGGTGAATTGGGAGGAAGGAACCGTAAATACCCTTTAATGGCATTATTTTTGACAATATATTGAGAGAACTTAAGTTTTAACCCCTCAGCCTGCCGGATAATATCGAACTCTATGCCATCGACCACCCTAACCAAAAGTGCTGCATGGCCAAGCTGATCTTCCAGCCATAAGGACAGGAGGTCAACCAAGGAAAGCGGCGGCGCCTCCTGACCCTGCATATAATATTGAAGGATTCTCAGGTATTCTGCATTTTCATTTAATGTCCCGTTGAAATAAGTTGGAGTCAGGTTAATATTAATCTCATTCCTCAGCCTTAAGTTTAATAGATTGCCTTCAAATAAATAATATTTCCCTGCTGTCTGATAAGCAAAGCCGGCTAACTCGATCATCTCTTTTGAAGAATGGGCTGCATTTCTAGGAATAGAGTATAGCTGCTGCAGGACAGCCTCGAAGCTCCGGATGAACATATCGGCTTCTGACACGTATTTTGTTTCGGCAGGGGATAAATAATCCCTGGCAAAATAGGCATGATCCTGAAGCATATTTAACCAGAATTGATGTTCCTCCCACAGGGAAATAGGTTGTTCAGGCATCTTCATCCTCCGCTCTTTTATCGTTTATTAAAAAGTTATTAATCTAAACGCTGCGTTATTCTTCATAAAGGAAAATAGAAGAGGAAACATACAGAAAGGCAGCAGAAAAAAAGAACGTTATAATAGCTCTGGGTTCTTTTAAATAGCCGGTGCAAAGAATGACGAGGGTTCCAATCCCATGGGAATGACATGCTGGAGAGACTTATCTAGAAATCAAATTTCAGAGAAAGAGTATGACAATAAGTCGAGGATTGATAGCGGCAGAGTGCACTCAGGGTAGTATTTGCAAGTGAAGCGGTGCCGCAACTCTTTTTTAAGTCCGGATTCAGGAAAAAGCAAACTGGAATATGGTATCATAACCAAGTATACATAGTAAGCTTATAAAGCTATTTATCAAAGGGTCCTTTCCAAAAAAGACTTAGAAAGGATGAAGGTGAAAAGATGAAAGATAAGACCAAAAAGCGATTATTCATGTTTGATATAGTATTTACCGTTTTTATTTTTCTCTGGGTCGTGAAGACATTCATGGAAGGAGATGTGAAGAAAGGTTTGATTTTTTCTGCCATGCTTTTGCTTATGGCAGGTGTCCTGATCTTTAATAGACGGAAACAATAAATTTTTTTACTTGAAAGAAGGTGAGGGAATGGCGAAACGATATTTTACAGTCGGGATGGCCGGCCATATCGATCATGGGAAAACCGCATTAGTCAAAGCATTAACAAATAAAGAAACAGACCGTCTAAAGGAAGAGCGGGAGAGAGGGATTTCCATCGAACTGGGGTTTGCTCCCCTTCTTGAGACAGGGGAGTTGGAAATATCGGTTGTGGATGTACCTGGACATGAAAGGTTTATCAGACAGATGATTGCCGGGGTGGCTGGCATCGACTTGGTAATTCTTGTTGTAGCAGCAGATGAGGGTGTTATGCCCCAGACCAAAGAACATCTTGAAATCCTTTCGTTCCTTGGTGTTGGACAAGGCATTGTCGTGTTGAGCAAGATTGATAAAGTGGATGAGGATTTACACAGCCTGGCACGTGAAGAAATCATAGAAGAATTGAAGGGGACGGTATTTGAAGGATCTCCAGTCATATTGGCGGACAGTATCTCCGGAAAAGGCATAGCTGATGTGCGGACTTCCATTCTTCGATTCCTTGAAGAAGTTCCTTCCAGGAGTATAACAGGTGATTTCCGGATGCCTATTGATCAGGTGTTTACCGTTAAGGGGCAGGGAACAGTGGTCAGAGGCACTGTTTATGAAGGAAGTGTCAGGGAAGGTGACTCCCTGATGCTTCTTCCTTCAGGAAAACAAACAAAAGCCAGGCAGATCCAGGTCCATCACAAACCAGCTTCTCAAGCATTCGGAGGTCAACGCACAGCAGTAAACCTATCAGGGGTATCAAGAGAAGAAGCCGTACGTGGAGATGTGCTGGTGAAATCGGAATTCTTCACGGTGACAGACACTATCGATGTCAGTATGACGATGGTGAAAGATCTTGATCATCCGGTGAAGCAGAGAATGCCTGTGAAGCTGCATACTGGAACATCGGAAACCATGGGCAGGATCATCTTCTTTGACAGGAATGAAGCTGAAAGCAGCCAAGAGGAAATTCTATGTCAAATACGGCTTGAGGATGAAATTGTGGTGAAACGCAACGACCGCTTCATACTTAGGAGACCGACACCAGCTGAAACGATTGGCGGAGGAAACATTATCGACCCTAATGGCGGCAGGTATAAATTTGGACAGGACACAATCCGCTTCTTGCAGCAGAAAAAGAATGGTACCCCGCTGCAGCGGGCCGAAGATGCTCTATTACAACATAAAGTGTTGAGCAGAAGCGGGCTCTTGCAGGAAACATCCATATCATCAGGTGTCCTTGACGGGCTCGTGAAGGAAGGAAACCTCCTTTCGCTTCCCAATGGTGAGATTACTTCCATACAAGTGCTAACAAACCTTGAGCAGTTGATTGAGGAAGAGCTGGCAGCAATTCATGAAAATTTCCCTTTGAAATCGGGCTATGACAAAGCCAGTCTGATACAACTGTTTAAAAGCAGCTACACTGATTCATTGGTTAACCAGCTGATTAAGCAGAACCTGAAATCGGGAAAATGGACACAAACGGGACATTTCATTGCCCGGACTGGATTCACTCCATCTGTGCCTGCTCAGTGGCTGAAAAGGTCTGATCAAGTACTGCAGTCCCTTAAAAGCGCTGGACTTAAGCCGGAAGATATGGAAGCATATTTGATGAATGCAGGAATTCCTGCCGAAATGCAGCCGGGTCTGCTTCAATATTATCGTGAGCAGAACAAAGTCATCTTCATAAATGATTCCATTGCTTTTGACAGGGAGGTCTTTGAACATGCTGTCCAGCATTTGATGGAAAAGACGAATGAAGACTTTGCTTTGCCCGAGGCCAAGGAAATCCTGGGGTTATCAAGAAAGTATTTAATCCCGTTTCTTGAGACACTTGATTCCATCGGGCTTACCATCAGGATTGAAAACAAGCGAAAGTGGAGATCGGCGGCACAGTAATGAAGACAATGGAATAGGGTACGATAGAACTCAAAATTAGGAGTGAAATCATGTATCCTGTATATCCTTACTACTCATATAAAAGAAAATGTAAAACCATGCCCGTCCCATTTCCGCCTCAGCATCAAATGCAGCAGCCGGGTATGGAATACCTTATGAATCCCCAACCCATATCTGAAGATCCTTCTTACCGGGGCAGCCAAAAGCTGAAAGGAAAGGTGGTCATCATGACAGGCGGTGACAGTGGTATCGGCCGCGCAGCTGCCTATGCTATGGCAAAAGAAGGCGCAGATATTGCCATCATCTATCTAAATGAACATAGGGATGCAGAGGAGACCAGGAGAAGGATTGTAGAGATCGGTAGAAGCTGCCTGTTGATCAGCGGGGATTTGCGATTTCCTCAAACTTCAAGGGCTGCAGTAGAGGAGGCACTTCGGGCATTTGGAAAACTTGATATTTTAGTGAATAATTGTGCTGTGCAGGTTCCTCAGGAGAGCATTTTGGATATTTCAGATGAACAGCTTGAGAATACATTCAGAACCAATATCTTTTCCTTTTTCTATATGACGAAAGCTGCGCTTCCTTATCTTAAGGAGGGAAGCTCCATCATTAATACAGCATCGATTACAGCTTATCGGGGCAATAAGGACCTGGTCGATTATTCTGCGACCAAGGGTGCAATCGTGACGTTTACAAGGTCTCTGTCAAAACAGCTGGTTGCTCAAGGCATCAGGGTCAATGCCGTAGCACCTGGTCCAATATGGACACCGCTGATTCCTTCAAGCTTTTCAGCGAAAAAAACGTCAACATTCGGATTGGATGTTCCTATGAAAAGAGCCGGGCAGCCATTTGAGCTCGCTCCCACATATGTATATCTGGCGTCGGATGATTCAAGGTATGTCTCTGGACAGGTGCTTCATGTCAATGGGGGAGCCATGGTAGAATCATAGGAAGGCAGGGCGTTGCTTCGCCCTTATTTACATATCTGCAGGTGATAAAATGAAATGGAAAGAGTATGAGACACAGTTATATACAATGGTAATGATTGAGCAGGGGGACCATTTGTTATTTATTGAAAGGCCATCTGAAAAAGGATTTCCCGGCTATATTGCCCCAGGTGGGAAAGTGGATTTCCCTGAAAGTCCTGCACAGGGTGCGGTAAGAGAAGTAAAAGAGGAAACAGGTTTGACTGTTGAGAAATTAAAGTTTAAAGGAATCGATGAATTTGTCATCCCCGACCAAAAATACCGCTATGTTGTCTATAATTACCTGGCGACTGAGACAAGTGGAGATTTACTGAAAAATCCGCCTGAAGGAGACCTGAAATGGATAAACCGGAAAGCTGCAACAGAGCTGCCAATGCAGCCATGGTTCAGGAGGAGGCTTCCTTACTTTTTCAAAGACGGCGTGTTTGAAATCCACTCCAACTGGGATGGGAACGACCGGCACGAAGCAGAAGTCACCATTAGGGAACTGTAAAAAAGCCTGCTGGCTTCTCGGAATAGAGAGGCCGGCAGGCTTTTTTTCATTACTATTAAATTTTCACATCGATTGAAGCATCCTTCTTGAGGCGCTCCACTTCAGCTGTTAAAACGTCCTGTGTATTCTGGTTTTCAAGCTGTTGTTTGATTTGATCTTTTATTTCTTCATATTCCGGCACTTGTGATTTGGCTTCTTCAGAACCGCTGCTTTGTTCAGCATATTTATCATAGTAGGCTTTGACGTCTTCTTCTTTTACTTCTTCAATAGTCAATTCATTTTCAACATAAGCGGTATATTTGATATTATTGGCGATTTCGCCCTTGAGTCCATCCATGGTAAGGCCGCTGCTTTTCAGCGTTTCCTCAAATTGTGCATCGTCTTCGTAGTTTTCTTTAATAGTATCCAATTCTTTCTGGATTTCTTCTTCTGAGGCTTCATACCCTTTTTTGTCAGCTTCTTGAAGGAGAAGTGTCTGGCCGATAAGGCTGTCCAGAGTGCTTTCTTTTAATTGAGCGGCAACTTCTTTGGTAGTGGGGTCTTGTCCCATCTGCTGATATCTTATCTGAGAATCGCTCAGAAGTGCATTGTAGGCTTGTCCCTTGATATCCTCTTCATTGACGACAGCGACAGTAGCCTTTTCATCAACCTGTTGTTCTTCCATTTTCTTTTGCATTTCTTCCATTTGTGCTGTTTGTTCTTTAGTTTGTTCTGTCTGTTCTTGTTTTGCATTATCTTTGTCAGCTTCCTTGCTGTTTTCATTGTTATCCCCGCAAGCTGCCAATCCTATTGAAATCATGCCGGCAAGCATGGCTAATGTCCATTTTGACTTCATGTGAATACCCTCTTTCGTGAAAATTGGGTTATTTCGTTGGAACGGCCCCCGCTCGATAAATAGGGGACATGTAAAAAATAACCTAGTGGAAGTGTATAACATTCCAGGATAAAAGGAAAGCTATAACAGGCAATTTAATCAGATTGAAACATATTTTATAGAAAGGGGAGTAGCAGCCTATGTCAAATGGGCTTACTGTAATGCTGAATAACCAGCTTTCAAACTGGAATATCCTGTACACTAAACTGCATAACTATCATTGGTATGTTACAGGCACAGAGTTCTTTACTCTTCACGAGAAATTCGAGGAATACTACACGGAAGCAGGACAATACATAGATGACATTGCTGAAAGGATCCTTACCTTAAAAGGAAAGCCTGCAGCCACTTTAAAGAAGTTCCTGGAAACGGCAACAATAGAGGAAGCGTCATGCAGCGAGAATGCCAAGGAAATGGTTTCAGTCCTGATTAAGGATTTTGAACAGGTAATTAAAGAATCCAAGAAACTCATTGAAACGGCAGAAGACCTCCATGATCAGCCAACTGCAGACATGTTCATCGGCATCAAGTCCTCACTTGAACAGCATGTCTGGATGCTGAGTGCATACAATGAATGAAAAAAATCCCCTCGACACCACGTTCGAGGGGGATTTTTTTAATCTGATTTTTTGTCAGCAGCCAATTGGGCGCAATATTCTTTTACCATATCAAGGGTGACATATTTGCGTTCAGGAACGATCCCAAGCCGTGCTTCATCATTGATTCTTTTGGTTATTTCGTTAATTTTATCTGTTGAAAATGTTTCACCTTTCAGGCAGCGGCCGACAGCTTCCTCAATATAATATTCCCTTTGCTGATCCAGCTTAAGGAATTCTTTCGCGATTGCGTTTTGTTTATTTGAATGCTTTGTAATCGCCTTATGTACACTCATTTCCATTTCACTCCTGTCAGAAGTTCTTAATTGTCCCTTATTATTATGAGCATTTCATTCAATCCCCGCAACTACTTTAAAGGAAAAAGTAATTTCCTTTAAGTTTAGCTTGAATCATATCTGATTTTCAATGAAAATAGTAATCGATGGTTAAAATTGAAAGTATATATTCTAATAGAATTGAAAAGTATGAAGATTAGAAAGTAGGCTGAATATGATACAGCTCTGGAGGCAGTTCAGTTGGGTCATCCCGATTTTGGCGTTAGTGACTGCTGCGCTTGTTACCGTTGTGTATATCTGGAAAAACCATAGAGGAAAAGGAGAAGCAAGATGGGCTGATCTTATTCCTGTTCTGTTTACACTCATTTCCACAGGAGGAATTTTCCTTATTACTTTATCACCGCTGGTCCCTGGTGTTGCTTTAGAGGGCGGAACCAATTTTCGGCCATTTGATAATCTGAGACTGAATCTGGTGTATCGAACACATTTGGATATCCCGATCAGAAATTTATCAGCTAATATAGTTCTGTTCATTCCGTTTGGATTTTTTTATTCCTGGTGGATCAGAAACCGTAGATGGATAGTTATTAAAAGTACAATCGCTGGAAGCGTCCTTTCTATTATAGTGGAAGTAACACAGTATTTTCTTCCTTTGGGAAGGTCGACTGATATAGATGATTGGATGATGAACACAATCGGTGCATTTCTGGGTGGAATTCTTTTTCTCCTTTTCATCAAGGGTTATAAACAGGTGATGAAGAGGAAATAATAAACGTGATTATTCCGGCCCTGAAAGGGAATCTACATAATGAGCACCCTTGAAAGGAGGAACTTAAATCATGAGCGGTAATCAAGAACGATCTGAATCCGTAAATGCAAACGAGAAATTGAACCGGGAATTGGATGGTAAGAACTCTCAAAGTGCTGAAGGTACCAGTACAGAGAAAGCCAACAAAAGGATAATGGAGCGGTTAGAGAGCGGAGAGACATCCAAGGGAGTGGACCCTGATCATTATCTTGCCAATAGCCAAAACTCCCTGGTTACAAGAGGAAAAGACAGGGGCGGACAGTGATTGAGCATGGAAATCATGCTCTTTTTA
>NZ_QXIR01000041.1 GCF_003581585.1 Bacillus salacetis
CCTTCCGGTATGGAAGGTTTTTTTCGAGCTTAATCAGAAATTTCCTGATAGCGGGAATGGCAAACAAAACAGTACTTTTTCAATGGAGATTGCTCACCCTTGTATATCGGTGCCAGCTTGTTGAAATAAAGGAGAGAAGATACTTCTGATCAATAAAGGCTCTAACTGAAGAATGTTTATTAAAAGGATTTGAGTAAGTATGTTATCGAGTGGGGTATTACAGGGGAAAATACACATAAAGTTTAGCGAGAAAATGTTTGGAGTCTTTTTGGATGTACTCCTTACTGTCTGCTTAATCGCTCAATTTCTGATTCAACTCTGTAAACTCTTTTATTTAATGCTTCAGTTTTGTCATCATGGTGTTCTGTAATCTTTTCTGTGTACGTACCAAGACTTTCAATGAGATTTTGTTCTAGCTTTTTCTGTCCAACCTCTAATCTTTGTTGTCCACCTTCGAGTCTTGCTTGTCCAACCTTTAATTCTCCTACATCTGATTTCAAGCTATTAACATCTGTTTTTAAGCCGCCTACATCTGTTTTCATGCTATTAACGTCTGTTTTTAAGCCGCCTACATCTGTTTTCATGCTATTAACGTCTGCTTTTAAGCCGCCTACATCTGTTTTAATGACTTTCAATTCGCTTAAAATTTGTTTTAGAATATCTTCCACCACTGCTTCCTCCTTCCCACCTATTCTATACTTATTATAACACCTGCAGCCTGTTCTGCTAAAGCAGGATTGTAAAATTTATGGTGTACATTGACACTGGCACTTTCAAAAGACAGGGACAGATCCCCCGCCCCTGCTAATGGTTCTGGTAAAACCACCGTTAAAATTACACTCCCACCTCCGAGTGCACAAAATTGATTTACACCTTCTTCACCCTTAATAATAAAGAAAGGACAAAAAATACAGAGGTGAATCACAAATGGAAAACAACTCGCACCCCCTTTCAAAACCGTTAACTCTTCCGAATGGAACTATCATAAAAAACCGTTTTTTTAAATCTGCGATGAGTGAAGCTCTTGGGACAAAGGAGAACGATGTCTCCCCTGCTCTTGTCAACTTATACAACACCTGGGCTGACGGAGGTACAGGACTTGTTGTGACAGGAAATGTCATGATTGATCGAAATGCTCTTGGTGAGTCAGGGAACGTCGTGATTGAGGATGTACGAGATATAGAGATGCTCACCAGATGGGCAAAGGCCGGGACGAAGAATGGTGCTCATCTGTGGATGCAATTAAATCACCCAGGTAAGCAGTCGCCGAGAACACTCTCCAAAAAACCTGTTGCACCAAGTGCCATACCGCTTTCCGGCAATCTGAAAAAATTCTTCAATGAGCCGAGGGCTCTTACCGGAGAAGAAATTCAAGAATTGATCATCAGGTTTGGCAATTCTGCCAGAATCGCTCAAAAAGCGGGATTTACCGGTGTGCAGATCCATGGTGCCCACGGTTATCTCATCAGCCAGTTTCTATCTTCCTATCATAACCGGCGCACGGATGAATGGGGCGGTTCGCTGGAGAATCGAATGAGGTTTGTACTGGAGGTCTACCATGAGATTCGCAGACAGACCGGCAATGAATTCCCAGTAGGAATCAAGTTGAATTCTGCAGATTTCCAGCGAGGCGGTTTCACTGAAGAGGAATCTTTGGAGGTCATTCGCACCCTGGCTGACGCAGGCATCGATCTTATCGAAATCTCAGGCGGAAATTATGAGAATCCTGCGATGCAGGGGGCGAATGTCAAAGAAAGCACGAAGAAGCGGGAAGCCTATTTCCTGGAATTCGCTGCAAAGGTAAGAGAAATTGTGTCTACACCATTGGTCGTCACCGGAGGCTTTCGTTCAGAACAGGCTATGACGGACGCAGTTGTCCAAGGAGAAATTGATATGGTGGGTATCGCCAAGCCTCTTGCTCTGATACCTGACCTTCCAAATCAAATTTTTAAAGGGACCTACGAAACCATCCAGTTGAAACCGATGAAAACAGGGTTGAAATGGGTCGATAATTCTGCCGGAATGTTGGAAATCGTCTGGTATGAGCAGCAGCTGGCCCGAATGGGAAATGGAAAACCTCCCAAACCAGGCCATAGTGTCTGGCTGGCATTGTTGCACACCATCACCACCAATGGAACTTCTGTTTTCAAGAAACGGCGTGGTTAGGAAGCACAGTTTTATTGCGGAATATAATAGATAATAAGCGTTTTATCTTTTTTCAAGCACTGCATTTATTATTCGAATCAGCCAATTTCAATGAAAAACCGCCAAGACCTCGTCTCAGCGGATTCATTTTTAACAATCGGTATTAATAGGCTGTCCAGCCCGCATCCCCGGTAATGACGGTTCCGTTGACAAAGCTTGAAATTCGGAAGCGAGGAACAGCGCGATATTGGCGATTTCTTCAGGCTTGCCGACTCGGGGGTTGATGGCCAATCCCGGTTGGATGCGTTCCATTCCGGATTGGTTGAAGCCTGTCATGGAAGATTGGATGTTGGTTTCCACTCCACCAGGGGCGATTGCGTTGCAGCGGATCCCTTTGGTGGCATACATGAAGCCTGTGTTTTTCGTGAACCCGACCACAGCATGCTTGGAAGCTGTATAAGCCGCCCCTGCTCTTGCACCATAAAGGCCTCCGGCTGATGCGATGTTGATGATGACGCCTGCCTCTTTCTCCAGAAAGACCGGCAACGCTTTGCGGGTTGCCCGCATGACGCTTGTCGTATTAACGGCAAAGATTCTCTCCCAGTTTTCGTCGACGATATCACCGGCAGGTTCGAAGTTGTCCATGATTCCTGCATTGTTCACCAGGATGTCCAATGTACCATAAGTGTCGACCGTTTTATCGATCAGGTTCTGTATATCCTCTTCCTTTGCGACATTCGCTACAATGGCAACAGCTTCACCGCCATTTGATCTGATTTCCTCCACTGCCGCGCTGGCTGCTTCCTGGTTGATATCCGAAACAACCACTTTCGCCCCTTCTTTTGCGTAAAGGACGGCTATCGATTTGCCCATTCCTGAAGCTGCTCCAGTTACCACTGCTACCTTATTTTCCAATCTCATTTTCATTCCTCCTAAGATAAAGAATGTAAAGTTATTTGTCTTTTTCAACAAGTGTTCATTATCCAACACTTATCTATAGTATAATGACTGGTATAGGCGCCCTACAATCAGCAATCTAGCTGAAGATTGTCCATTAATCAACAGATTGCCGTCATAGTGTGTATTAATTTCGTTAATTGAACAATGGAGGCTTAAAATGTCTATTAATAATGATTACATTGACAGAAGAGTAGTGAAATCGAAAAGAGCGATGAAAGATGCGCTCATTTCGTTGATGGAGACGAAAGATTTCAAAACCATTTCAGTTTCCGATATCGTTCGTTCAGCCGATTTGAACAGAGGAACGTTTTATAAGCATTATCAATATAAAGAGGATATCCTGAAAGAAATCATTGAGGAGATAACAGAGGACTTGTTTGAGTCGTATCGTACACCTTATAAAGGGAAAAACATCCTTGAGCTGAATGAACTGACATCGTCCGCTATTAAAATTTTTGACCATGTCAGTAAATATGCCACGTTCTATACTCTTATCTTTCAAACAGAGACGTTATCAGATTTCCAGCACAAGTTTTGTGCCATCATCAAAGACCTGGCCATAAATGATTTACATGATCAGATTTCGAACCCAAAAATCAACCGGGAGCTGCAGGCAAGTTATCAGGCATATGCGATATTCGGCCTAATCAATGAATGGATTAATGGCGGCTTTAAATACAGTCCCACTTTCATGGCAGAGCAGCTGCTGGAGATCGTCAAGAATGATCGGTCTGTTGTTATTAAGGGGTCAGAAGATTCTTCATCCTGACTTATGGCTTCGTTCAGGCTGGAGTATATTACTTTTTTATCAAATCTAAAACTGGCCAAAGTTGGTTTTTCAGTAACCACCCTGCAGGCGTCCGTTTAGAATGAGCAGTTACATCATCCTGTAGCTTTATAATTGATGTTATTAGAGAACCATATCTGAATCCCTTATGACGGATCGCTTTCGATAAATGTTTGTTATATTACCAGGTAAGAATTCAGCTAATTTACAAACGCTTCTTCCACCCACAATTGAATTCAATGTAAAGAGTAACATGCCTCATAACAAAAAGGGACTGCGGACCTGTCCCTTTTGTCTTTTCCTATTAAACTTGCATATTAGTGACTGGAGTTAACTGTTTAAACGAGGCTAAGTACTTTAGATAAGATATTTTCAATTTCATCCATTTCTGAGTATGGAATTCTCACCAAATCTATATTATTGTTCTTGCAATAGTTGTTTTTGATTTGATCATTTTTTTGTCTAATGAAAAAGGCCTTTTCTCCTCCGAAATAGTCCCTGGCAGCAAAGTGCTGTTCCCCATCAAATTCTATTAGTTTTATAAGCTCCTCTTTATTATCAAAGATCGCAAAATCAAATGGCAGGGGTTTATTATTTCTACAATCTTTAAACCTGTATTGTCTGTGGTGAGGGATATTGTTCACTATTAACCAGGCAGCAATTCTTTCTTCCCCCATTGATGAAGGAGAACAGGCTAAACAACCGAAACCGTTCCTGGCACTTTTCCATGTTTTATCGCCTATGTATCCGCATTCCAAGCACTTGTATTTCAGGGGAGTGCTCCCATTTTTATATTCCTCGTCGAGTAATTGCAGGTTCAGCTTGGAGAAGGCGGCAACTCTCGCTTGTAATGTTGGCGGCTCCATTCCGGAACACTTTTTGCACCTTTTACCATTACGGAAGTTGTTTAGATTGATAAATACATCATGATCTTTTTCACATTTCATATGGAGTTTTTTGCTGTTTCCTTCATAGGATGTTGATAGTAAAGTCCACCCTATGTTTTCAACTAATAATCTTACATGATCGTACGGAAGTCGTTGTCTTGTACTGATTTCAATAGTTGAGCACCCCTTGCAGCCTTTTCCTGCTCTTAAACTATCTGCCGTCTTAGTACCCTGTTTCCCGCACTTTAGGCAAGTATACTTCATTCCAGTACGTGCATTTATATAAACGGTTTCTTCTAATTTCAATTCAAATTCATGAAACAACTCTTCAACTTCGTTATAAGTTAATGGAATATTCCCTGCACATTTAGGGCAACCTTTTTGGGACTTTGCAACACTAAGGCTTTTCTCGCATGTCTAACCACAATCCAAACATTTATATTTCATGTCTGTGTCAAAAGAAGAATATTTTTCTTCCATTAACTCTAATCCCAATTCAAGAAAAACCTTCCTTGCCTCTTCAATTGAATGCTTGGTTTTGTTTTGTATTCTTAGTTGATGGCCACAAGACAGGCATGCCAGCTTACTATTTTTCACAGAAGCATAGGATCTTTCTCCAACTTCCTCACATAATAAACATTTGAATT
Organism: Bacillus salacetis; assembly: GCF_003581585.1. GTDB lineage: Bacteria > Bacillota > Bacilli > Bacillales > Bacillaceae_B > Rossellomorea > Rossellomorea salacetis. The sequence continues at coordinate 5,427 of NZ_QXIR01000041.1, forward strand.
CAAGTGGACTATTCCGTTTATAGTATTCATCAGAAAGCAGCTCTGCTTCTTTGTCCATGAATATTCTCTTTAAATCATCGATACTCATTCTTCTGGATTTTGCCCCTTTTGCTTTGCCACAACTACTGCACCCCTGCTTCCTATGATGCACTTTTGTCAGTGGTTTTGTTCCATTGTGGCCACACGCTTTGCACTCATATTCCATAGGTTCTTTTGTATTTTTATATTCCGCTGATTTTAAAGTAAGGCCAACTTCATCAAATGCCTTCTTCGCTTTCTCATGTGTCCATTGTGTATCCATATCTTACCTCGTATATTCACTATTTTTTATCATTACATTACAAAGAATTATCACAAAAAAAACAGGTTAAATCTATAGTAAACTATTATAAAACGCACACTTTGATATAAATCGTCTGTTTTTGGTTGTTGTTCCTTATATGTTTGAGGTGCCCGTGACAAATTAGTCATTCTTGTGTAGTTGAATCAATGAACGAACATTCTTCCTTCCTGCTTTTTGCTTGGACTCCAACCGGGAGAGTGAATTCTTGCCTCTGTCCTGCGCTCGCCCATTACCCATCCACTCGCCTATAATTTTATGTAGACGAAATTCCGCTAAAGCTGAAAACGAAACTTTTACTGTATTTATTTCGTATTAGATGTAAGAGGAGTTGAAATCATGAAGAACTTACTGATCATGCTGGCATTTGTTTTTTCTTTACTATTAATCCCTGTTCAAGCGTTAGCTGTGGATTTTACCATTGAGGAAACCAGAATTGATGCATTTTTACAAGAAAATGGGGATGTGCAGGTCAAGGAGCAGCATACGTACGAATTCGACGGGGATTTCAACGGCATCACGCGGACGTTGATCCCTAAAGAGGATACCGATATACAAAACGTGAAGGCTTTTGAAGATAACAAGCCTTTAAAGGTCGATCAAGAGGGAAATCTTTATAAGATTTACAGGGGCGGCTCCGATGAAAGGATCACCATCGATCTTTCCTATACGATTCAAAATGGAATGGACGTATATTCTGATTTAGGACAGTTCTACTGGCCGTTTTTTGACAGCGGCAACGAATCCACTTATGAGAATATGGACATATATGTGCATCCCCCTCAGCCGACCGATGGAGTTTATGCCATCGGCTACGATGAAGCTGAAGGATCCGATTCTATTTCGGCTGACGGCATTGTCCACTTTGCCTTGGGTGAGGTGGACAGTGGTGAAAAAGGAGACATACGGGCAGCTTATGATTCTTCCCTGTTTCCTGGTGCCGTTACCATTGAAGGAGAAACGATCCGAGGGGAAATTCAGGATGAAGTCGCCGCCTATGAGGAAAGGCTGGAGGCTTTCAATGATAGAAAAGACACGTTAAGCAAGCTTGCACCCTTTGTTATTGTGATTTTCGCAGTGTATTTAACGGCACTATTGGTCTCGGCCTGGAGAAGGAAACGGGCGACCCTTTGGGAGGTGCAGCGACAGGCTGGCCATCACTCTCATTTACCAGAGAAACAGATGAGCCTTCCTGCGACAATACTCCATATGAAGCATATGGCGGCGGATGGAAATCTGCTTTCCGCAGCGTTATTGGATCTGGTCAGAAAAGGCTTTGTTGCGAGAAAGAATGAAAATGAGTTCGTTGTGAGTGAACACACAACCGATCATCCCCACGAAAAGGTATTGATTCAATGGCTGTTTTATAAAGTAGGAAAAGATGGGGTATTCACAGTTGATGCTCTCGATGAGTATGTAGAGGATAAGGAAAATCAACAGAGCTATCACGAGAAATTTACACAGTGGGTTGAAGCTGTGAAAACAGAGATAAAGCAGCATTCCTTGGTCGATAAGAAAGCCGGATTACGATGGACCGTTGCCATCAGCGGTCTGCTGCTGATTCCGTTCACTATCCTGTTCGGTGTCCATGATTTACTGATGTGGATGTTCTTCTCACTCCTTCTTGCCATTTCCCTTCTGCTCTTTGCACTGATTTATCAGCCCAGAACAGTGGAAGGCGCACGATTGAAGTACCAATGGAATAACTTCAGCAGCAACTACCATTCAATCGATTCTGAACGATGGAGCGAATGGATGAGCGATGACCAAATGCAAGCATTCATCTACGCTATCGGCATGAATGATAAAAACATGCTGGACAAAAATGAAAAACTTGCTGGAAAAAAATCACCTGGCCATGATTCGTTTACCACTTCATCCAGTGACCTGGTCATGCTCATGATCATTTCGGGCACGATTACAAACCGTTTCAACAGCGCCGATCAAACGGTCTCTGCCGGAACCGGAGGAAGTTCCATTCCCGGCGGTGGTTCAGGTGTCGGCGGCGGTGGCGGTGGTTCTGGAGCGTTTTAAATATCCGCTGTAAATACTATGCAATTTAATCAATACGCAATAAGAAGACTCGTCTAGTGACGAGTCTTCTTATATCTGGTTATATATATTGGCAGCGGTATAAGGATATTTTATTAAAGTATCCTATAGCGGAATAACACTAATTTTCAATTATCCTAATATCTTTAATTGGATAAAAAACAAAATTTGTCGTTCCAACAACTTTATCTATGGGAACTGCTCCTATTTGTCTGCTATCTGTACTATTTCTTCTGTTATCTCCCATAACGAATAAATGACCTTCTGGTACAGTAGCTTGTCCTACCACAGTATCCTCTAATTTAAAGGGTTTTGTTAGGTCACCATCAATATTTACCTTTTGTTTATCCAAGAAAGGTTCCTCATAAGCTTTTCCATTTACATATAAAGTATCATTTTTATACTCGACTTCATCCCCGGGTAAACCAATAACACGCTTAATATAGTCTTGTGTATCATTTGCATGAAAGACAACAATATCAAATCTTTCTGGTTCTCCTAATTTTGATACAATCATTCTTTCGTGGTCTTGCAGTGTAGTATTCATCGAAGCACCATCAACTACAATAGGTGTAAATATAAATGTTCGAACAATAAACACAGTAACAAAAGCTATAACCAGGGCTTTAATCCATTCCAGCGTCTCATTTTTCTTTTCAACCATTTTATTCATCCTTTCACTTTAAGAAATCAAGTTCATCCTCTTTGGCTGCTTTAATCTTCATAAAAAAACTTATAAAAAGGGTTCTAAAATGTAAGCTCAAACAATTGCTTCATATTAGCTAATAATTCCTTATGAGTTTCAATTGTAATAAGGGGAGTTTGCGGGGAATTAAAATCACTGTAAGGAAAAATGAAGGTTCCATTTTCCAAAGCATAAAAAGCGAATGATGCTTGTTTACCTGATTCGATATCCTTGCCTTCTGAAAAGACAAACATATATGTGTTGGAAGCTTGCATCTTCTCCATTGTTTCTTCCGAGCTGATTCTTTTGACTTCAAGACCTTTAATCATAGCCAAAGCCTGTTCTATTTGCTGCTTATCGTTCACTTCCTTAGTCAGCTCTTCAGCAGTTGTACCGTTTTCTACCTTTTGAATTAATAATGTACCTGCTTTTTCTTTATTCTCTATTTCTTTCACCTGTTCACTATTCGAACACCCACACAATATAAACGCAAGGATTGTTAATGCAAGGAATAGGCTTTTAATTTCTCTACACCTCATTTCAATTGTTCTTAAATTCTTTCGACTTAATAAACAAAACCTTTCTTTCACTAACCTGGTTTATACATGGCAAGGGATCGCTGTTTATTCAGTTTTTACACCTTTTAAGATTTAGACGATAACCACATTCAATAAGTTTCCAATAAGCAGCTTATTTTTCCCTTATGAAAAGGAGCTGCTTGCACGGATGAAAATTGAGCATACTAAAATCAGGAGGTGATAAGATGGCGGACAAGAAGAAACCCACAGAGGAAAGAGAAAGAAACAGGACTATAAACCAGAATCCCGAAGACGACCGTCACAATGAGAATGCACGGGCTGCAGCCAATCTTGCACAGGAATACCCGAGGATCAACACGGACAATCTTTAACAGGATGAGCTTCCTTAATACACGCTAAACAGCATCTATCACCGTGGTCTGCAGCCACATTTGGATAGATGCTGCTTTTTTTATTGAGGTATCGTCAGAGCGAATGGTCACATCGGCTGTTTTAACCAAGCTGTTTCAGGTATGCGTTAAGATATGTACGGTATTCACGCGTCAAATCCACTGGCAGCTCATCAGGGTTGAAATAGCGGAGGTCGAGTGATTCGTTTTCATCCATTTCTACAATTCCACTTACTTCGTTTGTGAGATACACCGCCGTAACGGAATATAGCTCGTCTCCGTTTGACACTTTGAAATAATAGTCCGGTCCTGAAAACATATCCAGTAACGTCAATGCACCTATTTCCAGCCCTGTTTCTTCCTTCACTTCCCTTCTTGCGGTATCCTCCAGGCTTTCTCCAAGCTCCATGAGGCCACCGGGCAAGCCCCATCCTCCATCGGTTCTTTGCTGCAGCAGCACTTCCCCTTCGTCATTCACAATGACGACTACAGACCCTATCAGTATTAACGGTCTATGGCCGACCAGTTTTCTTAAGTCCTTTACATAATCCATGTTTCTGCCTCCTCTTTCCCATTTTTAATAATTCCTGAACCCTTCCATTTTAAAAAGGATATCCCCTGGTTGGAGCTTTTTGAATTCCAAGAAGGAAAGTGATCCTGTTTACTTGAATATAGTCAGTAGAGTACAACGACCAGTAGAGGTGATTTACATTCAACGTTTTGATTTTTATCGGCCCACCATTATGCCGAGTCCCTATACAAGATATCAAGAATATCCGCCTTCTCCATTCCTTCAGCCGTATATTTGCTGTTATTGGAGTGCAGCTCCCTATGAAAATCAAGTGAACGAATATACATATGACATTATTCCTGATGGCTGCACCGATCTTTTGTATGAATACGACAAAGCCACCGGGACCAGTTCCATCAAATATTATGGGATCTTTGAATGTCCTTTCCGGATAACGGAGCAGTACAATCCTGATCAATACACATTCGGCATCCGCTTTTTCCCCGGCAGCTCTTCTTATTTTATACATGAGCGGGCAAAAGACACGGCTGCAAACGCCATGGATTTGAATCAAATCACTTCGCCAGATATCCAACGTCTTCACCACTACCTTGACCATGCTTCAGGTGTGAATGAGATGATCGCTGCTTGTGATGAAGTGTTTTCCCAGGCGATAAAATGCGGGAAGCTGCTCCGCCACGATTCTCTCCTTACCAGTATACTCTATCAAATTGTTGTAAGGCGCGGTCAATATTCTATTGAAGAGTTGAGCCACAAAGAGGTGATCGGACAAAGAAGGATGAATCGCCTTTTTGAGGAGCGAATCGGACTTAGTCCAAAAAAATTCAGCCAGGTCATCCGCTTTCAATCCGTTCTGACAGATTGGTTAACGAAAACTCCTGCTGATTTCCTTGCAGAAGAGTATTATGATCAATCGCATATGATCCACGATTTCAAGAAACGGACAGGAAAGAGTCCTAGGTCCCTGAAGGTGTCCGATTTTTACAATACAAGCGACCGCCTCCCCGGTAAACTGTAATCAGAACAATATGAGGAGGAATCACAATGACAAAACATACCGGCGTGACATTTCAGGTGCGAGTGAAAGATTATAAGCAAGGAATCAAATGGTATGAGACATTATTCAATCGGGTGCCAGACTTCATCCCCCATGAAGATTTTGCCGAGTGGGAAATCGTATCGGGCGCATGGCTGCAAGTAGCGAAAGGCTTGCCGACGAATGGGAATGGTCCTTTACGAATAGGTGTGGTTGACATCCATTCAGAGCGAACCCGTTTGATGAACGCACTGAACATCGAGATTGAAGACATCAATACCTGCGAAGGAGTACCGGCAGCGTGGTGTTCCTTCGAGGATCCTGATGGAAATCGGATTGGATTGTTTGAGGAGTTGACTTAATCGGGATTCTTGTTTGGGGGAATTTCTATTATCGGAAGGTCTCCATTTTTTGATGTGCATGATGCATCTGTTTATTGATGATGCTTGCGCAGGCGTATCGCTATTGGTACCCGCTACAGCATATGACTTTCTATTCTAAATACAAACAAAATCAGCCGCCTCGAAGTAAGGTTTCGTTTTGGCAAAGAATTTTACAAATAGCAGTCTATTCCGCAAGTGGATCAGTCCTGCTTTTTTTTGAAGTAACATTTCAATCGCTTGCTTGCCAAGCACAGAAATTAGTAAGCGTACAATAATTATAGTACATCTAAAAAATGAGAAGTTAATTAAGATGTTATATGACTTGTCAATTCCCACAGTATTCTTTTAGTTATGGCTCTGGTTAGGAATTGAATACTAAAAATGTTAATAAAGCATTATGGGTACCCCTTCAATTAGCAGCATTAATGGATACTATTTTAGCTGAAGATTGGAACTTTTTGTAATACTAGTTCGTATGTAATTTAGCTAGGGAAATTAGGAGCAATATAAACATCCATTTAAGAAAATGAAAAACGTTTACATAGTATTAAAAAGGTAAGCGATTAGAACAAGGGGGAAAGATATTGGAGAAGACATTTAACGGGAGTTTGATTAATATCCGAGGAAAAGATTTATATGTAGAAATTTATGGTTCGGAAAATAAAACTCCTTTACTGTATATACATGGAGGTCCTGGTCAAGGGGGTTACGATTTCTCTTATCACCAGGCAGAAAGATTACAAGAAAATGTTAGACTCATTTCTGTAGACCAGAGAGGTGTTTCCCGATCAGAGGGGATAAAAGAAGACGATAGCTTTTCTATACATGATATTATTCTCGATTATGAAGAACTTAGAATAGAATTAGGAATTGAAAAATGGGCATTGCTAGGACATTCTTTCGGAGGCTACTATAGCCTTTTATATGCTACAACTTTTCCAAACTCAGTTAGTCATATCATTTTTGAATGTCCCACTTTTGATCCTGGACTTTCGGCGAGAAATTCATTAATAAAAGCTTCAAAACTATTCAAAGAAGGTGGAAAGGAAAACTTGGCAGAGAAATGCCTTGATTTAGCCCAGTCAGATAAATCAGCAAAAAGTTTAATGTTGGAGTTCACGGAGATAATTCCTGAATTAGGTGAGCAGGGTTTAAAGTTACACATTCATAATTTTGAACATACAACTGATTATTCATTATATACAGAAGATGAATGGATGCAATTTTCCGTAAAGAATAAGGTTCATAATGACCGATTGATTGAGGAGAATGAAATATTCAGATCCTTGCTTCCAAGACTTAAAGAAGTTACACAGCCCGCTCTTTTAATTGATGGAATATATAACCCCGTAACATGTGATAAACAGAAAAGAACCTTTTTGAACGATGTTAAGTATGGTGAAAGTTTCACACTACAAGACAGTGGACACTTTCCTCACTTTGAAGAACCAGTAAAATTCAAGGATATTGTACTAACCTTCCTAAAGTAGTTGCTTCATCGGTTGATTTAACAATCGAATGTTATAAGAAAACACAGAAAAATATTAAAGCTGAGGGAACTCTGCTTTAATATTTTTCCATCTTCCGAGCTAGTGAGTTACTCACTTAATCTTTTAAACCTCTGGGGAAGACAGTTGTTCAATTAAATATAATGCCCCCGGAAAGTTAGTATCCTCAGCAAACATGAAATTACGGAAATATTGAACCTGAAATAGTGATGACATCGTCAAATGATAAAGAGTTTTTATGAAAAGGGGCCTTGTAATGAACTCTCAAACTTATATGTTGTTAGGATGGCTGAGTATTCTTACCAGCGGAGTCATTTATACTTTAGAACGATTAAGGAATGCCATTGTGTTTGTGGGTGTAAATGTTAGTGAGGAATCATTCTCATCACAACCACCTTCAACATCACTCTTTGGCAATTTGTTTTTCATAGTATTCTTGTTATTAAGCCTTTGGTTCTTCTATAATTCTAAAAAAGTAAAATAATCAATTGAGGCTTAGGGGGATAATCCACTAAGCTTTTTGCTTTGTCTTCTATTAATGCTCACTTTTATAGAAATTCGAAGTGTTCATTATAATATGATTACATATAAATCTTTTAAAACTGATAGTGACATTATAGCAGCAGCACTTATATAAAAGTAGCCACTTTTAATTTCTCTATTTTTTACCTTTTCGATTCCAATCAGCAAGAAAAACACTAATAAAAAAGCAAATGCTATAGATATGGATAATTCAATGCCTTTGATGAAAAAATGAGTGACTGCCAAACCTATTCCAATGATAGCAAGTATATAGTTTACCTTCTTTAAAAAGCCCACCTTTATCCCTCCTACTTCTGCAAATCTCTTTTTTATATCAAGGATACCACAGAATTATTAAACTTTTCTAATAACTATTTAGATAACTCTTTTGTCCTTCAATTAACCTGCCCCGCTAATTTTCTATTGACCTTTAGAATTGCCCTGATAAATCTCACAGTCTCCTCAAAATCTAATACCCTCAAATAATTACTTCCTGCCTTATGGATTGGGGTACGGTTTCACATTAAATTAAGCCAACAGTATAATAAAAACGCACTGTGAATTTCATTGTGAAATCCAGTACGTTTAATTTGATATATACTTGTTTTATACAGCGTTATTTCTGCTGCTAATTAGGGGGATTTTAAGGTCTTCTCTCCTTAAACAGAACCTGGCCTTAAAGAATACAGTTTCTCTTAGATGAAGTCATCCTAAACTCCTCAATTCTTCAAGGCTTTCACCGAGAAGATGGTGTGAAAACCACATCAAATTCTGCTTCATGATGGCACTGTGGATACCTGGTTTGTCGGAGCTGTAGGCCATCCCTTTGAAAAGCACGAATTCTGCCTCTACTCCCATATCCTTCAGTCCTTGGAAGAGTTCAACTGCATTGGTGACTGGCACCCTTCTGTCCGCTTCCCCGTGCTGAATCAACGTTGGTGTACCCGCGGATTGAATATAGTTCATGGGGGAAGATCTCCGATAGATCTCTGGATCATTCCATGGGGTATCGCCGAAAAACATCCTGATAAAGTGCGGGATGTCTGTATTGACGTAATGGTGACTCCAGTTTGTGATTCCGCCCCCGACCGAGGCAGCCTTGAACCGGTAACTAAACAGGGAGCAGAATGCTGATATGAAGCCGCCCTGGCTCCACCCCATAATTCCAATTCGGTCTTTATCGGCTGCCCCTCTCTCCACAAGTGCGTCCACCCCTGAGATTACATCCTCATAGTCACCGATTCCGAGATTTCGATGGTTCGCTTTTAGAAAATCATTTCCGTATCCTGTGCTTCCTCTGTAGTTAGGCTCCAATACAATAAAGCCCTTTTCGATGAACGGCTCAACAGGGTATTTGTCATTGAAACAGCCAGAAAGAATCGGACAGGAAGCCCAGGCCGGACCGCCATGCATAAGGACCAATAGAGGGTAGGTTTTTCCAGGATCAAAATCCACCGGGGTTGTCAGCACCCCTTCTATTTCGAGATCATCGCTGCTTCTCCAGGTGATGGTTTCCCTGTTGCTTCTGTTCCTTCCGTGGAAGACGAAATTTTCGTTTGTTATCTTTTCACCGTCAACATAGACTTCAAATGTTTCATTGATTCCTGCCTTGCTGTAAGCGATGTGATTCCCATCCTCCGTTATGGCTGCCTCCAATACATATCCTTCCTCATTATCGCCTATCATTTTTACAGAACCATCCTCAGATAAAATTCCAATAAGGTGATTCGTTTGCTGCTGCCAACTGATTAAAATCCCTTGTGACGTCCAACGTACCGGTGTAACTGTACTGTCAAAATCAGTTAAAGGCTGGGTGGTTGCTCCACTGGCAAGATCATAAAGTTCAAGCGTATTGTCCAGTATGTTGTTCTTATAATGATCCTTTTCTCTTAAACTCGCTGTATAGGCTAACTGGCTGCCATCCGGGGAAAAGCAGATGTGCCCGCCAACTACCTTCTTACTTTTGAGCATCTGAACCCTTCCAGATTGGAGATCCACTATGTATACATCCCGCTTTTGAGCATCATCCGCAGCCGGAGTTGGGGCAGCGATGAATGCAGCCTTTTCCCCGTCAGCTGATACAGCGAATTCCAGAACATGAAAATCCCTGCCGTCCGTCAGTGGGACGGCCACGCTGTCTTCACTAAAATTGATATAGTAGAAGCAATCATTCTGGTGTTCCTTGCCGGCATGTTGAAATTCTCCATAGGCTGCGTTTCGTTTCAAGACTTCTTCTGATACGGCTGCCGGCGCCGTATAATAAAACCCCTTGCCAGACGGGTCCCACTTGAATGCACTAACGCCTTCTTTTTCATCCGTCACTTGCACCCTGTAGGAGCCATCCAATGCCTTTATAAAAATTTGATTTTTCCCAGTGACTGATTCGAGATATGCGATTTGCCTGGAATCCGGTGACCACATTGGCGATCCAGCCTCTCTGCCATTGGCTAACGGATAACACTGCTTCTTGTCTATTTCATAGATCAATATTTGATTCCTGAATCGGTTATCTTCCCAGTCGGCTGTGTTTTTGACGAAGGCCGCCTTCGTGCCATCTTCACTGATGGTGATGCCTGATATGGTTGGCATCGAGATAAGTTCTTCAATACTTAGATACGACTTATTATTAATGTTCATGATCACTATTCCTGCTTTCTATTTACACCGCCTTGTTGTTTGGATAGACGGATCGATTTCATTCAATTGGTTTTTACGCATATATTGTTACTTTTGGAGAAATCCCAAGTGCCGGATTTTCTTCCTGTATTCCGAGGTTTTACTCGCGAAAAAGAAAGAGCAGCTCTTTTCTTTCCTGCTCACCAGGATCTTTACGGCGGTTTACCCGGATATTATTTGAATATTGTAGTGAAAAGCAACAAAGTTTACGAAAAGATCCTTTCAAAACGACGTTCATTTCACCTGTGAAATTTCAACGCGAACGTATATTTATTTATAGCCGCTCTATCATAGTATTCTCTAATTGTGGACGATACCCTTTAAAATGGCGGGGAATGCTTTGCAAGTGAGCAAAATATTTCCCTATCTATCTACCAATCTTGAATTGTGATATTCTTAGGAAAATAAAGGAAATAAGTGAAATTTCAAGGAGAATAGTAAAAATGATTATTGTATTGAATGGGGTTTCAAGTTCAGGAAAATCTTCTCTAGCGAAAGAATTGATATCATTATTGCCTGACTACTTTGCTTTTAGCATCGATGATTATGATTACATTATTGAAAAAATGGAAGACAGGGATAATGAAAGGCTTATTCCTGTAGAAACCGAGTATTTTTACTACAAGAATGCAGCCATGTTTTCTGATCGAGGCGTGAATTTGATACTGGATCAAATCATTCATGACTCCACAACCGCAAAACTTTTCTATAAAATATTGAAGGATCACCCAGTCCTATTCATTGGCGTCCACTGCCCTGAGGAAGAACTAACCTCAAGGGAACAACAAAGAGGTGATCGTGCAGCCGGCCAAGCCCTCTCTCAATTGGCGTTTGTTCATAAGGAGGAAAAATACGACTTGGAAGTCAATACATTCACGCATTCTTATTCAGAATGTGCAAAAAGAATCGCCGATCGACTGAAGAGTGATGTACCAATGAATGGATTTGACAGCTCCCGCGCTTTATTTGAAAGCAAGGAGGAGAATTTTTCGGTATAAGCGAGGACATTCGGAGGAAAAAATTATGAAAGAACTGGATAAAGGGATTAAGTAATTCAGGAGCCATTTGCTCAGATTATTAGAGATACAGTTAAACGTTTTATGTCGATCAGGTTACATGTGAATTTTCAGCTTTTTTAAAAAAATTCGGGACAGTCTTCTGCCCCGAATTTTTCCTATAAACTTTATTTTTCTTTAATTCCAGAAATAAAATTTGCTTATAATCGTTTCATTAGATGAATTGAACGATGGATAAAACCATTGCTATAACTGACATACCTAAGATAATATATGATTTTCGATTACTCACTTTGGATTTCAAGGAAAGTTTCAAACCATTCATTTCTTCATTGAGCAATGCAATCTTTTTTTCCTGCTCTATAATGAGAAACTGATGATATTCCAATTGTTCATTCAAATTGCTATTAAATGTGTGTAGCTGTGATATTTCTTCATTATGCTGATTTACAACCTCTGCTTGACTTTGTACCGTCTCATCAAATGACGAGATTGCCTCTGAGTGGATTTTTAATTGTTCAGCATGCTGGCTTGTAACCTCTGATTGTTTATGTGATTTCTTCTGAAGTAATTTATTTGTTTCTGCTTGAGCTTTTAAATCTTCGGCGAATCCATTAGAAATTTTTGCTTGGGTATTAATCTTTTCTCCAAGTTCTTTATCCGCTTCAGCTTGAACTTTTAGTTGTTCAGCATGCTGATTGATAACCTCCGATTGCTTATGTAACTTCTCTTCAAGTAATTTGTCAGTTTCTGCTTGAGCTTTTAGTTCTTTGGCGAGTCCTTTTGAAATTTTTTCTTGATTATGTATTTTTTCTTCAAGTTCTTTATCCGCTTCTGCTTGGACTTTTAGTTGTTCAGCATTCTCGTTGCTGCGTTCAGTTTGGACGTTCAAGTGTTCGCTAAGGGTACTGATTTTCCCGGCTTGATTTTTCAATTGTTCTTGCAGTTTCTTCCCGGCTGTTTCATGTATTTTCAACTGGTCACTATGACGATTATCCACTGCTTCATGAACTTCCAGCTGTTTTTCGATCTGTTCGCTTTTTTTGTGTTGAACCTTCAATTTCTCATGCTGAACTTTAATGGTTTTAGTAAGGTTGTCTTGTTTTCTTAAAATATCTTCTTGTTCTTTCAATTGTTTTACTACTGTCATTAACTCTTGTCTGGCTAATGTAGATAATTCTTCTTTAGATGCACCTTTCAATTTCAATTCAAGTTCTCTAACAACAAACCGGTTACTCGCGATGTTGCTAACTCCCAGCCCAAATAAATATTTAGTAATTTTAGCTAGTTTTGTTTGAAATTCAAAAGAAACCTTTTGTGCTTCGGCTCCTGATTGTACTGCTTCCGCTAATTCGATTCCTGCAGATTGTAATTCTTCAATGGCAACTCTTTTCTTACCGAATCCAGCCGATTTATTTCTGGCGCTTTGAGCAGAAGATTTTGCATCGACAGCTGCTTCGATTGCTTTTTTTACACTCTTATCCAGCTTGTTAAGTTTACTGATCTGCCCCTGAATCAAGACAGGTAAGTCTTCATCATTGAAACTTGAAATACCTGAATCAATGACCTCATCTTGATCGATTATTACAACTTGATTCTCCAAGCTTTCTTACCCCCATTTCAAAAGATCGGTTATTTCTTCAATTAATCCAGCGTTATGTTCCTCAATGCCATCCTTATATCCGCCAATATGGTTCATCGACTTCTGTTTGCTTTCCAGGCTTCTGCGGAAAATCTAGCCGTTTGCTCCATACTATCAATCGCTTCGTTAATGGTTTTTTCAGTCGTTTCTGCTGCCATCCATGTATCAGCCTGAATGTAGAAAACTTTTGCATTCATCAAGTGCAGCCGTTCGCTGAGAACAGCCATCCTTTCCGATTCCAAATGGCTGCGTTTCATTCCCATGGATGTGTCTGTTGCAACCGAAATAGCAAATCTTCCTACTCCAACGAAGTTCACTCGAAGGATGAACTCTTTTGCAAACATGGCAGAATTTCCAGCTGATTTCACACCAGCCCGTATAGCTGCGTCCCCCAAATCCACCAGTGTAAAGGTTCCTGTAGCTATAGTAAGCATGCGGACGATCGTACGATTCTTCCAGGGTACTGTTTTCTTCCATTCTATTTCTTTAAAGCTTTGTTTTTCCTTTACTTCTGAAACCAGCCGCCTGATAAAATAAAATGCCCGTACAATTATTTCGTTCATTATTACCGGCATAGCTTGTCTTCCGATTTCATATCCGACAGCCATTTCGCTTCGAAGATCAAATTTTTCTTGGACAAAAAGTTCTTTTATTTTCTTGGCTAAGCCTGATTTATTTAAGCCAGGTATCAGGGATGTTTCTTTCAGAAGCGAAACAATCGGACCAGGAATACCCATTCCAACCCCTGCTGTTTTGTTGCTCCCCGACATATCGCTGACTAAATGGAAAAACCAATTGATTGTACCTGCAAATATTTTACTTGGGATATCACTTCCGATTAACCCCTCTCCATTGTCATCAATGGTGATTGGCAGGAAGTCTCCCTCACTGTTTTGAAAATAACCTCTCTTTGTGAATTGAGTGAGAATGGAGAAGAATAAACCTAATGGTGTTGGGTGATGTGCTAAATCATCCAAGTGGTGGCTCTTTGCAGAAATGCCTGCACCTTCCCCTTTCCAAATGTTATCACTGGGGATGTGAAACTTGTTCTCTAAAAAACGGATAGCCCCATCCAGTCTTTCTCCTTCATATCCCTTCGATTTAGCGACCTTCATAACAAAATTGTTTATCTTCTCGTTACTCCAAGCTTTTCCCCGCTCCATACTGAATTCACCAACCCACAATGAATCCACCAGTCCAGCAAGAATACCGCTTCCAACTGCAACTATATAATCCAATCCATTAGAATGGTTGGTAAGCCGGTTTATTTCTTTATTTAATTCTGCCAATCTAGTTTCGTTATCTGATAAATCCCCTTCGACGCCTTGGTAGCCTTCCTTGATGGCTTGTTCTCTTTCGTCTTTGAAACCAGTCGGGTTTTCTAGTATCTCGATACCTAGCTCTACCTCGAAATCATTCTGATCGATTTTGATTTCCGGAAAGTTAAGAATGGTTGCTTCTTTCATATGCAATTCCTCTTTTTCTGAAATTTTCTATGTATAAAGTTTTGCAGCATGCTGAATACAGTTATTATAAGCCTTACTTATTATATCAAAACTTACCATTTTAATAGGTATTTTATAACACTTAAACAAGTGTTATTTACTGGGTTAAATTACTTACTTGATATTCAATTCTTTTTTCAAGGCCTTTACTAATACAGCGGAGAAATTAAGGTTATTGTTCTTTGCTAAAGCATCCAGCCAGGCAGGCACTGTTAGGGTTTTCTTCACATAGACCTCTTTGACTTTAGAACGATGGTAAGGCATCCATATATTAATATAAAAAATTTGTTGATGTTGGGTAAGGGGGATCTTGTCTGAATCTGACCTTTCAGGCAAATCTTTTTTATCACTTTCTATATCTAATATGGTTAAGGCTAAAAACTCCTGTGATGCTGCTACATAATCTTCTCCCTTTTCAACACTGGTCATCATATTATTAAAATCAGGAAAAATCAGATCTACATACTCCTCCTCGGAAAAGTCCAATATAACTGGATAGGTATAATTTTGATCCAAATAATACACCTCTTTCAACAAGTTAATTAATTTCATTATAACACGTGTTAAATACGTGTCAACAACATGCTTAATTGTTAGGATTTCACACATGTGGTAAAATATTCACATACCCTTTTATTCATATGTGTCGAACTGGAATCCAGAAAATACAGTTACAATTATGGAAAAAAATATATTAGCAGAAACATCTTTTACTTTAATAGCAATATACAATTTAATTAGGAAAGTCAGATAAATCATTATCCACAAAAATGAGATAAGCTATGGGTATGGTTCTTAAAAAGCGGTCGCTTACCTACTGAAACCCTCAAGCAGATAATAATTCAAACTAAAAAGATGAATTTAATTTCTGGAGGGGAAACCATATGAATTTTAAAAAGGTGGAAAAGATACTTAAGAAAAATGGATGGGTCCACATACGGACATCAGGTTCTCATTTTCAATTTAAAAAAGTGGGAATTGATTTTGTAGCTACGCTTCCAAATCATGGTGCTAAGGATTTGTCCATTGGAGTATTAAAAAGCCTTGAAAAGGGGACTGGCCTATCTATTAAAAATTAGATAGGCTTTATAAATATATCCCTCTTTATCTCCTTACTTTCATACTCTGAAAGATCGTCGATTAACCTTACATTATTAAACTTCATTCCTAAATACCTCTTGCACACACTCTCTCCCAAAATGAAAGACTTTAATTGAAAATCTTTTTTTCTTATAGTTAGTAGAGAGCATTTTTATCAACGCTTTCCTTAAAAGCTAAAGACAGAGAGGTTTTTTATATGAAGATTGATTCCCCTAATATACCAAATGAGCTGCCCTTGAAGAATTTCAATGATATTTTTTATGAGGAAGATCCCGAATTGGAGTTGTGTGAGATTCATGACTCTGTTTTTGAAAATGAGGTCCTGCCAAGAGTCCGGTTATATCGGATGACCATTCGCAACAGCAAGTTCACCAACACGGATTTCTCCGGGATTGATATTACGGATGTTGCATTCGAGAATTGCGATTTTTCCAATGCCAATCTGAGTGCTTCGTCGATACATAGGACTTCCTTCAAGAACTGCAAACTGCTGGGTGTGGATTTTACGGATTCGCGCTTTGGAAACGTGCAGTTCCATGATTCACTTCTCAACTTGGCTTCTTTCGGCGATTCCAAGCTGGAAAAAGTGATCATGCAGGATACATCGCTGGAACGATCGGACTTTTACCAATGCAAATTCAAAAAGGCTGAATTCACCCGATGCAATCTGGATGGCGCAAGCTTTGAAAGTGCCCCGCTTAAAGGAGTCGACATCAGCACCTCCATGTTTGAATCCATTTCTGTGTCGATCCCTGATTTGAAGGGCTGCAAAGTATCGACTAATCAAGCCATTCAATTCGCTGCGTTATTGGAGCTTGTCATTGTAGATTGATTCTTTATTGGGAAGGACAGGCAGGCTTTCATGTGAAAAGGATGCCTGCCTCCGTTTTTGAATCGCCACCGTTTTTAAAAATGATTATTCATTTCTCAATTCCCATTAATACTTTTTCACACAGAAAAAAGCACTTTCAATTGTTTCGGAAAAGTGCTTTTTTTCTGCAAAGGGAGACTGAACAGGCGCAGCCTTTTACATTAATCAGCCGTATTGCTTTATTCTTTTAGGGCCGTATTCACTGCTTCAACTGCATGGATAACAGTTGTATTAAATAATGGCACTTCTGAATCCTCTGGTTTGACCAATAATCCTATTTCCGTACATCCCAAAATGATTCCTTCAGCTCCTTCTGCCACTAAGTGTTTAATGACAGACTTATAATACTCCTTCGATGACTGCTTGATCTGCCCTAAACATAACTCTTCGTAAATAACTTTATTGACATTGGTTCGTTCTTCTTCATCTGGAACCAACACGTTGATTCCCTTCGATTTGATACGGGATTTATAAAAATCCTGCTCCATTGTGTATTTTGTCCCAAGTAAACCGACAGTTTTGATATTGGACCGTTGGATTTGGTGCGCTGTAGCATCAGCAATATGTAATACAGGAATGTTGATCCCCGCCTCTATATGATCAATCACTTTATGCATTGTATTTGTACAAATCACTATGAATTCCGCACCTGCTTTTTCTAAAGAGGATGCAGCTTCTCCCAATGCTTTACCGGCACCTTCCCAATCACCTTCAGCTTGAAAGCGTTCAATCTCATCAAAATCTACACTATACAGCAGACATTTCGCTGAATGTAATCCACCTAATTTTTCTTTAACCATTTCGTTGATTATTCGGTAATACTCTACGGAAGACTCCCAGCTCATTCCGCCTATAAGGCCAATCGTTTTCATCATTTCCCCTCCTGATACACATTTTTTATCAAATTTTCACTCATCTTATATTCAATACCCCCAGCCGTCAACCGATGATTTAATATTTATAAAATTTTATTCAAGAATGATTTTTCCAAAAGGAGGAAACATAAGTTCATAAGGTACACAAAAAATACTTCCCGATGGAGGTAAGGAATCATATTTATAAAATGGGTTGAGTTGTTTCTTAAAACAGTTCCAACAAGAGGCAGCACATGAAGAAAGGAGAATGATTCGTGGAATCCATTTGGCTGGAATACGGATGGACTTTATTGATCTTAATCGGGCTTGAAGGCTTATTATCCGCTGATAATGCACTTGTTCTTGCTGTCATCGCCAAACACCTGCCTGACGACGAGAAAAATAAAGCCATTAAATACGGGATCTTTATGGCATTTGCCTTCAGATTCATCGCACTGTTCGCCATTTCGTTCATCGCTAACGTCTGGCAGATACAGGCAGTGGGTGCTGCCTATTTACTGTACTTAGGATTGAAGCACGTCATCAAGGCTAAGTTTGGGAAAGAGAATGAGAATGTCCATAAAGATGATGAGGAAGAGGCGAAAGGAAAAGGCTTCTGGCCGACGGTGGGAAAAATCGCGCTTGCCGACCTTGCATTTGCAGTCGATTCGATCCTGGCTGCCGTTGCACTTGCACTCGGTCTCCCGGACTCCCCTCTTGGAGATTTCGGCGGAATGGATGGCGGACAGTTCATCGTTGTCGTCCTTGGAGGAATCGCCGGCCTTATCCTCATTAAATACGCGGCAACCTGGTTTGTGTCGCTGCTTGAAAAACGGCCGGCCCTGGAAACGACCGCATACGCCATCGTCGCCTGGGTTGGGGTCAAACTGGCTGTGATCACACTTGCCCATGAGGATATCGGTGTATTGGACCACCATTTCCCGCACAGCACCTTATGGACATTGATCTTCTACGGAGTCCTCGTCGGGATCGCCTTACTCGGCTGGTTTGCACCGGGAAGCAAGAAATCCGGGGAGAGCAGCGGGTAATTCAGGGTAATATGATTTGGGCAAAGTACAGGAGTTCGGATCCAAAAAAAATGAGCATCATTTGCCTTAGCTTTTGGTGCTCTCTTTCATTGCATTATAACCTTTATTAACTTGAGATTCGCCTAGTGCAGATTAAACATGGAACTACTTAAATAGTAAATCAATATGTGTTCTAACATATAAGTTATAATTGTGGCTTTATCTGTGTTGGGTAACGAGTATTGTACCATTACAGTTAATTATGAAAGTATTAGACAATATTTTACCTAAAGATCAATTCACTTGTGAGTACGGCTAAAATTATGACGATAATTATTAGGACGAACTCAATTACAGTATATTCCAAATCAAACCAAGTCACAAGGTAAGGTAATAGGTTAAGATATAATACTATTAATACAATAGTAACAGTATATTTCAAAAGTTTCTTTATGAAATTTTTCATAATTATTCTCTCCAATGATCGAAATATTTAAATGTTCTGTTTTTTTAAAGAAGAGTACTAGTAATACCATTAGTATTAGATTTGTACTTATGACTTCCGAATTTAAACCAGTTTACGTACACCGTATATTAGTAATACAGGTATTAATAAACTCCTTTATCAACTTCCTCTTGGTACTTTTCAACTTGTTTATTGTTATCAATAAGGCCGTATTCCTTTTCCAGTTCAGGTTTCAGTTTCAACCAAATCGCATTCTTTTCATAGATGTCTCTGTCGAATTCGTGGTTTAGCTCTTCCAACGATAAACCCAAAGCAGCAGCATACGCCTGCATTTGTGGCAATTCAAAGGTATCAGGACCTTCCTTAATATATTGGTCTACTTCTTCCTCGGTAACTGTCACACCGTATTTTTCTTTCGCTATGGACTTCCAGACTTCATCTTCTTTCAGTGCTCTTTCCGCTAACTTTATTACTTGATCATCTGTTAAATCTGATTCATAAGACAATTGTTCTTCTGCTAAGATTCTTATTAACCACTTATTTAAACTTCCATCTGCCTCAAGTTCATCGGCATCAGATACGGCCTTTTCAAAGACCTTTTCATAATCCTCATAAGTGTATGTATCTGCAATCTCCTTCAAATCTTCATCACTCTTCATTTTCACTTCTATCTTATCACTGCCATTTGTTTGGCAACCTGAGAATAAAATTAGTCTCATTACAAAAAATCCGATACATTTTATTACTTTCATTTACTTCCCCCTAATTGGAAATTCCCAGAAAATAAGTTTCGGATTAAACAATATTCCATGAGGTGCTGAACCTGAAAAAGCCTTTATGGATGTCTAAAATCAAATTTTTGATTTGGCACATCCAACGTATGCCCGTTAATCACTACTGTATCATTGTCAGTCCACACAATAGTTGCAGTTTCCTCTCTATAATTCCAATATATATTCTCCGTTTTAAGATTTTTTGCATTAAAAACCAATTCACCACGAACAGAATAAGAAGTCGTGGCTCCTCCATTGGTGACATAAGCTTTCAGTGTATACTTACCATCAGGGGATATTTGTTCTGTAAGATAGTCCCCTTTCGGCAATCTATTCATGTCATAAAACGCCCAATAGATCCCATAAGCTGCTATGACAAATAATATTAAAAAAACTATTAAGAATGATTTTACTATTTTTTTCATTGGACCTTTCTCCTGACTGCTGTATATAAAAAGATATCCCGCTACAAAAATGAAAAACGGACGATAGCCGGATTTTCGGCTATCGTCCGATACTATGTATAATTATATCGTCTAAATCCAATCTTTTCCATGATTATCTATGAACATAATATCATTTTGATAAAGTTCGAGGTGTCCATCATCGATCATCTTTAGAAACGCCGCATCACCTTGAGCTGCTTTTCTTTTAATTGTTTTACATAACCCTTCCAATCTCTGCATTAGCACTTCCAGAAAATCCTCTTCTATACTCTCACCATATATTTCAAAAAACAGCTTCACCCTTTGCTTTATGCGGGTGGCATCCAGCAATGGCTCATAATAGACTTTCTCGCCAGCTTCGGAAAGATGGAACCTGCTTATTGGAACGCAAGTGTAGATGGTATATGCAATATCCCAGATTCTTGGTCCTGGTCCCGCTGCATCGAAATCAATAATGCCGGCTGGAACTTTATCTTTAAAAATGATATTGTATCTGGCAAAATCATTATGGCATAATACTTCAGGATTTTCAGGGGTATTATCAAGGGGTTCCCAGTCATCCATTGGGAAATCACTGACGGCGTCATGGTATTGACGCAGCATCCTGGCTATTTCCTTCAAAGCTTCATTGGACCACATGTAGTCTTTTAACGGGTCATTACCCGCTTCCCCGTCGATATAAGTTAAAATCTCTCTCCCATTATCATCAATTCCTAAAAATCTGGGTGCATAACTGAACCCTTTATTCTCCAAATGCTTTAATAACTTATGGATTTTTGAACTGTTTGGATTTAATTCACGCCTGACAGTATCTCCTATACGGTAAACACTTGTGACATTTCCTCCTGTCAGCTTTTCTTCATTGGCACGGCCCGGCACCTGCAACCCCTCCATTCTCACTACCAATATACTGCAAACTTACCCAGACGGGAATTTCTACTCCACAAAGGACTCCAAAAACGTAATTACATAGTACCCAAAGAAGAAGTGCACCACCTGAAGGATAAAGAATATCACAAAGATGATGATAAAGTTCCTTACGATTGATTGCTTGAGCTGCAGGTAGTAACCTATCGACCATATAACATAAATCAATACGAGATGAATGTGTTCGGCAGTGTAGGGGTCAGGCTGAGGAGCGAAATGCAATCCAAAGTATATAAAAAAACCCAATACCAACAATCCTGCAAGCAATAGAATATTCGTTATGTGAATGGCTGACCTGATATTCCCACCTCCTTGCATTACACACCGCGAGCAGCTTCATTATCTAAAAAAATGACATGTCCATCAAGGACTGATGGCCAGCCGCAGCTCTCCTGATAATCATTATTCTCTCTATTTCTTTAATAACACTATAGTCCTATATGTAAACCAATTGAATCAGTTACGAAAAAATCCTGTAACCCTCTCAATTAGGTATTCATGCCTTTCACCCATTCTTCAATTGGGTTGTTTCGATAAAATTCATTCTGGTAAATCGTCGTAAAAACCCCGGTGAGCAGGAAAGAAAAGGCTGCTCGTTCTTTTTCAGGAGTTAAACCTTTGAATACAGAGGGAAAATCCGGCACTTGGGATTTTTCCAAAAGCAACAATTTTTGCGAAAACAGCCATATACAAAAAATGAACAACTTATTTGACAGAAGCGCTCATTAATTTTACTGCAGGAATTCCCTATGCCCTTCAAACAGCTCTCCCCCGTATTGATCAAGTACTGAATGAATCAAGGAAATGAGTTCATTTTTGTCCTCTGTTTGCATGAAGTGTCTCGAAGAACTGACCAGTTTCCCCGACAACTCATGGTCATATGACCGTAACTCCCTGGCAAACCACTTTCCTTCGCCGGTCCACTTCCCTTCAGCCTTTAACACCATTTCAGCCAGTGTACTTACCAATTTATTCAGAATAAACACGCTTTCTTCAAAGTCTTCTGAGCTTCTGAAGTCAGACAAATGGTCGGTGATTTGATACTTGGCTTCGCCTATTCTTCCCTCACTCCATCGCTCCGGCCCCTGCTCAAAAAGGGAAACTGCCCTCTCGGTTACTTCTTTGCCTGTTCCTCGTTCATCTTTGATCAAGAGGCCGTCCGCACACATTCTAATAATGGTCGGTATTCCCCTGTATCGTGCTGCCTGAAACTGAAGCTCGAGAGAAAGTGCGGTATAAATAAACGCTTCTATTTTCCAGCCTTGAAACTCATAACACTGCAGTCTTGGCGTTTCTGCTTCATCAATGATGACCAGGTCGATATCCGATTCCTTTGTAAGATTACCCTTTGCCGCACTGCCGCCAATCCATACGACCTCTGATTCAGAAAAGTTGGCCTCGATAAACTGTTGTGTAACATGCTTAATCTCATCCCTCACATGAACACCTCCCATAATCAGGATATTCACCCAGTTGGGGGAATGTTCCAGAAGACGGCAGAAGTACAGTTTCACCGCCTCGAGGATTACGAATGAAAATTTAAAAAGTTGAATATTTCTCTGAAATGGAAAACCAACAGAGGATTTTCACCCCTTTTTAGAGAAGTTATCGAAAGCAAGTTATATAAAACCTTACAATTTAAGGGAGTGAGTGAAAATGGATGTTTTTGTAACCCAATATGACTGGATTCAACGTACAAGAGAAACCTTATTTCAATATTGTGAAAGCATGTCAGAATCAGATTATGTAAAAGAACTTGAAAGCTTTGGAGGGGATTCCATTCGGAACCTCCATGCGCATGCAGCGGACTGTTACCGTGTTTGGTTGGGGACACGTGCACTTGGAAAATCAATTCCACAGATAACTCCTGAGTCTATTAAAAATACTCATGAAATGAGAGAGGTTTTTACAAGAACGGACCAATTGGTTCAGGAATTTCTAAATGCATTCGAAGGAAAGTGGGATCATACTGTTCAAGTATCTTTCTCTAATGGACATATTACAGACTTTACCTCATTATGGCTTTTCACCCACACGATTACCCATGAATTTCATCATAAAGGACAAATAGTGAAGTTTGGCAGACAGCTTGGGTATACCCCGCCTGATACAGACCTCATAGAAGATTGGTGACGGAATTATACAGCTTTAAATTTTACAATCAGAGGTGAAACGGATGGACGAGAATTTTAATAGTAAACACTTCAGCCTTGAAAAAGTTAGTGATGGAATATATGCAGCTATTGCAAAAGAAGGCGGAGGAGCTCTAGCTAATGCAGGATTTGCAGATTTAGGAGATCAGATTATCATTTTCGATACTTTCAATACCCAGCAAGCCTCCCAGGACCTGAAGGACGCCGCTGAATTTATTACAAATAAGCCAGTCACAACTGTAATGAATAGTCATTGGCACGGGGACCATATTCGCGGAAACCAAGTTTTTACGGATAGTACCATCATCTCCAGCGAAACCACTTTCTCAAAGATGAAAGAACTTCACCCATCTAGAATTAGAAAACAGAAAGAAGACATACAAGGGCTGGCAAATTATATTGAATCCCTAAAAAAACAGTTAGATTCGGACACTGATGCCCAATTACAAAACAAAATTAATTTTTTGCTTGAATTGAAGTTTTCCTTATCAAGCCTGGAATTGGTGTTACCCAGCCAAACATTTATTGACGAATGGAGCCTGAAAGGAACAAAACGAAATGCAAAGCTTTTCACCCTTGGCGGAGGGCATTCCTACTGTGATGCCATGCTTTATATTCCTGAGAGTAAGGTAATATTTATGGGAGATTTACTATTTGTTGATTGTCACCTCACCTTTTTTGAAGAGAGCAATCCAGAAAAATGGATCGAGATTCTGCAAAAAGTTGATCGTTTTGAAATAGATACAGTTATACCGGGACACGGCTCTATCGGGACAAAAGAAGAGATTAAAAACAACATCAACTATATTGAATCATTAATGTCTGTGGTTTACAGGAATGACGAAAAGAATGCATCTGAAGTTCCTGATTTATATATGGATTGGGATTCTCCTGAGATTTATTTTCAAAATATTAAAAGACTAGAAGAATCTTTAAGCCGATAATAAGCTGCCTCTAATGTGTGCTATCCCTTTTTAAACCCTTTGCACCATAATAAATTTCATGCAAAAGACTCGCCAAATGACGAGTCTTTGCTGCTTTTATAAGCTGTAAAAATGAGTAATCGACAGCTTGAATATAACTGATTCTCTCAATCGTCCCTTCTTGAGGAAGAGGATTCATCATCCTCTCGATACTGCTCCCTTGGCAGTTTATTGAAGGGCAACACCATTATGCCTGCGGACAACTACCGGCTGTTCCGTAACATCATACCCGGCAACCTCCACTCTTCCGGATGAAGCACTGATCAAGGTGGTCAGTACCTGTACAGTCGTCGGCTTCCCTGCACCGTTCGGCCCCAGAAAGGCGAAGAATTCCCTTTCACCGACTTCAAAGGATACATTCCCTTTTTTTAAACGTCTTGGTCAAGGTCTCACCCGCTATCTTCCCATTCATACAGGTCCCTCCATTCTGACTTAATACTATTCGGGGGAGGACACTTTTCATCCTTCAAGAGTGGCTTATGGATGTGTTTTGATAAAAAAAGGCTGCAACCGGATCCTATTCTGATCATCAGTTGCAGCCTTTTTAATATAACTTCAATCCGTCAAGGATAATCCCATAATATGGTCGGTATAAATGGCAAAACAATCACTTTCCAATGTAATACCAGGATTAGAAAAAGGGATGATTTCCACATTATTCAATACAATCATAGCGTGCAAATTAGCGACCTTCCCTTCTTGCATTAACTTGAATGTAGTATCCTCAGACTTCAGAATCGCTTTACTCAATAACGGAATTGTATCGATATCCGGTTCATCTATGCTGATTCTCTCAGCGACGATAAAGGCATTTGCAGTAGCGATTTTAATCTTCCGCTTATGGTTCTCCTCTTTCTGTAATTCATCTAATACCGCCTGAATGACCACGATGTCCAACTTTTTCATATCGTGTTGTTCAGGATTCAGCTCGTGTCCCGTAAATTCTTGCAAATAAATCTCCCCCATATTCCACATAATCTCAGCTAAAATCATGGTAATTTAAATTAGATTTGAAACAAAAGTAACAGTGCGGTTGCTCCGAGGAACATCTCAGTGAAGGTTAATATTGCTTGCTTTGGTTGACTGCTGTATTTCCACTCAAAGAATAGCCTTACTGAATACTCCAAAATTAAAATAGAGAGAACTCCAGAGGCAAATAGGTAGGTTGCCTCCTCAAAATAGTTTATTTGCAGTAAGATAAGAAAAACGAACATGATGGTTGAAATAGTTCTAATCCATTTGTCAATCTTCCTATGTCGATCATTTATGTAATTATTTGAAAAGAATTTTTTTTTTACCTTCTCGATATGAAAAACCTTTCTTAGAATAAGCTTTGCAATCCATATTACCATCGAAATAACTATGACAATTGAGAATACCTTCAACCAAAACATATTTATCCCCCTTATCATTCAAAGGCTACCTTGCTCCGCATTATCCCTTTGAAATTGTGGTAAAATCGCTCAGTAATTTACTCGTCATCCACTTCCAAGCTCACCAGGTACGGGCTGATGAGTGAGCCGATAAGTCCCAGAATAATTCCAACCCCAATAGATAAAAGGAAATGTTTAAAAGGAGAAAGAAATTGAGCAAATATTAACATGGGAAATATGGTCAGAGCAGTATTTGTTAACCTTCCGGGTATAGTGACAAAATGTTCTTTTGCACAAGCTGTACATCGGAAAGGTTTGTATAGAGCGCCCCATAAATACTGGTATAATTCTTTCCATTTGAATTCACTTTTACAATACCGACAGTGCTGCAAGCCTAATATCCCCCTTAAAGTTTTCAAAATCCCCTATCACACCAGCACTCCTATTACATTATTAATTAGACGAAATACCGGATTCACAAGTTTCATATAAAATACCACTTCCTGAACAAAAAAAGGCTTCATTGCCAGCACCCGCATCCAGCAAACAAACCCTTATTCATTTTTTCTACCCCGATTGGATAATTTGTTGAAGAAGAAGTAAACCAGAAGCGTTATGATTACAACCATCACAAAAAATGCTGTTACTTTCCCTAAATCTTCATCCCATACAAAATAATAAGAAATGATTAACAGACTGATAATGATGACAATTTGGCAAATGCGAATAAGCATCTTTTTATTCAACGTCATTTCCTCATTTGGACAGTTATTATGGTCTGCTTGATAATTATGGTGCTATTTTATTGAACCGGTGATGTTGGAAAGCAGCTGTGGAATTCCAACATCATTTGAGAACCAGAAAACCTATGATGTTGGAAAAGCAGTGGAATTCCTACATCATTTAGCTAAGATTGCCCGGTGATGTCCGAATCGCGGATGAATTGGTACATCATTTGAGGACCAGAGTACCAATGATGCTTTAAAAGCAGTGGAATTCCTACATCATTTTTTCTGAGAATCGCCGATGATGTTTGAAAAGCGGATGATTTGGTACATCATTTGAGAACCAGAGACCCGATGATGCCGGAAAAGCCGTGCAATTCCTACATCATTTAGCAGAAAATGGCCGGTGATGTCCCAATAGCGGATGATTTGGTACATCATTTGAAGAACAGAGTACCGATGATGCCGAAATAGTGGTGGAATTCCTACATCATTTTTTCTGAGAATCGCCGATGATGTCTGAAAAGCGGATGAATTGGTACATCATTTGAGAACCAGAGAACCTATGATGCTGGAAAAGCAGTGGAATTCCTACATCATTTAGCAGAGAATGCTTGGTGATGTCCTAATAGCAGATGAATTGGTACATCATTCAAGGACCAGAGTACCAATGATGCCGGAAAAGCTATGCAATTCCTACATCATTTAGCAGAAAATGGCCAGTGATGTCCCAATAGCAGATGATTTGGGACATCATTTGAGGAACAGAATACCGATGATGCTGGAATAACCGTGGAATTCCTACATCATTTAGGTGAGAATGGCCAGTGATGTCCCAATAGCTGATGAATTGGTACATCATTCGAGGACCAGAGACCTGATGATGTTGGAAAAGCAGTGGAATTCCTACATCATTTAGCAGAAAATGGCCGGTGATGTCCCAATAGCGGATGAATTGGTACATCATCCGAGGAACAGAGTACCTATAATGCTAGAAAAGCGACGCAATTTCTAAATTATCTAAAAAATATTAGAAGATCCCTTAAGTACAGTGTAACATTTCGAATATTTAAACAAATAAGCCCCTCTCTCTAAAGAAGGGGGCTCTTGTTGAGTTGTTAGAACTCATTTAAATATATTGGGATAAACGACAATCCATTTTCTTTCCTGATTTCTTTAGCTGCTTCTGCATCTTCAGCCAGTGATTCACTTAGAACACCTGATCTTTCTGAGAGGCTGACCTCTAAAAGTTTTGAGTTTTCATGGTCTTTTACTTTACCAATTACTGTTCTTTCAATTGAAAGCTCCTTTGGGAATTTTTCGTGATACAGGTCTATCTGCTGTTTTTCTTCTTCTGTTAACAGTACTAAAGTATATCCATATTCTGATAACATTTTTTCTATTTCTGCTTTTTCATTATATGTTGTTATTTGTTCAACCTTTTCGCTTTCATTAAGTGGTATGGTCACGTCGTCACCAATTTCCAGGACTGCATTATTTTGACCTTGAACAGGTCCAAAAATCATTATATATTCGTCCTTTTCCCCCTCAACCTCACCCTTACTAAAAACGGGGTCAATTCGGTCGCCTTTTGACGCAATAAATACACCGGATTTTTTTTCATCAACACTATATCCATATTCTTTACTAATTTTTCTTGCATTAAGGAATTGGTGTTCCAGCTTACTCATCACTCTATATTCCATTCCGCTATCATCAGTCAGGATTTCTGTGTCCGAGCCGGTAACGACTACTCTTGTTTCCAGCTTTGAAAATTCAACCCTTGTAACAGTATAGGTTTCTCCTTTGTAAGTGAATTGTTTGTTCAACTCTAACGTTTTCCGTTCAGATATGGCAGTTGGTTTAACCGTGAATTCAAGTGGCCATATTGTTTGTATACCTTCATAACCTTCATCTTTCCAAACCGTAAGTGTATCAATTTCCAAACGAATATCTTTACCTTCATAGTCCTTCAATGATTCAAAAGATAAGGCTGTTACTACTTTGTTTTCTTTACTATCGTAGTATCTGCTGCCCCATCCTACGTTGTCTAATTTCTTTTTTTCATTTCCATTCAATAAGTTTATCGAACTTTCACCTTCAAAAAGATCAATATAGACGTTCTTTAAATCAGTTTTTTTACTTTGAAACGTCAATAAGAGCTTTGTCTCTTTGTCATCCATCAATACTCGTTCAAAGTTCACATTTATGCTTTGATTTTTATCAAAGAACGTTTGGTCCAACACCTGGCCTTCACCTGCTATAACTGCTGTTCTTACGCCTGAATCATCAATATGCTGACTAGAGAATAGTTTGTCATAGACCTCTTGAATTGCTGCTCTTACAGGGGTTAAAGTAAGAGAGGAAGCAACGATTATGAGGGATGCAGCAATAATTGATAATCTTTTATAGAGGGATTTTTTCCGTATTTCAGATACTCCTAAACTAAGTTTATTCTCCGATAGATTATTCTCGGCAGTCGTTACACCCTCCTCCACTAATTCCGCTTTAGCTTGTTTAACGCCCAAGGTGGCCCTAATATGCAATTCATCCGGAATTTCGATTTTCTCTAACTCACTTCTTATCTTATTATTCATACATATCGGCCCTCCTGATCTGTTTACGAAGCTTTGCCAGCGCACGATATAAAACAGACTTAACTGTACCCAATGGTGATTCCTCGATTTCTGATATTTCTTGCAGGGTATAACCATAATAAAACTTCCAGAGTATGATGCTTTTTTCACTTTCATTTAATGTTTCAATCAAGTCTTTTAACGATAATGAAAGAGGAATATCCTGTTCTGCTGAATCAATAAGATGTAAGTATTCAGGATGTAAATGAACAACCTTCTTTTGTTTCCTCAGCAGATCCGTGGCACATGAAATGGCAATTTTGATCAGCCATGTTTTAATATGAACAGGGTTCCTCAGTGTTCCTATCTTCTTAAATGACCGATAGGCCGTTTCCTGTACGACATCAAGTGCATCATCCTTATTTTTTACATATACAAAAGCGATGCGATAAAGATCTATTTCGTATTCTTGAAATATACTTAGAAAAGCCTCTTCGTCGCCTTCCTGGGCTTTATGAACTAGTTCAATAATTGCAACTCACCTTCTTTTTCATGGACATCTTCCGGGTACTTTGTTTTATAGATATTAAGGAAAGCAACCAGTACTGCGAAAAATGCCCTATTCATCTTTCCATTCTACATATTAGACGGACGTGTTAAGCATTTGGCTTCATTTAATTATCTTCACTACGTAAAGTTGATCATGGTGAAGAAATTGTTATGCTATTTCTGAATGCATACCTCTACAAGACGCAGATATTGAGAACGAAAAAACGTATTTTGTTTATTGTAAAGCAGGTTCTGATCCCACCAAAAAAGAGACAGTCAGACTGTCTCTTTATATATCACCCGATGACTGTCCCCGGATACGTTAATGCGGTAACGCGGTAATTCAGGTGGGGACTGTCCCCTCTTTATGCTTCATCTATTAATCTAAATACTGACCTCTTTATTCTTCATTACCTTGAATGTGACAGTTGCAATCACGGCTGACAAGATCACCATCCAAACCACTGCTGCAACGGGGTATAAGATTGGATTACCGAAGAGATTGACCGTTTTGAAACTGTTGAAGAAAAAATCCACTCTCATGATATACAGGTATGAAAAATGGACCAAATTTAAGAGCCACGGTTTTAATGGCACCATTTCGACCAGCATGAACGGAAGGGAGAACACAGCCCCTGATATAAAAAATGAGAGAAGCGAGTTTTTACTCAGTGATGAGATGAAAAGGATCAGAATGGCAAAACCAAAAGCCGCAATAAGATGAATTCCGAGTTGAATCAGGTGAAATTCAAGCAGATTCAGGCCGTATGGAGAACCAAAGTACCTGAAAACGAATTGAAGCGGTGCCTTCCACCCCAGGTTTCCCAGTAAATAGAGCTTGCTGGCCACATTCACGGCTTCCCATACGCCCACAACTATCAAGGTATAAATCATAGCGGCACCAAGCTTTGACCATGTCAGCTCCGCCCTCCCTTTCTTAGAACTTAGTATATAATTGTCGACTCCAGAACTGTACTCTCGTGTATATATTGAAGAAAGTCCGATCAAAAGCATGGCCCCTGTAACGATAAATCCGAATGTACCGGTATAATCAATAATTTCGGCAGGACCTTTGTAATAAGAAAAATAGGAAAGGTCCACGTTTTCTAGCACCTGCTTTTCCAGCTCAGCATTGTATTGGTTTGAACTATCCAGTTCCTGCAGCCGTAGATTGATGGCCTCCTGGATTCTTTGGCTGAAAGCAATATCTTCATAGATTCCGGCCATGATTTCCTCGTTCTCCGATAAGAAAGATCCTTCGGTTCCATCCGCTATCATTTCCTCTATCCGTTCTTCTGCTTTGGCATTTAATTCTTCATTCGAAGCTTCCGCCTCCATAATTTTTTCAGAGGTTATTGTCCCTTCCCAGTCCTTATAAAATTGCTTGGTCTGCTCATCTGTTTTCTCAAATTTTCCTATATACATAGATGACAAAAGGATGAGGACAAGAAAGGTGACATACACCATTTTTTGGCTGAAGATTTTATAAAGTTCAAACTTTAAAAGCTTCATTCCATCCCCTCCTCTTCATCGAAGTAGTACAAATATAAATCTTCCAGATTAGGTTCCACGCTTTCTGCCTTAAGATGGGGTTTTTCTTCGCTTATCATCCGCAGGTGATAACCCTCTTGTAAACGGGAAATGTTCCCTACCTTATATCCGGACTGATACGTTTCCAGTTCCTCTCCTTTGACTGTCAGCGACCAGACTTTTTGTTCAAGACCTTTCAGCAAGTGGCTCGGTGATTCTTTTTTGACAAGCTTCCCGTCTTTAAGAATCAGGACTTCTTTTGCAATGAATTCGATGTCCGATACGATATGTGTGGACAGAAGGACGATCCGGTTGGCTGATATTTTCGATAAAAGATTCCGGAATCGGATCCGCTCTTTCGGATCGAGCCCTGCTGTCGGTTCATCAACGATCAGGATTTTGGGATCATTCAATAAAGCCTGTGCGATCCCGATCCTCCTTTTCATGCCGCCAGAAAATTTCCCGACTTTCTTTTTCCTATCCTTATGAAGGCCGACTAATTCCAGCGTTTCTTCCACCTTGTCCTTCGCCTCCTGCTTCGTGAGACCTTTCAAGGCGGCGATATAATGAAGCAGCTTTTCAGCTGAAAAGTTTTTATACAGCCCGACTTGTTGAGGAAGGTAACCAATCAAGTCGCGGTATTCAGCATCCATCTGCGCTATGTCCCTGCCATTCAGATAGACCGCCCCTGCTGTCGGCTTCATCACTGTCGCCAGGATTCTCATGAGTGTCGTCTTCCCGGAACCATTGGCACCAAGGATGCCATAGACTCCATTGGTGAATTCGAGATAAAGGTTATCCAGCGCCTTAATTTCTCCATGTCTTTCTTTAAATGTTTTTGAAATGCCCTCAATGGTTAAATTCATAGTTCACACCCCTTTTATACAACCGGTTTGCTTGAAGAGCGGTGCATACGACGGCTGCCAGGATGACAAGTACATAGACAGCTGCTGGTACCGCTTCGAGTTTTTCAATGACTGCAGTGTTACTAAGCATCACTCCGGAACCGATCCAAATCACAAGTGCAGCCGTTACCGCATGCAGATGACGCAATCTACTGGCTATAAGGAAGGAGATCCCGGTTATGACTGTGAAAGGTGTCATCCAATAGAGAAGCAGTTTCCCCATTCCTGCATCTTCAGCAAAAACTGATAGTGCAGCCGTTGCAATTAAATTAATTCCGATATTGAAGCCGCCAATGATGAACATCTTGGACAGGATGATTTCCTGCAAGCTGTATTTGAAGGATAGTTCGAGTTCTGCCATCCCACTCTGCCTGCTTTTCAGGATTTCGAACAAACCTGTAATGGTGGGCAGCGGAGCAAAGAGCATCAACGCCGCATATGGATTCTGATCAGCAATGGTCACAGCAGACAAGCATATCGAAAGGAACAGGAGATTCAGTATCCAAAATAATGGGCTGAAATAAAATACTTCTTGATAGGATTTCTTCATCAATGATTGAACGTTCTTTGAAAAGCCTTTCCAGCGGTTTTCTTTTACCGGAACAAAAGGACGGACTGCTTCGATCGTCCTCATCATTTCCGCCTCACTTGGATACTCAACATCATATTCGTCCAGCTTGAAGCCGATCTCTTTCTCCAAATTATCGAGTTCAACGTCAAATTGCTTATCATTTCTTCTGCTGCTGTCCATATTCCTCACCTCTCTCTAAAAGTTTAGCTAACTTTCCCAGTCCCTGTTTCAATCTCGATTTGACGGTTGATTCATTCGCTTCTGTCACCGAGGCAATTTCATGAATCTTCATCTGGTGATAATACTTCAGGATGATAGCATCACGTTGATACTCCGGCAGCTCACCGATCGCGGACTTCACTCGCTCCCTCGTTTCTTTCTGTGCAAATATGTAGGAAACGTTCGTTTTCTCATTAGTAAGGGTTTCCGGAAGTTCAGACTGCTTAAGGCTTCGATTATAATCAGCACTTTTCCAGTGATCACGGCAGTGGTTCACAGCAATCGTGAACACCCAGCTTTTGAAACTGCCGCTGTTTGAATAGGAATGGATTTTTTGGATCACCTTGATAAAAATCTCCTGAGTCAGGTCATAAGCCAGATCCCTGTTTCCTGTCTTCCGGTAAACAAAAGCAAAGACATCTTTATAATATTTACGCGTCAGGACTTCCATCGCCGCCTGGCTTCCACGGAGGATCTCCTGAATCAGCTGTCGATCTTCAGACACGTTGCATCACCTCAATATGTAAGACGAGAATAGATTTTAAAAAGATTTATTTTTTTAAAAAACTTTATTTATTGCTTTAAAAATCAATTTTTCATTTCAATGATATAAGCCTGTGTGCCCACCTCTTTAGTATAGGCTGTTTTCGCCTA
The DNA here is from genome assembly GCF_003581585.1 of Bacillus salacetis. Lineage (GTDB taxonomy): Bacteria > Bacillota > Bacilli > Bacillales > Bacillaceae_B > Rossellomorea > Rossellomorea salacetis. Next base: position 38,956 of record NZ_QXIR01000041.1, read on the forward strand.
TATTGTTGCTTTCGGAAAAATCCCAGGTGCCGGATTTTTCCCCGGTATACAAAGGGTTTACTCTCGAAAAAGAACGAGTAGCTCTTTCCTTTCCTTCTCACCGGGGGTTATTACGACGATATATCAGGATATTAGTTAAAATTTATATTGAATAGCAACAAAGTTTACGAAAAGAACCTTTGTATAAACGCTGCAACGAATATTTTTCTGGTTGAATGCTGACACAAAAAAGGAGGAAAACCCCGAAGTGTTTTCCTCCTGAAAAATTCATTTTTCATCCATCGAAAGAGTTACAACCCCATTAACAGAGGGATTCCAACAGCCAGCCCTATGATGACTAAGAAAAATACCCAAGCCAAAGGACGAGCTAAATTTACTGTCCATCCTACTCCAAACCGTTTTTCCAGAAATAATGAAGGATCATTCGGATTGAAGTAAATAACACCTAATTTCCAGTAACGGTCGTCATCCCGGTCGATAACTGTACCATTCTCCCCTGTTGTGGCTGTCTGCACCCTGCTGCCTCCTTGGCCTGTTGTAATTGAAAGGATTATGGACCCGGCAACCACACCGACTGTAAAGATTAGCGGAATGATGGTCATGAGTTCATTGTTGATGGAATAAATGCTTGATAACTGTATGAAAGCTAATAATAAAACGACTGCTATACCGGTCATAATGACGTAGGCAGACCAGCGTCTCCTGAATACAACATTTTTCTTCATTGAGTCCTCAGGATTTTGCGCACTCACTTGCTGCTTTGCCTTAGCTATGATGGTATTGATGAAAATAAACAGAAGTGTCAAATAAACTTGAATGATCGGCATGACTAATACGCTGCGATAAGATTTCTCTACAGAGTTAGTCACCTCTCCATCAAAGTTGTATTTGGTCGGAATCTGGTCGGGCATGGCCTGATAATGCTGGAAGGTAAGGAACACAGTAACCAGTACAACCAAAAACGAAATGATGAACCACAAATTGGAATGAGTCAATCTTTGTTTACGAAAGGCGGTATCGACCACTACAAGCTGGGATTTCTCGGCTGCCCATTTATTATGCTGTTTCAGTGTTTTCATCTTTCTGTGAAATACAAGGTAGATGACAAAACTGAAAACGATGAATGCAAAAACGATTCCACTGAATAGTAAGCTCATCAATTCTTCATCTGCTGAAAAAGACGAACCCATCAAGAAGAAAATGATAGTGACAGCAACACTTAAAAACCCTGTCAATACCGCATATTGCTTTCGCATCCCCTTAAGCTCCTTGGAATTGTATACCTCTTCAGGAATGGAAACCCCAAAGCTCTCTGTTTTCCTGGTCCAGTAAGGAATGAACATCATGGATAGAAACACAGGAATCATGATCACCAATAATAAAATGTAAACCGTATTCATCTAACTCTCCCCCTTAGAATAATCTTTGAAGATCCTGCTGCACATTTGCAAAAATTCCTCTTCATCCATTCCCCGGCATACCGATTCAGCAATTAACGGGTGTAATGTCCTTGTTAATTTATCCCGGTACGCATCATCTGCCTGCTGGACTCCATCGGGGTTCACCACAACCCCTTTTTGACGATGGATTAAGATGAAACCTTCTTGCTTCAACTGCTGATAGGCTTTATTCACCGTATGAAGATTGATCCCGATATCTGCTGCCATTGAACGGACGGAAGGCAATCCATCACCCGGCTTCATCTCTCCTTTGGCAATGCCGGCAATGATCTGGTGCTTTAATTGTGTATAAATGGGTTCTTCTGACTCTAAATCAAGCTTTATTAGCATTTTGTCACACTCATTTCTTTGTGCTATCTGTTATACATATAATATAACAGATAGTCGTGTTGGTCAATATATTTTTTTTAAAAAAAGGAAAACAAAAAACCGGCCAGAGCCTTTCGCTTCTGACCGGTGATAATGTGTCGATGTTTCCGCATTCCTATCGTTTGTTAGCCAGCGGATCAAATTACTTCATTGTGTTACAAGGTAAAAGTATATCTACCAATCAACATTTCCCCAGGAGGATTGCAGCTTTTGCAGCAGTACAATTTGTCCGAGATGATACGAATCATGCATCATTATACTGCTGAGTAAACGTTCCCTGGAATACCTGTCTGCTGCATACGGTTTTTTCATTGTTTCATCATCAATGCCAGCAATGACGGTTCGCAATGTATCCATGACCTCAGTGAAGCGATGAACTGTCCGGCGCCACCCCTGTTCGTCTTCAGGATTCCCTGGATGTCCAAAGGTTTCCTCATTGCTTTCGGCTCCATGATGATTTTCTGTTCCTTGAAGTCGATGGATAACATCCTCGTTCCAAAATATCAGATGATTAACAATCTGCCAGATCGAATTGCTGGTTCCCGAACTTGTCGATGCCGCCTCAGCTGCGCTTACTCCCTTCAGCGCTTGATCCATGGATGCAAACCAGTCATTTTCATGACAGTGCATATCGAGCTGATCCACAAACACATTGGACAAAACTTGCATACAATCCATCTCCTCACTATTTAATTTTTGGCTCTGTTAAAGAGTATTGTTGCTTTTTGAAAAGGTAAGTTGACTTCCACTCCAGGTGTCCGACTCCGCGGGGCGGACGGTGAGCCTCCTCAGCAGCGCTTCCGGGGTCTCACCTGTCCCGCTAGTCCCGCAGGAGGTCGAGCACCTTCCGTTTCAGTCAACATATCCGCAGGAAATGATTTTCCATTGTAAACCAGATGTATCCACTTTTCTTGATAATCTCGGAAAAGATATACACTTGGATTAATGGGCCGCCAATTTGATTAAACCAACATTTTCAGGCTCTTAATAGTCCATGAACCAAAAACTTTTTATAGCAACCATATTACCTAACAGAGCCTAATTTTAGAAAACAACTTTTCTTGCGTTTAATCAGTTCCCTATTTTTATAGTTCGATATTTTTTTAAAAAGTCCTCGTTCAGCGCTATGGTTTGCTGGTCATTTCAAAATCAATCCAAGTTTGAGGTTTACTTAGTGGAATTTTGAAACAATATAAATGCCGGATTCGTCATACTATAAACAGCATATTGTAATCTCGTAATGGCAACAGGCGGCTAGTCATGGAATTAATACATTATAAGGAGATGGCTGTACATGGACAGACTTATCACTATACTCCTATTTGGATTACCGATCTTAGCACAAGCTGCTTTTCTGTTTTACTGGGGTAAATCAGGGAAAGATTGGGGAACTACTGAAGATGATATTGAGTAAATGCATACAAGTAACTTTGAGGGGCGATTGCTAAATAAGCAGTTGCCCCTTTTTCGTTTTCGATTAGGTGGATTGTATAATTGGCTGTTGACTATTCAGTTGAACTGTAATACATTAATATAAAGTCGAACTATATAGTCAAACTGAATAGAGGGTGAGTTAATGAAACATCAACTGCTTCCATTGTCGGAAACCATGCATTATATTTTATTGGCGCTGCGTGAACCGCTCCATGGATACGCTGCAATGCAGAAGATAGAAGAACTGAGTAAAGGCAGCGTTATATTAGCCGCAGGTACGCTGTACGGAGCGATTGAAAACCTGAAAAAACATGGCTGGATTGAGCCAGTTGGGAGCTCTGGCCGAAAGAAAATTTATAAGATAACACCTGAAGGAACCTCCGTTTTGAAAATGGAACAGGAAAGGCTTTTGCATATTTTATCCTTGTACGAAGGAAGTGAAGCAAATGAAAAAATTTAGATTGTTTTTCAATATTGAAAAAGAAGAGCAGTTTCTAAATGAGCAATTACAGAAAGGCTTCCGCTGTATCCATATTAGTGGATTGGGAATTTACACCTTCGAACCAACCGACAAGAGATACGTCATGAGGCTTGATTATCAGAACAATCTATCGAAAGAAAAGTTTGCTGAATACAAAGGGTTGTATGAGGATTTTGGCTGGAATTATATCAAAGGTCCTTGGGGGAGCGGCATCCGGTATTGGCAGAAAGAGGACGAGGATCAGACGGAAATCTTCTCTGACCGTGAATCTAAGGGAAATTACTACAAAAGGCTGATGAATTATTCGTTTTGGCTGGGCAGCTTGTTTTTGTTTTATTCATTTCTGTTTTACAGTGATTCAGAACTGTATCATGATGGACTATGGAGCATGGACGGTTCATTATTTTGGAAAGCCTTCTTGTTTGAAACTCCATTTGTCCTGATGAAGCTGCTTCCCGCACTTATGGCCATATTGTTCTGGAGAAGTTACTTTAAAGCTTACCAGAAGCATTCCAAGTTAAAAGGAGAATAGTGAATAAGGGTAATGTATGAATTGACTTCTTTTCTTATAAGCGTACCTCTAAAGGCAGTGAAAGCTCTTCAGAGGTACGTTTTTCTGCTTATTTATTCTCTTCGGGCTGCGATGGCACGATTCACCTGAATTCGTGTCCCAGAAGTCAGCGGCCCCTTTCTCTAGAGGTACGTTTCTTATCTAATCGTGCCTCTTCATATAAGGTTTCCTCTTCCTAAGGAGACGTTTCTTTGTTAATCATATTTCTTTAGCGTGCGGGAGCTGTCTCC
>NZ_QXIR01000042.1 GCF_003581585.1 Bacillus salacetis
TAAAGAGCTGCATCCATTAACAGGATGCAGCTCTTTTCTCTTATGAAAGCTCAGTCCTTTTCAGAACCACCGCTGTTTTTAGTTCCTTTGCTTATATACGGTTTGGCAGCTGCTTTCTTCTTTGCGCTCTTCTGCCAGCGGTTCCAGCCTTTCTTGCCAGTTCCTCTGCCTGTCCCGCCGCCTTTGCTTTTGCTCACTTGATCAACTCCAATGCAAATTGCGTTGTACCCTGTTCGGATAGTTTGAAATTCCATTATATCAGAATTCAGCTGCATGGAAACTCTCTTTATATTGAGATAAATTAAGGTTTTGCACGTGCCCGATCAGGGAAATGGAAGAATGAAGACATAGAAAGGAGCGATACACATGAAAGAATACTATGTAGTACCCAATAAGGATGAAACAGGCTGGTATGTAAAAATAGAAGATGTTGCTCCGACAAATCTTTATACCGGTCGTTCGGAGGCCATTGAAGAAGCTGAAAGGCTTGCTAAAGATAATCAGCCTGCGAAAGTGTTAGTGCAAAATGAAGACCATCAAGTGGTAAGCGAAAAATCTTTTTCTTAATTTTCACTTTAGTAGAAAAAGCCGATTCAGCCTTTATTTTTTCAGCTGAAATCGGCTTTTTCTTTTGTTTTTAGGCTCTTTCCGTAAACTTTGTTGCTATTCAATGTGAACTTCAACTAATATCCTGGTAAATCATCGTAAAAACCCCGGTAAGAAGGAAAGAAAAGAGCTGCTCGTCTTTTTTCGAGAGTAAAACCTTTGTATACAGGGGAAAAATCCGGCATTTGGGATTTTTCCGAAAGCAGCAATATATGCGAAAGTAGTCTTTTTTTAAAATACCATAAATTACCCTTATTATTACAATAAAATTTCATTTAAAACATTTCCAAGTCATACATAATGGTTTATGATTAATATATCAGTAATCAAAGGAGATCTACCTCTATGAAAAACACCATCAGCAAAAAGAAGGTATTTTCAGTAGGAGCCATGCTAATACTTGCCTTCTCATTAATTTATATATCGTTCAAATCACAAATTGCGGAATCCAAAGAAAACACTTCCGGAACACAGTCAAACATCCCAACTGTATTTGTACATGGATACAAAGGTACCTATAATTCGTTTAAAACCATGCTTTACCGTTTCGAGCAGAACGGTTGGGGTAAGAAAGAATTGGTTGTATACGTATCTGCCGAGGGAGAGATCACGTGGAAAGGAGCCCTTCACCCTGATCCGAAGCTGCCTCCCCTGGTCCAGATCGTCTTCGAAAAAAATAAAGCCTCCATCGCTGAAACTTCCACTCGCCTTCAAAGTGTCATGAAAGGCCTTAAAGACAAATTTGGGGTGGAACAAGTATATCTTGTCGGGCATTCAATGGGCGGCCTTGTGTCAACAAATTATCTTGAATCGACAAAAAGTAATGGCGAATACCCTAAAACCCTGAAATTCTCAGTGATTGGCAGCCCGTTTGATGGTATTTCAAGCGAATCTTATCATCAGGTAAATACGGGAGAAGCGATCATTGATTTAAAACCGGATTCAGATGCTCTGAATTCTCTTGTAAAAAAACGCGAGAGCTTCCCCGCAGACATAGAAGTAATGGCCATCGCTGGATCAGGTGACCAGGTTGTTGACGTGGACAGCGCGTTCGCCATCCAATCGATTGTCAATGAGGAGAGCCTGCAAAAGCACTTAATCGAGGATCAATCCATCGGACACAGCGGATTGCATGAAACTGAAAAGGTAGATAAGCTGTTGAAGAAATTTTTATGGAACTAAAAAATGCCCGATGAAAGCCATCAGGCATCAGCCTTCAGACAAAGGCCCGCTACCGGATTCTGTCTGAAGGCATTTTTGTATAATTTTCTTTGAACCCTTCTTATTCTTCCCCGTACCTATAGATTTGGAAATTTGCTCACGGTCTGCAGTATCGACCTAGTGTCTTTGCAAAGCGAATTGCATCCTTATCGATTAATAAAACGCCATATTTTTGTTTTTACCCTTCAATATTTGGAACACACCATATGCTGCAAGCCCCAATGCAACGAGTCCGAGCATCCATTGGCCGAACGGCTGCTGAGCAATTTCAGAAAGTGCCGCATCAAGCCCTTTCGCATTATCAGGATTAGTGGTGATGGCTGTCTGGATCAAGAAATAGCCTGTTATGCAGAATACGACTCCCCTTGCCATCAGCCCTGCTTTACCCGTTTTTTTGCCAAGCTCGAACTCCTTCGCTTTCATTTTGCTGCGTTGAAAGGAATCAGTGAACTTTTCGCTGTATCCCTTATAGATTTCGTAAACACCGTACCCTATGACCGCCACCCCTGCCAGGCCGACCATCCACTGGCCGAAGGGCTGGGAAAGAATCTGCGCAGTAATGGTCTGACGGCTGTTTCCCCCGCTGCCGCTGCCTGCGTTCGAAGCGATCTTGACAGCCCTGTAAGCAAGACCCGCGTATACAATAGCACTGAAAACAAAACCCGCGCGAATCAGGATTCCTTTTGCCTCGTGTCCCTTGTTCTCCGGGTCGGTTACCGCCTCAACAATCTTCCAGATGACATAGCCAGCAAGACCAACAGCTAATATCCATAGCAGGATTTCACCGAATGGCTTGCTTGCAATCGACGCCAGGGCTCCGTTTGTTCCTGTCGTCTTCCCTCCTGCACCGATTGCTGCCATGAAGGCAAGGATCCCAATGATCAGGTAAACACTTCCCTTTGCCAGGTAGCCCAGACGGCCCAGCCCTTTAACCCAGGGTTTTGCTTCATGGGCACCCTTCTTCGCATGTCCTTTTGCCGTTTCTTTATTCATATGAGTTCTCCTCCAAGAATGAATTTTCTCTCTTTCTTCAATGCCCGATTTTTATAGGTTGAAAACTTCTCTTTTCTTAATAGGCCTTATAAATATAGAAAATAATAAAAGGAACCCATCAAAGTTTAATTGAGTAAATTTTCAGTTATTTCCCCGGAAAGCGCAAAATACGACAATTTCCAACCATTCCAGAGCAATATTTGTATAAAAAAGGAGAATAAATCATGAACAAAGCCGTTTTTCTAGACAGAGATGGAGTAATAAATGAAGTGCTGTCCAAAAGGGTTAAATTCGTTAATAAACCGTCTGATATCCACTATCTGAAAAAGGTTCCTGATGCCATTAGAATACTGAATAACGCCGGCTTCAAAGTGTTCGTTGTTACCAATCAGGGCGGCGTCGGTCTTGGTTACCTGACTGAAGCAGGTCTGGAGAGGATTCACAGCACAATGAAAAAAGACTTAAAGGCACAAGGCGGTATCATCGAAGAGTTTGCCAGCTGCACACATAAACCATATGAAGGCTGTGCCTGCAGAAAACCTGAGGCGGGAATGATTATTTCCCTGGCCGAAAATCATAACATCGACCTATCATTAAGTTATATGGCAGGTGACAGGGAGGCTGACATTGAAGCAGGGAGGAAAGCAGGCTGCACCACCATCCTTATAGCAGAAGAAAACGAGGGAAACCTTGCTGACCATCACTTCCCCTCTCTTTTTGAGGCAGCAGTATTTTTGAGCAGCAAAGAACAAGGTGAATGATTGTATACTTACAATCGTGAAGGATATGAGAGTTGTATGTTAGAGTAATAAGGAAGCCTTGGTTTAAATTTTCTTGGCCGGACCTACCCTACTTCACGAGGAGGCTGACTCAGTGAAAAAAGCCGAATTTCATACTATGATCAAATCTTCTTATCCATTTGACCACTTATCCGATGACCAATTGGAGCACTTGGTATCTCACGCACAATTCAAAAGGTTTGCAAAAAACGAGTTCATCTTCCATGAAAAAGAATCCGAAGAAGAACTGGATGTTTATTTCCTGATATCGGGTACTGCGAAGAACGTGCTGCACCGGCCTTCTGGCAAGCAAGTATCTTTGAGGTATTATTATCCGGGTGATCTTGTCGGCTTGATGATACTTTGGACAAGCGGAGATATGAGCTTTTCAGTACAGGCAATTGAAGAATGTACATTATTTCGTTTCAATAAGGAAGTCTTCTTTGACATGCTGACCAATAATAAAGACTTTTCACAGATCATCTTTGAAAGTGTCGGCAACCGAATGAAGACCCTCTATGATGAGATCAAATATAAAGAGTCGCAGGAAGAAGCGGCTGATTTGTCACTTTTCCGTACAAGGGTCAATATCCTGATGGAATCCCCTGCCACTCTTACAAAAAAGGCAACCATGGAAGAAGCGGCACAAAGAATGCTCGATGAACAAGTCGAAGCCATTGTAGTCACGGACGAGGATGCTGCCTTAAGAGGGATTGTCACGCAAACGGATATCCTGCGTTATTTAACAAGCAGCAAAGATGCTCCCTCTGTATCACAATGGATGAATAATAAACCCTATTGGGTTAGAGATGAATCGTTTGCCTATGAAGCACTATCCTTATTCAAATATGAAGGGGCAAAATATGTTCCTGTTCTCCGGAACGGGATCGTTGTCGGCCTGCTCACCGGACTGTCATTCGTTAATATCCATGATTCCAGCTATCTGGACCTGTCATACAGTATAACCTCAGCTTCCAGTACAGATGACCTGATAGCTTTGTCACCGATTGAAAACAAAACTTTCACTTCGTTCATCAGCAATTTGCTTGACCAGGACAGTTTTGCCTATAATGTCAGTGAAGTCCTGACCAACTACAATGACCGCCTTTACCGAAAAGTCATCATGTTGTCAGAAGCGGAAATGGCTGCAGAGGGATATGGTTCCCCTCCCGTAAACTACTGCTTCATTGTCATGGGAAGCCAAGGCAGGAGTGAACAATCGTTCAACACAGATCAAGACAACGGTATAATCATTTCTGATTATGATCATTTTGAAGATACTGCCATGGTGGAAAATTATTTCAAACTATTTACCGGGAAGATCAATACAAAACTAACTCTTTGCGGTTTCCATGAGTGCACAGGCGGAATCATGGCGAAAGAACCCAAATGGCGAAAGTCTTACACAGAATGGTTAAAAGCGATCGATGACTGGCTTTTTGAAATTGATGCAGAAGAAATCCAAAGCTTCACCATGTTCTATGATTTCAGGCCGATCTTCGGAGACTACAGTCTTGCTGAAGATATCCGCGGATATATCGCTAAGAAAGCACAAAAATCCCAGAACCTGCAGCAGCTGCTGAGGAAAGATGCAATACGTTTCAGAATCCCGGTCAATGCCCTTGGAAGAATCAATTTAAAAGGGCGAAACAAGCGGTTTAACATAAAGAAAGCGGGATTGATGCAAATCGTTAACATGGTAAGGATTCATTCAATTAAACACGGCATCAAAGAAGTCAATACCATTCATCGCCTTGATGCACTGAAAGAAAGAAAAATCTTTCATCCAAGGGATGCTGAAAATGCGAAGACAGCCCTCCACTATCTGCTATACTACCGTTTGAATCAAAATCTGTCCGAGCTGGCGGAAAACCGGGAACTGACAAATGAATTGCCAGTGGACCGGATTTCCAAAGAAGACAGGCGTAAACTTAAAGAAGCACTTCAAATAGCGAATCGTATGCAGCAGGTAATGGAGATCAGCTTCAATCGTAACAGGGTGGTTTAAATTATGAGTGATGCTAAATTTAATGTAGGTTACCGGATTATTAAATATTATTTTTGGCAAAGATATCTATTTAACAAACAAGTTGAAAAAGAAAAGAAAAATCCTTCCTATCAAAAACTAAGTACAATGCTGAAAGAATTTGAAGAAGAGAAACCCCTTCTGCAGCGGCAGCAGCTTGAAAATTGCACGTTCACCATATTCGACTTGGAAACGACCGGTTTCTTTCCTGAAATCGGGGATGAAATTGTTTCAATCGGTGCGGTTAAAATGCAGGGGGATAAAATCCTGAAGCATATGACCTATTATGAAGTCATCAATCCGCTTCAGACCGTCTCAGCAGAAACCAAGAAATTCACAGGCTTGAAACGGGCTGACTTCCTCAAAGGGAAAACACTGCCTGTTGGGCTGAAAGAATTCCTGGATTTCTGTAAAGGGACCATCCTTGTAGCCCATCCCGCTTCCTTTGACATCAATTTTCTCCAAAAGCGAATCGGAAAATGGGGACTTCCCTCTTTTGATCCTGAATTCATTGATTCTTATACCTTGGCAAAGGAACTCCTGAATGAACAGGACTGCTACTTGGATGACCTGGTCCATCGATTTGAAATTATGAAAAGATCCCGCCATCATGCACTGAATGATGCAATCATGACAGCTGAGATATTTCAAGAGTTATTGAAGGTGTGTAAAGAAAGAGAAGTAGAAACGATTAAAGACTTGCATGAAGTGAATGGAATAGTGATTTAATTCAAAAAGGCAGCCTGAGGGCTGCCTTTTTGAAGGTATTTGATGTATTTTTCTATTCATCTATCGTCCCAGCCAGCCTCCATCTACTGCCAGCAGGTGTCCATGGACATATTTAGATGCATCCGATGCTAAATATACAACCGTACCCTTGAAATCATCCGGGCTTCCCCACCTGTCAGCAGGAATCCGGTCCAGGATCTGTTTGCTGCGAACTGGATCTTTAATAAGCGCGGTATTCATATCCGTTGCAATATAACCAGGTACAATTGCATTGACATTTACCCCTTCTTTTGCCCATTCATTGGAAAGTGCTTTTGTGAGCTGGGCCACTCCGCCCTTTGCGGCGGCATATGCAGGAACAGTAAATCCTCCTTGATATGAAAGCAATGAAGCTATATTAATAATTTTCCCCTGACCCTCAGGAACCATATACCTTCCGGCTTCCTGGCATAACAGCCATACCATCTTCAAATTGATCGAGAGCACATCGTCCCAATCTGTTTCAGAAAAATCCACTGACGGCGAGCGCCTTTGAATTCCTGCATTATTCACTAATATATCAATTTGTCCATATTCCCTGACAACATTCGGTATCGCTTCCTTAACCTCTTCTTTCTTTTCAAGGTCACAAGGAATGATGATGCATTTACGGCCAGTCAGTTCTATCTCTGATTTGATATCTGTCCTTTCTGTATCCCTTTGCAGCAGGGCAATGTCAGCACCTGCTTCTGCCAGGGCAATGGCCATGGATTTACCGATACCCCGTGTAGCTCCTGTTATGGCAGCTACCTTTCCCGATAAATTAAATAGTTGCTGACTCATTTGTATCTCTCCTTAATCATTCTATTATTCTATTAAGTTTGGGATGAATGTTACTATTTCCGGGAACATGACAACAAGCCCCAAAGCCAGGCATAATACTAATACAAAAGGAATTGCACTCTTCATTGCATGATCAAGCTTCACACCTGAAGAAGAACATGCGACAAACAGACAGACACCTACAGGAGGGGTCAGTGTTCCAATGGCGATATTAATAACAATCATAACCCCGAAAACAAGCGGATCCATACCGGCAGCCATCGCTAAAGGCATCAGGATAGGAACGAACATGATCAGCAAAGCCAGCCCTTCAATGAACATCCCCCCTGTGATAAAGATCAAGTTGATGACCAGTATAATAAAAAACGGACTGTCTGATACGCCGGTAATTAAATCACTGAGAATCTGCGGGAAATTATGGCTCACCAGAATCCAGCTGAATAAAGAGGAAGCTGCAATAATCAGCAAGACGTTACCCGAACTGATGACAGCTTCCATGAATATTGCAGGCAATTCACGGAGTTTAATACTTTTATAGACTGCCAACCCAAGAATCAATGTATAGACTACCGCGATGACACTTGACTCAGTGGGAGTAAAAACACCTGTAAGGATTCCCCCCACGATAATCACGGGAGCTAATAATGGCAAAATCGCCTTCTTGAAGCTTTGCGCAAAATAGCTTAGGGAAAAAGATTTTGTCTTTCCAGCTCCATAGCCGTACTTTCGGCAAATTATCCCGGAAACAACCATCAATAATATTCCAATCAGCACTCCTGGAATAACTCCGCCCAAGAACAGTTTCCCAACTGATAGACTTGCAATCCCGCCTAGAACTACCATAGGGATACTTGGAGGTATGATGATTCCTATGGATCCTGAAGCTGCCTGCAATGCCGCAGCGAATCTTGCAGGATAACCCATCTTTACCATACTGGGAGTCATCACACTGCTGAGTGCCGCTGTATCAGCAGGCGCAGATCCTGAAATCCCCCCCATCATCATACCTGAACTTACACTCACATAGCTCATGCCGCCCCTCGTCCAGCCGATGATGGAATCAGCAAAATTCACGAGCCTTTGAGTCAACCCGCTTTTATCCATAATGACTCCTGTCAACATGAAAAAAGGGATCGCCAGAAGGGTAAAGCTATTCATGGAGATAAACATTTTTTGCGGAATCACCATCAAGGGGACTGTACCTTCCCATAAAATGGTGATAATCGCTGCTGTACCTAAAGAGATACCAACCGGCACACCGATGATCAACAGCAGAAAGAAAGCAATAAATAATAATGCAATCACACCTTCTCCCCCTTTTGTCCAATTATAATAATAACAAGAAAGATCAAAGCTAAGAGACTCGATACCGGAATGATGCTATAAATGATTCCAAGCTTTACTGGCAGTACCGAAGCCATACCTGACATGCTCACCAACATGAATTGTAAACCCTGCCAAAATAATACTGCGAAGAATGCTGCTGTAATGAGATTTATCAATATACGCATTGCATTGGAAAACCTACCCATACGGTCAGTGATGAAAGTGATGGCGATATGTTTCTGTTTGTAGATTCCCATCGTGATACCTAAAAACATGAGCCATACGAATATGTATCGATCCAGTTCCTCAGCCCATACCATTCCTCCGGCAAATACATAACGAAGGACTACCTGCATGAACACGGCGGATATCAGGACGGCCATAAGAATCAGGACCAAAAAAACAATCAGCTTTTCAAGTGCCCGGCCAATTCGAACTAATGTATCCATAACGATCCCCCTACTATAATAAGCTTTAATTTAATGGCTTTTCATAAACCCTGAGTGTGTCAAACCAATGAACAAAAGGTCCATCCATAATTCCTCTCAAAATCGTCGTTAACAAGAAAGAAAAAGGGGAAATCCTGGTTTAATAGAGAATGACTATTCATCAGGAGAAAAATCCGACTAAAGATTTTTCTCCTTCAATTACTCATTTAAACCAATCCTATTTTACAGACTTCTATTTTGTATCAATGATTTGCTGGATTAGATCTTCCCCGAATTCATCTGAATATTTCTCATAAACCGATTGAACGGCTTTCCTCCACTCTTCCTTATCAGGGTTCTTCTCTATCGTTAATCCTCCTTCGGTCTCCAGGTATTCGATTTCTTTCTTTTCATTATCACGGATCAATTGTCGTTCATAGTCGCCTGCTTCCTTCGCAGCTTCCATGACAGCCTTCTGATATTTCTCTGAAAGACCATCGAATTTTGCCGGATTCATAATAAGAAGCATTGATGTATAGGTGTGTCCGTCCATCACCATATAATCCTGAACCTCATACATCTTAGAGCTTTTAATCGCAAATACCGGTCCTTCCTGGCCATCAACAACTCCGTGCTGCGCTGCCATGTAGAGCTCAGAGAAAGGCATTGGAACTGAGTTTGCACCAAGCGCCTCTGTGGTTGAAATCAATACTGGCCATTCCGGAGTCCGGATCTTTAAACCTTTTAAATCTTCGGGAGATTTCAATGGCTGCTTGCTGTTTAAAAAGTGTCTGAATCCCGACTCCCAATAACTCATGACTTTAAACCCGCCTTGTTCTTCCGCTTCTTCAGCAAGCAGTTCCCCTACTTCCCCTTGCAGGACGTTATCAACGTGATTCGCATCTCTGAAGAGAAATGGCAGGTCAAAAATTGAAAATCTCGGATAATACTTCGTGACACTTCCAGAAGCAACAAGTGAAATATCAACGGTCCCCAGTTTTGTTCCCTCAGCAAGTTCACCTTCTTCACCCAGCTGGCTGCTGTGATAAACATCCACTTTCACTTTTCCTTCAGTTTTTTCTGAAACCAGTTCTGCAAACTTTTCTGCCCCTGCGTGAAATTGTGATTCTGTCGGCTGGTTATGGCCTAGCTTCAATGTGATCTCCCCTGATTGACCGGCTGATGCACCACTCTGGCTTTTGCCGCAGCCTGCCAATCCTATCGTCAAACAGACAGCAATAAGTACGATTAAGACCTTGATATAATTTCTCATCCTTCTCCCCCTAATTGATTTGTAATTGTATAGAACAGCATTAACTCTACTGTAGATACTGAATAAATTTTTCTTTTCCGCCCCGAAATGGAAACGCTGTCATTCCATAACAAAAAAATATCCCGTATTTCACCTGTTTGTTAATATTATATATAATAATTAAAATTATATATAATTATTTTGCACAAGTAAAGAGCTATTATATATAATATTAATCTTTATATATAATAGCTCGAGTGAGACTCTTTATTTAGTTACCATTTTCATAATATGTTCTTTAAATGCCTGCTTCGATTTTTCGATTTCTTTTGTTTCCAGGATTTTGACAAGATCCAGATGATACTGATACACTTCTTCGGGAAGTATCCTCACCTGCGGATTCAAGATGGTGATATACCTTCTTATGTGAGTATTCAACATTGTCCATATTCTTAGATAAATATTTATGTCAGCCCATTCGATGATCGTCCGGTGAAACTCCATATCCAGTTCAGACTGTACAGCATAATCCTTAACACCATTTTTCATTTTATCTACAATATCATACAACTCGCCAAAATCTTTCTTGGTGAGCGAAGGGAGAACAGCTTCAATCGCATTTGTTTCAATCTCAGCACGCAACGAAAACATATGATACATTTCAACAGGATTGATTTCTGTTACAAAGGCACCCTTGTATTTGATCGTTTGGATAAGACCTTCTTCTTCAAGGCCCCTAAGTGCTTCCCTGACAGGGACCTGACTGATCCCCAGCCTCTTCGCAACTTCAGTCTCGACAATCCTGTCACCAGGCTGAAGCTTATTTTGGATAATATCGTTCCTCAGTTTCTGTTTTACCTCATCTTTTAAGGAAACGAGTGATCTCCCTTTCTGGGCATTTTCCATAGTGAACATTCCTTTACTTCTTTTTATAAGCTTTTTATAATTATATATAATATTATAGATTGTATATAATAATCACACTTGAGTTCAAGTCATTTGTTTTCTCTATTATATAGGATATTTACTTATAAATGGGGTTCACCGTCATTTTTTATCATGTATACCCCTGGCTTAATACAACTAATTTGGATTCCGAAAATGGTTATGCTGTCATTGTTGGCTCATTTAACGCCTTAATGGGATTACACGAATGGAATCCGTGCCTGATGCTGGCTTCATCAGCGATAAATCGGGCTTTTGCCAAACAGTTTGCTATTGTTTAATCGTCTTTTTTTGAATGATGCTGTCATGAAGGGGATTATGAATTCAGTTTGCTGAGGCAATAGCCCTCTGACTTTGACTATTCATTGTTTAAGTTCAAAAATAAAACGCCCTGTATACAATTCACAGGACGTTTTATCAACATTCATTTCGTATTTCCAAAATGAAATATTCTTATTTATTACCTTTTTAACGAGTCTGGCCATTTCCAGTCATCATATATTTTACTGTTGTCAATGCAGGCAGCCCCATTGGTCCGCGTGCATGTAATTTTTGAGTGGAGATACCTATTTCTGCTCCGAAGCCAAGTGCACTGCCATCAGTAAAACGAGTGGATGCGTTATGGTATATGGCTGCAGCATCTACAAGCGTCATGAACATTTTAGCCGTTTCTTTATTATCAGTGATAATAGCTTCTGAATGCTTGGTACCGTATTTTTCAATATGGTTGATGGCATCGGCAGCTGTGTCTGCTGTCTTGACCGCAATATCCAGGCTGAGGTATTCATTAGCCCAGTCTTCTTCGCCTGCAGGAGTGCAGTCCGGGATAACGGCACAAGCTTCTTCATCACCATGGACTGTGATGTTGTACTTGTTGAATGTTTCAATTAATTGTTCTTTGTTTTCAGCCAGCCAGTCGCGATGAATAATAACCGTTTCTGCCGCATTGCAGACAGCTGGACGGTCGGTTTTTGCGTTGACCAGGATACTGAGCGCCATTTTTGTATCGGCCTCTTTATCAATATAAATGTGGCAGTTTCCTACTCCTGTTTCAAGGACAGGCACTGTAGCATTGTTGACGACAGCATTGATCAATGCCCCGCCTCCGCGTGGAATGAGGACGTCAACATGTTCTTTCATGGTAAACAACTGCTGTGTTGCTTCCCTGTCGGTTGTATTGATGAATTGTACGGCTTCTTTAGGGATCTTGGTTTTTTCCAAAGCCTTATGCATTACATCAACGATGGCTTTGTTTGAAGTGATGGCATTTGAACCACCTTTAAGCACAATGGCATTCCCTGACTTTAATGCCAGGCCGGTCGCATCGACCGTCACATTCGGACGTGCTTCATAAATCATTCCGATGACACCTAAAGGAACCGTCACTTTGGCAACATCGAGATCGTTCTCCAAAGTCCAGCCACTGACTGTCAGACCTGTTGGATCCTCAAGTTCGGACACTTCACGAAGGCCGTTCGCAAAGTCAAAAATGCGTTCCTTTGATAAGGAAAGACGGTCCATGAACGCTTCGTCGAACCCTTTTTCCCGGCCACGGTCCAAGTCTTTTTCATTTGCTTCAAGGATATTTCCGAACTGCTCTTCCAGTGTGGATGCAAGTGTCAAAAGTGCTTCGTTCTTTTCTTCAGTAGTTAAAAGTGAAAGAGATTTTGCTGCTTTTTTGGCTGCAATCGCTTGTTCTTCTACATTCGTTTTGTTGGCTGTTAATGTCATCCAATACCTCCATATAGTAGTTTTTCAAAAAATGTCCTTAGACGCCCACAGGGATCGGTACTTCCACATGACAAACCAGATTGTCAATTTCCACTGCTGCACCCTGATAGTTTTTAAGTTCTGCCTCTGTCATATTGGTGAAATTCTTTAATTGTTTTGAGTCATAGTTAACGACACCAAGTCCGATTTCCTCACCATTCATATCTGAGATCCTGATTACGGCACCGCTTCTGAATCTTCCTTTTACAGCATATATCCCTGATGCATTAAGGCTCTTCTTACTTTCAAGAATTGATTCCTTCGCTCCATTATCAATGGTGATGTCACCTTCCGGCCCTGAATTGAATGCTATCCACTGCTTCTTGGTATCCAGGTTGATGACATCTTCTTTCGCTTCGAAATAGGTCCCTCTCGCATCGTTATGAACGGCATCATAGATGATATTGGAAATACCTGATTTTCCAAGGAAAGATGGTATTCCTGAAGCCATCGCGATTTTGAATGCATCGATCTTGCTGCGCATTCCGCCTGTTCCTACCGAACTTCCCGGTTCACCTGCCATATCTTCTATATCAGGGGTGATCTCATTCACTTCCTCAAGAAGCTCTGCCTCAGGATTTTTGCGGGGATCATCATTATAAAGACCATCGATATCGGATAAGATGATCAATTTATCCGCGTCAACCAAGCCCGCTACTTTCGCTGATAAAGTGTCGTTATCGCCGAATTTCAAGCGGTCGATTGTAACTGTGTCGTTTTCGTTGACGATCGGAATGATACCGCGTTCCAACAAGACGTTTATCGTGTTTTTCGCGTTGTTGTATCGATTTTCATCAGAGAAATCACTTCTGGTGATGAGAATCTGGGAAGCTACATAACCGTTCGATAGAAATAAATCTGAGTAAGCTTCAATTAACAATCCTTGACCGATAGATGCTGCTGCCTGCTTTTCCGGAAGTGTACTTGGTCTAGCCAGGCAGCCTAATTTCCTGTACCCAGCGGCTACCGCACCGGATGAAACCAGCAATACTTCATGGCCGTCATCTTTCAAGCGAACGACTTCATCTGTCAAACGCTCCAACTTCCTGCGGCTCATCTCCCCGTGAAGACTTGTTAAAGAACTACTTCCTATTTTGATTACGATTCGCTTCTTCTTGGTGTCCGGAGACATCATATCACTCCTGTTACATAATTTGTTTTATTGCACTTTATTTCATTATCATACTAAAGGGAACTGTCCCTTTTATAACTTTAACGCGTTAATACACTAAAATTTCACCGCGCAGAGGGACTGTCCCCGGCTGCGGTGAAGCGTTAATGCAGCACAGGGGTACCTCTATTGTTTAATATTAGTTTGCAATTAATACTTTCTTGAATTGGGAACTGATTTCTTTTGATCGTCTTTCTGCACCTTTGACGGCTTGCGCAATGGCTTCTCCTCCGCCAAATTTCTCAAGTGCTTCCAGTCCAGCTGCCGTGGTTCCGTTCGGGGAAGTTACGTTTTTCCGTAACTGAGCGGGTGTTTCTTCACGCTCCATGATCATCTTCGCTGCCCCCAAAATGGTTTGAGCTCCAATCTGGCGTGCTACTTCCGGTTCAAGGCCGCCGTCTTTTCCGGCTTTCTCAATATGTTCCATTAGGTAATAGAAGTAAGCAGGGCCGCTACCGGCAATGCCTGTGAAAATATCCATCTTTTCTTCATTGATTGTATAAACCTCTCCGATGCATTCGAGCAATTCCTGCGCTATCTTCATATCTTTACCGGTCGTATATTCACCAGCAGCAATCGCGGTTGCCGATTCACGCATCATGCTGGAAGTATTCGGCATAACTCTGATGACCTTTTGTCCTTTATGAAGCCCTTCTTCCATATGCTCCGTGGTGATACCCGCAAGCACGGAAAGGATGACTGTTTCGGGATGCACTTCATCGATAATCGACTCCAGTACTGCATCGATATCTTTTGGCTTCATCGCCAGGATCAACATGTCTAACTCATCGAAGTTCAATTCATCTTTTGTTACTGCTGTTATATCATATTTAGCTTTCAATTCTTGCAAACGCCCTTGATTGCTTCTGTTTGATACAATGATTTGTTCAGTTGGAATTTTATTTGATTCAACCATTCCTGAAATCATGGCCTCTGCCATATTACCTGCACCTAGAAAAGCAACCGTCTGTTTGTTTAGCAAATATATCCTCTCCCAATAATTTCTTTTTTTGTTCGTATTTTTGTTCGCTCTTTTTTTCAACGTTTACAATCGTAACACGTACAAAATCAGATTCAAGGGGTTTGCTCAATGTTTAGTGTATATGGTTGAATTAGTTAGTGTAAGCGGTTCCATCTCTCTTTGAGCTAACCAAACGGGGAATAATCCCTTATAATCACGCCTTAAGCCTTTAAATAAAGATTGAGATTTACATTTTTTTGCCTATTATTCTTTTTCCGATCAAAAATCCCCAGTGCATGAGCGCAGGTGCCATAGTTGGTTGCCGCATCAGGTGACAGGCTCCCATCTTACCAAAACTTCAGGATATAATGATTTTTATAGAAGAGAATCCAGCATAAAGAATAGGCTGTTTTCGCATATAATGTTGCTTTCGGAGAAATCCCAGGTGCCGGATATTCCCCCTGAATATAAAGGTTTTACTCTCGTAAAAGAACGAGCAGCTCTTTTCTTTCTTTCTCACCGGGGTTTTTACGACGATATACCAGGATATTATTTGAAATTCATGTTGAATAGCAGCAAAGTTTACGAAAACAGCCTTTAAAACAGCCCTAAGATTCACTAAAAGAGCAAAAAAGATGAAACCACATTGGATTTCATCTTCAAGCCGTCACATATTCAATTTCTTCGTTCGTCTGCAACTATTCAGGATCAGCTTTATATTTTCATTACTGGTTCAAGAACTTCTGCAATTCCTCTTTATTTGTTTCAAAGTCCACTTCAAGCACTGATCCTGCGTGCTGATAGTATCCGTCTGTGAAGGAGTCTTTAACAGGGATTGTCAGCTTTTCAATCTCGCTGCTGTCGCCCATCAGGATATCCTTTACAATTCCAATTTGATCGAGTTTGCCCATATTGGTTTCAATATATGGCTGTGCGGCCCCGATCATCTTTGGAAGCTTGGTTACACTGCCAAGACTCAATGCTTCATCTTTGACAGCTGTAATGACTTCCTGCTGCCTTCTGACCCGTCCATGGTCTCCCTCAGAGTCTGCACGGAATCGGGCGTACCCCAGGAGTTCTTGCCCGTTTAAGTTCTGGAGTCCCGGTTCGAGGGAAACGCCGATATTTTCGGACATCGCTTTTTCGACATCAATTTCTATTCCTTTTGGAGCAAGGACGTCAACCGACTTTTCAAATCCTTTGAAATCAACAATCATATAATACTGAACATCGACACCAAAGTTTTGTTTCAGAGTCTGTCTGAGAAGATCAGGACCTCCAAGAAAAAAGGCTGTGTTCAGCTTATAATTCTGATAGCCGGGAATCTCAACATACATATCCCTCATGAACGAAACAAGTTTTGTTTCATTTGTTTTTGGGTCGACCTGGGCGATCATCATTGTATCCGTTCTTGATTTTTCTTCTCCACGGCTGTCTACTCCAAGCAGCAGCACGTTGATCCGTCCATTTTTATCCTTCACACCATTAAACTCATAATTTTCCTCTTTAGGGCCATTGCCCTCACCAGATGCAAGCTGTGTTCCCTGATAGAATTGAACAGCTGCATATCCTACTAACACAGTTATCATAAATAATAGGAAAAGAACAATTTTCAGTCCTCTTCTCCTCTTTTTCTTTTTATAATCCAAACGTGAATTCATACATGCACCTTCTTTACTATAGCCTTGTCTGCCGAAAGATCATAAGCAAAGTCCGGATAAACAGGCCTTATTTTGTTCTTTCATCACCAATCTAGTAGATTAGACGAAATTCAGCACAAAAAGTTTCACCAATAAACTACTAAGTGATTGTATAGCATTACAGTGCAAATAACAACAATTATTTTCTCTTCAGCATTTAAAAAAGGTCTATTATCACCTTTGCTCATCCAGTTTCTTCATTAATATATGAAAAAAAGACACCAGCTAAAGAACTGGTGCCTGATTTTGCATATATTCCTGGAAATATACTATTCTAGTTAATACCGACTGCATCAAATGATTGATGAACGGACTGCACTTCCTGAGAACTGCTGCCATACAGATCGGATGCTGCCTGAACAGCTGCCGACCGCGCCTGGCTGAATGTAGATGAAGATGTCAGGTAAACAGTGTTCATTCGATAATAGATTTCCCCCAGTTTATCCCTGCCGATTCCAGTTACATTTACGCCATAATGAGATCCGCCTTCACTGAGAAGGTAAGCCTGCTTGTTGATGATACCGCTATTTGTATGAACACCGCCGTTGTCGCCTGTGCCAGTATAGCGGACAGAATAATGATCAGGGTCACCGTACTTTGCAGGATTGCTCATGGATCTCAGTGCATCACCCGGTGTGTTAGGAGTATAGATATCTTCCCCTACTTCAAAGTCAGGGTCATGATTTTCGTGGTATTCTACAAGAGTTCCAAATATATCGGAAATGGCTTCATTCAGTGCACCCGACTCATTTTGGTATACGAGATCTGAACTGAAGTCTGTCACCGCATGGGTCAATTCATGTGCTACAACGTCAAGTCCGCCGGACAAAGGGGCAAATGTCGTTCCATCTCCATCTCCATATACCATTTGTGATCCATTCCAAAATGCATTATTGTAATTTGAACTGTAGTGGACGGATGATTTGATGACTGCTCCATTGTTATCATATGAATTTCTTCCAAACAAGTCTTTATAATAGTCAAAGGTCGCCCCGGCAAAATAATGGGCATCGACCGCCGCTGCGTCATACGTTTGATTATAGGCGTTATCAGCGTCCTTCCATAAGGATCCCGGAAGGAAGAATTGAGGGAAGAAGGTGCGGTTATTCATATTGTAAGTCATGATGCCGCTTCCCCTTGTATTATCCTGAAGATAATAGGAACCGCTTGAAAGCGTCGTATGAAGCGGCTTGGTATCGCCGAGGACCCCTGTGCCTGTGCCGACTTGGTTCGTACCGCTCACTTCATGCATATCATTATATTTGTTGATGATTCTGCCTGTCGTGCTGTCAATGAAGTAATTCCAATTCCCTGGCTGAGGGGCAAGGAAACTAAGATTCACAAGATATGCTTTGTATGCCTTGTCTCTGTCGATGTAAATGACCATTTCAGGATCTGCCGGCTTCTCAAGCTCCGGGGTGAACCCTAAATCCTCCACAGCAGTTTTAACGGCTTTCTTCGCGTTCACCTTTTTATTATTCTTATCTTTTGTATTGGACTTTTGCTCAATATCAGGTACGGTTGCACCAGACAAAACCTTCAAAGAGCCATCCTCTCCAACAAGTGCTGTCTGTGTGGACCCCCATACCCGGTGGCCATCATGCATCTGCTGCAGCCGGACAACGGTGTTGCCCAGTTGATCCGTGTCACTGTCAATTACTTTAAAGTTATTTTCCGCCTTATCAGTCCCGAATTTATATTTCTGTCTTTGGCTATTTAAATAGGAATATACGATTTCTTGTGGTGACTTCTGGGACGGGGCACTCAACTTACCTGATATAAATTCAGGGGTTCCCACTTTTTCGTTAAAGTTTGATTGCGACAATACGTTCGGTGCAGCAGACGCTCCATTGGCCAGAAGGCTCCCTGCAAGGCCAATCGCCAGGGTGACACTTGCAATTTTCTTTTTACTCATCAAAAAATCCTCCTCGTTTCTATTAACTTAATTTTCTGTTAATAGAATCTTAACACGGGAGGAGATTGATTGTTATTGTGAAAATACTAGAATTTCACCCCTTGAAAATGGTCTTCATCAGGGTTCTCCAAGAAAATTTTCATAGTTTTCGCTCATTTGCAAGAAGATAAATTCCTTGGAGATCGCGACGAGGAATTTATGACATTAAGTCCTTCCTTCTTTTGTAAGATACGACTGCCTCTCTCGTGGCCTCATATACGCCCTTACCGATAAGGCGGCCGGCTTTTGTCACTGGTCCTGAAAAAGGAATCTGTTCTCCTCTTTGCGTTGCACCGATCACTATACTGTCTGTCAGGGTTCCTGTAGCAAAGGTACCGGTTCTGTTATCCTTGACACCCTCGTCCTGGAGTGCCTTGACCTTCGCCTCTGTTGCCGTCACGATTGCCTGGATGAATGCTTCATCTGACAGCTCGCCATTTACCAATATCCAGGTGTTGATTGTTCCGGGTTTCGTTTCGGCTTGTGGACTGTTCCTTGATATATCGACAGCACTGCCAATTCCAGCTGTTACAACAAGGAAAACAGATAGTCCCGCCTCTGTTACCTTTCTAATAGAAACATCCGCCAAATTTACTGCTGTCATCATTCCGACTGTGTTGCCCGGATCCAGACCTTTATCCAGCAGGAAATTCTGCATATCTTCTATATAACCATCACAGTCGTATGTCTCAGGAACATGACGGTTTACGATTGTGGATGTCCATCTCATCCCTGCGCCGCAGACACCTGATGACATCGTCTTTACAGGCTTCGGCAGCGTGAGTGTTATCATTTCATCCGTTACCGATAAATACCTTTGGTCTGCCTCCCATATCTCCTCTTCTTCCTGCACCAGTGCCGGAATTAAATACAGCTGGGGCTTCGCCACTTTCGGGTGTGCATTTTTTTCGATCTTCGTGTTATATACCGAGGATATGCGCCCTTCAGTCAATACTTCATCTGGATGATCTACAGTGGAGACATTTCCTTCTTCCATTAAGAGCAGACGGTCACAATACAGGCCAGCCAGATTTAAATCATGAAATATTGAAATCACGGTCAGTCCATTTTCTTTTGTTGATTTCTTCAAGTAATCAAGCAATTCCTTTTGATGCGAGAGATCAAGATGGTTTGTTGGTTCATCCAGCAGCAGGATTTTTGGTTCCTGTGCAAGCGCCTGGGCAAGGAATACCCTTTGCCTTTCCCCTCCGGATAATTCGTTAAGGGTTCGCTCGCGATAATGATGAATGCCCGTCTGTTTCATTACCGACTCTATAATGGCTTCATCTTTCGCTGAGAGGTTTTTAAAAAAGCCGGTTTGATGCGCATACCTGCCCAGGGAAACAGTATCTTTAACATTATAATTGAATGCTTGAGTGTTCAATTGGGGAAGAACTGCCATCTGTCTGGCCAGTTCTTTCATAGTATAATCAGCAATCCCTTTTCCGTCGATAAAAACCTTTCCTGCCTCAAAACCCAAAAGACCGCTGATCATTTTCAAGAGTGTGGTCTTTCCGCTGCCATTAGGGCCAAGGATACCAAAAAACTCCCCGCTTTCCACTTCCATATTAATATTGTTGAGTATATTCCTGCCGCCGTAGCCGCCTGTCAGATTTTCAATTCTTATCATTGGCTACCCTCTTTTCTTCATCAATAAGTAGGCAAATATAGGTGCACCTATCAAGGCTGTTATAACCCCTATCGGCAGTTCGGCCGGGGCTATGATCGTTCTGGAAACCAAATCCGCCAGCACAAGGAATCCGCCCCCCGCCATAATGGACAACGGAAGCAAATGCCGGTGATCGTTCCCGGATACCAAACGGACGAGGTGGGGTATGACGAGCCCGACAAACCCGATTGTACCAGATACGGCCACTGCTGCACCTGTCAATATGGAGCCCGAAAGCAAAATGACCAATTTCCTTGCCTGAACATTGATGCCAATATGCTGTGCCTGCTCTTCCCCAAAGCTCATGCCATTCAATTCCCTGGTATTCATTAACAAAAGGGCGCTTCCTATCACGAAGAACGGCAGGATCAGCTTAATATAATCCCATCCGCGCATGGACACACTGCCGAGGAGCCAGCCAATGATCTGCCGGAGCTCGTCACCTGTCAATGCAATCATCAAGGAAATGAAAGATCCTAAAAATGAACTGAAAATAATTCCTGTCAGTATAATGGTTTCCAGCTTCATCGTCTTTTCAACTTTCTGCGCAAACAGCAGGACAATAAAGATCGTGGCCGTCGCAGTGAGAATGCTCAATACCGGCAGGGTGAAATTCCCAAGAAACGGAATGCTGATGTGGAAAAACAAGGTCATCACAGCTCCGACTGATGCACCGGAAGAAATCCCCAAAGTATAAGGGTCTGCCAATGGATTCCTTAATAAACCTTGAAAAGCGGCCCCCGCAATGGCGAGAGACGCTCCAACTAAAAATGCCAGTAATACCCTCGGGAATCGGATACTATAAACGATATTGATATACATCTGATCAACCGAATCGGGAACAGCGTAGCGGAAAAGTTTTGCACCGAGGATTGTCAGGATATCTGATACCGGCACAGAAATTGTGCCGATGGAAATACCCGCCAATATGGAGAAAAGGACGAACAGTATTGCCAATCCATACGAAAGGGCCCTGTTCTTATTGGAATAATTCCGGATAAACAGCTTTTGCAAGTTCCTCTACTCCTTGTACCAATCTTGGACCGGTTCTTGTGACAAGGTCGGAATGCACATCATACACTCTTTCATTTTGAATGGCCGGGACTTCTCCCCATCCTTCACGGCTCAACACAAGCTCTTTTGCATTTTCCGTATAGTACCCATAGGTTGTAATGATCACATCAGGGTTTAAGGCAACGACTGCTTCTTCGTTCATTTGCACCCAGCCTTCCTGCTGTTCTGCTGCATTCTTTGCGTTGATCAGTTCCAGCATTTCATCCATAAAGGTATTGCTGCCCGCTGTAAATATTTCCGGAGAAGGCGATACTTCTACAAATACGCTCTTTTTTTCAGCTGCTTCAGCAGTCCTCTCATTCACTGTGCGCAGACCGTCTTTCATTTCCTGAATAGTTTCTTCAGCCTGCTCATCTGCGCCGGATGCCTTTCCGATCATTTCAATCGAAGTGTAAACTTCAGCAAAACTCTTGGCATCATTCACCACCATCACTTTAAGGCCGGCATCACGAAGCTGCTGAAGCCCTTCTGCTGATGACTCGATCACAGAACCATGAGCCAATACCAGGTCAGGTTCCAAAGAAATGATTTTTTCTATATTCAATTCAAGACCGCCGATCATTTCCTTCTCAGCCGCTTCAGGAGGATAGTTATCGAAGTCAGACACTCCAACAACTTTATCTCCCAGTCCCAATTCATAAGCAATCTCAGTATTGCTTGGAATGAGAGAAACGATTCTCTCAGGTTCTTCTTCTATCACAATTTCTTTATCAGCAGCATCTGTTATCGTAACCGGAAAAGCGGAAGACTCCTGTTGTTCCCCGGTTGATTCCTGGTTCTCATTCGTTGAATTCTCATTTACGCCATTACCGTTTCCGCAGCCTGTAATGACCATTGCAGCAAGCATCAGGCCCAGCAGTAGCATGGTAAGTCTTTTCATTCAAATTTCCCCCTCTAAGTCAAAATAAAAAAACATCTCTTTCTGAGAAAGAGATGTTCGTGTAAAAGGCATATGTTGACAAATCGATATGTCATGCAATTTACACCTCCCTATCCTCGTAGGCAAGCGGTGCAAGAAGTAACAGGCAGGTCTCCTGGCTAATGGTCATTGCCGGCTGTTTCCTTCCCATACCCAGTACAGTGGTTTCAACAGCCTGCTCCCATTTACAGTGGCGGGACCGCGTTGGAATTTCACCAACTTCCCTTTTAAGATTCCAGCGTCGACTGAAATCACCCGAAAACGACAATATGTATTAAATTTTTTCCGCTATATCCGATTATACACAAGAAAAGACGGCAGGGAAATATATTAGAGCCAATTGAACCCGAATTCTTAAGAACTGAACCTCCTTTCCAGTCACCATGCCTGGTCTTCGGCAAGTGCTTTTTCCTTCAAAATCAAACTGCCGTCCTTCAGAAGGCCATACCTGATATTATAAAACTTTCCGCTTTCGATTGAAGACCACATCGATCTGTCTTCTGCCAGAATGGTGAATACCCCCTCCCCGTCTTGAGACAAAAATGAAGGTGGATCTCTAAACATCACCTGAATGAAGGCTTTATCTCCTTTTTCCGATTTCTCCATGACCTTCGCTTTTGAAAATCCTCTCTCTTTTATATGAGAAACCGATAATAGAGCGATTTCCCCAATATATTGGCCGTCCTTCTTTTCACATGCCTTCAATTTGAACTTTGTTTGATGATCTTCGTCCTTTCTCATGACAGACTGGCAGGTATAGGATTCGTTGGTTTCACCGTCTACTTTGCTTGCTGATGCTATTTCTCTTCCATTATAAGTAAGCTGATTCATATATTCCTGACCTTCAATTCCGAAAGAGATCACATTGATGGAAGAAGCCTTGCTTTTCCCCATATCTTCAAGAAATGATTCAAAGTCTTCGAGATTCTCCACTCGGTCATAATGCTGAATGACGTCTTGATAACCCGGTTCCATGAAAAACTTCAGACCGCCATTCATCGACACATACAGGATAAACAATAAGAGACAAACAACCAGTAGACTTGCGAGTGATAGAAAGAACCGTCTTTTTATTCGCTGCTTCATAGTCAGGTTTTCATGGAGGATGACTTGGTCCATCAAGTTTTGATGCATTTCATTCTTATGTTGTTCACGAATTCTTCTGACCGGCATCTTTTTTAACTTTGATTCCAATTCGCTATGATCATTCTTCATCTACTGCCCTCCCAACTGTTTATGCAAGGCTGCTTTGGCCCTATGATAAGTAGACCTGACCTTCCCTGGCGGCCACTGTAAAACTTCTGCAGTCTCATCGACGGTAAATTCCTTGATGCCTCTTAATATAATGACATCCCGATAACTTGCCTTAAGCTCCTGAATTGCCTTATAGAGAGTCTGCGTTTCTTCATTAGCCTGATAAAGTGTTTCAGGGGTGTCAAGACTAGAAGGCTCATGAAAGGCCTGAAATGAAATCAGCCTTTTCCATTTTTCCTTTTTCATTTCATCAATGGCCAGATTCCTTGCGATACTGAATAACCATGTTTTTGGACTCGCGCTGCCTTTAAATGACTCAACCCCTTTGATGGCCCTTATAAAAACCTCCTGAACCATGTCTTCCACATCTGTTTTGCCCGTTCGATAAATTAAAAAGTGGTAAACATCATCGCTGTATTGATGGAACCACTGTGAAATTTTCTCTTGATTTGACATGAATTTCTCCTCATAAAGCATGATGTATTAATTAGACGATATTGAAGTTCCATTATCGCACTTTTTATAGGCTCTTTTTGTAAATTAAATAGATAAAGGCTTACAGTCCTTGACCTGTAAGCCGCATCCAGTCACTGATAAATCCCTTTCCATGCAAGAATACGTTCCAATTCTTTGAAGGAGTGAATGACGGTATCTGCCTCATCCAGCTCCACTTCAGAAAGCGTACCCCAGGAACAACCAATGGTGTACAAATCGTTGTCTTTGCCTTCCTGTATGCATGCACTTCTGCACCCCACCACGACCGCAGCCGGGAAGTTGCTTTCATCGCCGATAAGCGTTTCTTTTCGGGGTACAACACACTCCTCCATACTAAAAATTCCTTTTATACAGGAATGAATGTTGAAACGGTTAACGAGTTCCAACAAACAAAAATTTAAACCGTTACTGGCAATATAGAAATCGCATTCTTTTGATAACCTATCGAGAAAAGGACCCGCGTCCGGATACAACCTGCCTTTCCCCGTTCTTATTTCCATTAGTAAGTGAACTTGAAAAAGCCTGCTGGCCTTATCCTGTAGCCATTTTTCATGGAATGGCAGCAGCTCTTGCCACATCTCAGCCAAAGGGAGATCCTTGTTATGATGATATCGATTCCAAGGTATATCCCCTTCCCACTCGTTCACTTTATTAAGACATTCAAATGTCTTTATCAATGAGGATGCGAATACGTCATCCATCTGAAAAAGGGTACGATCACAGTCGAAAATAACCGTTTGCTTATTCATCCTCAACACCACCCCTGAGTTCGTATATTTTCCACTTAAAATTCATCACTGAAAAATAATCTTTTATCACAACAAATTCATCGCCGCTGTCCGTATACACAATATAGGTATCTCTTCCTTTATACTCTGCTGAACGGAGCGGGTCGTTATGGAAATCCCTTTTCAACTGAACGTCCTGCAAAATCTCATTCGCATTGAAATCTTGCAAGATGTTATATGGACCACACAGGGTAAAAGCCAATCCAATTAAAACAATCACAATGATAAGCACTTTCTTTTTCATGTCCTCCTCCTTTACATAGCAATTCTAGGTATCCGAATATACTTTACCTTAATTCCAGCTTTTCCAATTTCTTCTCTGCCTCTTTTTTTACCAAATTGGTCGATTGCCAGCTTTCCTTTTGATCTACTGCTCCTTCCTGTTCCCTGACCAGTAATTCCTTCAATCCAGGCAGCGAAGGATCCTGTTTGTATAAATCGATCAACCCCAGTGTGCCTGCATAGGACATCTGTTCAAAGTAATAAAGATCAATCTTCCCAGTTTGTTCATACCTATCAATATTTTTTTCCACTATCAAGCCATTCAGATCGACAAGATTCAATCCGCTGTAAATAATCATGACCGTGATGATATAAAAACGGCTTAATGATAATCTTACATACCATATTTTCAATAAAGTAAAAGCCAAAATGACGCCAATCAACGCCATAAATGAATGGGCGAGCACCCTGGACATTGTAAATCCATACGCTTCCTCATATAGCCCAAGCCTCATGGCAGCAGAATAAAGCATGATGCCGCTCATTCCAATCAACAGCGTCAAAAGAATATTGGTCACTCTGCTCATGACTCCTTCTCCCTTGTCAGAAGATTTGATCACGGCCACAACGATACTCCAATTGATCAAAGTGACTACAATCAGTTCAAAAAATCCCCGTCGTGCATAGTCGGCATACGTATATCCTGCCAATAGTGTATCACTGAAGAAATATTGAAATTGAACAAAAGTAAACAAGGCGTACAGGGCATTGAGTGAAATCAATACCGTCACAATGATCGTGGTTTCCCAGGACGGCCTCTGAATATCCATGCTCCTTGGATAATCTTTTTCATTCCTTCTCAACATCCTGATAAAGGAGTAAAGTATAAGCGAAACCATTAAAACAAATATCGTCCGGAAAATTTCATCACCGATTTGCAGGTTGAAAAACTTTAAAGGAAGCCTTGCCATAAGCTCGGCAAAATGATTATCAGCAGACACGAGCAGAATCCCTATGAATCCAACTAAAGGAACGGATATCAAAAGCCCGATAAGCACCCTCTTGAAAGTCTGATACGAACCGCTGTTCATCCTCCGTTGAAACACTTTTTTAAATTTGCCGATCCTGCCAAAGGTAAACGCAATCCATTTACCTGTGAATGAAAACATAAATCCAATAAAAGCCGGATTGTTCCAATCTATTGTTTTTCTCCGGGTGATGATGACAGAGTGGACGATGATGAAGGCCGGCAAAACCAGCAGATTCAACAGGTAAAATGTAATGTTCCAATATAAAAAGTATCCCAGCGAAAGAGATAATATTGAAAGCATAAGCAGAAATCCAATTTTCCGGTTCCTGAAAAGCCTTCCCTTCATCTGCCAATAAAACAGGCAGTAATAGAGTGAAACATAAAGCAGAACAGACAAACCGAATACATGATCCACAAACAGCCACTCTGCAAGAACCCCCATTAATATACTGCTCAGGATAAGCAAGAGATTTCTTTTCTTCATAAAAAACATCCTCCTATATCGTTTTTCTACTTATATAGAATTTCTATGTATAAGTGTAAAAAAAGAGTCACCTAAACAGATGCTCTCCTTCCCCATTTGTAACCAGCCCAGCTGATCGGGAGCAAAAGAATCGTAAACCCGATACAGATCAGAATGAAGGATTGGTTCAAAAGCGGATCAAACCATTCATGGGGAATTAAGTGAAACAGGATAAGGTTCATAAGCACAAGATTGGGAATCAGACTGATCAGCAGCGTTTTTACCAGCAGCGATTTTCCTTTCGAACCGAATTCCTTCCCGATTTCATACCCCAGCAATATCCAAAAAACGATATATACAGCGATGATGATGGCAGGAATATCCGTAAGTTTCAGCCAGAATCCCTGGAGCCATTCCCAGGAAAATACATTGTAAAGAATGGTGAGAAGACTTCCACCGACAAAAAGGAAGATATTCGCTGACACGAAAAGCCACTGAGTTCTACTCGGAGTGACAGACCATTCCTGATTCCAGATAGCTGCAATCTCCTCGGGTGTCCCGATTTTTTCATGAATTAGAACGGTCCATTCATCATTTTCCACATCACCTGTTTCTTCCTTCAAATGATGAATATGGCCTTCATATTCTTCCAGGACATCCTCTTTATCTTCATGTGGGACCAAAAGGGAATCGAGTTCTTGGATGAATTTATCCTTAGACGGAATCATGTCCCGGTTTTCCTATCATTTTGTTCATCATGCTGACAAAGCGGTTCCACTCCTTGGTCCGCTCTTTCAGGATTTCCTTTCCTTCTTCGGTGATCCTGTAATACTTCCTGGCCGGACCCTTTTCCTGTTCCTGCCAATAAAATTCAATATAATCCTGTTTTTCCAGCTTGTGCAGTGCCGGATAAAGTGTCCCTTCCTTTACCTGCAGGTTATTTTCGGACCTTTTCTCCATTTCCTTCACAAGTTCATAGCCATACATATCTTTTTCATTCAAAAGCTGGAGCAGAAGCAGTGAAGTGCTCCCTTTGACAAGTTCCCGATTAAACATACTTTCACCTACCTAGGATTATGAGGTATGTGTTTATAATAAAAAATATAGCTGGTTTTGTAAAGGAATTCTTTTAATATTTTTCAGAAAGCAGCTTTTTGTGTATCCAAATGGCAGCAATCGATCCATCCCCCATAGCCGTTGATACCTGTTCTGCGTGGGCAACGATATCCCCGGCAGCCCACACACCCGGAATATTGGTTTCTTTTGAACGGGCATCTGCATTGATATGATTGTTCTCCATGATTTCGACCCCAAGCTGTTCAGCAAGTTCAGTGTGGATTTTATTCCCGCCGAAAGCGATGAATCCTCTTTCCCCCGGCACTTCATCCCCATTTTCAAGCTTGATTCCTTTAAAACCGCTGTCTCCATCTATAATCGCTTCTTTGATGGTCCCTTCCCTATATCCGATATTCTTTTCCTTAAGTTTCTCCTGGGTATTATCGGAAATCTCCATGCTGTCATGATTGACAAATGTTATGTCCTCACTCCAGTAAGATAGTGTCAAAGCCATTTCAGCCCCTGTCTCACCAGATCCAAGAACCACCACTTTTTTATCCTTCACCTCATATCCATCACAGTCGGGACAAACATAAACTGAGAGGCCAAGGGTTGGCGATATGTTTTCGATTTCCGGGATATTATCCACCACTCCTGTAGCTAATAAGAGTTTCCGGCCGACATAATGATGTCCGCCTTTGCCATCCACTATGAATTCACCTTTATCCTTCCGCGCACTGATAATCCTGTCCTGCTGGAATTCGACTCCATAGGATTCAGCCTGCTTTCTCCCCAGGGTACGAAGCTGTTCACCGCTGACGCCATCAGGCCAGCCCAGTAGATTATGATAACATCTGCAAATGGTGGAACGGCCGTCATTTGAATCGACCACCAGGATGTCGTGCTGATACCTCCCAAGCTGAATAGCTGCCTGCAGCCCGGCTATTCCGCCTCCCACGATGATACAGTCATATGTCTTTTTCATACGGGTCCCTCCTCTGTATTTAAAACAATTTATAAGTACTCATAGCATGAAGCTTGGAATATTAGAATATTCCACTTATGTAATGTTTTTTCCTAAGTGCCTTGCACTGAAACTCATCCTGGCTTTTTTCGCTTTTTGTACAAGATGTTTTCATTGTCTTAAAGAGGATATGGTGGTAAAATCCGATTATCGTTTAACACTTTAATAGACGAAAGTAAATTTTCTGGGAGTGTTCTTACTATGAAACATACTGAATTAGCGACATTTGCAGGCGGCTGCTTCTGGTGCATGGTGAAACCATTCGACCAGATGCCCGGCATTGAAAGTGTCATTTCCGGCTACTCTGGCGGTCATGTGGAAAATCCGACATATGAGGACGTAAAAAAAGGTGACAGCGGCCACTATGAAGTTGTTCAGATCACCTTTGATCCGTCTCTTTTTCCCTATAAACAGTTACTGGATCTTTACTGGCCGCAAATCGATCCAACCGATGACGGCGGGCAATTTCAAGATAGAGGAGATTCTTACCGGACGGCCATCTTCTTTCATAATGAGAACCAGCGCGAGTTGGCGGAGAAATCCAAAAAGGAAATCGAGGATAGCGGGCGCTTTAAAAAGCCTATCGTCACAAAAATCCTTCCCGCCGTATCCTTCTATCCGGCTGAAGAATACCATCAGGATTTCTATAAGAAAGAACCGGAAGCCTATAAAGAAGACCGCGCCAAATCAGGCAGGGATGAATTCATAGAAGAACATTGGGATAAATGATGAACGAGGGAGACAGCCATGAAGGCTGCTCCCTTGTTTTGTTTTAATTATTTGAGGTTTTTTTCTTGATCATCCTGTTTTACTGAAAGCTTCCCTCTACAGCAGCGAGTTTTTCACTTATTCACCTTATTTTAGCGCTGGCTTCCCTCATTAAACTGGTGTTTCTCGTTTAATCACCTTGTTTTAACACTGGCTTTCCTCTATAACCCGGTGTTTCTCACTTAATCACCCGGTTTTAACGAGGGCTCGCCTCTATAACCTGGTGTTTCTCACTTAATCACCCAATTATTCTGCTTCTATTATGAAACCGACAATCAGGGACATACTAAAAGAAAAAGAAAGGATGGGACTTTATGAATAAAGAACAACCTTTTGACAAAGACGGCAATAAGCGGATGGGGGCACTCGCAGGTCATGGTGCATATCTTGATGCCAATGAGCCTTATCCCGGTGATTCTGTTAATGAACATCAGGATCAGGAATTTGCAAATGAAATTGTAGGCCGTGAGGAAATCAAACAGCAGAATGATAATTTGTAAGAATTCAAAAAAACGCCGCTGCACTATGCAGCGGCGTTTTAAATGAGAATAATTAACTTTAATTGAGAATGGGAACTTTTATTTCACTTCCTGAGGGATTGGCAGACCCAGCCTTTCTGCCACTCTTCTTCCATATTCCGGATCTGCCTTAAAGAAATGCCCGATTTGACGGAGCTTGATTTCGTCACTTTCCACTGCCCCCATCGCCCCTGCGATCGTATTAATCAGCCGGTCTTGTTCCTCTTTATCCATTAAGCGGAACAGATCGCCAGCCTGCGTATAATGATCGTCATGGTCATATGCAGTACTTTCCGCCAAGCCCGAAACAGGGAAGGCTGTCTGCTTATCTACTGGTGATTCTGCCGGGCCGCCTGCACTGTTGGGTTCATAATACACTGAACTGCCTCCATTGCTGTCAAAACGCATTTGCCCGTCACGCTGATAGTTCTTCACTTCGTTCTTCGGTCTGTTGACCGGCAGTGCATTATGGTTTGCTCCTACACGATATCGGTGAGCGTCACTATAAGCAAAGATCCTGCCTTGAAGCATTTTGTCAGGGGAGACCTCGATTCCCGGCACAAGGGTCCCAGGAGAAAACGTCGCCTGTTCAACTTCCGCAAAGTAGTTCTCAGGATTACGGTCCAACACCATGCGTCCCGCTTCAACCAATGGATAATCTTTGTGGGACCATACCTTTGTTACATCAAACGGATCAAAACGGTACGTCTCCGCATCCTCAAGCGGCATAATTTGCACATACAGCTTCCATACAGGGAAATCCCCTTTTTCGATACTGTTGAAGAGATCTTCAGTGTGATAGTCAGGATTTTCCCCGGCAATCCTTGCTGCGACTTCATTCGTAATATTCTTCACTCCCTGCTCACTCTTGAAGTGATACTTCACCCAAACTCCTTCCCCTTCTTCATTTACCCATTTAAAGGTGTGGCTTCCATATCCGTTCATGTGGCGAAGTGTCGCCGGAATCCCCCGGTCGCCCATTAAATATGTAACCTGATGGAGGGATTCAGGGGATAATGACCAGAAGTCCCATACAGCATTTGGATTCTTCAAATGTGTTTGCGGGTGCCGCTTTTGAGTATGAATGAAATCAGGGAACTTGATTGCATCACGAATGAAGAAAATCGGTGTGTTATTCCCGACAATATCGTAGTTCCCTTCTTCAGAATAAAATTTGACTGCAAACCCGCGCGGATCACGGACGGTGTCAGCTGAACCATTCTCCCCTGCCACTGTTGAAAAGCGGATGAACATCGGAGTGCGCTTCCCTTTTCCGGATAGAAAATCAGCCTTTGTATACTTGCTGAGATCATTGGTGACCTCGAAATACCCGTGTGCACCTGTACCCTTGGCATGTACAACCCGCTCAGGAACACGCTCGCGGTTAAAGTGTGCAAGCTTTTCAAGCAGATGTACGTCCTGTATGAGTGTGGGTCCGCGAGATCCCGCGGTCATCGAATTTTGATTATCGCCTACCGGCGCTCCCCAGCTTGTTGTCAATTTATTGTTTGTCATATTCATTCTCCTATCGATAATATTTTTTAGTTAATAATAATTATAAAATAATAATATCATCAAATAATGAAAAATCAATACCTTTTTAGAATTATTATAAATAAAAAGTGATTGCAATCTGGAATAACGACTTTTTATACACTATATGACCATTTGTACATGGTTTAGAAGTGAAAATTTTTTCCGCTTCCGCCTTGTTAGCAAGTGTATTCAGGAATTAGCATCTTATGGTAATATGGTAGGAGATAAATCAAAGGAGGAATATACATGTTAAAAACATTCACTTCATTTTCTGCCAATCAAGGAGGAGTGAACGGTTAATTCTGCTCTTTTATAATAAGGCGGTTTGATTACGAAGGTTTTCACGCTTTCCTAATACGATCAGCCAGTTGATTAATTGCACACTCCTGCCTTCTATTTAAAAAAACAATAGAATCAGGAGAATGTTGAATTGAAAAAGAATACGATTGCATCACATAATATCAGAGCTTTATTTTGGGTTCAGTTTTTCGGCACCATCAGCTTTCTTCAGCCCGTCATTACCCTTTTTTACATGGAGAGGGGATTGGACTCGTCCGATATTCTGATCGTGTTGATGTTTTGGAGCGGTGCGGTACTGCTGGGGGAAGTCCCGACTGGCATTTTCGCTGACCGATTCGGGGCAAAGGTTTCGTTTATCACGGGTTCTGCACTCAAGTTCTTAAGCATCTGCCTGTTATTGTTTGCTTATGATCCTTGGATGTTCTTTCTATACAGCGCATTGAATGGCTTTTCAGTCACTTTCTTTTCTGGTGCTGATGAAGCCTTGATTTATGACTCGCTCAAAGAAAGCAGGGAAAATGATTTCATGGACAGAGCAATGGGGAAAATCCAGTCTGCCGGTTTCATTTCATCCATTTTTGCTGTACTTTTTGGTTCCTATCTTGCTAAAGATCTGCAGGACAGCCAGTTCCAGCTGCTCATCCTGCTTTCGCTTGCGTTTCATATAGTTGAAATTTTATTTGTTTTGACTGTAAAAAATCCAAGAGTTGAAAGTTCCTATCGTGAAAATCCTTTTGCACAGGTAAAGGAAGGGATAACAGTAATCCGCAAGGCACCACAGCTTTTGCTGATGTTCCTGAATGTCACCCTTGTTTTCATCCCGGCCGGTGCGGTTTATGGATATTTTGACCAGCCTTTGATGACGGATGCAGGACTGCCTGTCTATCTGCTTGGTGTTATGTATGCTTGTTCTGCTTTGTTGGGGTACTTTGCCTCGAATTCAATTGGGTGGCTTACCGGTAAATTCACAAGGATTTTCTTTATGCACGCAACTGGATTATTTGCAGTCGCCGGGTTGTTGATTTCGGCTATAATGTCAGAAACTCTCTGGGTGATCATCGGCGCCTTCTTTGTCCTGAGATATGTCAGGGCGGTCCGCTATCCGATATATTCCCAGCTAAGTAATGACCTCATCCCTTCAGGCATCCGGGCGACAACCATTTCCTTGCTGTCCATTGTCGACTCTGCCTTGGATCTGGCGGTTTTCGGGGTTCTGTCTTTTGCAGCTTTGAATGGATATGAAGCCGTTCTCTACGGTTCTGCCGCCATAGCACTGATTGGCACACTTCTGCCGATCAGAAAAGTAGATAAGGACGTAACCGCTGCCTTGCTATCTGCGTCAGAGAAATAAACCATTTAGGAGAAGCCGGAATTTCCGGCTTCTTTTTTCAAGCCTTCCCTACCCCTCCAGATATTGACCGGTGTGTCTTCGCAGGTCGACATGACCATAATCAATCCAATGAACTAAAAAACCGCATAGGGTTCCCCCAATGCGGCAGAAAGTATTTATTTTTTGTAGTACGTCCATCCCTCTTCCTGATAAACGCGCCCCTCTTTCATTAATTTGCCCATGGCCCTCTTGAAGGATGCCTTACTTAATCCCAGTTTGTCTTTGATTTCTTCCGGCAAGCTTTTGTCCCACAAAGGCATCGCACCTCCGCGGCTGTCCATGTAGCCGGTAATGATGTCGGCGTCCTCCCCCATCTTATCCTGCTTTAAAGGAAGGAACGAAACATTAAGGGTTCCGTCCTCTTTTACATCAATTACCCGGCCCTCGACCTGTTCACCAAGCCTCGGCTCCTGCCTTCTTTCGTTTTCATGCACAAAACAGCGGTATCCTTGTTCAGACAGGAAGAAGGTGCCAACTTTCAGCAAACGATACACTCGTCCTTGGACAGTGGCTTTCAGCATTTCTTTCGATGCTCTCCTTGTGATCTGGCCGATGATATTTTCCGTTGCCAACTTTCCATAGAGGCGCCCATTCTTGTCTCCTCTTAATGACATATACAACTTATCGCCGGGTGCAGGCCATAAATCTTCATAAATCGGAAGGTCATCAGCAGATACAAGAATATCCTTCATCAGACCGATATCCACAAACACACCCAATCCTGAATTGACGTCAACTACTTCTGTCCAGGCGTACGAACCGATTTGCACTTTTGGTATGTTCATTGTCGCTGTCAAACGGACTTCTTTATCATGATACAGGAAGACTTTTACCTCATCTTCTATTTCTATCTCACCCTCTACCTGTGAATGGTGCAAGAGGACGTCTTCCTCTCCATTGGTCAGAAAATAACCAAAATCGACTTCTCTATCTACCGTTAACACCTGGACTGTGCCGGCTTCCAACTCTTTGAACATTTTGCTTTCCTCCTATTAAATCACTTATTCCTTATCTTTACCCAAACGATTGCCCTTCACTATTAAATGGAATGATATTCCCTGATTTCTCTGTCCTTCGGCAGGAGCCATGTCAATACCCCGAATAGCGGCAGGAAGCTGCAGAGGATCATAACGAACCGGATGCTGTACAAATCGGCAAGACTTCCAAAAAGCACGGATCCGACTGCTCCCATCCCAAATGCCAGTCCAACCGTCAGTCCAGAAACCATGCCGATTTTCCGTGGCAGCAGTTCCTGGGCATATACAACTGTCACACTGAAACTGGAAGACAGGATGAACCCTATCAAAAAGAAGACAGGTATGACGGCAGCAAGCGGCAGATACGGAAGCAGCAGCGTTAATGGAGCAGATCCGAGCATCGATAAGAAAATGATATTCCTTTTACCGAATCGATCTGCCAATGGACCTCCAAAAAAAGTTCCCAGCACGCCGGCAAACATGAATGTGAAAATATAAAGCTGTGCCTGCTTTATGGTCAATCCATAATCTTCTATTAAATAGAATTGATAATAATTTGAAATGCCTGCTCCATACCAGGATCGGGCAAAAACCAGGAATACAACAAGCAGCATTGCCAATTTAATTTTCTTATGTATGCCCGCATTCCTCTTAGACGATTGTTTTTCGACTTTCTTCCCTATTGATTTCTCACCATCCAGCCTGTTTTTGTACCATCTGGAAACACGGACAAGGACGATGATTCCCAATCCGGCTGCCAAAGTGAACAATAAGGCGCCTTTCTGTCCTAACGGTACAAAAATAAATGCTGTAATGATCGGCGCCAAGGACTGCCCGGTATTACCTCCGACCTGGTAGATTGATTGCGCCAGGCCTCTCTTGTTTCCAGCTGCCAGATACGCTACCCTCGATCCCTCTGGATGAAAAATTGCTGAACCAAATCCGATAAACAGCACAGAAAGAAGCAGAAAGATAAAATGATTCGATAATGCAAATCCAATCAGCCCGATCAAGCTCGAAAGCATGCCTAGCGGAAGCAGAAACGGCCTGGACTTAATATCCGCATAATACCCAAATACCGGCTGAAGCAGCGATGATGTCATATTCAGGACAAAAGCAATCCATCCAATCTGTGTATAACTCAAGCTGAGAGACTTCTCAACTATCGGAAACATAGCCGGGACCACAGCCTGCAGCGTATCATTTATGAAATGTCCTGAGCTTATCGCCAGCAGCACCCCATAGATGGTAGCCGTCCTCCTGGTCCCCTCCTTACTGAGAGCTTGTCCCAAAGTCCTTCATCTCCTGTTCCATTTTATTAGACTGTTTTCGCATCTATTGTTACTTTTGGAAAAATCCCAGGTGCCGGATTTTTCCTCTGTATTCAAAGGTTTTACTCTCGAAAATGATCGAGCAGCTCTTTTCTTACCTGCTCACCGGGGATTCTTACGGTGATTTAGCAGGACTATATTAGAAATTTATAATGAATAGCAACAAAGTTTTCGAATAGAGCCTTTTATTAAAAGGCATTTCCAGGGGAAAATACGGCATTAGGAATTTTCCCCGCGGGCAGCATTTTACGTAAAAAAAAGCCTGGTTAAAAGTATTAGTAAAATCAAAATGAACCTTTCAAGTATATCTTACTTAGGGGGAATAGAAAATAACAACCTATGAATTTACAAAAAAAGACTGCGTGACTAGACTGACATAGGCATATGAGACAATAATAAAACACCTACTTAGGCTGCCATCTCACTAAATTCTAGT
>NZ_QXIR01000043.1 GCF_003581585.1 Bacillus salacetis
TCGCTGAAGCTGGATGAACTAAAGCGGAAGCGGCCAGTACAGGCCCGACAGGCTTAAAAAGAAAAGGTGCTTGTGCCGGGTGCAGAAATCAACAATAAAGCCGGCGAAATCCATCATTGTTGGACAATAGAAAAAACTGAGAGCGGATTACCGGCCCTCAGTTTCCTGGTCTTGTTTATTTTCTTGTTCCAATGCTTCTGGTTCCAGGGTGATTTCGTCCACATGCTTCAGTACACGTTCTGCGATGAGTTTGTAGCCTTTCGAATTGGGGTGAAAATAGTCTCCAGCTAAGAGTTCGAGCTTTGTATTATTGAACAAATCTGCGGTAGGGATATAATGCACATTGTCATATTCTTCCGTAACCGACTCGCCGGCATCATTCCACCCTTTCATGATCATTTCCAATTCTTCAATATCAGTGAAATAACCTTGAAAAGGATTATAAAAACCGATCAAATAAACATTTGCGTCAGGATTCAAATCATTAATCTTATTAAAAATCGACCTCAATCTGTCTGTGTATGCCGGCTTTTCTTTTTCAAAGGTCTCATACTTGAGATCATTGAAGTTGCTTTTTACAATCTTCATGATGTCATTGGCACCGATTGTGACGAGTACGGTATCAGCTTTCTTTATGGAGCTTGCAATTTCTTCCTGCTCAAGTCT
The DNA here is from genome assembly GCF_003581585.1 of Bacillus salacetis. Classification (GTDB taxonomy): domain Bacteria; phylum Bacillota; class Bacilli; order Bacillales; family Bacillaceae_B; genus Rossellomorea; species Rossellomorea salacetis. The sequence goes on from NZ_QXIR01000043.1 coordinate 667, forward strand.
CTTTAGGAGTTGATCTGTCCGGTTCCCCCGTTTGCCGTAATTCTCAATGGTAATATTGAGCTCGTTTTCTTTAAATGTGTTATTCAGGATACCAACGTAGCCTCCGCCATCTGTCTCATCTCCTACTCCTTGGGTAAGAGAATCTCCGACGGCCACGACCTTAAGATCTTTATTAAATAAATTGATGACGCCTCTAATGACTCCGCGGACGTTTTTTTTGATTTCTTCAGTTATAGAGGATGTTGAACTCGTATCTTGGACCGCCTCGGGCTGCATCTGCTCCTCTTCCTCATCCTTCATTTCAGGTTCCGATGTTAGTTTGTCTATTTGTTCACTAACAGAAGCAGTCCGGGTCTTTACATCCACCCTTTTCGGCTGCTCGGAATCAGATAAAAATAAATATAGCAGAACTCCAGCCATCAGCAGAACAGAAATGAAAATCAGTTTATTCAGCTTCTGCATGTTGACACCACACTTGTTATTTTCTATTACTATACCTCTTTACTAAACTGCTTAATCCCTCTACAGAAGGGTCCATTTATTTTATCATGTCCATAGGTCTTTAAAAGGTAACAAAATATAGCAATTTTTCTAGAAATCCCTGTATCAGAAGACGCCTGTCTACCTTATTAAACTATTAGGAAAACAGGCGTTGTCTTATTTGAGCTATTAATTTTGGATGTAGCGGTCAAAAATATCCCCGAAGTCCTTTTTTGTATTGTTTTGATAGTGCTGATTAAACCACTCAAAGGCGAAGTTGGTTGTTTCTTTGAATTCATTGGAAATATCATTGTCGTGGAAGCGGTTGTTATTTATAAGATCTTTGGCAATGGACAAGTTTTTTTCTGCTGAGTCAAGCTTTCTCTTACCTTCTTCCTGCAGATGGGAGATGGCAAGGAGTGATTTATATAAGTCAGCAATGGCTTCTCCTTCTTTTTTATCAATATCAACGGAAACCGGCTTGCCGCCCAATGTGAATTTAATCTCCAAATCTAAATCGATCGTGCCTGCTGTCTCAATGGAAACATTGCTGATATGGTTTTGGTAGTACTCATATCGATATAAATTACGTTTGCTGCTGGCAGCCTTTTCCCCATCCAAGTGTATGAGGGCACGGTTGGTAAAGCAGTATTCATCCGTTTTTGATTTGATGAGAAAATGAATCTTTTCGCCATCTTCATGAAGGACATAGTCATCCGATAACGTTTTGTCAAAGTCTTCCCTTTTGATGATCTTCCCTATATCGCTTAATCCCAAAGCATCGCTTGCAATTTTCTTGAACATTTTAAAACCTCTTTTCAATTTTATATCAAAATACTTTTTGCTCATTTATATTCATGCTAACATACCAGACTAGTAAAATTGCTGATGTCGTTCACTTTAAAAGGCTGTTTTCGCATATATTGTTGCTTTCGGGAAAATCCCAGGTGCCGGATTTTTCCCCTGTATATAAAGGGTTTACTCCAAAAAAAGAACGAGCAGCTCTTTTCTTTCCTTCTCACCGGGGTTTTTACGACGATATACCAGGTTATTAGTTGAAATTTATATTGAATAGCAACAAAGTTTACGAAAAGAGCATTTTAAAAACGAGCAGCCCTTTAATCTATATGCTGAATGAACTTTTTTATCCATTAATCTTCATTTTCAGTATTGCTGTTTCTAGCTTTTTTTAACTCAAAATACTTATCCATTATTCTGCGGGAGATGTCTTTGTTGATATATGGATCCTTCGCACCGTTATGTGACGCCGGGACCACAGTTGAATAGGCGATTTCCGGCTGATCATATGGGGCATAGCCAATTAAAGTAGTATTATAAGTCTCATATCTGGCACCTGTTACAGGGTCCTTGGGAGTATATGATTCAGCGGTGCCTGATTTACCTGCTGCTATATAGGGGGCATCCGCAAAGTGGGTGCGTGCAGTCCCTTTTCCATGATGGTAAACCTGGTAAAATCCCTGCTGAACGTTTTCCAACTGGGTTTGTGTGACATTAACTTTATTCAGGATAGTTGTCTCTGCCTTTATTTCTACAGGACCGAGGGTATCCTTGTCACTGCCGGGTTGGCGGATTTCCTTCATGATATGCGGCTGAATCCTATATCCGCCATTTGCCACTGTTGATACATATTGCGCAAGCTGCAATGGGGTGTACGTATCGAATTGTCCAATTGCGAAATCGAGAAGATTACCAGGAATCCTATAGTCACCTTTATAGCCATCCACCTCTCCAGGAAGGTCGATCCCGGTATCGACTCCGAGTCCCAGCTGGCTGAAATGGTTTCTCATATTCACCAGATCCGCTTCTGAGCCCTTAATCGATGCATCATAAACATAATAAGGATTTCCAGCAATTTTCATCGCTACCTTGAACATGTATGAGTTTGACGAAATTTCCAACGCAAATCTGTCATTCATAGATTGATTTGCAGCACCAGTGGTATTGAACCAGGAGGTCTTCGGATCAGTGGCAGCTATCTTGATCGGTTCATCAACCATATATTCACCCGGGCTTAACACCCCCGTCATATATCCTGTCAGAACAGTTGCCCCTTTCACTGCAGATCCCACTTCATAGAAACTAGTGTACGTTCCAAGGGCATTATCCATTATCCTGTATTCACCCGTGTAAGGATCCTTTCCGTATCTCTTGCCTACAAGCGCCAAAACTTCTCCGTTATTCGGATCCATCATCACTACGAATGCACTATCCAGGTGTGAAGATTGCGGGTTATGCACATTCTTCAACAGTTCCTCTGAAACTATCTTCTCTATTTCCTGCTGAAGCTCCATATCTATTGTAATGACGAGATCCTTCCCGCGTTTTCCTTCCTTCATCACCATTGTTTTTAGTACATCCCCATCCTTTGTAATATTTTTCACCTTTTCTTTCTGTCCGCTCAATACATCTTCATATTGTAATTCCAACTGACTGGTACCGACTCTGTCATTCCGGCTGTAATCCTTTGCCAGATAATAATCTACCATCTCATTTGGAAGCCCCTCCCTTGATGAGGTCACATTACCGAGAATGGAACGCAGGGTCTTGTCAAATGGATAGGTTCTTTCCCAATCGGTTGTTGTACTCACTCCCGGCAATTCAGATAGGTGTTCATTAACAATAGCCAGTTCGGTTTTGTCTACACCTTTATTTTTAATGATTTTAGGAGTAAGGGCGTATCCGCTGCTGATCTCCCGATAAACTGCTAAGTCTTCGATATCCTGCTTTGATAGGCTGGCAGTGTCTTTTTCTGTAATCCGGTCCAAGGTCAATTTATAAATTTTCGCATTTCTTTCTTCTGCTGATAACTCTTTATCTCTGTTGATCATTTCCTTTTCTTCTTTTGTTACTTTTGAGTCTGCTTCTTTCTTATTCAATAGGATCCAAAAATCTTTTTTATCTCTTGGGGTAACCGCTTCCGTATCCATTTCAATCAGCTGCGCAAGATTCCTGGCGGTTTTCATCATTTCGTCTGTTTTACTTGATTGAGCAGGAGTATATGTGATGGCATTCATTGCCACATTATCAACGATGACCTCATTATTACGGTCATAAATTTTTCCTCTGGGGACACTGTTGGCCACCACGACATCTTCCGTTCTTTCGACCTCAAGCTTGAAATCCTCACCCGAGACTATCTGGACGACTCCCAAACGTAAGATAAGAAGTGAAAACAAAAGGAATACGATAAAAAATAAGAGATTTATCCTGATGGGAACATGCTTATTTTTAGTTTGCTGTTTTACCTTTTCCATAAAAAGCACCCTTTCAGCACCGATATGACTGATTAAAAATTATTCTGATTTTTACATAGTTTAATTATTTAAAAAGTTTGGAAAATTTACAAGTTATTGGAGGGTGGAGTGGAGATGCTTGACTACATTTATTGGAGGTTCATTCAGAATATAACTTCTATACCTATCCGCCTATATCTTTTTTCTCTTTATACTCAAAGTTAATTTAAATAAAATGAAACAGATATATATACTAACCCTATGCTTGAAGAGCCTTTTACTATTTAGGGACCGGTAATAAATCACGAGGTTTCGAACCACTATAAACAGGGTAAATTCATTTAAATATTTTTGTATTTTAGAAGGTGAGGATGCAGGATGAAGCTTGGTTTGACCAGTAAAATCATCATCGGCCTGATCGCAGGGGCTGTAACAGGATTATTATTGAATGTTTTTGCAAAAGAGGCATTTGAATTTTTAGATCCTTATTTATTCACGCCATTAGGAAGGATATTCCTTAATCTCATTTCCATGCTTGTGGTCCCTATCGTGTTTGTATCGATTGTTCTTGGGTCTGCCGGCTTGGGGGATCCCAAGAAGCTCGGGAGGATTGGATTTAAGACCATCACCTTCTTTTTAGTAACGACCTGTTTAGCGATTGTGATTGGGCTCAGTCTTGCGTTCATCATCGATCCAGGGCTCGTTGAAGGAATCGACAGAGCGAGTAATGAGGGCTTTGAAGCAGAGGAAGCACCACCTGTGGGCGAAACACTTATGAACATCATTCCCAAGAACCCCTTGACGGCCATGTCAGAAGGAAATATGCTGCAAATCATTGCGTTTGCCATATTCATCGGCATCGGCTTAACAGCCTTGGGAGATAAAACAAAAGGAATTTTGAATTTAATTGATCAGGCCAACGATTTGTTAATGTACCTGGTTACACTGGTGATGAAATTTGCACCCTATGGTACATTTGGATTGATTGCCTCGGCTATAGGGAGCCAAGGCTGGGGAGCCATCAAAGCCATGTGGCTGTATATGATGGTTGTCATACTGGCTCTGGTGGTCCATGCAGTTGTCACTTACGGGGGAGCCATCCTTCTCATTGCCAGGAAGAGCCCCCTGTGGTTCTTTAAGAATTTCAGTCCGGCCATGAGCGTGGCTTTCAGTACTTCAAGCAGTAATGCAACATTGCCGATTTCCATGGAGACGGCCCAGAAACGTCTGAAAGTCACTGAACCGGTCAGTTCATTTGTACAGCCATTGGGTGCCACCATCAATATGGATGGAACCGCGATTATGCAGGGTGTGGCTACTGTCTTCATTGCCCAAGTGTACAGCGTGGATCTGACAATGGGCGAACTGGTAACGGTCGTGCTGACTGCAGTGCTTGCGAGTATAGGGACAGCCGGGGTACCTGGAGTTGGCCTTATACTGCTGGCAATGGTATTGAGCAGTGTCAATCTGCCGGTGGAAGGAATCGGCTTGATTTTGGGCATTGACAGATTACTCGACATGGCCAGGACTTCGATAAATATTTCAGGAGATGCCGCATGCGCTTTGATTGTCTCCGAAAGCGAGAAAAAAAGAGATTCATTGGAAGAACACTGATATGAACATAGAAAATGAAAGTTAAACGGCAAAAGAGCAATGGATGAATATCATCCATTGCTCTTTCAGTTGAGTTGTACTATTAAGATTCAATTAATATCGCGATTCCCGCCTTCGTGGGGAGCCATAAGACAATTCAGCTTATCTCTTTCTTATTAACAGAAGCATCGTAAATCGATTCGATTGCACTTTTCATCGCTTTATCGAATTCTTCAGAAGATTGATTGAACCTCAATTCTTCAGCAAGCGCACGGGAGAAGCTGGCAATCATCCCGTCGTTTTCTTTCAATTTCTCATTTGCGTCTTCACGGGAGTAGCCGCCGGATAGTGCAACCACCCGGATTACCCGCGGATGATCGACCAATTCCTTGTATGCATTGGCCGTTGTCGGAATGGTCAGCTTCAGCATTACATTTTCTTCTTCGGACAAATCATTGAGGTGCTTGAGGATCTCTGACCGCAATAGTTCTTCACACTCTTCCTTATCCCCGCTGTTAATATTCACTTCCGGTTCGATGATGGGAACTAAATCAGCCGCTATGATTTTCTTCCCTATTTCAAATTGCTGATCCACCACAGCCTTGATTCCTTCTTCATTCGGTTCATGGATGACCGAACGCATTTTAGTACCGAAGATATTACGTTCATTTGCCCGGCGAAGCGTCTCATCCAGACCCGGATTCGGTTTCATCAGCTGGACACCATTTTCCTTGTCAGCCAATCCTTTATCCACTTTCAAGAAAGGGACAATGTTATGGTCTGCCAGATAATCCGCTGTATATTGACCTTCTACTTTACTGTCCATCGTCTGCTCGAACAGAATCACTCCAAGGATGTAATCCGAGCTGAAAGCAGGAGACGTGATGATTCTCGTGCGCATCGTGTGGACCTGTTCAAACATTTCATCTTCATTTGAATAGGCTTCACCCATCACACCATAAGCTTCCAATGCCTTGGGGGTACTCCCGCCGCTTTGATCAAGCGCTGCAATAAACCCTTTACCATTCTTCATTCGATCCAATTGACTTTGATTCATGGATTCCACTCCTTTTTCATTCATTTCTCTGATAAACCTTCCTCTATACTAGTTCCCCATTTTCATAGCAGTTAACACATTTAATGAATGATTTGCACAGGTGAATTTCTACAAGAGCGAACCTGTTTTCCTCGTTGGTTACAAAACAGGAATATAGTTAATTTTCGCTACAGGCGCCCGATTCCGCGGTGAGTGCGGTGATCTAAAAAGCGGAAGCGGCCGTTCAGCCACGTACAGATTGGAGGGCTATCGCATGAGATAAAGGAATCACGAAAAGCGCAGCCAGCAGAATTATTTATGCGAAGAAGGACTCCAGAAGCATATTGATAAGGAATACCTTGAGAAGTCAAAAAAAGTATTGATGAAGGCTTTTCTAACAGTTGTACCATTGAATTTCAAGATGCTGGAAAACCGTTTATGATGAGGGCTGTATTCAGCCTGATGAAAACGTTTTTCTGTTCAAGATTCAACAAACCCGTCCTCAATTAAAAGATTGAAGGCGGGTCCGTCTACCGTCTAAAACGAGAGAATATGTAGTTCTCTTTTAAACAGGCTGTTTATTTTGCTGTATAAGTATCGGTTTCAATTCCATCAAATCACGAATGACTATATCCGCCCGGGCAAGTTCATCTGGCCGGGCAAAATCAAAACTGCACCCTATGGAAATCAACCCGTTTTCCCTCGCGGCATTGAAATCTGACAGCCGGTCCCCGACCACCGCAGCATTGGTGACAGCATACTTTTCTAGTATCCTATTGACAAGACCGGCCTTATCTAATGTTTCAATCTGTTCAATACTGAAAGTCTCCGTAACCCATTCATCCAGTCCATACTGAGAAACAATGGCTTTCAGGTATTCTGCCAGTCCGTTACTGGCAATGAATATATCAAAGTTGTTATTCTTTAGAAATTTTAAAACCTCCACAGCATTGGGATATAATGCACCTTTCCCGCTTCTTATATTCCCGATCAGCCTTTTTAAAAAATAGGAGTCCACTTGCTTCCTTACTTCTAAGGAATGGTTTGGCAGCAACGCTTCCCACACTACCGGCAAAGGCACCCCCATAATTTCCCGGTATTGATCTATAGGCGTAACAGCGTCCCACTTATTTTGAGACCTTAGGTAGTTAAACGTGTCCTCCAGCGACAATTCCAGTATCTTATCCGTTTGAAAGAGTGTTCCATCCATATCGAATATTATTGAAAAGGTCATATTCTACTCCCTTCCGTGGAAAAAATCAGCTTATGTATTGCCTCAATAATAACATCCGGTCTATCGAGATAAACAGCATGACCTGATTGGTCAGCAAAAATCAGGCGGCTATTTACTGACAGCTTTGACTGGTCTTTTATCAATTTTTCCCACGTTTCTTCAAATTTTCTTACTTCCCATTCTGGAATCCTGTTGTATTCTTCGAGGATCATACTATGTTCTTTATCCCTTCCTATTACAATTAAAGGGATGTCAGGAAACTTCCCTAAACTTTTTATTTCCTCAGCATCTTCCTTCCAATGCCGAATTTCTGATGCCATGGCTTTATATAGGAGGGGATTTACTTTAAATTCCAAAAGCCTCTGTTGTACCGATTCAGGAAATGATTGATGCTCTCTTTCCAGTGAAGGTCTGATAAGGTCTTCAAGTTGTTCTTTTGTTTTACCGGCATAATCCTGACATTTGGTAATCCAGACTTCATCAGATTCCTCATCCATCACTGGTAAATCCAGGTCGTCCAATATCTTTAAATCCACTGAGGTAGAATCCACCAATACCATTCCTTTTACAATGCCAGGATGTACCTTGGCGAAATGCTGTGCACACAATCCGCCATATGAATGGCCAACAAGGTAAATTGGCTCATTGATCCCCAAGTGATTTACGACATTTAACAAGTCAAGGACAGCCGCCTGTGTATTCCTTGTATCATCACCCAATTCACTTTCACCCAATCCAGGTCGATGGAACATGATGACTTGGTTTGTCTTGCTCAATTCTTCCGAAACCTCATACCATTCGTCAAATGAACAGCCCATGCCTGTAAGGATAAAGATTGGCTGACCCGTACTTCCCTTTGAAAGGATTTCCATTTTTCGATCATTAAGGCTCTTTTCGTAAACTTTGTTGCTATTCAATATAAATTTCAACTAATATCCTGGTATTTCATCGAAAAAACCCCGGTGAGAAGGAAAGAAAAGAGCTGCTCGTTCTTTTTCGAGAGTAAAACCTTTGTTTACAGGGGAAAAATCCGGCACTTGGGATTTTTCCGAAAGCTACAATATATGAGAAAACAGCCATTATTAAAGACTAAATGTGTATATATTTTCATCACGTCCCCACTATAGATTTTACCTTTTTTCACCAGTTTTATAGATATTAATTATTCCAAATATGCTTACATGATGCAATGAAAAGACTGATTAGGAAGTGGATTATTAAAGCTGCATGGTGCCATGTACTGCTTTTAAGCCCCTTCTCTTTAAATGAAAGCGAGGCTGTACTATTGAATTAAGAGTACAGACGCCGACAACTGCTAAAACAGTTGAAACAGGGCTGAATACCCTCTTTTCCGGAGTCTGGAAACAATCTGCAGAAGACCTAAATACAATAACATAGGGAGACATTCCCTAAATGTACAGTGTCCCATGGTTTCTAAATAAGATAAGAGGCTGATCTTTTGGGTCAGCCTCATATCTACTTATCCCTATTTAATTTTGATGATATCAGAAGGTATTCACTTTGAGTATATTCCTGCTGTCCATAACGTACTTTATCATAAATAGGAAGGACCTCCAACGGCCCGTTAATTCTTAAGAACCATTCATAGATCGTTTCGCTGTCTCTCTTCTTTTGAACTTCTTCCAGATTGCTTTGCCAATCAATAAGAAGCTGGCGGATTTTGTTCTCATTAATCAGTTTAATATTATCCAACACTAAAAGATCATCATTATGACCTTGATTTACAACCTGTTCCGTATCCTTATTATCTTTCTTCCGCCTATTATATCTTAGAAAGGAATATATTAGAGCAAGGCTGATTGTTAACACAGTGAATAACAGCAAATAATCCGTTTTCTTAAAAGGTTGTTCCTGTGTTGCTTCCAAAGGGAGAGGTTCTTTTTTTGAAAATTTTTCCTATAATTATATTTGCATCTTTCTCTTCTTTTGCAGTCTTTTCAAGATATTTAATATCAAACGTCTCCAAATTCATTTCCCTGCTTGATCTTCCTTTATTAAAATCCCCAAGAAAGGCTCTATCCTGCTTATCTTGAATTTCCTGATAAAAACCGGTGATTTGTCCAGAAAGTTTGAGGTTGATGACACTAACAGAAAAAGCCAGGGTAAGGCCAGCCAGAACAAAAACTATAAGAAATCGGATCTTTATTTTCAAATTTTCCGCCTCTCTTTTCAAAGATTGTTCTCTTTATCCAGCGCTCAGGATCTTTTTTATCAATTTGTACTCATCCATTGTGCATTCCCCATACCCATAACGAACTTTTTCATAGATTGGTATGATGGATGCCGGTCCGTTAATTCTTTTAAACCACTCTGATATCGTCTCTTGATATCGTTTCTTCTTATCATGCGCTAAATTGCTTTCCCATTCCTTCAACAGCGTTCTAATTTCGTGAATTGCCTTTGCAGAAGGAACATCCATAGAGTTTTCCCCTGTAACAGCAGTGTGTGGATCCCGCTGCTGGATACCTGTCAGTGCCTTTCTATCATCCCCCTGTTTTTGCTGTTTCTTACGGTAAAGCCGGAACCAATAGATGAAAAGAAGGCAAAATGGGACAAGGAATCCCAATAACTTTGCCGCATCCTTTACCGAAAATCCTCCTTCTCCATATAGGCGGGGAAAGGGCAGATCCCCTATTATGATTACACGCCGCAATCCTTCATCTGGATCCCAGTCCAATTCCCGTCCATCACGGACATCTTCTGCATAGATCACCAAGGGGTCACTTTCGGCAATGAGTTCTTCCTGTTTATTTTTATAAAAGCTTTTGACCCCTTCCGATATGGATATCGTTGTCCCGCTTAACATATATCCCAGAGAAGCTGCCATGGCTGCAAAAATCAAGATAACCAATATTTTGTCCTTCATTGTCAACTCCCGTTATTGTTTAATCTGGAGCCACTCTCTTTTTACAAACAGAGGCGGTGTTCCAATGACAAGCGCCATGGACTTTGGGTCCATTTGTGCCATTCCGAATTGATAGAATTGTTCAGTAGAGAGAAACATTCCATTGGTATTAATAAGGGCCATCGTTTCAATCACCTTCTTCAAGTGTGAACGATCGATATCATTCTCCAGTCTCAGGATGCCTTTATCACGGGTGGAGTAATTCACCCAGAGTTGAACTTTGCATCCTTCTTTAATCAGGTAAATGCAGACCGACACCGTGTACTCAATCAGTTCCTCCATATCCTTCCGGAGATGAAAGGGGCCATTGCCTGCCAGGTTCAGGAAAACCGAATAAAAATCCCCCTGGACCTGCTGATATTTTTTGGCGAGGAGTTTGTTTTCCTTTGCAGTCGCCAGCCAATGGATGTGCCGAAAGCTTTCATTTTCATAATCCTTCGTCCCGATAATATTTGACTCGTCGATAAACAAAGAGTTAGCTGTGTTTTTGAACCCCTGAAGCATGGATTTCAATTTCATATCCTTCAGCTTATGAATTCTTGGGACTACTTTGAATCGAGGAAGTTCTGTGCTTGAATAATCCAATCTTGCTGTTTGTAATTTTAGCGGATCTTGGATAAGCAGGTCAAAAGCACTCCAATTATGCATACCCCTTCCCTTTCCCCTCATTTTGATTTCCACAGTTGTGGCTGCATGCGGAAGGAGGTCGATTCTTTTTGAATAGATACTGGATTCCTGCTTTTCATTGGCTTGATCAAGAAAAACAAAATCCTGATCACTCCTGCTCTCGATGTTAAGCTTCAGTCCAAAGATGGGGAAAGCCGATTCGTTCTTAAGTTCCAATACACCTGTAAATTCCTCACCGATACTGGTCATATCCAGGTACTTCTTAAACTGCCAATCCACTTTGGTATGCAAGTATTTCAAATACCATTCGGAAAGAAGTGACAGTGAAATGGCCAGGGCGAATAGAAACGAGATAAAACCTTGCCCTGCCAAACTGCTTATTATAAATAGGAGGACAATAAATATCATGACTCTCGGCTGGATGAAAAACGATTTAACTCGATGGATGATCATGCAGTTGTCTCAACAGGGACAGAAGTGCTGTCGTGGATTTCCTGGAGAACGTTCTCCTTTGAGGTTTTCACTTCCCCTTCTACATTCAATGATATTCGATGGGCCAGTACAGGCTGAGCCAGTTTTTTCACATCATCAGGAGTGCAGAATTCCCTTCCATTCAGGAAAGCCCTTGCCTGGGCTGCTTTCATGAATGCGAGCGATCCCCTTGGGCTGACACCGATTTCAATATATCGGTGCTTCCTTGTTTTCAGGATAATATCCATCAAATAATCCTCCACATCCCCTGAAACCTTTACCTCTTTCACTTTGTCCTTCATCTCCCGGATATCTTTATTCGAGATGACACTTTCCAGGCTCTCGATCGGGTTGTTCTTTCTGAAACGCTTTAACATGGACTTTTCTTTTTCAGGGGATGGATAGCCTTGCTTGATTGTTAACAGGAATCGGTCAAGCTGTGCATCCGGCAAAGGAAAAGTCCCGATGGAATCGAAGGGATTTTGTGTAGCGATTACAATAAATGGTTTTGGAAGCGGATGAGTTACACCGCCCAGAGTAACATTCTTTTCTTCCATCAATTCAAGCAACGCTGACTGAGTCCTTGGAACTGCCCGGTTGATTTCATCGATTAATAAAACATTGGTGAATACAGGACCTTTTCTTATCTGGAAGTCACTTATTTTCATATTAAAGTATTCTTGTCCGACAATATCGGACGGAAGGGTATCAGGAGTAAATTGCAGCCTGTTGAAATCTCCCTCTATGCTCCTTGAAAAACTCTTTGCCATTGTTGTCTTTCCTGTCCCCGGTACATCTTCCAGAAGGACATGGCCATCACTAAGCAGGGCTATTAACATAAGTTCTATTTCTTTCTCTTTATCAACCATCACTTTAGCAACATTCTCTTTTACTTTCTGCAGCATAAGCACACTCCTCATATACAGTTTGTAATAATATGGTAACATAGTTATTAACAAAATATTTAAAAAATTAAATTTTATATAAAAAAACAGTCCTGAAAATTAATTCAGGACTGTCTGTCTTTCGGATTTCCGGTTAGTATCTTACCGCATCGTAAGAGTTGATACGGCCATGCTCGAAATATGTGCCGGTTCCGCTGATCGGATCGGCTGTTTGTTCGATTGCCGCGCGGATCTGTACGTTTGTACGGCCCTGGCTTGCTAATAAGCCTGCTAATCCGGCCACATGAGGTGACGCCATTGATGTTCCGGACATATAAGCATAGCCATTATTAGGAACAGTGGCTGCTATGTCCACTCCCGGTGCTGTAACATCAACCCATGAACCGTAATTAGAAAATGATGCTCTGCGGTCATTAGAATCTACTGCACCTACTGCAATCACGTTAGCATACGATGCAGGTTCAAATGTTGTGGAGACACCATCATTACCGGCAGCCGCCACCACGACAGATCCTTTGTTCCATGCATAATCTACAGCATTCTTAAGGGTAGTTGTGCTGCAGTCACATCCAAGTGAAAGATTAATGACTTCCGCTCCCTGATCTGCTGCATAACGGATACCGTCAGCTATATCAGCCAGCGATCCGCTTCCATTAGCATCAAGGACGCGTACAGCAAGAATCCTGGTATTAGGCGCCATACCTGCAATACCCGTACCGTTGTTCGTTTCAGCAGCAGCTGTTCCTGCCACATGTGTGCCATGGCCATTCAAGTCCATTGGGTAATAGTCATTATCGACAAAATCATAACCGCGGATCGTTTTTCCATCCAGATCGGGATGGTTATAATCCACTCCGCTGTCCAGGATTGCAATTTCCTGTCCGCTGCTTCCGCGTGTATAATCCCACGCTAAATTGGTGTAAGTGTTTTGAGGTCCGTACTGATAGCCTTGATAATAAGTATCGTTAGGAGTCCAGGTTGCAGAGAAGGTGTAGTTTGGTTCAGCATATTCCACATTAGGGTTTTTGCTCAGAGCTTTTGCTGCAGCTTCCGGGTTTCCTACCTTCAGGACTTTGAAGTCGGATTTAACACTGTCCTTATCCGAAACCTCAGTCGCTCCCAGCTTCTTTAAATCGTTTCCTTTTTGGGAGCTCGCCACCCCATCTTTAAATTTAACAATCACTTCACCTTTTACATAACTTCCTTTTTCAAGGCTGACTTTGGCAGCTGAGTTTTTAGGAGCGTTTTCAAGAGGGTTCGAATCCTTCGCAAGGGCACTTCCTCCGAAGCTTGGAAAGACGGCAAGAGATGCAGCAAGCGACAGGGCGGCAATTTTTTTGAATTTCATAAACATTCCTCCATTTTCAATTTTTGTACTGGTCCTATCTAACCAGCCAGTCTGAATCAGCTTTCGACAAGTCCCCTCCTCTTTTGGTAGTTAACAAGAGTCATTGGATATCTGCAGTAAACGTATGTAATGGCTCCTGTAACTAGGATTCTAGCAGATTAACATAATTAACTGAATAGGCAGTCAATTATTGAAAATGGTGATTTTTAGGCGGTATATCATACTGTTTTTTAAAAAGGTTGTCTAATCATGAAATATTTCCATGGATGAATATCATAGTTGAAGATGTTAGTAGGAAAATGGTCGGTGATTTTCTCAAGTATGATTTGAAGATTTTCTTTTTTGAGTTGAGGCTGTACAAGTTTTCTAACTGATGTGAATATATCAATGATGGTCTGGACATCTTAATTTCATCTGGATATCAAAGGAGAAATTCCATGAAGTCATTACCGGTTGTTGTATTAATGATTCTGTGTACGGCTGTACACCTTTATATCACACATTTAGGACAGGAAAAAAACAGGAAAAGATTCATCGTCAGCGGCAGCATTTTGACATTCTTCGGACTGATGTATTCAACCCTGCAAACCAGGACTATCATTAAAGCCGTACATAAACCCAAAAACAGTTCCTCAGCTCATGGGGAATGAGACCAGGAGCTTAAAAAATTCATAAAGTTCCTTTTTCGAAACCCGGATCTTTAGAAAATTCCAAAATCATAACTTTGATTCACATGGATTTTACCGCTGGTAAATACGGAATTATTTTTGCAAAGAGAAACTAATACTTTTCAAAATAAAAAAACCCCTGGCAGCATAATTGTGCCAGGGGTTTCCATCTATTAATACATTTGCAGGTACTGTTCGCGTTCCCAAGGGTGTACTTGAGTACGGAACATATCCCACTCAATCTCTTTAGCTTCGATGAAGTGCTCGAAGATATGACCGCCAAGAGCATTTACCATGACTTCGTCTTTCTTCAATGCTTCAAGTGCATTGTAAAGTGTAGCAGGAAGGTCTTCAATTCCGACTTCTTCACGCTCTTGTTTATTCATGACATAGATATTGCGGTCAACCGGCTTAGGTGCTTTCATTTCATTCTTTATACCGTCCAAACCTGCTGCAAGCAATACAGTCATTGCTAGATAAGGGTTGGCTGCCGGATCCACGCTTCTTACCTCTACGCGGGTACTCATACCGCGGGAAGCAGGGATACGGATCAACGGACTGCGGTTCTGTGCAGACCATGCAACATAACAAGGTGCTTCATAACCAGGAACCAAACGCTTATAAGAGTTGACTGTCGGGTTCGTGATTGCAGTGAAGCCTGTTGCATGCTTGATTGTGCCTGCTAGGAATTGACGTGCAGTTTCACTTAACTGCAATTCGCCGCTTTCATCAAAGAAAGAGTTCTTGCCGTCTTTGAACAGAGACATGTTGCAGTGCATACCGGAACCATTGACACCGAATAACGGTTTCGGCATGAAAGTTGCATGAAGACCGTGTTTACGGGCGATTGTTTTAACAACGAGCTTGAATGTTTGAATATCATCACAAGCTTTCAAAGCTGATGCATATTTGAAGTCGATTTCGTGCTGTCCAGGGGCAACCTCATGGTGGGATGCTTCAATTTCAAAGCCCATTTCTTCCAGTTCAAGAACTATATCCCTCCGGCAGTTTTCACCAAGATCTGTCGGTGCAAGGTCAAAGTAACCTCCGTTATCATTCAATTCAAGTGTCGGCTGTCCCTCCACATCAAGCTTGAAGAGGAAGAATTCCGGCTCAGGTCCAAGATTGAAATCAGAGAATCCAAGCTCTTCCATTTCCTTAAGCACACGCTTTAAGTTGCTGCGCGGGTCTCCAGCAAATGGGGTGCCGTCCGGATTATAGATGTCACAGATCAAACGTGCAACTTTTCCTTTTTCAGCTGTCCAAGGGAACACTACCCAAGTGTCAAAGTCAGGGTATAATTTCATATCAGACTCTTCAATCCTGACAAAACCTTCGATTGAAGAACCATCAAACATCATTTCGTTATCCAAAGCCTTGCCTAACTGACTGACAGGGATTTCAACATTTTTGATTGTACCCAGGATATCAGTGAACTGCAGGCGGATAAACTTAACGTTTTCCTTGTCAGCCATTTCTAAAATGTCTTCACGAGTATACTTTGCCATCTTTACTAATTCCTCCTCAAAATTTTCAATCATCTAATTTTTTCATTAATGGAAAAAGCGCGACAGATCACCTTGCCGAAGTGAAGATTTGTTGAAACGGCCTGCATGCAGCAATTCGTTTCTCAACAATTTCCTCAATTCATCATCAGATAGGTCCGGCTTTGCCCTTTCCTCTTGCTGCTTGTTCGTCTCAGTCAGTTGATGTTCTTCTTGAACAGCAAATATTTTCTTGATACCTGCCATATTAATTCCTTGATCCAATAAATCCTTGATCTCAAGCAACTTATCGATATCATTCAAGGAGAAGAGCCTTCGTTTCCCTTCTGTCCTAGCAGGGAAAATCAATTCATTCTCTTCATAATAGCGAACCTGGCGAGCAGTCAAATCAGTCAGCTGCATCACGATTCCCATTGGAAAAAGCGGCATGCTCCTTCTAATTTCACTTCCACTCATCCCGATTCACCTCCTTCTTTCTTTCATGATATCAGTATATTCTATGTAAGGAGTTTCGTCAAAGGAATGTAAGAAAAACTTACATGACTTTTCATTAAAAAAGGACAGCCCATTTTCAAGCTATCCTTTTAGAAACTAATTATCCTATTTTAATATTGATTAAACCTTTTTCAATCAAATTATTAATACTTGTCAAAATGGCGATCTTCACATGAGAATACGTTAATCCGCCTTGCACATAAGCTGTATAAGGCGGCCGGACAGGTCCATCCGCAGACAGTTCGATGCTCGCTCCTTGAATGAAGGTACCGGCTGCCATGATTACATCATCTTCATATCCAGGCATATAGTCCGGGTGAGGGGTGAAGTGAGAATTGACCGGTGATGCAAATTGAACCGCCTGGCAGAATGCTATCATCTTTTCTTTATCATCAAATTGCACAGATTGGATCAAGTCTGTTCTTTCTGCATCCCAGGAGGGATCGGTATTCATCCCAAGGTCATCCAATACTGCAGCAGTGAAAACCGCTCCCTTCAATGCCTGCGCCACTACATGCGGTGCCCCGAAGAACCCCTGATACATTTCCTGAAGCGAATAAAGCGAAGCTCCTGCTTCGGCGCCTATCCCTGGTGAGGTCATCCGATATGAGCACGCTTCCACCATTTCTTTTTTGCCCGTTATATATCCGCCTGTTTTAGCCAGGCCGCCTCCCGGATTTTTGATCAGCGATCCCGCGATGAGATCCGCCCCGGCATGGCACGGTTCCCGGTCTTCCACGAATTCTCCATAACAGTTGTCAACAAACACTATGACATCAGGCTTGATCTCTTTGACAAATTCAATCATTTCCTTGATTTGGTCAATTGTGAATGAAGGGCGGCTGGCATACCCCTTGGAACGCTGAATGCCGATCATCTTTGTTTTCGGACCAATCGCTTTAGCTGTCTTATCAAAGTCCACAGAACCATCTTGTTTAAGCGGTATGGATTGATAGCCTATCCCGAATTCTTTTAAGGAACCAGTTCCTTTCCCGCGGATTCCGACGATTTCCTCAAGGGTATCGTATGGTTTCCCAGTAATATATAACAGATCATCTCCTGGTCGCAGGATCCCGAACAAAGATATCGATATTGCGTGAGTTCCTGAAATGATCTGCGGCCGCACCAAGGCTGATTCACCGCCAAACACATCCGCATAGATCTGTTCAAGCGTATCCCTGCCGATATCATCATAACCATATCCTGTTGTAGGGATGAAGTGCGAATCGCTCACCCGATGCCTTTGAAAGGAAGATAACACCCTGAATTGATTGGTTTCTGCCTGCCTGTCGATTTTTTGATGAATAAGCGATATTCTATCTTCAGCCTTTTCGGCCAAAGCCTGCAATTGTTTACCATGAGTTAAATATTGATACATCTGTTTCTCCAATCTAACCTGCTGCCGTTCTACAAAAGGCTGTTTTCGTATATATGGTCGCTTTGAAAAAATCACAAGTGACGGATTTTTCCGCTGAATTCCAAGGTATTACTCTCGAA
The DNA here is from genome assembly GCF_003581585.1 of Bacillus salacetis. Lineage (GTDB taxonomy): Bacteria > Bacillota > Bacilli > Bacillales > Bacillaceae_B > Rossellomorea > Rossellomorea salacetis. Next base: position 18,706 of record NZ_QXIR01000043.1, read on the forward strand.
AAAAGAAAGAGCAGCTCTTTTCTTTCCTGCTTAGCGTGGTTTATTCGGCGATTTACCTGGATATTATTTGAAATATTTCAAGAAGAGCAACAAAGTTTACGAAAAAGCCTGTAAAAACCCACAGCAGTTACTTTTGATATTTCTTGATGTTCCCTGTTACAGGGTGGTCGGTCAACGAGAAACCTTCAGCCTCGTAAGTATGGCTTTCTTCATTGAACTCAAGTTTTCTCAGGATGGTTTCATTCTTGAGTTGAGATAAAAGTTTTCCTTCACTGGATGGCAGGTTTACGTGGTAGGCTTCCATCTGTTCAATCACAATTTCTTCTATTTTATGTTTCAAGCTGTCCCTGTCGTTTCCATCCAGAGCGCTGATGATGATCTTTTCGCTGCTGCTATCCGGGACAAAGTCAGGGTGCATTTGATCTCTTTTATTATAGATCGTCAACTGGTGTATATGGTCCATACCCAGCTCTTCCAGAAGTGATTGGACCGTTTTTTCATGATTGTTGTAATCAGGATTGGAGCTGTCCACTACATGCAAAAGAAGATCTGCTTCCTTTACTTCTTCGAGGGTCGACCTGAAAGCTGCAACCAATGCAGTGGGAAGATCCTGAATAAAACCTACCGTATCAGTTACAAGCGCAGTATATCCACTGGGAAGGATCAATTTCCTGGTTAATGGATCCAACGTTGCAAAAAGTTGATTTTCCTCGTATGACTCCGCTATGGAGATCCGGTTGAAAAGGGTTGATTTTCCTGCATTGGTATAACCCATCAGTGCCAGTTGGAAGGTTTTATTCTTCTTTCTTCTTTCCCTGTACCTTTCCCGGTGTTCGACAACGACCTGCAGGGATTTCTTGATATCGTCAATCCTGCGCCTGATATGACGGCGGTCACTCTCAAGCTTGGTTTCACCCGGGCCTCTGGTTCCTATCCCCCCTGCAAGACGGGACATAGCTGTTCCCTTACCGACCAGGCGGGGCAGCATGTACTGAAGCTGCGCCAATTCCACTTGCAGTTTCCCTTCCTTCGAACGGGCTCTCTGGGCAAAAATGTCCAATATCAATTGCGTCCTGTCAATGACCCTGGCGTCCAATTGCTCTGATAAGTTGCGGATCTGGCTGGGTGATAACTCATCATTGAAAATCACAAGATCCGGTTCGAATTGTTCTTGAAGGGCAATCAATTCTTCCACTTTCCCTTTTCCGATATATGTCTTCGGATGGATACGCTCCCGTTTTTGAGAAAGCACCGCCGAAACTTCGGCCCGGGCTGTTTCTGCCAAAGAGGCAAGCTCCTCCATTGAATACTCAAAACGCTGGTCATCTTCTTCGATCTGACATCCTACAAGCAAGGCTTTTTCTACAACTTTTTCTTCCAATAAGAAACCTTCTTTCCTTTTATATTTGCTATTGTTCATCATATCAAAAACGAAATATAAACACTATGTTTAACACCAGCAAAAATGTGATAAAAAAAGGTTGCAAAACGAATATGACATGATAAAATCAATATGTTTGATTCGGGATTGAAACGTGCAGCTATGCAGAGTTCCTTTAACGGATTAACGCATTAACTTAATGGGGGACAGTCCCCCGATGCGGTGATGCGTTAAAGGAATTCAGGAATTTACAGCAAAGGAGGAACAGGTATGACTTGGGAAGTTCTGAGTATCATCGGCACTGTAGCATTTGCCGTTTCCGGAGCGATCGTCGCGATGGAAGAAGAATATGACATTCTTGGCGTTTACATCTTGGGAATCGTTACTGCGTTTGGAGGAGGAGCGATCCGAAATCTCCTGATCGGTGTTCCTGTATCGGCTTTGTGGGAACAGGGATTCCTTTTCCAGATTGCACTGCTTTCCATTACGGCGGTATTCCTATTCCCCAATAATCTGCTCCGCCATTGGCGGCGCTGGGGCAATTTCTTCGATGCGATTGGCTTATCGGCGTTCGCCATCCAAGGGGCCCTGTACGCTTCCGAGATGAATCATCCGATCAGTGCTGTCATCGTGGCCGCTGTTCTGACAGGAAGCGGAGGCGGGATGGTCAGGGATCTTCTTGCCGGAAGAAAACCATTGGTGCTTAAATCGGAAATTTATGCTGTCTGGGCTGTCCTATGCGGAGCAGCCATCGGGCTTAACTTTGTTACAGAGGCGCGGGAATTGTACACCCTGTTCATTCTGACCACCTCCTTAAGAGTATTGTCCTATTCACTTAAATGGAGACTGCCAAATCGGAATATCAAAGCATTTCAATAGAAAAAGCTTGAACCCGCAGGAGACGGGTTCAAGCTTTTTTACACTAATGAAAACATCCTTACGCAAGGCCGTTGATTCCTTCACAAACGGTTTTCAGCAGGAATTCGAGATCAGACACTTCTATATTCAAAGGCGGGGATATCGTCAGGACATTGTTATATCCGGCAGCCGTTGCCCCGTTTTTTCCGATGAGCACCCCTTTGGACTTGCAATAACCGATCACCTGATTGACCTGGTCAACGGGCAGCGGCTTTTTTGTTTTTTTATCAGAAACCAGTTCAATGCCGGCCAACAAGCCCCTGCCGCGCACGTCCCCGACTTTGGCATGTCCTTGAAGCCTCGTTTTAAGCGTATTGACCATCTTTTCGCCCAATTCCGCCGATCGTTCAAATAGTTTCTCGCTTTCCATTATTTCTATGTTTTTCAAAGCAAGTGCACATGCCGCTGGATTTCCTCCGAACGTATTAATATGCCTAAAGTAATCATATTCTTCCGATCCTTTGAACGCCTCATAGATTTCACGCTTGACTGCCGTTGCGGACAAAGGCAGATAGGCACTGGTGATTCCTTTTGCCATTGTAATGATATCAGGCTTGACATCATAGTTCATGAAGCCAAAAGGCTTTCCGGTCCGTCCGAATCCGCAAATAACTTCATCCACTATCAGCAGCGCCCCGTGCTTATCACAAACCTCCTTGGCCGCTTTCATATATCCTTCCTGCGGAACAAGGATTCCTCCCCCTGTGATGATCGGCTCCATTATCATCGCCGCAATCGTTTCACTTAATTCCCAAGTCATCACCTGGTCGATGGCTTTGACACCAGGTAATTCATCCGGCGAAAGCCCATCGGCCTCATCACGGTAGGAATCAGGAGGGGGTACATGAATAAACCCCGGTGCCAGTGGTTCATACTTATACTTCCTTTGGGCCTGGCCGGTAGCAGCCAGTGCTCCCATGGAATTCCCATGGTACGACCTGTAGCGTGAAATGATCTTGTACTTGCTCCCCTCACCCTTTTGCTGATGATATTGGCGGGCAATCTTGAATGCCGCCTCGTTCGCTTCAGATCCGCTGTTGGAGAAAAATATGACATACTCCCCGCCAAGCATCCCGTTCAATTTTTCTGCCAGTCTGATAGCCGGCTGGTGGCTTTGCGTCAACGGAAAGTAAGCCATCTTTTTCAGCTGTTCATAAGCTGCTTCAGCCAATTCCTGACGGCCATAACCTACATTCACACACCATAACCCTGCCATGCCATCCAGATACCTTGCACCCGTATGATCTGTCACCCACGACCCGTTCGATTCCTCTGCCACCATCGTTCCCGTTGGATTATACGGCTTCATGGAATGCCATATATATTGTTCATCCTTGGACAACAGCTTTTCACTGGACTGTTCTGTTTTCACCAGGAAAATTCCTCCTTTTCCCCTTAAGAATAAGGAACTGCATGCAAATATCATCTATATATACCTATGATTTCAACGAGGCGGTTAGTAATTGGTAAGATACTAAAAATCAAAGCGGGATGTTATCATTTTTTTTCTTGTGAAGAAGTTGACACCATCTTTTCCATTAACATGCATATCACCATAGAAGGAATCCTTCCAGCCAGAGAACGGGAAGAACGCCATCGTTGCCGGTACACCTATATTTATACCAAGCATGCCTGCATCGGCTTCTTCCCTGAACTGCCTTGCTGCTTTGGCATCTTTGGTGTAGATCGTCGCTCCATTGCCAAAACGGGACCGGCGGATATAATCAAGTCCTTCATCAAGATCTTTTGCCCTGAGGAGGCTCAGTACCGGAGCGAACATTTCTTCTTTGGCAATGGTCATATCTGGTGTGACATGATCAAAAATCGTGGCTCCCAAGAAATTCCCTTCTGAAAAACCATCCATTTCCTTTCTGCCATCCCTTATAAGCGAAGCCCCTTCTTCTATTCCCTTTTCGATATACTTAAGGGTCCTGTCACGGTTCTCCCTCCGTATCACCGGAGTCAACAGCACTTCATCATCCATTCCATCCCCGATACCCATCTCATCCGCTTTCTTATTGAGGGCATTTACAAACGGATCATTGTCCCCCACCACAACAACCGCACTGCAGGCCATGCACCGCTGGCCGGCACTTCCAAAGGCAGAGCCGAGGATATGTTCTGCCGCTTTATTGAAGTCCGCATCCGGCATGACAACATGATGGTTTTTGGCACCTGAAAGCGCTTGGACCCGTTTTCCTTGTGAAGCAGCCTTTTCATAAACATACTTTGCTACCGGCTGTGAACCAACGAAGGAAATTGCCGCAATGTCTTTATGTTCCAATAGGCCGTTCACTACATCATGTGCCCCATGGACAACATTCAGGACTCCGGCCGGAACCCCGGCTTCCGTAAGCAATTCCGCAAGCCTGTTAGCTAATATAGGCGTACGTTCAGAGGGTTTAAGAACAAATGTATTTCCACAGGCAATGGCGAGAGGGAACATCCATAAAGGTACCATCATCGGGAAATTGAAGGGAGTTATCCCCCCTACAACCCCAAGCGGATAACGAAACATTTCGGAATCAATGTCTTCCGCGATCCCGCTTAATGTTTCCCCCATCATCAGAGTAGGCGCGCCGCAAGCAAACTCCACACACTCAAGTCCTCTCTGGACTTCACCATAGGCTTCCTTGTATGATTTCCCATTCTCTTTCACCACCAACTTTGCAAGTTCCTCATGGTTATCAGTTAATAATGCATGATATTTATATAGATAACGTGCGCGTTTCGGCACTGGAACATTTCTCCACATTTTAGATGCTCTTGATGCAGCTTTGACTGCCCGGTCAACATCTTCTTTTGTTGAAATAGGGACTCTCGCAAGTTCTTTGTGTGAAGCAGGGTTCAAAACCTCGAGTGTTTGCGAGCTTAAGGATTCTACCCATTCACCATCGATATAGTTTTTCAACACAGCAACTTCTTTTTTGATCACTGACATATTAATCCTCCCTTATTTCCATCTAAAAACCTTGTTTTTTCATTATGAAATAAAATGTGAATGCTTTCATTAGACAAACTGTAAAATAACCCCGGTTGTCCTTTTGACATCAATGAGGATCATTCAACGCATGACAGCCTTCTGGCTGTCGGATACAGGCTTGAGATAATCGTAAGCGTGGAGCAGAAATTCAATGGCTACCCGCTTTTCCGGCTGCATGAAGTCCTTTCCTAAAAGTTCTTCAATCTTCTTTAGACGGTGGTACAATGTCTGCCTGACAATATAAAGCTGTTTTGCAGTTTCCTGTTTTGAACCCTGACAGTCCAGATAGACTTTTAACGTAATGAGGAGACTCCCTGAATGAGCCTTGTCATATTCCAAAAGCGGCGCAAAACACTCCCTGACCATTTCAAGAAGATTGATATTGCCATGGATGTTCGCAATCAACCGGTATAAATGCAATTCATCATAAAAATTATACTTCTGATTCCCGGTGACGGCCGAACGGTATGAAAGGCATTCCTTCGCCGCTTGGTAACTCTTATGGATATCCATGAGGCCGGCTTGGTAACTTCCGGCTGCAAAACTCACTTCTGTTGACTTTTGAAAAAATTCTGTTTTGAGGATCTTTTCAAAAGCATCAGAGGCCCTGCGCTTCCATGTTTCGCTCGGCCGGTTATCAAGTAAAATAAAAGTCAGGCCATCATCTTCTCTTTCTGTGAGCACGTTGAATCCTTGCTGTTCAAAAACGCCCCTTGCAATTAATGTGAAGTATGTTAAATCCATATTTTCTCTTTCTCTCATTTTTCCGAGGCTGCATAGACATACCACCCCTCCGTGGATCTTGCCTGATATAGCAGATAAATAACTTGCAGCCTTTTCCTCCGGCTGCCCCCCTTTCAACCATGACCTGACCCATTTGGATTCATTTACACGCTGTTTCTCATGAAAATACAGTTCCCTCATCAAATATTGCGCAATTGCCGTTGCTGTTCTATCCAATAGCAGTAATTCATATTCATTGAAGGGAAAATCATCACGGAACATTAATAGCTCTGCGTATTCTTTTTCAAATAATAGAACTTTCTTTGAGACAAAATGGGGATTTCCTTTATCCTTATATCCCTCAAACAAAATCCGGATTTTCTGTTCCTCAGCCCGCCTCATCCTGGGGTGGACCTCCACTTCATGATCCAGCAGCTTCAGCAGTACCGGGACTCTTAGTTGCTCGTATAATACATCTAGAATATCCCTGGAATGATGAACATCCAGCAGCTTCTTATTCAATTCATGTCCGAAAGCGTCAAGCTGCTTGATCAAGTTGTACTGGTGATTGATGAGCATGGTGTGAATATCCTGGGTGATACTGACAAACGGCACCTCTTTTTCAAATACAATTATAGGAAAGTCATGCTCTTCCGCGAACCGGAGAACCTGCTCAGGGATTATCGATATATTGGTGTCAAGCTCGATACACAGGGAAGAAGCCCGGCAATCTATCAATTGTTTCAGCAAGGAAAGGAATGCCTCTTCTTCTTTCAATGCCAGTCCTGTCGTAAGGATCATTTCACAGCCATTGAGGAGATTCCTGATGGACGGGGCCTCGACAACATGCACCCATTTGACTTGCCTGTTCACCCCTCTATGTCCAGCAATGACTCTGGCATGTTCAAAATGCTTCCTGGAAAGAATGTCTTGAACTGAAAAATAATGGTTACTCCTCATGAATCTCTCCTTCCTTTTCATTCGTAAATAGAGAAAAAGGATTGGAAAAACCAATCCTCACTCCTTGCTGCTGAAAACGGTTAGGAATACTTCCTCATACAAAGCTTCATCTACTGATATGCAATCTTCAGTCAGGAACTTCATCACCCATTCCATCAATTCCTCATTCGTATTAAAAAACACACGCGGTCGGTCATCGGGCACCCCAAAACACACCAATAAGGAATGGCTAAGGTCTTTCATCCAGCTCCTCCTTTGTCAGCCTTGAATCAATAGGTTTGAAAAATATTTGCGGGCATTGGCCGTTTTGACATGAAGAGTTGTTTTTTCTTTTTCAGGATGACTGAATAGAACAAATGCCCCGCTCAGGTTTTCACTCACTTTCTCGATTGTATATCCTTCTTGTATCAAGTAATCTATCTTATCTCTTTCTCCAAGGAATTCTTGATATTCCGACATAGTGACACCCTTCCTATAAGAAGTCCTTCGGGTTTGGCCATTCGCGCCCTCCTGATTAATTGATTTATACGATGCAGAGGCTGCCAAGGGACGCGCTATCATTAATGGGGATCAAACACCTTTTACAGCAGGTATTTCTTCCGTTACAATCTCAGGTTCAGCCGCTATTTCCCAATCCCGCCCTACAGATATGCCCAGATACTTGTCATCACTTGGATTCAAGAGCTCTGCCTGCTCATATTTTTTGAACCACCAGAATTTTGCCAGCACATAATAACAAATGGCACCGACACCAAAACCCACAAGGAATGAAAAGCTCGGGACGAAATAGGAAGCCACCCCGCCAAGGATCCAGGAAATGAAACCTGCCAAATTGATGCCGTTCATATATTTGAACTGGCCATTTTCTTCATAGAGATCCGGCACGTTCACCCGGCGCTTTCTGATAAAATAGTAATCTGATACAAGAATGCCGACAATGGCAGATAGTATCCCTCCTACAAATAAAAGGACGGGAATGATGATATCAAAAAGGTTCCACGGCTGAACAATAGTACCGACAACGCCTGCTGTGATGACACCTGCCCAAAACGGAAACTTCGGGCCTCCGACATTCGAGAAGATTGTTGCAGCAGGTACGATGTTTGCTGCGATATTCGTGGACCATTGTGCCAGTACGATCATCAACAGAAGCACCCCAAGAACGAAACCGCCTGCCGCTTCCTGAAGGGCAATGACAGGGTCATAATTTAGTACCGCAATATATGCGACAGCCCCAATCATCACCATGAAGGATTGAGTGATCGGTAAAGCGACCAGATTCCCGATGATGGCGCTCCTGTTTCGCTTAAACCAATTTTTCTCATATTTAGGCGCTCTCATATATCGTGATATTGAAGGTATGTCCGCTGCCAGTGTAGCCCAGAAGCCCATATTGCTGAATATGACAACGAGGAATGCAGTAAATGCCGCACCCCCTGTCACCGGACTCTCAACCCATGACCAGATATCCCTTCCCTGTACTGCTGCTGAATCAGATAAAGACGAGTACATCCATACAGAAATCAAAATAATCACCGGCGCGGCAAGATCGGCAAACCGTTCAACCGCTTTGATGCCAAGGGCTGTGTTGATCAACTGCAGTAAAGCAAAAATAAGGAAACAGATAAACCAGTTATCAAATCCAAATAAGATATTCAGAATCCCATTCATGGCGGTTGCACCGAAGAACGTATTGATCCCGAACCACATTGATGCCGCCAGGCCCCGTGTCACTGATGGGATATGTGTGCCGATCGTTCCAAATGGAGCTCTCATATAAACAGGGAATGACAACCCATGCTCAACCCCGATATCCCCTGTCAAGGTGATGAAAACCCCGATGGCCAACGATCCTATGACCGTCGCCAGAATAACCATTGGAAGCGGCAGGGAAATGACACCCGCTCCTCCGATCGCAAAGGTTGCCAGAACTACCACCATACCTACCCACATGAATGAATAGCCGATTTTGGTTATCTTTCTATCACTTTCCCTGATGGGCAATAAATCCGGTGACTTCAAATAGCTTTTCTTCACAATGAACACTCTCCTTCGTTTGCTTCTAAAGGCAAAACCTTACGATTCAAGAGAGGCAGGAACCCGGGTACATACTCCTCTGGACTGACTGCAGGAGCTGTTCAAGGAATAATGGCAATAATTAAATGTAAAAGGTACTAGGAATTGGCAGATTGGAAAGCCCCGTTCTCTTCTAATTGATGGCCGTACTTTGCTCTCTTTATATATTTTCCCATCCCGGTCTTCCCTGTGAACTGTTTGTTTTCCACTACAAATTCACCTCTCGATAGAACGGAAACCGGTTCGCCTTTCACCTTCATTCCCTCAAATGGATTGTAGTCTGCTGCCATATGATGTGTATCAGCAGAAAGGATTCTCTCTGCATTGGGATCAAAGATGACCAGGTCCGCATCTGACCCTACAGCAATCGTCCCTTTTTTAGGGTATAACCCAAAAAGCTTCGCACTTCGTGTAGACATAATATCAACAAACTGATTCAGGGAAATCCTTCCTTTGTCCACCCCTTCAGAAAATAATATGGATACACGGTCTTCAATAATCGGGCCCCCATTCGGAATCTTGGTGAAATCGCCTTTCCCAAGATCTTTCTGCCCTTCGAAATCAAAGGAGCATTGATCCGATCCCAACGTCTGCAGCTGACCGCTTTTCAGGGCATTCCACAAAACCTCCTGGTTCCATTTCTCCCGCAGCGGCGGCGACCAAACATATTTTGCTCCTTCAAAATTCGGCCTTTCAAGATAGGATTGATCAAGAACCAGATACTGAGGACAGGTTTCCCCCCAAACATTCAGGCCCTTGCTTCGCGCTGAGGCAATCTGATCAACCGCTTCCGCACAGGAAACATGAACAACATACAACTGGGAGTCTGCCAGTCCGGTTAATGTCGCGGCCCTTCCAGTCGCCTCACCTTCCAATTCCGGCGGCCTCGTTAAAGCATGATAAATCGGATCCGTATTCCCCTCACTTAAAGCTTTTTCGGTTAAGAATTCAATGACATCCCCGTTCTCTGCATGAACCATGACCAGGGCACCGAGATCTTTAGCAGCCACCAATGTTCTAAAAAGCGTTTCATCATCAGCCTGAAATACATTTTTATAGGCCATGAAAACTTTGAATGATGTGATGCCTTCTTTATCAATTACTTCCGGCAGCTGTTTCAGGACTTCCTCATTGATTTCCCCGATCATCAGGTGGAAGCTGTAATCAATGACAGCTTTTTCCCTTGATTTTGCATGCCACGTATCAATGGCCGTTTTCAGAGGCTCCCCTTTATCCGTCAGACAGAAATCAATCAGGGTCGTAGTACCCCCAAAAGCCGCAGCAATCGTGCCCGTCTCAAAGTCATCCTTCGATACTGTGCCACCAAACGGCATCTCCAGGTGGGTATGCGGGTCTACACCACCAGGAAAAATATAATTCCCCTCAGCGTCAATGACTTCTGCATCTTCACCAGCATGTTCAAGGTTCTTCCCTATTGCCGCAACCCTTCCTTCTTCGATAAGAATATCTGCCCGATACGTATCCGAAGCCGTCACAATTGTTCCATTCCGAATTATCTTTCTCATCTCTCCACCTCCATTATTTCACTGCGTCGATACCGCAGCCAGCAAGTTTCCCTACAGCATTCTGGCGTTCATTCCAAGTCATCGGCATATGTCCGCTTGGAACTTCGATCATATCAATAGCCCCATCGACAGGGCATACGATTGAACACAGATTACACCCGACACAATCTTCTTCCCTTACCTTAAGATAGTTGTTACCATTAGGATCTTTCAGCATATCGATGCACTGGTGAGAGGTATCTTCACAAGCAATATGGCACTTATTGCAGTTGATGCAGACATCTGTATTGATTTTTGCCACTACACTGTAGTTCAAATCGAGATTGCCCCAGTCGCTATATTTAGGAACAGATTTCCCTATAATATCCTGAACAGAAGCAATCCCTTTTCTATCAAGATAGTTATTCAGCCCGTCAATCATGTCCTCTACAATCCGGAAACCATGATGCATGGCAGCAGTGCATACCTGCACACCCGAAGCCCCCATCAGCATGAATTCGACGGCATCCTGCCAGTTGGAAACACCCCCCATTCCTGAAATCGGGACATTGATCCCCGGGTTCCTTGCACATTCCCCTACCATATTCAAAGAAATAGGTTTCACTGCAGGTCCGCAATAACCTCCGTGCGCCCCTTTTCCCGCTACATGCGGGATCGTGTTCCAAGTTTCCAGGTCAACCCCCGCCAAACTGTTAATAGTATTGATCATGCTCACCGCATCTGCGCCTCCCCGGACTGCTGCTGCCGCAGTGACGGTGATGTCGGTGATATTTGGTGTCAATTTAACAATTACCGGAGTAGCGGCGGCTTCTTTTACCCAATAGGTCTGCTTTTCCACCAGCTCAGGAACCTGGCCTGAAGCAGAACCCATCCCCCTTTCAGCCATTCCATGAGGACATCCGAAGTTCAATTCCAGCCCATCGACTCCAACCTCTTCAACTTTCTTGACTATTTCATGCCATTTCTCCTGCTTTGGCTCCACCATCAAAGAAGCGATGATCGCACGGTCTGGAAAGCGTTTCTTCGTTTCATGAATTTCCTTGAGGTTGACCTCTAACGGCCGGTCTGTTATCAATTCGATATTGTTAAATCCTGCTACTCTCTGCCCGTTAAAACTTACAGCCGCAAACCTTGATGAAACATTGATGATCGGCTCCCCCAGGGTTTTCCATACAGCACCGCCCCAACCAGCCTCAAATGCCCTCTGCACTTGATATCCCGAGTTTGTCGGCGGTGCAGATGCCAGCCAGAAAGGATTGGGTGATTCAATACCTGCTAAATCAATTGCTAAATTTGCCATTAGATCCCCCTCTATCTGCATTTAATTCAATGAACTTCAGCAAACTGATGATGCAGATGATAGGCTGCTTGTTTTCCTTGTTCTGCAGCGGTTACCACCATCGCTTCTCCTGTGCCTTTCCCAAAAACAATATCCCCGCAAGCAAATATCTTCGGATTGGAAGTCTGATAGGTCTCCCGGTCCACCTTGACGACTCCGTTTTGATGCTGAAGGCCGAACTGGTCGATAAGGGACAGATGCCTGGTCTGGCCGATGGCTTTGATGACTGCATCTGCAGGTAAAACAAATTCCGATCCATTAACGGGAACTGGCCTTCTCCGCCCATCATCCCCCTGCTCATCCAGTTCCATCCTGATACATTCGATTCCTGTCACCTTGCCTTCCTTGCTGCCAATGATCCTTTTGGGAGCTGTGAGCCAGCGGAATTCGACTCCATCCTGCTTTGCGAACTCATACTCAAAGTTGTATGCTGTCATTTCTGCTTGTGTACGGCGGTAAAGGATCTTCACATTATGTGCCCCTAACCGGACTGAACAGGTTGCTCCATCAATGGCGGTGTTGCCGGCACCAATTACAATCACTCTTTTGCCGATATATCCCTCCGGAAGCTTTCCGCTCTTGGTTGCTTTTACAAACTCTATCGCATCATGAACCCCTGCCAGTTCCTCTCCTTCAACTCCTAGATCCGGCACATGCGCCATTCCTGCGGCGAGAATGATGAAGTCATGTTGATGTGTTAACTCTTCAGCAGAAATATCCCTGCCGATTCTGGTATTCGTCTTGATCTCAACATTCAACTTTTTGACCTGATCGACTTCCCAGAAAGAAACTGACCGGGGCAGACGGAACGATACAATTCCATAGGTATTGAGTCCTCCTGCTTCTTTTTCCGCTTCATAAATCGTTACGGCATAACCGAACCTTGCCAACTCCCTTGCCGCGGATAAACCGGCCGGTCCTCCGCCGATGATTCCGACCGTCTTCCCATTTGGTTCACCAGCCTTAAAGAGAACCTCTTCATTATGCCTTGCCCAGTCTGTGGCATACCTTTGCAAATCACCGATCATGACCGGTTTAGTAGAGTGATTCAGCACACAAGCCCCTTCACAAAGTTCCTCTGTTGGACAAACACGCGAGCAGCTTGCTCCCACCGGGTTTGAGAGCATAATGGTTCTTGCTGAGCCCTTTAAATTACCTGAGGAAATCTTCTTAATAAATGATGGTATGTCAATCCCTGTCGGACATGCCTGGATGCATGGCGCATCATAACAGTACAAACAGCGGTTAGCTTCTTCTTCAGCTTCCCTGCTGGAAAAACCGTCTTTGGCTTCCAGGAAGTTATTCTCAAGATCAAGAAATGATAAACTAGTAGACACTTAGGCTTCCCCCCGTCCGCTTCTATATGATTAGTAAAACCGCATTTCATTCAAATATTTGGTACACAGCAGAAAATAAAGATTGCCGGCATTTTCTGAAAGAACCATTAAATGGGCAGCTAATAGATTTCAGTCTGAAAGGCAGACCTGGCGAATCCACCACATATCAGCCAGCCAAAAAAATTTTTTGTTCAAGGGAGCAGCGCCGTCATCTCACTATAGGTTTCAGGTCTGCGGTCACGATAGAACTGCCATGTATCCCTGACTTCCCTGATTAACTTCTTGTTCATCTCTCCAATGACCACTTCATCGCTGTCACGGCTTCCTATCGAGACAAAACTGCCGCGGGGATCAACAAGGTAGGACTGGCCGTAGAATTCTCCCATATTCCACGGGCCCTCATAGCCCACACGGTTGATTGCACCTAAATAGTAGCCGTTTGCAACGGCATGTGCCGGCTGTTCCAGCTTCCATAAATACTCTGAAAGCCCTGCTACCGTTGCTGATGGATTAAATACCACTTCCGCTCCTTTCAATCCCAGCAAACGTGCACCCTCAGGGAAATGGCGGTCATAACAAATGTACACACCGACCTTAGCGTACGCCGTGTCAAAGACAGGATAGCCAAGATTGCCGGGCTTAAAGTAGTATTTTTCCCAGAACCCATACCCTTTTTCCCCTACTCCGACGTGTGGAATATGCTGCTTCCGGTACTTTCCGAGATAAGAACCATCCGCGTCAATGACCGCAGCCGTATTGTAATATGTAGCAATCCCTTCCCTTTCATAAATGGGCAGGACAATGACCACCTTTAATTCTTTCGCTAAATCCTGAAATCTTTTTGTGGTCGGCCCATTGGGAATTTCCTCTGCGGAATCATACCATTTCGGGTTCTGTTCTGAACAAAAATACGGTCCATAGAATATTTCCTGCAGACAGATGATCCTGGCCCCCTTTTCCGCCGCCTCTTTAACCAATGCAACGTGTTTCTTGATTGCCGCCTCTTTATGAACCTCCACCGGTTCAATTCCATCAACATCATGTGCTGCCTGTATCAATCCGATTTTGACTTTATCCGCCATAATGATTCCCCCTCAAAGTTGATTTTTATAGAAAGCGCTTTCAATCCATCAGGGATATATTCAGCGCGATCCCGCATTCTCGTACCACTTGTCTGAATATTTAGGTAATTCACTTCATTTTAACTCTGGCAAGGAATGAAAACACTATACATTCTGTAACATGAGACCGTTAGTTGATTTGTCACTTTGTCATTTCATTTCTCTTTGGTCTTTACCTATCACCCTAGCACAGACAATTTACGAATTTTGTAAAACAAGCTCTGCAATTCAAAATTAAAATCCACGATTTCTCGACAGTTTGTCTGAATATCTGTTAATTTTACTCATGCACTATTGGTCTTCACCACGAAAAATCCGAATTTCCAACTAACCTTTACAAAGCGGGTACTACTAACTCATCTCTATAAAGCAGCCGCAACTTTATAGCAGGGAATAATACACACAAAAAACCCGGACAGGCAGTCCGGGTTTACTCACTAGGCTGATATACTGCAAAAATTTAAAAATCCATAAACAAATTTGTAAATAAAGATGAAAAAAGCTGGCCTCACGGTTGAACAATAACCCTTTCAGTATCCAAGGGGGGAATCCTCTTTTAGGGATCCTTCGTAAATACGCAATCATGCCACTCGAAAACAGTTTCCAAAAACGTCCCAAGTGAGGGATTCTTCTTGTCCTTCGATAAAGAATTAATTTAACAGCACGGTGAGGGCCTTCATTCAAACGTTCCCTTCACTACAGCCTTCCCTTTCTCGACCATTACTTTTCCTCTTGCCAGAACGGTCTCAACCTTTAAGGATCCGCGGTCCACAATCACCATGTCAGCATCTTTTCCTGCAGCAATCGAACCTTTTTGTTGAAGCTTTAATATCCTGGCCGGATTTGAAGTTATGACCTTGATGGCGGTCTCCAAAGGTATCCCTTCTGACAGGACGGCATCCCTTACTGCATTGAACAGACTTGATACATGCGCGACCTTCAGGCCCTTAAATCCTCCTTCCCCGTCAAATTCCGGAAGGCTGCCCTGCCCATCAGATGTAAAGGTGATGTTCTCAACCGGCACTCCATCATCAAGCATCCTCCTTAATCCTTTTCCGCATTGGACCTCGCCATCTTCAAGGAACTGTGGAATCGTGCTTGTCGTAAAGTCAACATACCCACCCTTAAGGGCATATTTAACTCCTTCCTCAAACAAATATGGATTTCGATTGATATGAGTGGGATAGAATTGTTTAATTGGTATATCTGTGTTTTCAATGACATCATAAATCAACTTCAGGCAGTCCCGGCTGTCTCCCAGGTGGACATTCACCACACCCGATTTGCCCGATAAGATTCCTCCAACCCTGGATTGGGAGGCAATCCTGGCCAATTCTTCCGCAGTCGGCTGCGAGGAACGATGATCAGCGATCGCTATCTCTCCAGTACCGATTATCTTATCAACAAGCAGGATATCATCTTCGATTTTACCTGTTAATGTCCTTACCGGCACCTGATAAGAACCGGTCTGGACAAAGCAGGTAATCCCCTCTTCATCAAGCCCTCGGGCTTTTGCGACAAGACTTGCCATCGTCCGGGTAGTGCCATCTGTCCCAATTACGCCGATCAAAGTTGTAATGCCGGATAGTGTTGCATCAGTCAGTTTGATTTCCGGGGTCCGGGTCTTGTATCCACCCTCTCCTCCCCCTCCGAGAATATGAACATGTGAATCAATGAATCCTGGCAGGACTGCCTTTCCTGCTGCATCAAATACAATGGTATTTTCAGCAAAGAATCCTTCCGGGATGTCAATTTTGTCTTCAATAAACCCAATTGAATCGTTGATGATCAATATATCTTTTCTGCCCAAGTACTCGGGAGAGTAGACTTCTCCATTCCGAATCAAAATCAACATGGTGTAAGCTCCTTTCAGTTAAACACTTTCCATTCAAGAGTTAAGACTTTCTAAATCCCTTAAATTTTATGTCTTTAATATT